>NZ_DASZBG010000011.1:0-104558 GCF_035944335.1 Phenylobacterium sp. | reverse complement strand
AGCTTCTCGCCCACGCGGCCGAGCGCGGCCGCCTGCTCCTGCAATAGCTCGTACTGCAGCACCGCCTCGCCGGTCTCGAACCGGAGGCGCTTGGTCAGGGACTGAGGCATGCGAAGGGAAGACATTGCGCCCATGTTGGCGGAGACAGGCTCGCGCGCAAGCGGCGCCGCGATTTCCGTGTATAGAGAGCATGAAACGACCCGGACGCCCGCCCAGAGATCGACCCCGATGACCGACACCCAGCCCGCCTCCGTCTACGACCTCGCCCACAAGGAGGCGGCCGAGAGCGCCGCGACTTTCGCCTGCCTGGTGGACAACGAGCCGGGCGTGCTGCACCGCGTCGTCGGCCTGTTCGCCGCGCGCGGCTACAACATCGAGAGCCTGACGGTCGCCGAGACCGACCGCAACGCCCACACCAGCCGGATCACCATCGTCACCCGCGGCACCTTGCAGGTGCTGGCCCAGATCCAGGCCCAGCTGGAGAAGATGGTCTCCATGCGCCACGTGCAGGACGTGAGCCGCGATCCCAACGGGCTGGAGCGGGAGCTGGCGCTGGTGAAGGTGCGCGGCTCCGGTCCCGACCGGGTGGAAGCGCTGCGCGTCTCGGAGATCTTCCGCGCCAAGGTGATCGACACCACCCGCGAGAGCTTCGTCTTCGAACTGACCGGCGCGCCCTCGAAGATCGACCGCTTCTGCGACCTGATGCGGCCGCTTGGCCTGGTGGAGGTTTCGCGGACCGGCGTGCTCTCCATCCAGCGCGGCGTCGAAGCGCTCTAGCGCCGCTTCAGGCGAAGTGGGAACCGGTTCGCCGCCCGGAAGGGGCGCCAGCAAGGAGTCCTGACGCGCAGCCGGACGCAAGAGCGGGGACCAGTTTTGCTGGCTGACGCTTGTAGAAACTTGAGCGTCGGCTCGCGCGCTTTAGAGGCGTGCGCCGGCTTCTCACCATCGCTCTGGTCGCCACGGCATGCGCGGGCCCCGGCCACGCGCAGCTCATCCGTCGCATCCTGCCGAACAATCCGCCGGTGGCGACGCCGCCCGCCGGGCTGCCGCCGGCCCAGGCCGACATCTGGCCCTATCCGCCGCCGGATCCGAAGACCTGGTGGAGCGACGACCGGCTCAAGACGCCGGAGGCCGCCGATCCGCTGGCCGGGCGGCGCATCCCGCGCGGGCGCACCCTCGCCCCCATCGACAACGGCGTGGACGCCGCGACCTACCGGCTCTGGGGCCTGATGCCGCTGCAGTGGGAGGTGCTCTATCCCGGCGAGATGATCCTGGAGGTCTGGGTCAGACCCGCCAACAGCGTCCGCCAGAGCGTGGCCCGGGTGATCGTGCGGCGCGACGGCCGGGCCTTCGTGCAGGGCCGCGCCGGCCTCGCCTGCTGCGAGGCCCAGATCGGCCGGCGCATCGGCTTCGACGCCGAGCTGCCTCCCGGGTCGGCGCAGACCTTCCTGGGGCTGCGCGAGCACCCGATGTGGTCGACGCCGCGCATGGTGCAGGTCAAGGAGGCGGACGCCGCCGAGGGTCTGTGCGTCAACGGCGCAGGCTACGACCTGACCCTGCTGATCCCCGGCCGTTCCCGGTCGCTGCACCGCGAGTGCGAGGACGCCGCCATCGGCCAGGTCGCCGACGCCCTGGAGCCGACCCTTCGCGCCGCGCTCGGCCAGGACCCGCGCTTCGATGTGCTGTACCCCGGCGGGATCGACTACAACCTCGACCGCCACGCCTACCAGGACCTGCTGGCGCAGGGCGGCGCCTTGAAGCCCAATCCGCACGGCCGCGCCCAGCCGCCCGGATCGGAGCCCGCGCCCCTGCCGGAAGCCGCGCCTACGCCGCCTGCGCCTGGGCCGGCGCCTCGCGCCGCGCCTCCGCCTCCCGTTCCGCGATGATCTTTCCGCGCACGATGTGGCGCACGCTCACGTACTGGATGGCGAACATGGTGAGCTTGGAGGCTATCGGGACGACCGCGATGAACAGCGCCCACTCCTTGGTGAACCAGAGGGCGATGACACCGTTCGCCACGCCGGTGAGGGCCATCAGGCCGGCCCAGGCGTAACCCCAGCGGATCATCAGCGGCGCGCCGTGGTGGCGGGCGATCTCGGGCATGTAGCGCAGCATCCAGCCGCGCTTCAGCATCACCACCGCGACGGCGAAATAGATCAGGGTCGGCTTGGCCATGATGAAGCGGGGATCGCGCGTGACGAAGCTGATGGTCCCGAACACCAGCGCCAGCCCCAGGCCCGCCCACTGCAGCAGACCCACCTCGCGGCCGGTAGCCTTCATGACGATCAACTGAACCACGCCGGCGCCCACGGCTGCGGGGGTGGCCAGCTGCACATCCACGTGCATGGCGGTGAGGGCGGCGAAGGCGATGGTCGGAAAGAAGTCCCAGGCCAGCGGCCGGATCGCGTTGAGCAGGTTGGACATCGAAAAATCCCGAATGAAAACCGATGCCTGAAAGCTAGGTGCGTGAGGCGTCAGGGCCCAGCCCGCTGGCGAAGCGTTCGCGGCGGTTCGCGCAATCGTGGTGGTGATCGGCGCTTCGCGAACGGCATTAGGGCCCTTGCAAGCCGGCGCCGCTATAGGATTAACACCGCCCATGGGTTTCTCCGTCGCCGCGCTCCGCGTCCGCCTCGCCTCGCCGATCCTGCTCGGCGTGCTGGTGGCGTTCGCGGTGGTGAGCGTGAGCACGCTGCAGCTCCTCAGGGCGCAGCCGGCGGGCGTCGATTTCGCGGGCCTTTGGGCCGGCGGCAAGGCGGCGATCACCGACGTGGGCCGGCTCTACGACTTCCGCTACGTCTCGGAGCTGCAGAACTGGCCGATGGGACATGGGCGCCTGCGGCCCTACGCCTATCCCCCGTCCGCGCTGCTGCTGTTCATCCCCTTCGCGCTCGCGCCCTGGAACCTCAGCTACCTCGTCTGGACCGTGCTCACCGGCGGCTTCTTCGCCTGGGCGGGGATCCGGGCCGGCGCGCCCAAGTGGTTCCTGCTGATCCCGTGGGTCGCCTTCGCGGCCTTCTGCGGCCAGGCGACCTTCCTCCTGGGCGGCCTGGTCATGGCGGGCCTGGCGCTGGCCGGACAACCGATCCTGGCCGGCGTCCTGTTCGGGGTCGCCGCGGCGGTGAAGCCGCAGCTGCTCATGCTGCTGCCGCTGGCCCTGGTGGCCGAGGCGCGGTGGCGCACGCTGGTGACGACCGGGGTCGCGGGCCTGGCGCTCTGCGCCCTTTCCGCGGCGGTCTGGGGCCTGGGGCCCTGGATCGAGTGGCTGAGCGCCCTGCCCCGCTTCGAGCATCTCGTCTCCCATTCCTCGGGGCTGGTGGCCAATTCGATCACCCCCTACGCGGCGCTGACATTCTGGCGGATGGAGGGGGCCTGGGCGCTGCTGCTGGCGCCGGCCGCTGGGCTTTGGGTCTGGCTGACCTTCCGCCGCGGCGGCGATTTCGCCGACAAGCTGACCGCGCTGTTCGGCGGCGCCTTCCTGATCTCGCCCTATGCGATGAACTACGAGCTGGCCCTGTTTGCGCCGGCCACGGCGATCTACCTCGCCCGGACCAAGGACCCGCGCTGGCCGGGCTATGTGGCCGCGGCCATCGGCCAGGCCTGGGTCATCCATCCGGCCTTCATCTCGCTGGCGATGACGCTCAGCCTGCCGCTGCAGAAGCGGCTGCCCGCCCTGCCGCTGTTCGGCCCCGAGCCCGAAGCTTCTTTAATTCCTAACGGTTGACGCCTATATCCTCCCTCGTCGGGTTCGCCCGACTATGGTGATAAACGCGCGCGTAATAAGCGGACTGGACCCGGGTGCGATTCCCGGCGGCTCCACCAATCTTCCCCCCGGGTATCGCCGGGCAAGTGCGGGGCCGATCAGGATCGACAGACGTGTAAAGGCGTTGCTTTCCCCCGGCCTGACCCACCGTTCCGGGTCTTTTGATAGATGCGAACGATAACTTCGCTTCTGAAGTCCGGCTCGCCGCGTAAGCGCGAGTTAGACTTTGACCTAAAGCCCCTACGGTTAGCCCCGTAGGGCGGGGCTCGGGGGAGGCCTGGCAACAGAACTCCCCCACCCAATCCGGAGGGCGGCTCGCGAGGGCCGCCCTCTTTCGTTTGGGGCGCGCGCGAAGCCGCCTTGCGTGCGCCGACCCACGCGTTACCTTTTGGCCGCGTGTTCCGTCTGGAGATTCCGTTGGCCCAGGACCCGCCGGCCCAGGACCTGATGCACTACGACGCCATGGCCCAGGAGGCCCTGCGCGGCGTGGTGAAATCCGCCCTGAAGCGGGCGGCGACCGAGGGCCTGCCCGGCGCGCACCACTTCTACATCACCTTCAAGACCGACGCCCCGGGCGTCTCCGGGCCCGACGACCTCTTGTCGAAATATCCCGACGAGATGACCATCGTCCTGCAGCACCAGTACTGGGACCTCGCGCCGGGCGAGACCTTCTTCTCGGTGACCCTGCAGTTCGGCGGCCAGCCGAAGCGGCTCTCCGTGCCCTATGCCGCCGTGACCCGGTTCTACGACCCCTCGGTGCAGTTCCTGCTGCAATTCGAGGCGCCGCCGCCCGCCCCGCCGGCCGATGTGAAGCCCAGCGACGAGACCGCCGAGCCGGCCGCGCCGCCGGCAGCCGAGGACGGCTCGAAGATCGTCTCCCTCGATCAGTTCCGGAAGAAGTGAATGAGCGACGCCGCGCGCGCCGAGCCTGAGGCCGCAACCCCCGCGCCGCTGTCGGACGAGGCCATCCTGGAGCGTTTCCTGCGCACCAAGAACCAGCCCACCGGCTCCCAGACCCTCGGCTTCCGCATGGTCGCGGTCAGCCAGGCGGAGAAGTCCGTCGAGGTCGAGTTCGACGCCCGCGCCGAGCTGCTGCTCAACCCGATGAAACAGATCCAGGGCGGCTACCTCTGCGCCATGCTCGACGAGTGCATGAGCGTCGCCTGCATGGTGGCCTCGGGCATGACCCACGTGGCGCCCACCGCCGAGATGAAGACCACCTTCTTCCGCCCCGGCGCGCCGGGGAAGATCAAGGGCATAGGCCGGGTGGTGCGCTGGGGCAGCCGCGTCGCCTTCACCGAGGGCGAACTCACCGATCCGGAGGGCCGGGTGCTGGCCAAGGCCACCGGCACGGCGATCCCGACCCCGTTCACCAGCTACAAGGGCAAGTAGGATGCGCCGGACGGGGATGGCGCGGCTGATCGCAGGCTTCCTTCTCCTCGCCTTCGCCAAATCCGCCGCCGCGGCGACGGCGCTCGACGCCAGCCCGTTCCAGGACTGGGCCGCCGTGGTCGTGGCCGGCGACTGGCACGCCCACTCCGGCGGCCCGTCGGAAGCCTTCGACAACGCCCGCCGCGACGTCTCACAGACCCTGGAGCGCGCGGGGTTCAGGCCCGCCAACCTGCGGCAGTATTCGGTCCGTCCCGAGCGTTACAAGGACACCCGTCCGGAGAAGTCCGACCTGCCGACCATCTACAACGGCCTGGTGGACCTGACCTCGCGCACCCAGGCGGGCTGCCTGTTCTACCTCAGCTCCCACGGGGCGCCGGACGGCGCGGTCGTCGACGACAAGATCCTGCCGCCGGGCGTCCTGGACGCCATGCTCAACAAGACCTGCGGGGCCCGGCCCACCGTGGTGGTCATCTCGGCGTGCTTCTCCGGCGTCTTCGTGCCGACGCTGGCCCGCAACAATCGCATGATCCTCACCGCGGCGAGGCCCGACCGCACCTCCTTCGGCTGCGGCGAGGCGGACAAATATCCCTATTTCGACGACTGCTTCCTGCAGTCCATGAAGGGCGCCCATGACTTCCCGGGCCTGGGCCGCGCGGTGCAGGCCTGCGTGGCGCGCAAGGAGATCGAGACCAACGCCCGGCCGCCGTCGGAGCCGCAGCTGTTCGTCGGCGGGACCCTGAAGCCGATCCTGCCGCTGCTGGCCTTCATCAACCCGACCGGCGGCTGACAAAGCTTGGCTTTGCGGGACTCAGGGGTCCCGACTACAACCCTTGTTACGTGCTCTGCTGTACGGGGATCAGTGGTGTCGTGATGCGATCCAGCTTTCGTGTGGCATGCGCGGCCTTCGCGGTCCTGTTGCTGTCGTCCGGCATGGCCGGCGCCCAGGACGAACCTCCTGCGGCCAAGCCCGACGCCAAGACCGATGCTGCGGCGGCGCTGCCGAAGGCTCCGATCCCCTACACCCAGCTCAAGCCGAAGCCCAAGGCGAAGCCAAGACCCAAGCCCGCCGCCTCGACGAGCGATCAGCCGGCGACCCCGGGCGCGGCGCCGCCGTCCCCCCCGTCGACCTCGACCTCGACCGGCCCGGCGCCGAAACCCGGCGCCGCGTCCAAGCCGGCGGCTGCGAAGACGGCCGCCCCGCCGCCCCCGCCGCCGGCCGCGCAGCCTGGCGCGCGCCTCAGTCCCGGCCAGCCGCTGCCGCCCGCCGAGCTGGAGGCCTTCGTGGACGGGGTGGTGAAGGACGCCATGGGCCGCGACCATATCGCGGGCGTCACCGTCAGCGTGGTCCAGAACGGCCAGATCGTGCTGAAGAAGGGCTACGGCTTTGCGAGCCTGAACCCGGCCCGCGCCGTCGATCCCGACCGCACCCTGTTCCGCATCGGCTCGATCACCAAGACCTTCACCTGGATCGCGGTGATGAAGGAGGTCGAGGCCGGCCGCATGCGCCTGGACCAGCCGATCAACCTCTACCTGCCGGAGAAGGTGCAGGTGAAGGACCAGGGCTTCGACCAGCCGATCCGGGTGATCAACCTGATGGATCATTCGCCGGGCTTCGAGGACCGGGCGCTGGGCCAGCTGTTCGAGGACAATTTCGACCGCGTGCGGCCGCTGGAGGTCTATCTGCGCCAGGAACGGCCCCATCGGGTGCGGACGCCGGGCGCCATCTCCAGCTATTCGAACTACGGCGCGGCCCTGGCCGGCGAGGCCGCCGCCTATACATCGGGCAAGCCCTACGAGCGGCTGATCGAGGACGAGATCCTGGGTCCCGCCCGGATGGCCCACACCACCTTCCGCGAGCCGCACCCGGTGAAGGCCGGCCTGCCTGGGCCCATGCCCGCGACGCTCGCGCCGGACGTCTCCGACGCCTTCCGCTGGTCCGGGACCGGATTCCAGCGCCGCGCCTATGAGTACATCGAACAGGTCGCCCCGGCCGGCGCGGGCTCCTCCACCGCCGGCGACATGGCGCGCTACATGCTGCTGCAGCTCGGCGGCGGCAGCCTGGAGGGCCAGACGGTCTATGGTCCCGCCACGGCCCAGGCCTTCCGGACCGCGATCCGCCCCACCCCGCCCAACGTCAATGGCTGGGCCCACGGCTTGGTCGTCCAGACCCTGCCCGGGGGCTTCAAGGGTTACGGCCACGACGGCGGGACCCTGTCCTTCTTCTCCAACATGCTGGTGGTGCCGCAGCTGAACCTCGGCATCTTCATCTCCACCAACACCGAAAGCGGCGCCGCGCTCTCAGCTCGTCTCGCGCCGGCCGTGCTGCAGCAGTTCTACGTCAGACCGCAGAGCTTCCCGCGCGCCGCCTCACCCGACCTCGCCGCCCAAGGCGCCCTGTTCAAAGGCTACTACCTCGGCACGCGGCGGGCCTATTCGGGCCTCGAGGGCTTCGTGCTGCGCATCGCCCGGGCCGGGGTGAACGTCGGCGTGAGCTCGGACGGGCGGCTGATCCTGTCGGACATGAGCGGCGCCAGCGCCTGGGTCCCCGAGGGCCCCGTCGAGGATGGCCGGTTCATCGCCCCGCAGGACGAGAGCCGCCTTGTCTTCCTGATGAAGGACGGGCGCGCCGTCGGGTTCCTGCCCGGCTCCGGCAGCGTGCTCTATGAACGCGTATCCAACTGGCAGAAGCCGTCGCGCCTGGCCTGGCTCGCCGGACTGGCCGCCTTCGCCGCGGTCGCCACGCTGTTCGGCCTCGTCGTGCGCAGCCGCCGCGACCAGCGGCAGAGCAACATCCAGGCGCGCGCCAGCCTGGTGCAGAACATCCAGGCGGGCCTCTGGCTGGCGGCCATGGCGCTGTTCGCCATCTTCACCTCCAACGCCACCGCCGACCTCGCCCCGGTGATGTACGGCTGGCCGAGCCCGCTGATCATCCTGGCCTCGGCCTGCGCCCTGGTGGCGAGCGGCCTCACGATCCTGACCGTCCTGGCCCTGCCGGCGGTGTGGAGCGGTGGGCGGCGGGTGGATTCCTGGAGCTACCTGCGCAAGGCCTCGTTCACGATCACGGTCCTGATCTATGCCGGATTCGCCGTGATGCTCGGCCTTTGGGGCGCGCTTCTGCCCTGGAGCGCCTGAGCTTCCTTAAACCCGCGTTTACCAAGCACTGGGTAAATCCTGCCTAGCGGGGGGCGCGACGTGACGTGCGTCTGCCCGCAGTTTGGGAAGGGACGCCCGCGTTGAATCAGTTCCTGGCGGCGCTTCAGAGGTTCGGCTTCGGGCGCCTGGCCGCCATCCTCGGCATCGGCGCCGGCGTCGCCGCGGCGCTGTTCGCCATGACCATGAACCTCGGCCAGCCCAAGGCCCTGCTCTACTCGAACCTCGATCTGAAGGAAGCCGGGAACATCACCCAGTCGCTGGATCAGGCGGGCATCAAGTACGAGGTGAAGGGCGACGGCTCGACCATCCTGGTGCCGCGCGATCAGGTCGCCTCCACCCGGCTGATGCTGTCGGGCAAGGGCATGCCAACCTCAGGCTCGGTGGGCTACGAGATCTTCGACCAGGGCAACGCTCTGGGGCAAACAGACTTCGTCCAGCAGCTCAACCGCCAGCGCGCGCTGGAGGGCGAGCTCGCCCGCACGATCCGCAGCCTGGACGGCATCTCCTCGGCCCGCGTCCACCTGGTGCTGCCCAAGCGCCAACTGTTCGAGGAAGAGTCCGAACAACCATCCGCCGCCGTGACCATCGGGGTCGGCGGCCGCGAGCCCACCGGCGACAACGTCCGCGCCATCCAGAACCTGGTGGCGAGCTCGGTGCCCAACCTGAAGCCCGACAAGGTGACCGTGGTCGACCAGCACGCCAAGACGCTGTCGGGCGGCGACACCGGCCTGGCCGCCGAGGCCGACGGCCGCAAGAACGAGGTCGAGCAACGCATCGGCAAGCAGGTGAAGTCCCTGGTGGAGGGCGTGGTCGGCGCCGGCAAGGCCCGGGTCAACGTCTCCGCCGATGTCGAGATGGCCCAGGTCACCACCCAGCAGAAGACCTTCGATCCTGACGGCCAGGTGGTCCGTTCCGAGGTCACCCAGGACGAGAAATCCAGCGAGAACCAGCCGGAAGGCACCGGCCAGGCCTCGGTCGCGGCCAACATCCCCGGCGGCGCCGTCGGCGCGGGCGCCAACAACAATTCCTCGAACACCGGCCGCAACGAGTCGACGACCAACTACGAGATCTCGGAGACCACCCGCACCGAGGTCCAGCAGCCCGGCCAGGTGAAGCGCCTTTCGGTGGCGGTGGCCGTCGACGGCGTCACGGCGCCCGGCAAGGACGGCAAGCCCGGGCCCTACACCGCCCGCTCGGCGCAGGAGATGCAGCAGATCCAGCAGCTGGTGGAGGCCGCCGTCGGCTTCAATGCCCAGCGCGGCGACAAGGTGCAGGTGGTCAATGTCCGCTTCCCCTCCTCGGCCGATCCGGAGGGCGTCAGCGCCACCAATCCGCTGATGGGCTTCGACAAGAACGACATCATGCGCGCCGCCGAGTTGGGCGTGCTGGCCGTGGTCGCGCTGCTGATGATGCTGTTCATCGTGCGCCCGCTGCTCAAGGGCGTGAGCGGCGGCGGCGGGCCCATGCCGATGATGCTGGCCGGCCAGCCGGTGACGCAGCTCGCCACCACCGCCGACGGCCAGGCGATCCAGGTGACCGTCGATCCGGTCACCGGCCAGCAGCTGGCGCTGCCCGGACCGATCACCGGCGACCTGGACGCCAAGATCGACATCGCCCGCATCGAGGGCCAGGTGAAGGCCAGCTCGCTCCGCCGGGTCTCGGAATTCGTCGAGAAGCATCCGGAGGAATCGGTCTCGATCCTGCGCACCTGGCTCCATGAATCGGCCTGAGGACAGACGTGGCCAAGATGAAAGCCATCGCTGATCCAGGGAAGCTCTCGGGGCCCGAGAAGGCCGCGGTGATCCTGCTCGCGCTCGGCGAAGAGCACGCCAGCGTCTGGCAGTCCCTCGACGAGGAGGAGATCAAGGAGGTTTCCCAGGCGATGGCGAGCCTGGGCACCGTCTCCGCCCTGGCCGTGGAAGACCTGATGGTCGAGTTCGTCTCCGGCATGTCCGGGGCCGGGGCGATCATGGGTTCCTTCGAACAGACCCAGCGGCTCCTGGCGGCGATGATGCCGGAGGACAAGGTCAACAACCTCATGGAGGAGATCCGCGGCCCCGCGGGCCGCACCATGTGGGACAAGCTCGGCAATGTGAACGAGGCCGTGCTCGCCAACTATCTGAAGAACGAATACCCGCAGACCGTCGCGGTGGTGCTCTCGAAGATCAAGTCCGAGCACGCCGCCCGCGTGCTGGCCGCCCTGCCCGAGGACTTCGCCCTGGAATGCGTCATGCGCATGCTGCGCATGGAGCCGGTGCAGCGCGAAATCCTCGACAAGATCGAGGCGACGCTGAGGACCGAGTTCATGTCGAACCTGGCCCGCACCTCCAAGCGCGACAGCCACGAGATGATGGCCGAGATCTTCAACGCCTTCGACCGCCAGACCGAGGCCCGCTTCATCACCGCTCTGGAAGAGCGCAACCGCGAGGCGGCCGAGCGCATCCGCGCCCTGATGTTCGTGTTCGAAGACCTCTCCAAGCTCGATCCGGGCGGCATCCAGACCCTGCTGCGCGGCGTCGAGAAGGACCAGATGGCCCTGGCGCTGAAGGGCGCGTCGGACAGCCTGCGCGAGATGTTCTTCTCCAACATGAGCGAGCGCGCCGCCAAGATCATGCGCGAGGACATGGAGAGCATGGGCCCGGTCCGCCTGCGCGACGTCGACCAGGCCCAGATGGCCATGGTGCAGGTCGCCAAGGACCTCGCCAACAAGGGCGAGATCATGCTGGCCGGGGCCGGCGGCGACGACGAGCTCGTCTACTGATGGCGGGCGAGCGGCAGAAATTCAGCTTCGACACGGTGTTCGACGCCGCCGGCGACGTGACCTACGCCGCGCCGCGGCCCAAGCGCATGTACACCCCCGACGAGGTCGAGCAGATCCGCCTCGCGGCCCATGCCGAAGGCGAGCGCACGGCCCTGGCCTCCATCGCCGCCCAGCAGCAGGTCGCGCTGGCCGGCGTCGCCCACGCCTGTCGCCAGGCCCTGCCGACCCTCGCCGCCGTGGCCCACGAGCACCGGGTGGGGTCCGCCAACTTGGCGCTGGCCTGCGCCCGCGGCATCGCCGGCGCCGCCCTCGACCGGTTCCCCGAGGCGCCGCTGCAGGCCGCGCTGGCCAGCCTCGCCCAGGAAATCGAGGCCGCGCCGCGTTTGCTGATCGCGGCGGCGCCGGAGCTGGCTGAGCGCCTGCAGAGCCTGCTCGACGACACCGCCTCCAACCTCGGCTACGCCGGTGCGATCCAGGTCAAGGCCGAGGCCGAGCTGCCGCGCCACGCCTTCACCCTCGACTTCGGTGATGGCCAGGCGGCCTTCGATCCGGAGGCCGCCGCCGCCCGCGTCACCGCGGCCCTCACCGCGGCGCTGGCCGCCGAGGGCCTGCACGCCGAACCCCTGATCCCTGGCGCTCAACCCGAGCCGGAAGGCTGAACCGATGTCCGAGAGCGAAACCGAACCCGTGGCCGAGCCCGACGCCGCCCCCGAAACGGAGATGAAGCTCGACGAGTTCTCCCCCGGCGAGGGCGCGCTGCCGGAATCCGTCGCGGAGGACAAGACCGCCGGCGACCTTGCCCCGGTGTTCGAGGTGCCGGTCAACATCTCCGCGGTGCTGGGCCGGGCGAGCGTCTCGGTGGCGCAACTGCTGCAGCTGAGCCAGGGCAGCGTGCTCGAGCTCGACCGCAAGGTCGGCGAGGCGATCGACATCTATGTGAACAACCGCCTGGTGGCGCGCGGCGAGGTCGTCATCGTCGACGAGCGGCTGGGCGTGACCATGACGGAAATCATCAAGGACGGCGACGCGGCGGCGTAAGAGCGCCGGCGCGAGAGTTAGGAGACCTTCCCATGCGGCTTCTGGTCGTCGGACAATTGAACGGGCAGCTCGCCTCGGCCGTGAAAATGGCCATGAGCGCGGGCGCCAAGGTGAGCCACGTGGAAACCATCGCGGCCGCGACCCACGCCCTGCGCGCCGGCCAGGGGGCCGACCTCCTGATGGTCGACTACCACCTGGATATCGCGGCCCTGATCGCGGCCAACGAGGCCGAGCGCATCCGCTGCCCGGTGGTGGCCTGCGGCGTGGGCGCCGATCCCCAGCGCGCCGCCGACGCCATCCGGGCGGGCGCCAAGGAGTTCATCCCGCTGCCGCCGGATGCCGCCCTGATCGCCGCGGTGCTGGCCGCCGTCGCTGACGAGAACCGCCCCATGGTGGTGCGCGACCCGGCCATGCAGGCGGTGATGAGCCTGGCCGACCAGGTGGCGGGCTCCGACGCCTCGATCCTGATCACCGGCGAGAGCGGCGTCGGCAAGGAGGTCGTCGCGAGGTATGTGCACCAGAAGTCGCGCCGCGCGTCCAAGACCTTCATCTCGGTCAACTGCGCCGCCATCCCCGAGAACCTTCTGGAGAGCGAGCTGTTCGGCCACGAGAAGGGCGCCTTCACCGGCGCCGTGGCCCGCCGCATCGGCAAGTTCGAGGAAGCCAACGGCGGCACCTTGCTGCTCGACGAGATTTCCGAGATGGACGCGCGTCTTCAGGCGAAGTTGCTACGCGCGTTGCAAGAACGCGAGATCGACCGGGTGGGCGGCGGCAAGCCGGTCCGCGTCGACATCCGGGTGATCGCCACCTCCAACCGCGACCTGGCCCAGGCGGTGCGCGACGGGACCTTCCGCGAAGACCTGCTCTATCGGCTGAACGTCGTGAACCTGCGCGTCCCTCCGCTGCGCGAGCGGCCGGCCGACATCGTGGCCCTGGCCGAATTCTTCGCCCGCAAGTACGCCGCGGCCAATGGCGTTGCCGAACGTCCGCTGTCCGCCCTGGCGCGGCAACGCCTGGCCACCCACCGCTGGACCGGCAATGTCCGCGAGCTGGAGAACGCCATGCACCGCGCGGTGCTGCTCGCCGTCGGACCCGAGATCGACGACGCCGCGATCCGCCTGCCGGACGGCCAGCCGCTGTCGGCGCTCGATCCGCACGCCCGCGCCGCCCAGGCCGCTTCGCTCGCCGCCGAAACCGCGACCCGCGCCTACGTCGGCCAGACGGTGGCCGAGATGGAGCAGCAGCTGATCCTCGACACACTCAGCCACTGCCTCGGCAACCGCACTCACGCCGCCAATATCCTGGGCATCTCCATCCGCACCCTGCGCAACAAGCTGAAGGAGTACGCCGACGCCGGCGTCGCCATCACGCCGCCGCAGGGCGCGATGAATGCGGCCTAGGGCCTGACCTGACCTATGGCTGACACCAGCTTCTCCACCATGCTGGCCGAGCGCCCCTCCGCGCGCGAGGTGTGGGGCTGGGTGGCGCGTGGCGAGGTGGCGCTGGCGCTGGGCATCCTGGCCATCGTCGTCCTGCTGATCCTGCCCGTCCCGGCCTTCATGCTGGACGTGCTGCTGTCGATGTCGATCACCTCGGCCGTCCTGATCCTGATGACCTCGCTGTTGATCAAGAAGCCGCTGGAGTTCACCGCCTTCCCCTCGGTGCTGCTGGTCACCACCCTTTACCGGCTGGGGCTGAACATCGCCTCCACCCGCCTGATCCTCGGCCACGGGCACGAGGGCGTGCACGGCGCGGGCCACATCATCGAGGCCTTCGGGAAGCTGATGATGAGCGGCAGCTTCGTCATCGGCATCATCATCTTCGCCATCCTGGTGGTGGTGAACTTCGTGGTGATCACCAAGGGCTCGGGCCGCATCGCCGAGGTCGCCGCACGCTTCACCCTGGACTCCATGCCCGGCAAGCAGATGGCCATCGACGCCGACCTGTCGTCGGGCCTGATCGACCAGGAGGAGGCCAAGCGCCGGCGCAAGGAGCTCGAGCAGGAATCGACCTTCTTCGGGGCCATGGACGGCGCGTCCAAGTTCGTGCGCGGCGACGCCGTCGCGGGCCTGGTCATCGTTGCCATCAATGTGATCGGCGGCATCCTGATCGGCGTGGTCCAGCACCATGTGCCGATCGCCCAGGCGTTTTCGACCTACACCATCATGACCATCGGCGACGGCCTGGTCAGCCAGATCCCGGCGCTGATCATCTCCATCGCGGCCGGCCTGCTGGTCTCCAAGTCCGGCGTCGAAGGCTCGGCCGACAAGGCGCTGGTCGCCCAGCTCGCCATGAACCCGGTGAGCCTCGGCATGGTCGCAGCCGCCGCGGGCGTCATCGCCTTCGTTCCGGGCATGCCGATCCTGCCCTTCGCGACCATTTCCATCGCCTCCGGAGTGCTGGCCTGGCGGCGGTCGCAAAAGGCGCTGGAGGTACCCCCGGTGCAGATCGCCGCCGACACCGCGCCGGAAGAGGAGCCGATCGCCCAGACCCTGGCCATCGACGAGATCAAGATCGAGCTGGGCTACGGCCTCCTGGGGTTGATCAACGACCTCGAGGGGCGCCGGCTCACCGACCAGATCAAGGCGCTGCGCCGCACGCTGGCGGCCGACTTCGGCTTCGTCATGCCCAGCGTGCGCATCCTCGACAACATGCGCCTGCCCTCCCAGGGCTACTGCATCCGCATCAAGGAGATGGAGGCCGGCGCCGGCGAGGTGCGGCTGGGCTGCCTGATGGCCATGGACCCGCGCGGCGGCCAGGTGGAGCTGCCCGGCGAACACCTGCGCGAGCCTGCCTTCGGCCTGCCCGCCACCTGGATCGACGAGTCCCTGCGCGAGGAAGCCACCTTCCACGGCTACACGATCGTCGATCCGGCCACGGTGCTGACCACCCACCTGACCGAGATCCTCAAGGAGAACATGCCGGACCTGCTCTCCTACGCCGAGGTGCAGAAGCTGCTGAAGGAACTGCCGGCCGAGCAGAAGAAGCTGGTCGACGACCTGATCCCGGCCATCGTCTCGGTGACCACCATCCAGCGCGTCCTGCAGACCCTGCTGCGCGAGCGGGTGTCGATCCGCGACCTGCCCGCCATTCTCGAAGGCATCGGCGAGGCCGCGCCGCACACCACCTCGATCACCACGCTCGTCGAGCAGGTCCGCACCCGCCTGGCCCGCCAGCTCTGCTTCGCCTACCGCGGCGATGACGGCGCCCTGCCCATCGTGACCCTGAACCCGGAGTGGGAGATGGCCTTCTCCGAGGCGCTGGTCGGTCAGGGCGAGGACCGGCAGCTGGCGCTGGCGCCCTCACGGCTGCAGGACTTCATCCGCGCGGTTCGCGAGACCTTCGAGCGCGCGGCGCTCACCGGCGAGACCCCTGTGCTGCTCACCAGCCCGGTCATCCGCCCCTATGTCCGTTCGATCATCGAGCGCTTCCGCGGCCAGACGCCGGTGATGAGCCAAAACGAAATCCATCCCCGCGCGCGGCTGAAGACCGTCGGCGCGATCTAGGCCTTCAGCGCCTCGTCGAGGAACTGCAGCGCCTTGGGCCAGGCATCGACGCGGGCCGCGACATTGCCTTCCACCGTTCCACCAAGGCTCGCCAGCCGCGCGAGGTTCGGCGAATTGGCCGGCGGCGGCGGTCCCAGCACCGGGTGGCCGGCGTGGTCGTAGGCCAGGTGGCGATGCGGATAGGCGAACCGCGCCGCGTCCAGGCGGACCATGATCGCCTCGGCCATCAGCGTCGAGGGCCAGAGCTGATCCTCGCGCCCGGAGACCAGCAGCACGGGGCCGTGGATCTTTTCCACGAGGATGGTCGCGGCGGCCGGCGCCTTGGCGAGGCTGCGCGTGTAGAAGTCGAGGACGCCGTTGAACGGGGCGCCCATGTCGTAGGTCGCGCAGGCCACGGCGGCTCCGCCGGCGGTCCAGGACGGCCCGGCGTGGGCGAAGTCGGCGGGGTTGATGCCGCTCCAGGCGATGCTGGACGGCGCGCCGGCCACCACCGCGCGCAGCCGCCGATCACGCGAGGCGATCAGCAGGGCCGCCTCGGCGCCCTTGGAGCCGCCGAGCACGCCGATGCGGCGCGGATCGACGGACGGCTGGGCCGCCAACCAGTCGACGGCGCGCCGGAAATACTCCAGCGGGATGTTCTGCAAGGTGGCCGGCAATCCGGGCGCGCCGAAGTAGGCGAGCGCCAGGGCGTTGAAGCCGTGCTCGGACAGCAGCCTGGCCAGCGGCGCCGAGCCGGCCACGCCGCCCTCCGACCCGCCCAGCACCAGGACGGCGGCCGTGCGCCTGCCGCCGGCCGCCGGATGGAACTCGCCCACCATGCCGTCGGGCAGTGGGGTCTTGGCGGCTTGGGCCACGGCAGGTCCGACGCAGGCTGCCGCCAGCGCCGCGCCCATGAGGGCTCGTCGGGTCGTTCGCATGTCAGGCGGCCTTTGCAAGTTGCGCCGTCTCCGCGGCCCGGCGCTTGGGCCGGCCGGCGAAGGTGGCGATCAGGAATCCGGCGATCAGCAGGATGAAGGCCAGCATCACCAGGCCGTGGGTCATGCCCACCACCTGCCGCTGGTGGAAGAAGATCGGGCGCAGGGCCTTCACCCGCAGGTAGACCTCGTTCACGCCGCCGCCGACCAGCACATAGTAGCTGCCGAGCATGCAGGTGAGGTGCAGATAGCGCCAGCCAGCGGGCCGCTTCCAGCGGCCGAGCGAAAAGCCCGCCACGCTCAGCACGATCGCGATCACCGCGAACCAGTGCGCCGCCGTGAAGGCGTGCCGCGTATAGATGCCGAGGCTGGTGAAACTGGCGAACAGCAGGCTCGCCACATAGGCGTCGCCGAGCTGACGGTGGCGGCGCGTGCCCTTGCGCCTCACGATCAGCCAGCCGCCCAGGCCCAACGCTGCGACGCAGGCCGCCGTGTGCAGCCATCCGAGGATCGAAAGGGACAGGTCCATCGCGCTCTCCATTCGATGAAGATACTCTGCGCCACAGAGTAATCTGTCAACCTGGAGTTCCAGCGCGGCTCACGCCTGGTCGGGCGTCGCCCCTTCGATGATGTCGCGCAGGTAGCGGAGATGGCGCTCGTAGGCGTTGCGGCCGACCCGGCTGAGGCGCACCCGGGTGCGGGGCCGCTTGCCCACGAAGTCCTTTTCGATCTCGACGTAGCCCGCCTTCTCCAGGGTCGCGAGATGGGCCCCGAGGTTTCCGTCGGTGGCCTGGGCGATGGCCTTCAGGCGTTTGAACTCCAGCGCCTCGCCGGCCGGCAAGGCGTTGAGCACCGACATCAGCCGCAGCCGCGTCGACTGGTGGACGATCTCGTCGGGCTCGGCCACCTCAGACGGTCCTGAGCCACAGGCCGCCCAGCACCAGCCCGCCGCCGCCGGCGGCCGCCATCCACAGCAGGAACTGCTCATGCGCAAACAGCCAGCCGCCCAGCGTCAGCGCGATCATCGCCGCACCGACGGCGGCGATGCGCAGTCCCTGGTTGGCCCCAAGGACCACGTAGGCGCAGCCCGCCGCGAGTCCAGCCATGGCCTGGCTCTGGGCGGCGCTTCGAAGCGGGCTGATGATCGATATGCCGATGGCCAGCATCGCGATGGCCGCGGCGATCAGCAGCGCCGAGCCGACCCCTCGCCACCGTGATTCCGACGGACCCTTCGACTTCATCCGCATTCCCAGCGCGACGCTGCCCGCCACGCCGATGACGTCGCCCAGCAGCCAGGCCCAGTTCCCGGCCATGGGGTTCAGGTAGGCGGCGACATCGGCCACCGCCCAGATCAGACCCCAGAGGAGCAGAAACCCGCTGGCGCCGCGGTAGCCGGCGAGCCGGTGCGAGCGCCCGGCGGCGTCCGCCGCGTCCTTCAGCGCCCGCTCGGCGTCTTCGCGTCCAATGGCCATCCTAAACCCCCGACTCTGCGCCACAGAGTATGTGGGATGGGCGGACTGTACAAGGCGGCTAGCGCAGGGCCGATCGCGCGGTCGGCGCCAGCCGGAGCCACTCCGGCTTGCGGGCGAAGGCCGGGCTCAGCGCTTCCGGCGCCGCGTCCCGCCAGCCGCTGCGCCCGGTATGGCGGCGCCAGAAGACCGCCTCGGCCCCGGCCGTCTCGAACCGGCTGAACCAGATGAACACCCGCTCGCCGTCGCGCACGGGCAGGGCCGGGAAGCTGTTGGCCGCGGCCTCGGTCACGAAGCTCGCCAGCACCGGCGCGCCATCCGCCTCGATCAGCGGTCGCATATGGCCCTCGAAGAAATCGGCGAAGGGCGGGGTCAGCACGTCGTCGAGATAGTGGATGGCGGCGGTCAGCACCGCACCGAACGGCGGCCCGTCGCGGGCGCCCAGCTCGAAGCCGCCGCGAGGCGCCGAGGGCCTGAGCAGCAGCACGTTATCGGAATCGAGCATGGTGGGATTGGCCGCCTCGCGGTGCGCCCGCCAGACGGGCCCGGTATAGAAGGCCTCCAGCGCGCGGCGCCGCGCGTCCATCTCGGGAAAGCCGCGCAGCCAGACGAACCTGTCGGGGTCGTCGAGGTCGCGGAACTGGCCGATGAGCCGCGCGCCCACCGCCTCCTGGCTCTCGATGAACTCGCGTTCGAAGAGGCCGATCAGCTCGTCGCGGCGGCCGGCGCGCAGAGTGTACTGGCGCAGCTCGACGATCGGGCAACAGCGATTTCCGGGCTGTGACATGAGGTCCTTCCGGCGGTGGTCGACAGGCGTCGCAATCTCCGCGATCCCTGCTGACAGGGCAGGTCAGCATGCTGCGGCGTTGCCGGGCGGGCCTTCGGCTGATAGCGGTTCGGCGGGGCCTTTGGAGCCCGTCAGTCGTGGGATTCGGATGCGGCGAGCTTTCAACAGACCCGAGGGCAGCGGCTGGGCGCTCCTGTGGGACCTGCTCACCTTCGAGCGGCTGATGACCAATGCGGTCATCCACCTGGTCTATTGGGCCGGCCTCGGCGTCATCCTGCTGGTCGGCTTCGGCAGCCTGGGCGCAGCCGTCGGCGTGGCGATCCGCGATCCCCTGCCCTGGGGCATTCTCCTGGCCATCCCGGTGCTGATCGCCGGCCTCTTGATCACCGGCGTCCTGGTGCTGCTCTGGCGCTCGTTCTGCGAGTTCTACGTGACCATCTTCAAGATCAGCGAGGACCTGGGCGTCCTGCGCCAGGACCTGGAAGCCGAGCGGGCGCGGGCCGGCAAGCCCTAGGGCGGGCGCCTACCGCCCCGTGAACGGGACCACGGGCAGCTCGATGGCGCTCGCCGCCTCGCCGCCGAAGAACACCCGCTCCGTCGCCTTGCGGTAGTCCGCGGGCTTGGCCAGGAAGATGTTCGGCGTGAAGGTCTGCGGATTGCGGTCGTAGAGCGGGAACCAGCTCGACTGCACCTGCACCATGATACGGTGTCCCGGCAGGAACACGTGGTTGGCGTTGGGCAGCACGAAGCGGTAGCGCAGGGTCTTGCCGGGGGCGATCGGCTTGGGATCCGAGAAGCTCTCGCGGTAGCGGCCGCGGAAGATGTCCATGGCGATCGGCAGCTCGTAGCCGCCGAGCTCGGCCTGCGAGGCGACCTCGCCCGGATAGACGTCGATCAGCTTCACGACCCAGTCGCCGTCGGTGCCGGAGGTGGCGGCGAACAGGTTCACCACCGGCGCGCCGGAGATCTGCACCGGGGAGCTCAGGACCCCGGTCTCGTAGGTGAGCACGTCGGGCCGGCCGTCGACGAAGCGCTGGTCGCGCACCAGCCAGGTCTGCCACTGGCTGCGATCGGCGTTCACCACCGGACGCGGCACGAAGGGCACCGGCTTGGCCGGATCGGAGACATATTCGTCGGAGCCCGCCTTCGCCGGCCGCTCGAAGCCGAGGCCGCCGCCGGGCTGCAGGTAGAGCGGCTTCAAGGGCGCCGGGCAGGCCGTCTCGCACGCCAGCGGCCAGCGTTGCAGCCGGTCCCAGCGGTCGAGGCCCGTGCGGTAGATGAGCACCGGCGGGGTGTCGGCCCTCGGCGCGCCATCCTTCAGGTACTGGTCGAAGAACGGCTTCAGCACGTCGCGGCGGAACTGCAGGGCGGTGTCGCCCTCGAATTTCAGCGGGCCCAGGCCGCGGCCCTCGTAGTTCACGCCCGAGTGCCGCCATGGGCCGATCACCAGGTAGTTCTTGTCGTTGTTCACGTCCTTGGGCTCGAGGGCGGCGTAGGAATGGTTCGCGCCCCACATGTCCTCCTGGTCCCAGAGGCCCTGTTCCCACATCACCGGCACTGTGAGCGGGCCCGCGCCCATCACCTTGTCCAGCGCTTGGGCCTGCCAGAAGGCGTCATAGGCCGGGTGCTCAAGGATCTTGCGCCAGAAGGGGTACTGCTCGAGGCCCGCGGCATGCGCAAAGTCGCCGGCCGAGCCCGCGGCGAGGAAGTTGGCATAGTCGTCGAGCCCGGCCCGCGTGACCGGCTCACCCTCGTCGCGCTTGGTGGTCTGGCCGGTGATGTAGTCGAAGTTCGGCTGGCGGAACGCGCCATAGTGGAACCAGTCGTCGCCCATCCAGCCGTCGACCATCGGGCTCTCAGGAGCTGCGACCTTCAGCGCCGGATGCGGATGGACCAGCGCCATCACCACCGTGAAGCCCTCGTAGGAGGAGCCGATCATGCCGACTTTGCCGTTGGTCTCCGGCACGTTCTTCACCAACCAGTCGATGGTGTCCCAGGCGTCGGTGGAATGATCCGTCTTGGTGTCGTTGAGCGGCCCGACCAGCGGCCGGGTCATGATGTAGTCGCCTTGCGAGCCGTACTTGCCGCGCACGTCCTGGAACACGCGGATGTAGTCGTGACCCTCCATGAACGGCTCGTCGCCTTGCGGCATGGCGTCGACCATGTAGGGCGACTGCGAGCGCTCGGCGCGCTTGGTGGCGTTGTAAGGCGTGCGGGTCAAAAGGATCGGCAGGTGCGTCCCGCCCTTCGGCGTGACGATGACGGTGTGCAGCTTCACCCCGTCGCGCATCGGGATCATCACCTCGCGCTTGACGAAATCGAAGGCGTCCGTCGAGGCGATGGACTTGCCGGTGATGTCCGGCGCGGTGGGTGGGGTCGGGCCGGGCGGGGTCAGGTTGGGCGAGGTCTGGGCGGCGGCCGGAAGGCTCAGCGCCGCGATCGCCGCGGCCAACAGGAAATGACGCAAGTCGGTACCCCCAAGGACAACCCGAGCGGACCTTAGCGGCAATCGCCGCGGCGGCGGAAGAGCCGGTGGGGGCGCTAGCGCGCGACTTTGCGCAGGCCGAGCTCGTCGAGGGCGGTGGTCTCGCGCTTGGCCTCGGCCTTGCGTTCCATGAGGCGGGCCTGCTCGGCCACGTGCTCGTACTTCTTCTGCGCCTCGAAGGCCTCGGCCAGCGCGTCGCGCGCGCCCTGCTCCTCGATCTCCAGCTCGGCGATGGCGGCGCGCGCATCGGCCTTGCGGGTCCGCAGGGCCTCGAGGAAGGTGGTCTTGTAGATCCCCGACATCGGATCGTCGTCGGCGCGCGACATCTCCGCCTGACCCTCAGCCTCGAGCAGCGCGAGCTTGAGCTCCGCGCCGGTCTTGCGGTCGCGCACCTCGGCGAGGCGCTTCTGCAGCGTCTCCACCTCGTAGGTGGCGAGCTTGATGAGGCTTTCCGACCAGCTCATCCTGCGTCGCTCCTGGCGGAGCTATGCAGGATCAGTGTCCTGCGAAGCCTTGCGCGAAGCAGAGTCATGCGGCCGCGCCGGTCATCAGGATGTCGGACAGGCGGGCGAAGGCCACGTCGAGGCTCATGGCGTCGTCCTTGTCCTGCCGCAGGAATTCCTCGAGCGCCGGCTGCAGTTCGATGGCGCGGTCGATCTGCGGGTCGGAGCCGGTGCGATAGGCGCCGATGCGGATCAGCTCTTCCATGTTCGAATAGGCCGACAGGGCCTGGCGCGCGAGCGTCACCAGGTCCCGCTCGTGGGGGTGCTGGCAGCCAGGCATGGTGCGGCTGATCGACTTCAGGACGTTGATCGCCGGGAAGCGGCCGCGCTCGGCGATCGCCCGCTCCATGACGATGTGGCCGTCGAGGATGCCGCGGACCGCGTCGGCGATCGGCTCGTTGTGGTCGTCGCCGTCCACCAGCACGGTGAACAGGCCGGTGATCGGGCCCGCCTTGGTGCCGTCGGGCCGCACCGGGCCAGGTCCAGCCCGTTCAAGAAGCTTCGGCAGCTCGGTGAACACGGTCGGCGTATAGCCCTTGGTGGTGGGCGGCTCGCCAGCGGCCAGGCCGATCTCGCGCTGGGCCATGGCGAAGCGGGTGACGGAGTCCATCATGCACAGGACTTCCAGGTCCTGATCGCGCAGGAATTCGGCGAGCGCCAGGGTCATGTAGGCGGCCTGGCGGCGCTTCAGGGCGGGCTCGTCGGAGGTGGCGACCACCACGATGGCGCGCTTCAGGCCCTCTTCGCCCAGGGTCTCTTCGATGAACTCGCGGACCTCCCGGCCCCGTTCCCCGATCAGCCCGACCACCACCGCGTCGCACTCGGCGTTCTTGGCCAGCATGGAGAGCAGCACCGACTTGCCGACGCCGGAGCCGGCGAACACCCCCAGCCGCTGGCCGCGGCAGCAGGTGGTGAAGACGTTCATGGCCCGGACGCCGAGGTCCAGGCGCCCGCCCACCCGGTCCCGCGCGTGGGCGGGCGGCGGGGCGGCGCGCAGGGCATAGGGCACGATCCCCTGGGGCAGGGGTCCCTTGCCGTCGATGGGCTCGCCGAAAGCGTCGACGACGCGGCCCAGCCAACCCTTGGAGGGCCGGACGGCCGAGCCCTGCGGCTCGATGCGGATGGAGGCGCCCGGCGCCACGCCCTCGACCGGGCCGAAGGGCATCAACAGGGCGCGGGTTTCGCGGAAGCCGACCACCTCGGCCGGTAGCGGGGGTGCGCCATAGCGTTCGATCTCGGCGCGGGCGCCCACGGCGAGCCGGCTCAGGCCGCCGCGCGCCTCGATCAGCAGGCCCTGCACCGCGGCGACCCGCCCCGAAACCGTCAGTGGATCCAGCCGCTCGACCGCGGACACCAAGCTCTGCACGAACGCCCCTCGTTGCCGGCGTTAAGAATCGGCTGTTCGGCCTTAAGGGGTGGTGAAGATCGGCATGCTCAGAGGCGAAGGCCCGGAGTTTCCTCCGGGCCCGATCCTTGTCGGTCGCGCGGTCGGCAGGGCTACTTGGGCGCGATGGCCTCGGCTTTGTCGTCGAGGCGAAGGGCGCTGGCGTCGGAGACGGTTCCGCGGGTGGGGCCGCCGACGATGGCGGAGGCATTGACCCCGCCGTCGCTGGCCGTCGAGGCCTTGGGGGTTCCGCGGGCCGCGTCGAACGCCATCACGACGAGCCGCCGCTGCGACTCATCGGCGATATTGACCCGGAACATGCGTCCCCCGCGGTCGGCGGTATCGGGCAGGATGATGAGGCTGGTGAACTGGCCGTCGACCATCACCGACCGGTACAGCCTCGAGGCTTGCTGAATCCGTCCGGTGCGCTGATAGGACGCCGCCAGATTGAAGCGGTTCGCGGGGCTGTTGTCGCCGTTCAGGGCGCGTTCGAAGAGGTTGGCGGCCGTCCAGTTGTCGCCGTCGACGGCAGAGGCCAGACCCGCGCTCGCCGCGGCTTGCGAGGCGGCGGGGGCCGGCGCGGTCTGCAGCGCTACGGCGGCCGACTGCCGGGACGACGGCATCGTCGCGCACGCAGCGGACAGCAGGCCAAGCACCATCACGCCGGAAATATTCGTCAGATTGCCCATAATATTTGTCCAATTCTCGAAGAATTGGTGACCCGTCTGAACGCGAGATGATCCCGAATTCGCCGATCTTAATTCTTCAGGATGGCAACGTCAGCGCTGACGAATAGTTCCCACATCAAACAATAATGGGCTTCTTATATTTGTGATTTCCAACCTCTTCATGGTCTTCTTCGGCTTCAGCCGAGGCGCGACTAGAGGACGTAGGGGATCAAACGCCCCGTGACGCGCCGCGCGTAGTCGCCATAGCCGGGCAGGTTGGCGCGCAGATAGCGCTCCTCGATGACGATGCGGGCCAACGTCATGATCAGGAACCCCACCGCGCCGATCGCCGCGGCGTAGCTGCCGAGCCAGAGCGCCGCGCCCACGTAGAACAGCAGCATGCCCGCGTAGAAGGGATGACGTACGACGCCGTACAGCCCGGTATCGATCACCCGCTGCCCGCCCTCGCTCTGATCGTGGATGGTGGGCGCTGCGAACGGATTCTGGCCGATCGCCACGTGGGCGACCGCCACGCCCACGACCACCGCCGCCAGGCCGCCGGCGGCTATCGCCGGGCCCGGCGCGGGCAGCAGGCGCAGGCGCGCGGCGTCCAAGGCCACGAAGGCGAACCAGGCCAGGATGAAGGCGAGGTAGAGGAAGACGCCAAGCACATCGATCAACGGCTGCTTCTTGGCCTTGGTGGCGACCAGCCCCTGTTGCCGCACCGCAAAGCTCGCCGGCCGCGCAGCCGCCAGGATCGCCGAGCCGGTCATGGAGAGGCCGGCCACGACCGCCAGGAACACCCAGGCGTGCAGCCACACCCACGCGCGCCCGGCGAGGCCAGCCGTCAGCAGCAGCACGGCCGCGACCACGATGATCGGCGGCAGAGGCGCGACGAGAGCCTTGAAAATCCGCATGGCGCGCCCTCCCCGAGCCGGCCCGCCTGTTTCGCACGGGCCGTCCAATCACAAAAGATTCACCGGGCCGTGGAGTCGCGCCCCCGCTGTGGCGGCTTGAACGCGATTCCGAAATCAGATTAACGATTCGCTGGAGACGGACATCACTCATTAACCAGTCTTAAATTAACTCGGTGGCAAGTTATCGCTGAGGATCGGGGCGGATTCATAGAATTCGCGGGGCGGCGACGGAATAGGGTAGGAGCACCTGATGCGCGTACTGTTGATTGAGGACGACAGCGCCACCGCGCAAAGCATCGAGCTGATGCTGAAGTCGGACGGTTTCAACGTCTATACCACCGACCTCGGCGAAGAGGGGGTGGATCTGGGCAAGATCTACGATTACGACCTCATCCTGCTCGATCTCAACCTGCCCGATATGAGCGGCATGGACGTGCTGCGCACCCTGCGGGTCGGCAAGATCAACACCCCGATCATGATCCTCTCCGGCACCTCCGAGATCGAGACGAAGGTGAAGACCTTCTCCGGCGGCGCCGACGACTACATGACCAAGCCGTTCCACAAGGATGAGCTGGTCGCCCGCATCCACGCCGTGGTCCGCCGCTCCAAGGGCCACGCCCAGTCGGTGATCAAGACCGGCGACATCACCGTCAACCTCGACGCCAAGACCGTGGAAGTGAACGGCCTGCGCGTCCACCTGACGGGCAAGGAATACCAGATGCTGGAGCTGCTCTCGCTCCGCAAGGGCACGACGCTGACCAAGGAGATGTTCCTCAACCATCTCTACGGCGGCATGGACGAACCCGAGCTGAAGATCATCGACGTGTTCATCTGCAAGCTGCGCAAGAAGCTGGCGGCGGCGGCCGACGGCAAGCACCACATCGAGACCGTCTGGGGTCGCGGCTACGTGCTGCGCGACCCGCAGGAGGCCATGGTCGCCGCCTGACCCGAGGTTAGAGTTCGAGGAGAGTAACCGCGCCCGCCTCCCCAGGGAGGCGGGCGTTTTCGTTTTCCGCCCAAGGCGGCTAGGTTGGCCTCAGGTCTTCCTGGGAGGGACGCCGTGGGACGCCTGCTCGCGCTGGTTGGAGCGCTGATCGTCGCGGTGCTGATCGCCTGGACGGTGCAGCAGCCTCCCAAGCCCCGGCCCGCCTCCGCGCCCGCCGCAATCTTCTCCGCCGAGCGCGCGATGGCCGACATCCGCGCCTTCGCCTCCCGGCCGCACCCGATCGGCTCCGAGACCAACCACGCGGCGCGGGACTATCTGCTCGGCCGGATGACCGCGCTCGGCCTGGCGCCGCAGATCCACCGCGGGGTGGGCGTGCGGCAGGCGCCGCAACTGCCCGGCGTGTTGCTGGGCGGCGAGGTCGAGAACCTCGTGGGCGTCCTGCCCGGCCGCGACCGGGCGGCGCCCGCCCTGACGCTGATGGCCCATTACGACAGCGTACCCGGCTCCTCCGGGGCGGCCGACGACGGCGCGGGGGTGGCCTCGATCCTCGAGATCGTGCGGGTCATCGCCGCGCAGGGCCGCCCGGCGCGCGATGTGATGGTGGTGCTCACCGACGGTGAGGAACCGGGGCTCCTGGGCTCCAACGCCTTCTTCCGCCGCGACCCGATGGCCAAACATGTCGGCCTGCTGATCAACGTCGATGCCCGCGGCGACGCCGGCCGCGTGCAGATGTTCGAGACCGGCTCGGGGCCCGGCGGCGACGTCGCCTTGCTGCGCCACACGGTCAGCCGGCCGCAGGCGAGCTCGCTGGCGGTCTACGTCTACCAGCGGATGCCCAACGACACCGATTTCACCGAGGCCAGGCGCGCCGGGGTCGCCGGCATGAACTACGGCTTCCTGGGCCGGCAATTCGACTACCACGCGGCCAGCTCGACGGCGGCGACCCTGGACCCCGGCACCTTGCAGGACGTGGGCGACCAGGTGCTGGGTCCGGCCCGCGCCGCGGCCTTCGGCCCCGCCCTGCCGGCCGCCGCGCCGCCGCTGACCTTCAGCCAGCTGTTCGGCGACATCCTGTTGGCCTATCCGCCGGCGGCCGGATGGCTGATCCTGCTGGCGGCCGCCGGCCTGCTCGCCGTGGCGCTGGCGCGCGCCCGCCGGATCGAGGCCTTCCCCTGGACCGATGTCGCGCGCGGCGCCGGGGCCGCCCTGTTTGCCACCCTGGGCGCCATGACGGTGCTGCACTTCGCAAGGCGCGCCACCGGCGCGGACTTCGGCTACCTCGAACAGCGCTTCCTGCTGGCCGAGGCCAGCCGTTGGGAGACCGCCCTCCTGCTGCTGGGCTTGGGATTCCTGCTGGCGGCGATCTCCGAGATCGGCCGCGGCCGCCGCCAGATCGCTTTCCTGCCGCTCGCCGCGGGCCTCGCCGGATCGCTGTTCGGCGGTTTCGACCCGGTGGGGCTCGGCATGGGCGTCGCGGCGTCCCTGGTGGCGCTGGCCAGCTACGGCCGGCCGGTGAGCCGCGCCGGGGCCTGGGCCGGCGCCTTGACGCTCGGGCTGGTGCTGGCGATTGCGGCCCAGGCGCTGGCGCCCACCGCGGCCTTCATCTTCGCCTGGCCCGTGGCGCTGGGCGCACTCGGCGCGGCCGCCACCGACCTCTCGGAGCGCCGCGGCTTGCCGGCCCTGATCGTCCTGGGCCTGATGGCCGCCGTGGGCGTCGGCTGGCTGGGCGGCTATGCGCACCAGGCCTTTCTCAGCCTGGACCTCGTGGAGCTGATGACGCTCACGGTGGCCGGCGCGGCCCTGCTCATCTGGCCGCTGGCCCAGCCGGCGGAGGGCGCCCCGCCCGAGCGGCTGATCGGCCCGGCGCTGATCATCGTGGGCCTGGCCGTCACCGTCGCCGTGCGGGTGAACGACCCCTACAACGCCCGCTTCCCGGAGGCCTCGCAGGTCATCTACCAGCAGGATCAGGACGCCGGCCGCGCCTGGCTGGTCAGCCTCACGCCCGATCGGCCCGGCTGGTCCGAGGCCGTGCTCAAATCCGGCGGCGGCAAGATCGCGAAGCTCAAGGCCTGGCCCTGGGCCGGTCCGGTGGACGCCGGGCCCGCCCCCGTCGTCCCTGAGCCGAGGCCGGAGATCACCTTGGTCAAACAGGCCGACGGCACGCTGCTGCTGCATGCCGCGCCCCCGGCCGGCGGGCGTCGGCTGGTGCTCGGGCTGCAGCCGGACACCCCCGCCGTGCTGGTCAGCGCCGACGGCGTGCCAGTCGGCATGGCGTTGCCGCCGGGCGCCCTCTCGCGCGTCCGCTGGGAAGCGGCGCCGCAGGGCTTGAGCCTGGTCCTGCGCCCCTCCGGCCCCGGCAAGCTGGCGGTGAGCTACAGCGCCCGGCTCGACCGGTGGCCCGCGGGCCTGCCGCCCCTGCCGCGGCGACCGGCCAACGTCATGGCCTTCAACGATTCCGACAGCGCCTACCTCACCGGCTCGCGGCGCTTCGCTTGGTGATCGCGGCGGTTTTGGCTAAGCCGTAGCGCCATGAGCGATGTCGTCATCTATCACAACCCGAGCTGCGGGACCTCTCGCAACACCCTGGCCCTGCTGCGCGAAAAGGGCGTCGAGCCGACGGTCGTCGAGTACCTGAAGGCCGGCTGGACCGCGCCGCAACTGACGGGCCTGTTCGCCAAGATGGGCGTCTCGCCCCGCGATCTCCTGCGGGTGCGCGGCACGGACGCCGAGGCGCGCGGCCTCACTGACCCGGCCGCCTCCGACGCCGCCATCCTCAAGGCCATGACGGAGAACCCCGTGCTGGTGGAGCGGCCCATCGTCGTGACCGCCAAGGGCGCGGCGCTCTGCCGCCCGATGGATCGCGTGCTTGAGCTCATCTGAAGGCGTGACAATCCGACCGGGGGCGCGGGCGGGAATTTGCGGCCATGTTGCACGCGCCGGCGGGGGGCTCCGCAGCCGGCGCTGTGAGTTCGGCTTGGCTTAACCGGGACCTTAACCAGTCTCGGCTAGTACGGGGGCGTCATGGAAGACCGCGGGCAGGATCACCAGCCGCAACGGCTGACGTTCAAGGTTGCGCCGCGCGCCGCGGCGGGTACGGCGGCGCTGCTGGCCCTGTTCGTGGCCTGGAAGCTCACCGACACCCACGCGCCCGCAAAGGCCCCGACCCTCGATCCCGCCGCGGTCGCGGCCCTGCAGCACCAGGCCTTCACCCAGGCCGAGGCACAGCCGGGCTTCTCGGCCCCGCAGTCGGTGCAGGTGAAGGTCGAGCGCGGCGAGACCCTGGAGGGCGCGGTGCAGCGCCTGGGCGTCTCCGCCGACGACGCCCGCCAGGCCGTGCAGACGCTGGGCGGCGGCATGGACATCGTCCACGTCAAGGCGGGCCTCGCCCTGCAGGCCGCGATCGCCAGGCCGCGCGCGCCGAGCGCGCCGGTCCGCCTGGTCGGCCTGTCCCTGCGCACCGGCCCCGCCAGCGCCCTGACCCTCTCGCGGACCTTCGACGGCGCGCTTCGCCTGCGCCAGCTGGCCGAAAGCGTCCGCGACGACACCGCCGTGGCCAACGGCGAAATCCAGGGCTCGCTCTACGAGAGCGCCGAGAAGATGGGCGCCACGCCCACCATCACCGCCCAGGTGGTCAAGCTGTTCTCCCACAAGCTCGACTTCCAGCGCGACATCCAGCCGGGCGACGGTTTCAAGCTGGTCTTCGATCGCAAGGTCACCGAGAGCGGCCGCACCGTCTCGGCCGGAGACCTGCAGTTCGCCGAGCTTCACGGGGTCAAGTTCTACCGCTTCGAGCGCGCTCGCGACGTCGAGTACTTCGACGAGTTCGGCAAGAACATCAAAGGCTTCCTGCTGAAGACGCCGGTCGACGGGGCCCGCATCACGTCGCTGTTCGGCATGCGCAAGCACCCGGTCCTGGGCTACACCCGCGCCCACCAGGGGATCGATTTCGGGGCCGGCACGGGCACGCCGATCCTGGCGGCCGGAGACGGCACGGTTCTGGAGGCCCGCCGCTGGGGCGGCTATGGCAACTGGCTGCGGATCCGCCATTCGGGCGGCTGGGACACCGGCTACGGCCACATCTCCCGCTATGCCTCGGGCATCCGCCCCGGCTCCCACGTCCGCCAGGGCCAGGTCGTGGCCTATGTCGGCGCCACGGGCTTGGCGACCGGTCCGCACCTGCACTACGAAATCTGGAAGAACGGCGAGCGGGTGAACCCGCTCTCCACCAAGGTGCCGCAAGGCACGGTGCTCGCCGGCGCGGAGCTCTCGCGCTTCAAGGCGGAAAAGGCGCGGATCGACGGTCTGGTGCGGCGCGACCCGCAGAAGCTCGCCATGGCCGACACCGGCGCGACCGCCCTGCGCCGATAGGCTTGTTCCCGCGCCGGACCGCCGCTACTCCCTCGGGGGCCGCCGGAGCCGCCGATGAACAGCCTGAACCATCAGATCGCCAGCCACCTGAAGAAGGTCGCCGGCGAATGGCCGGCCGAGCCCGACACGGTTTCGATCAACGCAGCCCTGCGGGTGATGAGCCGCTGGCGGCAATTCCACATCGTGGAGAGCTACCTGCGCCGCCACGGCACGATCATCTGGGGCGGGCCCTTCAGGGGCATGGATTACGTGGCCACTGCGGCCGAGGGCGCCTTGATGCCGCGGCTGCTCGGCAGCTACGAGGGCGAGCTTCACCCCCACCTGCGGGCCTTCGCCGAGGAAGACCTGGAGGTGATCATCGATGTGGGCTGCGCCGAGGGCTACTACGCGGTCGGCCTGGCGCGGCTGATGCCGCAGGTCACGGTCCACGCCCGCGACATCGACGAGAAGGCGCTGCAAGCCTGTCGGGCGCTGGCCGACAAGAACGGCGTCGGCGAGCGGGTGATCGTGGGCGGGGAGTTCCAGCCGCAGGACTTCGAGGCCTTCGCCGGCCGCCGCGGCCTGGTGATGGTCGACGCCGAGGGCGCGGAGCTGGACGTGCTGCAGCCCGAGCTCAGCCCGGCGCTGGCGGGCCTGAGCCTGATCGTCGAGACCCACGACATCTATCGCGCCGGATGCCTGGCGACCCTCCAGCAGCGTTTCGCCCCGACCCACGACATCGTCGTGGTCGAGCAGCAGTACCTGCCCTTCGATCCTCCGCCGTGGTTCGCACAGCTGCCGCATCTCGACCGCATGCTGGCGGTCTGGGAGTGGCGGGTTTCGCCGACGCCGTGGCTAGTGATGCGACCGAAGGCTGGCTGACCTACGGCTTGTTTCCAGGCGCCGGGACCGCTAACTCCCGTCGATCGCCCGTGGAGCGTTCCGATGTCCTTGAACGGCGAGGTTGCCGACCAGCTGCGTCGAACCATGGCCGAGTGGCCCGCCGACCCGAACGACAACCAACTCAACAACCTGATGCGGATGATCGCCCGCTGGCGGCAATATCGCATTGGGCAGGTCTATCAGCGCCGCCACGGCACGATCGTCTGGGGCGGCGTCTTCCAGGGCATGGACTATGTGGCGAAGGCCACCGAAGGCGCGCTGACGCCCCGCCTGCTCGGCGCCTACGAGGCGGAACTGCATCCCCATCTGCGCGCCTTGGCCAATGAGGGCCTCGACGCCGTCATCGATGTCGGCTGCGCCGAGGGCTATTATGCGGTGGGTCTTGCCCGGATGATGCCCCAGGTCACGGTCCACGCCCACGACATCGATGAGAAGGCCCGCGCCGCCTGTCGGGCGCTCGCTGACAAGAACGGCGTGGGTGATCGGGTGGTTGTTGGCGGTGAGTTCACGCCGCAGGACTTCGAAGCCTTCGCCGGTCAGCGCGTGTTGGTCATGGTGGACGCCGAGGGCGCCGAGGTTGACGTGTTGCAGCCGGAACTGAGCCCCGCGCTCGGCGGATTCAACATCATCGTCGAGACCCACGACATCTATCGCGAGGGCGCACTGGCGACCCTGATGGGTCGCTTCAGCCCGACCCACGACATCATCCGCGTGGACCAGCAGTTCCTGCCCTTCGAGCCACCGCCGTGGTTCGATCAGCTAGGCCACCTCGACCGGCTGCTGGCGGTGTGGGAATGGCGCGTCGTGCCCACGCCTTGGCTGGTGATGCGGCCGAAAGCCGGCTGAGCGCACATCCGCCTTTCCTCCCCCGCCTGCGCGGCGCCATGATGGTCCGAAAGGCGCGCGCACGAGACGCGCCCAAGGTGGAGGAAGCGAAGATGGCCGACGATCTGACGCCCGGTGACGTGCTTGAGGCTCCCCGCGCCCTGACCGGGGTCGTGCAGACCAGCAATGGTCCTGTCCGCGGCTATCGGGAGGACGTCCTGAGCGTCTTCAAGGGCCTGCGCTACGCCGCTCCCCCCGTGGGCCTCGCCCGCTTCAAGCCCCCGTCGCTGCCGCGCCGCTGGAGCGAGCCCGCCGGGGCCGTGGCCTATGGCGCGCCGGCCATCCAATCCGGTCTCGCGCCCGGCGAGCGCCGCACCTCGCCCGGCGATCCACCGGCCCCCGACGAGCCGGCGTCTTCCGAAGACTGCCTGTTCCTCAACGTCTGGACGCCCGGTCTCGACGCCGCCAGGCGCCCGGTGATGGTCTGGCTGCACGGGGGCGGCTTCGCCAACGGCTCGGGCGGGGCGGCCATGTACGATGGCGGCGCCCTGGCGCGGCGTGGCGACGCCGTGCTGGTGACGATCAACCATCGCCTGAACGTGTTCGGCTATCTGCACCTGGGCGAGGCGTTCGGGCCCGAGTACGCCCAGTCCGGCGTCGCCGGCATGCTCGACATCGTCCAGGCGCTCGAGTGGGTGCAGGCCAACATCGAGGTGTTCGGCGGTGATCCGGCCAATGTGACGATCTTCGGCGAGAGCGGCGGCGGCTGGAAGGTCTCGCTCTTGATGGCCATGCCCGCCGCGCGCGGCCTGTTCGCCAAGGCGATCATCCAGTCGGGGCCCGGCCTCACCGCCAAGCCCAGGCAAGACGCCGACAAGATCGCCCGCCAGCTTCTGGACGAGCTCGGCGTCGCCACGCCGGAGGCGCTCGCGGCGCTTTCGACCGAGGCGATCTCCCACGCCAGCGTCAAGATTCCCGGCGAGGCGATGCGGCTCTACACGCCGATCCTCGACGGGGCGGTCATCCCGCGCCATCCGTTCGAGCCGGACGCCAGCCCGCTCAACGCCGACGTGCCCCTGATGATCGGCACCAACAAGGACGAGAACACCCTCTTCCTGTTCAGCCACCCGAAGTTCGGAGCCTTCACCGCCGACGACGTCGCCAAACAGGCCCGCAACGCGGTGGGTGAGCGCGCCGACGCCCTGGTGGCCGCCCTGCGAGCCGCTTATCCCGAGTATTCCGACACCCACATCTTCTCTGCGGTGGGCACCGTCACCGGCATGTGGGGCAACTCGGTCACCCTCGCGGAACGCAAGGCCGCGCAGGGGGCCGCGCCGGTCTTCATGTATCTGCTCACCTGGGAGACACCCGTCGCAAAGGGGCGCCTGCGCTCGCCGCACGCCATCGAGATCCCGCTGGTGTTCGACAACGTCGAGAAAGCTCGCAATTTCGTCGGCCGGGGCGAGGCGCCCCAGGCGCTGGCCGAACAGATGTCGGCGGCCTGGCTGGCCTTCGCCCGCACCGGCGATCCCAGCGCCAAGGGCCTGCCAACCTGGCCCGCCTACGACGCGCAGGGCCGCGCCACCATGATCTTCGACCTGGAGAGCCGGGTGGAGCACGATCCGCTGCCTGACGTGCGCAAGGTGCTGCAGGCCTGAGACAGACCGGGGTTGGGGGAACCATCATGCCGACACGCAAGGACGTGCTGACGGGCGCGGCCGCGCTCGCGCTCAGCTCATCGGCGGCGCTGGGCCAAGCCGCCCGGGCTGCCGAGGCCAGGGGCTTCAGCGACGCCATCGCCAGGGGATTGCCCAGCGCCGATCAGGTCTGGGGCTGGGAGAAAAAGCTCGCCGCCTGGGCGCCCTGCTTCACCGGCAGCCCGAGCCACAACGCCTGGGTCGACTGGCTGGGCGCGCAGCTCAAGGCCGCCGGCATCGCGCCGCGCCGCCAGGCCTTCAGGTTCCCCTACTGGCAGCCGCACAGCTATGGCCTGTGGCTGGACGGCAAGCCGGTTCACGCCACCGGCTATCGCCCGCATTCCGGCTCGACCGGCCCGGCCGGCGTCACCGCCCCGATGGTCTATGCCGGCGTGACGCCCAACCTCGACGTCTCCGGCGCGGCCGGCAAGATCGTGCTGATCGATGTCGCCGCCCTCGCCCGCCCGAACCTCGCGGGAACCACCCCGGTGCAGACCGGCATGGGCGCGCCCAACCTCGATCCGGCGATCAAGGCCGGCGCCAGGGCCGTGGTCTATATCTGGAACGGCTTCTCCGACGCCAATGCCCAGTGGCAGATGCAGCCGTTCTTCGGCCCGCCGACGACCGTGCCCACGCTTTGGGTCGGCCAGGCGGCCGGCGCGCGGCTGAAGGCGGCCGCGGCCAAGGGGGCGAACCTGAAGTTCGTGCTCGACGCCACCGAGCACCCCGACACCGCTTCCGACACCGTCTGGGGCCTGCTGCCGGGCGCCACCGACGAGGTGGTGGTGGTCAACACCCATACCGACGGCTGCAACGCCACGGAGGAAAACGGCGGCCTCGCCATCGTCGCCCTGGCCCACGCCCTGGCCAAGCTGCCGAGGGCGAAGCGGCGCAGGACCTACGTCTTCCTGATGACCACCGGCCACTTCTCGCACGGGTTCATCCGCGGGGCGGAGAGCTGGCAGAAGGAGAACCCCGAGCTGATGGCCAAGGCGGTGGCCTGCATGACCTGCGAACACCTGGGCGCCCGCGAATGGCGCGATGTGGCGGGCGTCTACAAGGACACCGGGACCTTCACCCCGGCCACCGCCTACACGCCCACTCAGCCCATGGCGCGGCTGTTCACCGAGGTCGCGGCGGCGAGCGGCGCCCCGGCCATGACCGCGATCGATCCCACCGCGCCGGGCCAGCGGTTCTATGGCGAGGGCTCGTCCTTCTGGCGGGCCGGGGTGCCGACCGTCGCCTACATCACCGGACCCGACTACCTGATGGCCGCGCCACCACACGGCGGCGAGATCGAGAAGCTCGACAAGGCCCGCCTGCACCAGGAACTGGTGGTCTTCGCCCGCACGCTGGAGCGCATCGAGGGGCTGAGCCGGGAGCAGATCAAGGGCTGATCCCCGCCGCGGCGCCGGGCGCGGGGGTTATTCCCGGCGAAAGCTCCGCCGCTCGCGCGGCGCGCGCTGCACCTCGGCCACCGCCCCGCTGGCCCGCAGCGTCTCCGCAGCCTCCTCGGCGAGCCGGGTCGCATCCTGCTTTCGGCGCGTGAAGGCCATCACCTCGCCGTCTGCGGCGACAGCCCACCTTGGACCGTAGCGGACGACCGCCAAGGTGCTCGCCTGCATGTCGCGCCTCCTGCAACCGCCCCCCACGCCCGCAACAGTCCCCGAGGTCGGAGTGTTCCGGCCAACAGCGCGATTGGCGGCCCGTCGAGGCGAAAAGGGGCCGCCTCAGCGACCCCTCATCCGTCGGCTGTAGGCAAAGGACGCCTAGGCGTCGAACACGATCACCGAGCGGGCCACGGCGCCGGTCTTCATCTCGACGAAGGCCTCGTTGACGTCCTCCAGCTTGATGCGCCGGGAGATCATGTCGTCCAGGTGCAGCTTGCCGGCCATGTAGAAGTCGACCAGCCGCGGCATGTCGACCGGGAAGCGGTTGGAGCCCATCAGCGAGCCCTGGATGCGCTTTTCACCGAGGAAGGCCGCGCCCATCAGGCTGATGGTCTGGCCCACCGGGATCATGCCGATGATGTTGGCCGTGCCGCCGCGGCGCAGCATGTTGAAGGCCTGCTCGGCGGTCTTGGACAGGCCGATGGCCTCGAAGGAGTGCTGCACGCCCCCCTTGGTCATCTCGATGACCTCCTTCACCACGTCGGCATCCTTGGCGCAGATGAAGTCGGTGGCCCCGAACGACTTGGCCATGTTCTCCTTGCCCGGCGCCATGTCGATGCCGATGATCCGGCTGGCGCCGGCGATCGCCGCGCCGTTGACGGCCGCCAGGCCCACCCCGCCCAGGCCGATCACCGCCACGGTGTCGCCCGGCCGCACGTTCGAGGTGTGCATCGCCGCGCCGACCCCGGTCATCACCCCGCAGCCGATCAGGGCGGCGCGGTCGAGCGGCATGTCCTGGCGGATCGCCACGCAGGCATGCTCGTGGATCAGCATGTGCTCGGCGAACGAGGACAGGTTCAGGTACTGCATCATCGGCCCCTTGGCCGAGGACAGGCGCGGCTCGTCGTCCTTGCCACGCTTGGTGTCGGGCGAGACGCACAGGCTCATGTGGCCGGTCAGGCAATATTCGCAGTGGCCGCAGAAGGCCGAGAGGCAGGTGATCACATGGTCGCCCGGCTTCACGGTGCGGACCTCCGAGCCTACCTGCTCGACGATGCCGGCGCTCTCGTGGCCCAGCACGGCCGGAAGCGGGTGCGGATAGGAGCCCTCGATGAAGTGCAGGTCCGAGTGGCAGACGCCGGCCGCGGCCGTGCGGATCAGCACCTCGTGCGGGCCGGGCTTGTTGATCTGGACGTCTTCGATCTGAAGCGGCTTGCCGACTTCACGCAGGACTGCGGCCTTCATGGCGTTCCTTCCCCACTGACCCTTCGAACGGGCGTTTGTCGCCAGAAGCCTTATCGCTGTTCAGATGCGGCGGCCAAGGGGCTTTCGCGGGCAAGGTTACGCAAAATCAAGTCGACAGGGCTCGCCGGTTCGCCGCAAACAACCTGCCATGTCCGCCGCCCAGCCCGTGGATGACGCAGCGTCCGCCGGAGATGTCCGGGAGGTGTTCCTCGCCTTCCTGCGCCAGGGGTTGACCGCGTTCGGCGGGCCCATCGCCCACCTTGGCTACTTCCGCCGCGAGTTCGTGGAGAAGCGGGGCTGGCTGAGCGAGGCCGCCTTCGCCGACCTCCTGGGGCTGGCGCAGTTCCTGCCCGGACCGGCCTCCAGCCAGCTCGGCATGGCGATCGGCCTGCGCCGCGCCGGCTACGCCGGCATGCTGGCGGCCTGGATCGGCTTCACCCTGCCCGCCGCCGCGGCCATGCTGGCCTTCGCCTACCTCGCACCGCACGTCAGCCAAACCTGGGGCGAGGGCTGGCTACACGGCCTGAAGATCGCCGCCGCCGCCGTGGTGATCCAGGCGCTGGTCGCCATGGCCCGCACCCTGGCGGTCGGCCCGATCCGCGCCGGCATGGCGATCGGCGCGGGCCTCGGCGTGCTGATCGCCCACGGCTCAGGGTCCGCCCCGCAGGTCTTCGCCCTGGCGGCCGGCGGCCTGTTCGGCCTCGCCTGGCTGCGCGACGAGCCGTGGACGCCGCCCAAGGACGCCGCCACCCACGCGGTGCCCCGGGAGGTCTCGGTGGGGGCGCTCGCGGTCTTTGGCCTGCTGCTGGCCGCCCTGCCGTTCGCCGCCACCCTGCTGCAGAGCCCGACGCTCGGCCTCGCCAGCGTCTTCTACCGCACCGGCTCGCTGGTGTTCGGCGGAGGCCACGTGGTCCTGCCGCTTCTTGAACGCGACATCGTGGGTCGCGGCTGGCTGGATCAGGACACCTTCCTCGCCGGCTACGGCGCGGTGCAGGCCCTGCCCGGGCCCTTGTTCTCCTTCGCGGGCTTCGTCGGCGCGGCCCAAGACTATGCGCCGGGCGGCCTGCTGGGCGGGCTGGTGGCGCTGGTCGCCATCTTCCTGCCGAGCCTGTTGCTCATTCTGGGCGTGCTGCCCTTCTGGGACCGGCTGAAGACCTATCCCCAGGCCCGCGGCGCCCTCGCCGGCGTCAATGCCGTGGTGGTGGGCCTGCTGGCCGCGGCGCTCTGGCAGCCGGTGCTGACCTCGACGGTCCAGCGGCCGACGGACTGGGCGCTGGTCGCGGCGGCCTGGGTGTTCCTGGCCATCGCCCGGCTGCCTCCGTGGCTGGTCGTGATCGGGTTCGCGGTGGCGACCGGGCTCTGGACCCGGGTGTCGATCTAGGTCGCCTCGGCTAGGCCCGCACCTCGGCGGGCGCCGCGGCAACGGCGCTTTGCGGCGTGAAGATCGTCGAGGGCCTGGGCAGCGACAGCTTCGGCAGCTGCGGCCAGCGGAAGGTCCAGGGCCGGCGCACCGGGATGCAGGCCTCGATCGCGGTGATCAGCTCCTGCGCGGGGCCGTCGTTCAGGAAGTGGTTGGCGCCGTCGGCGCGCACGAAGCGGATCGGCCGCCGCGTGATCGCCTCGCGGGCCATGCGCTCGGCCACCTCGATGGGCGCGAAGTCGTCCTTGTCGCCGTGGATCATGTGGATCGGGATGTTCAGCCGCGCGAGCGCGCGCTTGGCGTACACCAGCTGGGTCCGCTGGCCGCTGGCCTCGATCACCGCGTGGCGCAGGTCGCGCGGGATCATCTTCTGGGCCCTCATGCCCATGTCGATCAGCCACTTGGCGGTGGGTCCCGGCTCGCCGAAGAAGCCGGACAGCAGCACCAGGCCCGCGACCTTGCCGGGATTCTCCTCGGCCATCAGCGAGGCGATCGCCGCGCCGTAGCTCTGGCCGACCAGCAGCACCTGTTGGCCGCGCGGCGCGTCGAGCACCGGCGCCAGGGCGCGCGCCTGCACCCGGATGTCGGTGACCGGATGCAGCGGCTCGGAGATGCCATAGCCCGGCCGATCGACGACGATCATCTCGCGGTCCTGCGGCAGCTCGGCGAGCGTCTCGGCCCAGTATTCCGCCCAGGACGGCGCGCCGGTGATCACCACGATCTTCCAGGGCGGCGGGGTTTCGCGCGGGGTTTCCAGCGCCGAAATCTGCCAGCCGTGGCCGCCGCCGGAGATGAAGCTGGTGCGGCGCACGATGCTGTCGGGATAGTCGACGGAAAGCGGCGCGTGCTCGGTGCGGCCCTTGGCGGCCGCCTCGAGAGCGGCCCAGCCCATGGCCAGCAATCCTTTCGGCCGTTTCCGCGACAAGTCCGCAACTCCTCAGGTCACATATGTCACCTGGGGTGGCAAACGCGCGATTAAAGGGGAGGTTCGCCCCGGTGTTTTGTCATTCCGCCGGTTCGCGCTGCAGGGTGGCCAATTGGTCACGCAATTCGCGCTTCAGCACCTTGCCGGTGGGCCCGATCGGCAGCTCGGCGACGATGCGAACCTCGTCGGGAGTCCACCATTTGGCGACGCGGGCGGCGACGTGGGCTTTCAGGGCTTCGGGGTCGGCGGTCTGGCCGGCCTTGAGGATCACCAGCAGCAGCGGCCGCTCGTCCCACTTCGGGTGCGGCACGCCCACCGCCGCGGCCATGGCCACCGCCGGATGCGAGCAGACCGCGTCCTCCAGATCGAGGGTGGAGATCCATTCGCCGCCCGACTTGATGACGTCCTTCGCCCGGTCGGTGAGCCGCAGATAGCCCTCCTCGTCGATCGTCGCGATGTCGCCGGTGTCGAACCAGCCGTCATCGGTGAACGCGGCCTGGCCCTCGTGCTTGAAATAGGCCTGGGCGACCCAGGGGCCCTTCACCTGCAAGGCGCCGGCGCTCTTGCCGTCGCGCGGCAGCAGCTCGCCGGCCTCACCCACGATCCGCAGCTGCACGCCGAACAGGCCGCGGCCCTGCTTGACCTGGCGCGCTGCCCCCACCGAGGCGTCCTCGCCCGCATGGCTCGGCAACGGCCGGTTGATGACGCCGAGCGGCGAGGTCTCGGTCATGCCCCAGATTTGATGGACCTTGCCGCCCAGCCGGCCCTCGATGCGCCCGATCAGCGCCGCCGTGGGCGCCGAGCCGCCGATGGCGATGGTCTTGACGCAGCCAAGCGCCTTGCCGGCCTGCTCCAGGTGCTCGGCGACCCCCACCCAGATGGTCGGCACGCCCAGCACGAAGGTCACCTGCTCGGCCTCGATCAGTTCGGCGATGGACTTGCCGTCGAGCGCCCGGCCCGGCAGCACCAGCTTGGCGCCCACCAGCGGGGCGGCGTAGGGCGTCCCCCAGGCGTTGGCGTGGTACATCTGGGCGCACGGCAGGATGACGTCGGCGGCCGAGAAGTCGAAATTGTCCGGCAGGCCGCAGGCCATGGCGTGCAGCACCGTCGAGCGGTGCGAATAGAGCACCCCTTTCGGATTGCCCGTGGTGCCCGAGGTGTAGCAGAGCCCGCAGGCCGAGCGCTCGTCGATCTCCGGCCAGACGAACTCCGGCGAGGCGGCCTCCAGCAGCTCCTCATAGACCAGGGTCCCGGCCGGCGCATTGGCCGGCAGGCGCGCCCGCTCGGTCAGCGAGACGAAGGTTTTCACGCTCGCCATCTTCGGCCCGGTCTCGGCCACCAGGTCGGCGAAGGTCGCGTCGAACAGCAGCACCGTGTCCTCGGCGTGGTTGGCCACCCAGGCCACCTGGTCGGGGTGCAGCCGCGGATTGATGGTGTGGAGCACCGCCCCGATCCCGGTGGCGGCGAAATAGAGCTCGAAGTGCCGGTGCGTGCTCCAGGCCAACGTCGCCACCCGGTCGCCCGGCTTCACGCCCAGTCCGATCAAGGCATTGGCCAGGCGCTTCACGCGAACCAGAGCCTGGGCATAGCCGTAGCGGTGGATCGGCCCCTCGACGGTGCGGGCCACCACCTCACGGTCCGGATGATAGAGCGCGGCGTGCTCCAGGATCGACGGCAGCGTCAGCGGCCAGTCCATCATCAGGCCCTGCATGAGCTCGCTCCTCGCTGATCGTCGTTCAGAAGCGTAGAGCCGCGGCCCGCCCCATATCAACCGTCATCCCCGGGCTTGTCCCAGGGACCCAGACGCGCCGGCGGTGGACGAACTCGCGGGAGCTTTGCAACATCAGTGCTTCTGGGTGGCCGGGGCAAGCCCGGCCATGACGGTCTCATTTGGTTTGAGCGCGCTTGCGCCGAAGCGCGGTCTTCGGTTTCCCCGGCGCTTCCCACACCCCGTCGCGCACCGCCGTCATCATGTAGTTCACGTCGGCGTCGTGGCTCTGCTTCCAGCGGCCGGACAGCGGCTCGAACACCACGCCAAAGGGGCCGTCGACCGTCACCGGCTCGCCCGCCAGGAAACCGCCGATCTCGTCCGGCTTCAGGAAGCGGTTCCAGTCGTGGGTGCCGATGGGCAGCCAGCGCAGGACGTACTCCGCGCCGACCTTGGCCAACGCCAGGGCCTTCAGCGTGCGGTTCAGCGTGGCGACGATCATCAGCCCGCCGGGCTTCAGCAGGCGCGCACAGCTCCGCAGGTATTCGCCGGGATCGGCGACGTGCTCGACCACCTCCATGTTGAGGATCACGTCGAAGGGCGCTTCGTCCGCCGCCAGCAGGTCCTCCGCTGTCGTGCAGCGATAGTCGATGGCAAGCCCGGCGGCCTCGGCATGGGCGCTCGCCGTGCCGACATTGCGGGCGGAGGCGTCGACGCCCGTCACCTCGAACCCCAGCCGCGTCATGGGCTCGCTCAGGAGGCCGCCGCCGCAGCCGATGTCCAGCAGCCGCAGGCCCTCGAACGGCCGCCGCGCTGCGCCGTCGCGCCCGAAGCGGTAAAGCGCCTGGTCGCGGATGAAGCCCAGCCTCACCGGATTGAATTTATGCAGCGGGGCGAACTTGCCCTTCGGGTCCCACCACTCGGCGGCGATCTTCGAGAACCGCTCGACTTCGGCCGGGTCGATGGAAGAGGCGATGGTCATGGCGTCCTCATAGCCCTTGGCGCATTGCGGGAGAAGCAGCCCGCCGCTAGAACGGCGCGCTCTTTGCGAGGGGGTTCGGCGCTAAGTGTCCCGGCTGGTGATGAAGTTTGGCGGCACGTCCGTAGCCGACCTGGAGCGGATCCGGCGCGTCGCGCGGCTGGTGAACGCCGAGGTCGAGGCCGGACATCAGGTCGCCGTGGTGGTCTCCGCCATGGCCGGCAAGACCAACGAGCTGGTCGCGTGGACCGATGGCTCGGGCAGCGCCGCGCAGGGGCTCGCGCCCTCCGACGACGAATATGACGTGGTGGTGGCCTCGGGCGAACAGGTCACCGCCGGTCTGCTGGCCATGACGCTGCGCAACATGGGCGTGCCGGCCCGCTCCTGGATGGGCTGGCAGATCCCGATCATCGCCGACGACGCCCACGGCCGCGCGCGGATCGACGAGATCCCGCCCGAGAGGCTGGGCGCCGCCATGGATAGCGGCGAGGTCGCCGTAGTAGCCGGCTTCCAGGGCGTCACCCGCGACGGCCGGCTGGCGACGCTGGGCCGCGGCGGCTCGGACACCTCTGCGGTCGCCGTGGCCGCGGCCCTGAACGCCGAGCGTTGCGACATCTACACCGACGTGGACGGGGTCTACACCACCGACCCGCGGATCGAATCCAAGGCCCGCAAGCTCGCCAAGATCTCCTACGAGGAGATGCTGGAGATGGCCTCCTTGGGCGCCAAGGTGCTGCAGACCCGCTCGGTCGAGCTCGCCATGGCCTATCATGTGCCCGTTCGGGTGCTGTCGAGCTTTGTCGAGCCTGGCGAAGCGCCAGGCCCAAACTATGAAACCGTGGGCACTATCGTCTGCGACGAGGAGGAGATCTTGGAAAAGCGGATCGTGAGCGGCGTCGCCTACAGCCGCGACGAGGCGAAGATCAGCCTCTTCGGCCTGCCCGACCATCCGGGCGTCTCCTCTGACATCTTCGGGGCCCTGGCCGACGCCAACGTCAATGTGGACATGATCGTCCAGAGCCATTCCCGCGCGGCGGACACCGCCAACATGGAGTTCACGGTCGGCAAGCGCGACGCCGGCCGCGCCATGGAGATCGTGCGCCAGGTGCAGTCGAAGGTCGGCTTCGAGGACGCCACGGTCGACGAGGAGGTGGCCAAGGTCTCAGTGATCGGGGTCGGCATGCGCAGCCACACCGGCGTCGCCAAGACCATGTTCGGGGCGCTCGCCGAAAAGGGCGTCAACATCCAGGTGATCTCCACTTCGGAGATCAAGATCAGCGTGCTGATCGACGCGGCCTACACCGAGCTGGCGGTGCGCGCCCTGCACGCGGCCTACGGCCTCGACAAGCTCTAGGCCCGCCGAACTAGTCGAAGTCGAACATCACGACGTCGTCGGGCGGCGGCGAGACGCCGCCGGCGCTGGCGTAGAGCCGCATGGCGGCTGGGTTGCTGCGGTTGGTGAAGACGAACATCTCGTCCCAGCCCCGCTCCGGCGCCAGCGCCTTCAGCCGCTCCAGCATGGCGCGGCCGACGCCGCGACGGCGATGGGTCTCGGCCACGTCGACCGAGTAGATGAAGAAGCTCACGGCCTCAAAGCGGCGCAGCACGTGGCCATAGACAAAGCCGACGATCCCGCCGTCGGCGATGGCGACGACATTGACGAGATCGGGGTCGGCCAGGTGCGCGGCGGCGCGTTGCGGCGTCAGGTCCGCCTCCTCGATCATGCCGACCGCTTCGGCGAGCAGCATCTCGTCGCCGGCGCCGAGCACACGGATCTGAAGGCTCATGCCCGCTCGGGCCCGAAGGCCCGCAGGAAGGTGTCGATGGCGGCTGTGGTCTCCGCCTCGATCTGGGCGTCGCTCAGCTCCGGCACGTAGTTGCAGAGGCGGGCCTTGAAGTAGCGGTTCTGGCAAAGCCCCAAGAAGTGGCGGGCCGCGCGCTCCGGGTCGGGGGCGGCGACCAATCCCTTCTCCGCCCAGGCGCTCATCCGCTCAGCGAGCCGCTGTTCGCCGCGGCGGGGACCCATTTCGTAGAACATGCGCCCGAACTCCGGCGACCGCTCGGCCTCGGCTATGATCAGCCGGAAGTGGCGCAGGTTGTCGTCGCTCAGCACCCGGTGCAGATAGGCTCGCGCGACGCGGCTCAGCGTGTCGCGCACCGACTGGGCGTCGTCATCGACGCCGTAGATCTCTTCCAGATTGAGCACGCAACGGCGCTGGACATAGGCCTCGAAAAGCTCGTCCTTGCTCTTGAAGTAGTTGTAGAGCGTGCCCTTCGATCCGCCCAGGCGAGCGGCGATCTCCGACATGGAGGCCGCGGCGAAGCCCTGTTCCAGGAACACGTCCTGGGCCACGTCGAGGATGGCCTCGCGCCGCGTGTCTCGATCGAGCCTGGGTCTGCCCTGCATGATGTTTTTCTCTGACCGTACCGTACGGTACTATTGACTCCAGCTTCGCCGTGTTTATATGGCCCAAATATGACCGTACCGTACGGTTTGCAAGGAGGTCCTTCTGATGCGCGTCCCTCCTCCCCCAAGCCCCGGGATCGCCAGACGGGCGGGCCTCCTTGCAGCCATCTCCGCGATCGCGCTGTCCGCCTGCGCCAGCCTCCCGCCGGCCGCCCCAGCCCGCAGCGCCAAGGCGCCCCGGACCTATGAAACCCAGGCTAGCCTGGCCGCCCCGGTCGCCGATTGGCCCGGCGACCGCTGGTGGAGCGCCTATGGCGACGCCCAGCTCGACCAGCTGATCGGCGAGGCCCTCGCCGGCTCCCCGACGCTCGCCTCGGCGGAAGCGCGCGTGCGCCGGGCGCAGGCCGCCGCCGCCCAGGCCCGCAGCGCGGAGCTGCCGACACTCAGCGCCAGCGCCTCGGCCCAGGAGACGAAGCAGAGCTACAACCTCGGCATCCCGCCGCAGTTCGTGCCGCAGGGCTACAACGACTATGGCCGCGTGGCGCTCGACTTCAATTGGGAGCTGGACTTCTGGGGCAAGAACCGCGCGGCGGTGGCCGCCGCCACCTCCGAGGCCCGCGCGGCCCAGGCCGACGCCGCCGAGGCCCGGTTGGTGCTCTCCACCAACGTCGCCGCCGCCTATGCCGACCTCGCCCGCCTCTACGCCGAGCGCGACGTGGCCGAGCGGGCCGTGGCCTTGCAGCAGGAGACCAGCCAGCTGGTCCGCGACCGGGTCGCCAACGGCCTCGACACCCGCGGCGAGCAGCGCCAGGCCGAGGCCGAACCCCTGCAGTCGCGCGCCGACCTCTCGGCCTTGGACGAACAGCTCGCGCTCACCCGCAACCGCCTCGCCGCCCTGCTGGGCGCCGGGCCCGACCGCGGCCTGGCGATCGCCCGGCCCGCCGCGGCGACGCTGAAGCCGTTCGGCCTGCCACCGACCCTGAACGCCGAACTGGTCGGCCGCCGCCCCGACGTCACCGCCGCCCGCTGGCGCGCCGAGGCGGCCGCCAGCCGCATCAAGGAAGCCAGGGCCGCCTTCTATCCGAACTTGAACCTGGCGGGCTTCCTCGGCTTCCAGTCCCTGAAGCTGAACCGGCTGTTCAAGGACGGCTCCGACGTGGGCTCCATCGGCCCGGCGGTCAGCCTGCCGATCTTCGAGGGCGGGCGCCTGCGGGCCGGCCTGCGCGGCGCCGAGGCCGATCGCGACGCCGCGGTCGCCAGCTATGACGCAGCGGTCACCGAAGCCTTCCGCCAGGTCGCCGACGCCGTCGCCTCGGAGCGCGCGCTGGCCGGCCAGCTCGCCGACAGCCGCGCGGCGCTGGTCGCCAGCGAAGACGCCTATCGGATCGCGCGCCTGCGCTACCAGGGCGGGCTTTCGACCTACCAGTCCGTGCTCATCGCCGAACAGGGCGTCCTGCGCCGCCGCCGCACGGTGGCCGACCTGGACGCCCGCGCCCTCGCCCTCGACGTCGCCCTGGTGCGCGCCTTGGGCGGCGGCTTCCACGCCGCCTGATCCCTGACGTCTTACCGTTCAAGCCCGCCCGAGGCCGCCCATGTCGACCACCACCGCCACAGCCCCCGCCGCCATCGATCCCGACCGCAGGGCCGCCAGCGCCACCGCCCGCCGGCGCAGGCTGCTCACCTGGCTGGCCATCGGCGTGGTCGCCGCGGCCGTGCTTTATGGAATCTACGCCCTGCTGTTCACCGGCCATTCGGTGAGCACCGACAATGCCTATGTGGGCGCCGAGGTCGCGCAGGTGACGCCGCTGGTGGGCGGACCCGTCGCCGCGGTCCCCGCCAAGGAAACCCAGACGGTCAAGACCGGCGACCCCTTGGTGATCCTCGACGACGCCGACGCCCGGATCGCCGTCGCGCAAGCCGAAGCCGCCCTGGGCCAGGCGGAGCGCAAGGTGCGCGGCTACGCGGCCAACGACACGGCGCTCGGCGGCCAGGTGGCGGCCCGCCAGGCCGACCTCGGCCGCGCCCAGTCCGACCTCGTGCGGGCCCGCACCGACCTCGACCGGCGCCAGAAGCTCTCGGGCTCCGGCGCGGTCTCCGGCGAGGAGCTGACCACCGCCAAGAACCAGTTCTCCTCGGCCCAGGCCGAGGTCGCCCAGGCCAGCGCCAACCTGCGCGCCGCCCAGGGCCAGCGCGAAGCCAACCTGACCCTGATCGAGGGCGCGCCGCTGGAACAGAACCCCGAGGTCGCCGCCGCCCGCGCCCGCCTCGACGCCGCCAAGCTGGCGCTTTCCCGCACCGTGATCCGCGCGCCGATGGATGGGGTGGTCTCCAAGAAATCCGTCCAGGTCGGCCAGCAGGTCCAGCCCGGCTCGCCCCTCATGGCCGTGGTCCCGATCGCCGCCGCCTACGTCGACGCCAACTTCAAGGAAGTGCAGCTCAAGAGGGTCCGCATCGGCCAGCCGGTGACCCTCACCTCCGACCTCTACGGCAAGGACGTGGTGTTCCACGGCCGCGTCACCGGCCTCTCCGGCGGCACCGGCTCGGCCTTCTCGCTGATCCCGGCCCAGAACGCCTCGGGCAACTGGATCAAGGTGGTCCAGCGCCTGCCGGTCCGCATCGCCCTCGACCCGCGCGAGCTGGCCCAGCATCCATTGCGCGTGGGCCTGTCGATGAAGGCCAAGATCGACCTCACAAACGCCGGCTAGGACGCCCCGATGGCCAACGCCTCGCAAGCCGGCATGCCGGCGCCGATGACCGGCGCCCTGCTGGCGGTCACCTCCGTCGCCCTGGCGCTCGGCACCTTCATGCAGGTGCTCGACAGCACCATCGCCAACGTCTCCCTGCCGACCATCGCCGGCAACCTCGGCGTCAGCGCCAACCAGGGCACTTGGGTGGTCACCGCCTTCGCCGTGGCCAACGGCGCCTCGGTGCCGCTCACCGGCTGGCTGATGGGCCGCTACGGGGTGGTGAAGACCTTCGTCGGCTCCGTGGTGCTCTTCACCATCGCCTCGTTCCTCTGCGGCATCTCTTGGGACCTGCCGTCCCTGATCGCCTTCCGGATTCTTCAGGGCGCGGTCTCCGGGCCGATGATCCCCGGCTCGCAGGCGCTCCTGATCATGATCTTCCCGCCCCAGAAACGCGGCACGGCGCTGGCCATCTGGTCGATGACCACCCTGGTCGCGCCGATCTGCGGCCCGATCCTCGGCGGCTATATCTCCGACAACATCTCCTGGCCGTGGATCTTCCTGATCAACCTGCCGGTGGGCCTGGTCTGCTCGGTCCTGTGCTGGCGCAACATGCGCAGCCGCGAGACGCCCACCCGCAAACAGCCCATCGACGGGACCGGCTTCGCCCTGCTGCTGATCTGGGTGGGCGCGCTGCAGGTGATGCTCGACACCGGCAAGGACGCCGACTGGTTCAACTCCCCGGCCATCGTGGTCGAGGCGCTCGTCGCCGTGGTCGGCTTCACGGCCTGGCTGATCTGGGAGCTCAACGAGCGCTACCCGATCGTCGACCTCAGCCTGATGCGCAACCGCAACTTCGTGCTGGCGACCCTGGTCTCCTGCCTGGGCTTCGCCGTGTTCTTCGGCACCAACCTGCTGCAGCCGCTGTGGCTGCAGACGCGGATGGGCTACATCGCCACCTGGGCGGGCCTGGTGGCCGCGCCCTCCGGCGTGGTGGCCGTGATCCTGACGCCCTTCGCGGCGCGGGTGATGAGCCGCATCGACGCCCGCTGGACGGCCAGCCTCTCGCTCGTCGCCTTCGCCTCCAGCTACTATCTGCGCTCGCTGTTCACTACCGACGTGGACTTCTACGCCCTGGTCATCCCCATGCTGGTGCAGGGCGTCGCCATGTCGACCTTCTTCGTCTCGATGGTCACCCTGGCGCTCAACGGCATCCCGGGGAACCAGGTGCCCGCCGCCTCGGGCCTCTACAACTTCCTGCGGATCACCGCCGGCAGCTTCGCAGCCTCGGTGGTCACCACCGCCTGGGACCGCTCGGCGGCGCTGCACCAGACGCGGCTCTCGGAGGTGATGGGCGCGCACGACCCGACCTTCAGCCTGGCGCTGCAGAAGCTTCAGATCGTGGGGCTCAGCGCCCAGCAGGCGCTGGCCGCCGTCACCCAGCAGGTCACCGGCCAGGCCTATCTCCTGGCGACGGTCGACCTCTTCCGGGTCGCCGCGATCCTGATGGCGCTGATGATCCCGCTGGTCTGGGTCACCGCCAAGGCCATGGCCCAGGGCGGACCGGCGCCCGCGGCGGACTAGGCTGGGGCCCTCGCGGTCTCCACGCGGCCGGTGAGCCGGAAGGCCGCCCAGACGCCGACCACGCCCAGCGGGATCACCGCGGCGTAGATCCACACCCCCGTCGCCGTGGCGCTCGCCTGCGTCAGGCCGCTCGAGAATCCGGCGAGGTTCGCCGCCGCGCCGGCGATTGCTGCGCCGACGGCCGCGCCGGTCTGGCGCACCGCGGTGATCGCCGAGGAGCCGATCGCCCGGTCCTCGTCCGACAGCGCCGCCAGGACCCGCCGGCCCATGAAGCTCCACGACCAGCCGAAGGCGCAGCCCAGCAGCACCCCGCCGACGATCACCCCCGGCACGTTGGCGGTGGGCGTCGCCCAGATCAGGATCATGAGGCTGACGATCAGGGCGAGCGCGCCGATCCGCACCCAGCGGGCGTCCCACAGGCCGGTGGCGGAGGCCACGGCGAAGGCCGCCAGCGTCCAGCCCAGGCTGTCGGTGGCGCTGACGTAGCCGGCGGCCAGCGGCGACAGTCCCGCCAGCGTCTGCAGGAGCGGCGGCGCATAGACGATGAAGCCCATGGAGGCGGCGGTGAGCGCGAACATCGCGGCATAGCCCGCACCGCAGACGGTCGTCAGGTCGCCCGCCCGGTGCGGCAGCAGCCGCACCCTGGCCCGCGCGTCGATCCAGACCACCAGCGCCAATAGCGCCAGGCCCAGGGCCACGAGCCCCAGGGAAACCGCCGCGCCACGGATCACGTCGGCGACGGCGACGGCCGCCATGCCGAGACCCAGCACGCCCAGCTGCAGCCAGGGAATGCCCGGCCCGCCGGAGGCCTTGTCGGCGCCCTTCAGCAGGAAGGGCGCGGCGGCGCTGAAGGCCAGGGTCTGGGCGGCGAAGAACCAGAACACGTCGCGCCAATGACCGGTCTGGGCGAAGAGGCCGCCGAGCAGCGGGCCCAGCACCGTGGCGATGCCCCAGACGCCCGAGACCGAGGCGAACACCCGCGCCAGATGCCGCTCCGGGAACAGCATGGCGATGGCCACCATGGAGAAGCCCGAGATCCACCCCGAGCCCAGCCCCTGGATCACCCGGCCGGTGAGGAACAGGCCCACCTCCGGCGCCGCGGCGCTGACCATGCAGCCGCCGACCATCACCAGGCCGGCCAGCGCCGTCGCCCGGCGCAGGCCGAAGATCTCCGACAGCCGCCCCGCGCTGGCCCCGGCCAGGATCGCCCCCACCAGATAGCCCGCCGTCGCCCAGCTGAAGTAGCCGTAGCCGCCCAGCTCGCGTCCGACGCTGGGCATGATGGTGGCGGTGACCAGGCTGTCGGCGGCGTTCAGCCAGACGCCCAGGCAGATCAGCGCGAACCGCGGCAGACGGCCGTCCGCCAGCAGGTCGGCCCAGGTGGTCGCCGGCGTCTGCGCCGCTTCAGCCTGCACGCTTCGTCCCCTCCGCCCGACGCCCGGGCCTCACATAGGGACAGCCGCGCTCTAGCGCGAGCGCGCCGCGGCCGGCGGCTGGACCTTGAAGCCCGGATACCAGTGGGTCGCCGTCCCGCCGGTCACGTACCAGGCCAGCAGGGCCGCGCAGATCAGGGCGCCGGGCACATAGGAGTTGGTCCGCCGATAGGTGAAGGCCGCCAGCGCACCGACCACCGCCAGGAGCGGCACGAACTGGATCGCCACGATGGTGTTCAAGGGCTCGGTCGGCGTGGCCAGCAGGCCGGTCTGGAACAGGGTTCCGTATTGGTAGATCAGCAGCACCACGAACCCGAGGCACATGGCGATCTTCCAGGCGCTGTGCTGCACGAGGAAGCCCTCGCCCTTCACCGCCAGATTGGCGGTCAGCGCCCGGATGGCGATCAGGAAGAACACGGCCCAGAGGATGAAATAGGGGATCGCCATGACCGCGTGGCGCGCGTCCAGCGGTTTCAGCCCCAGCACCCAGAGCCGGTAGTCCACGTGCCAGAGCGCGTCGACCAGCACGAGCGACAGGTAACCCACCGCGACCGTCGCCGCCGCGATCAGCGCCGAGCCGCCCCAGCGACTGGTGAAGACCGGCTTGCCGCCCCGGAGCACGAAGCTGAGGATGAGCGTGATCAGTCCGTTCAGCAGGGCCCAGACCAGGAGCTGGTTCTGGATGTACTGCGGGAAGAGCTGCATGGGGAAGAACACCTGCCCCCACTTCATGAACGGGTAGTAGGTCAAGGCTGGGATCGCCGCGGTCAGCACGAAAGCCAGCCACCACTTGCCGCCCCGCCGTTCGGCGACGGGCTCCATGGGATGGTTGAGGCTGGCGAAGACCGGCAGGGTCAGCAGCAGCTCGAAGGTCCCCATCATGAGGGCGATCAAGCCCACGAAGCCCAACGCCGTACCGATCTCCTTCCAGAACCAGATCTGGTCGGCGGGATCCTTGGGCGCGGCGGCGCCCGTCAGCGTCATCTGGAACCAGTCCACCGCCGCGCCGACGCCGGCCTTGGAGAAGTGCTCCAAGGGGTGGGTCACGGGCGGATTGACCAGCCGCCGCGCCGAGCCGTCGGCCACCGCGCCATAGGTTTGGCCGGGGACCACCGGGCCGGCCACGCCGAACGCCTTGGCGAGCTTCGGCGCGCCTGGGACCAGCGAGCCTTTCGGCACGCCCCACATCAAGGGCGCGAACTCGTCGTACTGGCCGAACACCACCTCGAGATTGCGTAGCTTGGGCGGGTTGGCGGCGCCGAGGAATCCCGGCGTCGAGCCCTCGAACACGATGGCCTTGTAGCCGTCCGGCTGCGAGGCGGCCGCGTAGCCGACGGGGATGCCGCCCATCGAGTGGCCCTCGAGGCCGATATTGGCCTTGTCCACGAACGGCAGGCTCTGCAGGTAGCGCAGGGCCGCCGCGCCTCCGAGGTCGTCGCCCGGGAAGCGGACGGCGCCGCCGGAATAGCCATGGCCCTTCATGTCCATGGCCAGCACCACGAAGCCGCGCCGCGCCAGCTCGATGGCGAAGGGCGACTGCATCTCGCGGGTGTTGATGTAGCCGTGGCTGACCAGCACCGCCGGCGCCGGATGCTGCGCCGTGGCGCCGGGCGGCACATAGAGCAGGGCGCTCTGGGTGATGGCCCCCTTGCCAGGACTTGGGTCGCCGGCGAAGCGGACGTCCTCGACCCGCGTCCCTCCGGCGGTCTGGATGCTGTGCGCCAGGAATGAGCCGGCCAGGATCAGCACTAGGCCAAGCAGAAAAAAGCCCCATTTCCGCATCTCGACGTCCCCCCAGAAGTCATCTTATTGCCGCGACGATGGGCCGGAAGCCGCGCAAGCTCAAGCTTGCAGGCGACGCCCCGACGCGCGGCCAAATGCAAGCTGCGCCTTCTCATCGCCGGATTGACGCCTACCTAAGTCCGGCGGGAGGGCGCCTGCGGGACGGGCAATTGGCGCCAATCGCCGCAACCGCATCTTTTGCGTCTCCGTAAGGACACGTAATGCTGGTAGGGGAGCGCGCCGGAGAGCGACGGGAGGCAAGGCGACTTAGGGACATGGCGGCGCCAGGGATAGCGATCCGAGGCCAGCGGAGTCTGCTCAAGCAGATCCGCGAGGCGCTCGCCTCAGGCGGCCCCGCCCAGGCGCGGCTGGACGCGGTCGTGCGCATCATCGCCCGCTCCATGGTCGCCGAGGTCTGCTCGCTCTACATGCGCCGCGCGGCCGGCGACATGGAGTTGTTCGCCACCGAGGGCCTCGACCCCAAGGCCGTCCACGTCACCCGCATGAAGCCGGGCGAGGGCCTGGTGGGTGAGATCATGCGCGCCGGGCGGCCGCTGAACCTCGCCGACGCGCCGGAACACCCGGCCTTCTCCTACCGGCCGGAGACCGGCGAAGATCCCTACCACGCCTTCCTGGGCGTCCCCCTGCTGCGTGGCGGCCGCGCCATCGGGGTGCTGGTCGTGCAGAACCGCACCGAGCGCGTCTACACCGACGACGAGGTCGAGGACCTGCAGATCGTCGCCATGGTGCTGGCGGAGATGGTGGCCTCCGGCGAGCTGATCTCGACGGACGAGCTGAAGGGCGTCGAGATCGCCCCGCACCGCCCGGAGCGGCTGAAGGGCTCCAAGTTCTCCGACGGGCTCGCCTACGGGGTCGCCGTCCTGCACGAGCCGCCGGTCGCCCCCTCGCAACTGCTCTCCGACGACGTGGCGGCCGAGGAGGTGCGGCTGAAGTCCGCCGTCGATTCCCTGCAGAGCCAGATCGACACCATGCTGGAGGGCCAGGCGGGCCTGGTGGAGACCTCCTACGAGGTGCTCGAAACCTACCGCATGTTCGCCCACGACCGGGGCTGGAACCGCAGCCTCGAGGACGCCGTGCGCAACGGCCTCACCGCCGAGGCCGCCGTCGAGCGGGTGCGCTCCGAGCACCGCGCGCGACTGGGCCAGGCCCGCGACCCCTACCTTCGCGAGCGCCTGCACGACCTCGAAGACCTCAACGACCGGCTGCTGCGCCACCTGGCGGGCGACGGCCACGTGGCCCGCGAGCTGCCCGACAACGCCATCCTGATCGCCCGCAACCTCGGTCCGGCCGACCTGCTGGAATACGACCGCAAGAAGCTGCGCGGCCTGTTGCTGGAGGAAGGCTCCGCCGCCAGCCATGCGGCGATCATCGCCCGCTCGCTGGACATCCCCTGCGTCGGCCGCCTGCCCGGCCTGCGCGACCGGGTGTCGGAAGGCGACATGGTGATCGTCGACGCCGAGACGGGCGAGGCCTACCTGCGGCCGCGGACCGACATCGTGAAGTCGATCCAGGCGCGTATCGACGTCCGCCGCCAGCGCCGCGCCGAGTTCGCCAAACTGCGCGACACCCCGGCCTTCACCCGCGACGGAGCCAAGATCAGCCTCCTGATGAACGCCGGCCTCGATGTCGACCTCGACATCCTGGTCGAGACGGGCGCGGAGGGCATCGGCCTGTTCCGCACCGAGTTCCAGTTCATGGTGGCCGAGGAGATGCCGCGGCTGAACGCCCAGACCGCGCTCTACAGCCGGGTGATGGAGGCGGCGGGCGATCTGCCCGTGACCTTCCGCACGCTGGATCTCGGCGGCGACAAGGTGCTGCCGTATCTGGAGGCCGAGCGGGAGGACAATCCGGCCCTGGGCTGGCGCGCGATCCGCATGGGCCTGGACCGGCCCGCCCTGCTGCGCATGCAGCTGCGCGCCCTGATCGCCGCCGCCCATGGCCGGCCGCTGCGCATCATGTTCCCGCTGGTGGCCAGCGTGGACGAGTTCCGCACCGCCCGCGCGCTCGTGGACCACGAAGTCGCCTGGGCCCAGCGCCGCGGCCGCCAGGCCCCCTCGCGGCTCGACGTGGGCGCGATGATCGAGGCGCCGTCGCTGATCTGGCACCTGGATGCGCTGTTGCCGATGACCGACTTCGTCAGCGTCGGCACCAACGACCTGATGCAGTACCTGTTCGCCGCCGACCGCGGAAACCCCAGGGTCAGCGACCGCTACGATCCGCTGTCGCCGCCGGCGCTGAGGGCGCTGGAGCAGATTCAGCGCGCCTGCGCCGAGACCGGCACCCCGGTCAGCGTCTGCGGCGAGATGGCCGGCCGCCCGCTGGAGGCCTTCACCCTGGTGGCGCTGGGTTTCGAGGCGCTGTCCATGCCGCCGGCCGGCGTCGGTCCGGTGAAGCGCATGGTGCTTTCTTGCGATCGCGAGGCGGCCCGACGGGGGGTTTCCGCGTTGTTGAAGAGCAGCGCCGGGTCGGTGCGAAACGAAATCGAAACCCTCGCGCGTAAAATCTACCTTGCGGTCTGATCTGATTGCTTCGGCGCCGTCGCTCAAAACAGTGACCGTTCACCGCATTGAGCACTACCGGAGCGCGTGTTACGCGAAGTTCAACCCAAGACTTCGCCTAGGTTCTAGGGTCCTGCGTGGCGGACGGACCGCCGCGCGCGTTCGGGGGTGGCCATGCCGCTCGACAGCAGCGGACTGAGCGACTTGCAGGGGGAGACCGGCGCGGCCGGCGACCCGCCGCACGCCTATGCCCCCAACATCCATTCCGGAGCCGACGTCGGCGAGGCGCTGCGCGCCATGCGCGAACACCGCGGCCTGACCCTGGAGAGCCTCGCCGAAAGCACCCGGGTCCGCGCCAGCTATCTGTCCGCCATCGAGGAACTGCGACTCGAGAAACTGCCCTCGCGCCCGTTCGTCATCGGCTATATCCGCGCCTATGCCCAGGCGCTCGGCGTCAACGCCGATGAGGCGGTGCAGCGCTTCAAGGCGGAGGAGCCGGTGCTCGACGAGCCGCTGCCTGAGCCGGTGGGCATGGGCGACGACCGCGACCCCCGGCTGGCGGCGATCGTCGCGGCGGGCGTGCTGATCATCGTGGCCATCGTCGCCTGGAACGTGGTCCAGCGGATCATGACCGAAACCGCCCCGGCGCCGGCGACGGCCTCGGACACCTCCTCGGCCAAGGCGCTCGCCAACACCACCGCGGGACCCGTAGCGCTGGGCGCGCCGCTGCCGGCGCCCGTGGAATCCACCACCCCGCCGCCCTATCTGACGCCCGGCCTCGACAAGGCGGTGAACGCCGAAGGCCAGCTGCTCGTCGCCCCCACGGCGCCGGCGCCGGTTCCCAATCTGACCCTGCCCGCGACGTTCGTTCCGCAGGGCGCGGTCTATGGCGTCTCCGCCGCCCGGGCCGCGGTGACCCTGCAGGCCCTGAAGCCGGCGTTCCTGGTGATCCACGGCGCCGACGGCTCCATCTACTTCGCCCGCCAGCTCGCCCAGGGCGAAGCCTACCGCGCCGCCGACATCGCCGGCCTGACGGTGGACGTCTCCGAGCCCGAGGCCTTCCAGGTGTTCTCCGGCGGCCAGTCCAAGGGCGTGCTGCCCCAGCCGCTGACGCCGGTCTCCAAACTGGTCATCGCGACCCCGGCGCCAACTCCCGCGGCTGCCGCCGCCACCGCTCCGAAAGCCGTCGCCCCCGTGGCGAGCGTCGCTGGACCCGCGACGGCCAAGGCTCCCGGGACCACCAAGCCCCCCGCCGCGAAGCCCGGCGTCACGGCCACCAAGCCTGCCACCACGACGGCGAAGGCCGGGACCGCCACGACCAAGGCCGCCACGGCGACCAAATCGGCGCCGAAGCCCAAGGCTGACACCGCGAAGGGCGGCAAGACTGACGCCCCCAAGGCGAAAGCCAAGACCGACGCGGCGGCCGACGAGACGGGCAAGGGCGACCCGCCCTTCTAGCGCCGTCGCTGGGCCGCGACCGTTGGCGACGACGCCCGGCTTGGGCTTTCACGCCAAACCGCCTATTTTCAGGGCCGCATGACCGCTCAAGACCCCGCCCACTATCGCCCCTGGCGCGCCATCCAGCGCCGGCCGAGCCGCAAGATCCGCGTGGGCGACGTGGAAGTCGGCGGCGACGCCCCGATCACCGTCCAGTCGATGACCAATACGCTCACCGCCGACGCGCCGGCGACCATCGACCAGATCCGCCAGCTGGAAGAGGCCGGCGCCGACATCGTGCGCGTGTCCTGCCCGGACGAGGCGTCCACCTCGGCGTTCAGGACCATCGCCAAGGCCGCCAAGGTCCCGCTCGTGGCCGACATCCACTTCCACTACAAGCGCGCCATCGAGGCGGCCGAGGCGGGCGCGGCCTGCCTGCGCATCAATCCCGGCAACATCGGCTCGCCCGACCGGGTGCGCGAGGTGATCCAGGCCGCCCGCGACCACGGCTGCTCCATGCGCATCGGGGTCAACGCCGGCAGCCTCGAGCGCGACCTCCTGGAGAAGTACGGCGAGCCTTGCCCCGACGCCATGGTCGAGAGCGCGCTCAGCCATGCCCGCATCCTGCAGGATCACGACTTCCACGAGTTCAAGATCAGCGTGAAGGCCTCCGACATCTTCATGACGGTGGCCGCCTATCAGATGCTGGCCGAGGCCATCGACTGCCCGCTGCATCTGGGCATCACCGAGGCCGGCGCCCTGCGCACCGGGACCGTGAAGTCCTCCATCGGCATGGGCGCCCTGCTCTGGGCCGGGATCGGCGACACCATCCGCGTCTCGCTCGCCGCCGACCCGGTGGAGGAGATCAAGGTGGGCTTCGACATGCTGAAGTCGCTGGGCCTGCGCCACCGCGGCGTGAACATCATCGCCTGCCCCTCCTGCGCCCGGCAGGGCTACAACGTCATCGCCACCGTCGAGGCGCTGGAGGCCCGGCTGGCGCACATCTCCACCCCGCTCAGCCTGTCGATCATCGGCTGTGTGGTGAACGGCCCCGGCGAGGCGCTGATGACCGACCTCGGCTTCACCGGCGGCGGCAAGGGCGCGGGCATGGTCTATGTGGCGGGCAAGGCCGACCACAAGATGGACAACGAGCACATGGTCGACCACATCGTCGAGCTGGTCGAAGCCAAGGCCGCCGAGATCGAAGCTGCCAAGCCGGCCAAGATCGCCGCCGAGTGACGGCGCAGCGGCGGCGATGACGCAACCGCCGGACCCCGAAACCCTCGCCAAGGCGCGCGCCGCCTACGCCCAGATCCTGGAAGACGCCTTCCGGCGCAGCCCCCTGGCGCGCATCGACGAATGGATCGCGGCCGGCAAGGCGCCCACCGCCACCCGGCTGCGGGGCGAGGGCCTGACCACTGGGTCGGGCGACCCCGAGCGCGCCGCGGAGCTGCGCCTGGCGCGCAAGGTCTTCACCCGCACCTACGGCTTCTCCATCCCCTGCTCCGACGCCATGGGCCTGCTCTCACGGCTCGGGCCCCTCGTGGAGATCGGCGCGGGCTCCGGCTATTGGTCGGCCCTGCTACAGAACGGCGGCGTCGACATCGTCGCGACCGACCTGACGGCCGCCGGGCAGCTCGCCTATGGCTTCCAGGTCGGCCGCTTCTGCCGGGTCGAAGGCCTCACCGGCGCCGACGCGGTCCGCGCCTATGGCGACCGCGACGTCTTCTGCTCCTGGCCCACGGAGGCCTCGCCTTGGGCGCTCGGCGCCGTGCGCGCCATGGCGCCCGGCCGCCGACTGGCCCTGATCGGCGAGCCCCGAGGCGGCGTCACTGGCACGCCCGGCCTGTTTCGCTTCCTCGAAACCCGCTTCCGGCTGCTCGGCGGCCTCGATATCCCGCAGTTTCCGCAGGTCCGCGACCGGCTGTTCGTCTACGAGCGCGTCGGCTGACGCGAGCCGCCCGAAAATGACGCCCGCGTCACTCTTGTGCAGCCTCGGCGATTGCGGTTAGGTGAGCCCCCAACACCCCGGGAGGGACGAGATGTCCGCGGACGGCAACTGGAAGATCACCATCAACACCCCGATGGGCGCGCAGACGGTGAATGCGACCCTCAAGACGAGCGGGGACACCTTCACCGGCACCACCGAAGGCCAGATGGGCAAGCAGGAGGTGAGCGGCAAGGTGAATGGCGACACCCTCACCTGGAGCGCCGACATCACCAGCCCGATGCCCATGACCCTGGAGTTCGAAGCCAAGGTCGACGGCGACAAGATGACCGGCAACGTCAAACTCGGCATGTTCGGCAACGCCCCGCTTTCCGGCGAGCGCGTCTAAGCCTTCCGCACCGCATCGGCGCAGCAAAGGGCCCGCTCCGGCGACGGAGCGGGCCTTTCGTTTTGTGCGGCTGGATCGCGGCTCGAGGCCGGGATGCCCGCTACGCGGTCACTTGCCAGGCGCGACGTTGTCGGCCGCGCGGCTGGCGGCGGCGCCGACGTTGTCGGCGGCGTGGCTGACGCTCGACGCAGCCCCGGTCACCGCGCTGGTGCGCAGGTTGTCGTTGCGGCTTTGGGTCATCAGGAAGAAGGCGACGATCGCCACCAGCGCCAGCACCGCGATGCCGATGATCACGCCGCCGACGCCGGAGCCGCCGCCATCGACATAGGTCGTGCCGCCGTCGCGCTCGATCACGCGTTCGGTCGTGCCGTCGGGATGCTCGGTCACTCTTTCAGTCGCCATGGGTCTAGGTCTCCAGATTACCTGCGCCGTAACCGACAGGCGGACGACCGTGTTCCCCAGGGCCAAGCTTCAGCGGCGCCGGGGCGGCACCACGTCGGCGAACATCTCGAAGCTCTTCCATTTCGGCTCGGGCGGCGGGATCCCGGCGGCCGGCAGATAGGCCGAGCCCTCCACGAGAGCCATGTTGGGCACGTAGCGCGGGCAGTTGGGGAAGATGTCGGTGGGCGTGACCTTGACCATGAGCTGCGCGCCCGGCGTCTGCGCGATCCGCGGATCGTGGCGGACCACCTCGGCGCGGCCGTTTACCCGCAACCGCTTCGGCGCCTCGCCCATGGCGATGAACAACAGGCCAACCTGTGGATTGACCGCGATATTGCCCAGGCTCTTGAACATGCCGTTGCCGTCGTAGTCGGGGAACACCAGCAAGTCCGGCGCGGCGACCTGCACGAAGCCCGCCGGCCCGCCCTTGAACGAGCAGTCTGGCCGTCCCTCGCCATCCGCCGTGGCCAGGAAGAAGAACCCAAGGCTCGCCACGAAGCCGGCGTCGTCGTCGTTGAACCGGTCGCGCCGCAACCGCTCCTCCAGCCGGTCGGCCAGCGCGCGGCTGCCGAAGGCGTCCTGCAAGGCGCGATTTCCCTCGTGGTACATGGCCAGCCTCCTCCCCGCGGCGGTTTGCAAGCCGCGCCGGGGACGCTAGACAAGCCCCCTTTCCGCAAGGCGTCCAGACGGTGCGACTTCCCCAGGCCAGGCTCGATCAGGTGCTCGACCGCTTCCGCGAGGTCGAGGCGCGCATGTCGGCGGCCACCGACGGCGCTGAGATCGTGCGCCTGTCGAAGGAGCATGCCGAGCTCAAGCCCGTGGCGGACGCTGTTCTGGGCCTTGAGCTGGCGCGCGGGTCGATTCCCGACCTCCAAGAGATGGTCGATAGCGGCGATCGCGAGCTCGCGGAAATGGCGCGCGCCGATCTCGACCAGCTCAACGAGCAGCTCCCGAAGCTTGAACGCGACCTGGCCCTGATGCTGGCGCCCAAGGACCGGGACGAGAACGCCTCGGCCATCCTGGAAGTCCGCGCCGGGACCGGCGGCGACGAGGCGGCGCTGTTCGCCGGCGACCTGTTCCGCATGTACCAGCGCTATGCCCAGCTGCACGGCTGGCGGGTCGAGGTGGAGAGCGCCTCCGAGGGAGAAATGGGCGGCTACAAGGAGGTCGTCGCCTCGATAACCGGCGACGGCGTGTTCGGCCGCTTGAAGTTCGAGAGCGGCGTCCACCGCGTTCAGCGGGTGCCCGACACCGAGGCCCAGGGACGCATCCATACCTCCGCCGCCACCGTCGCGGTGCTGCCCGAGCCCGAGGACATCGACATCGAGATCCGCGACCAGGATCTGCGCATCGACACCTACCGCTCGTCCGGCGCCGGCGGTCAGCACGTCAACAAGACCGATTCCGCCGTACGCATCACCCACCTGCCCAGCGGCATCGTGGTGACCTCGTCGGAGAAGTCGCAGCACCAGAACCGGGCGCGGGCCATGAAGGCCCTGCAGGTGAAGCTCTACGACCAGCAGCGCGAGGCCGCCCACAGCGCTCGCGCCGAGAGCCGCAAGGCCCAGGTGGGTTCCGGCGACCGCTCCGAGCGCATCCGCACCTACAACTTCCCGCAGGGCCGGGTCACCGACCACCGGATCAATCTGACCCTCTACAACCTGCCCAAGATCCTGGAGGGCGAGGCCCTCGACGACGTCATCGAACCCCTGATCGCCGAGGACCAGGCCGCCCGCCTCGCCGCCCTGGAGGACGAGCTGGCCTAATCCGCCAGCGGCCAGCGCCCGAGCACCGTTTGGCGCCCCACGCCACTGTGCAGCAGCACGAACTCGCGGACCGTCCAGCGCACCGGCGCGATCGGCGTCTCGGCCAGGTCGTGATCGCCCCACAGCAGGGTGATGTGCGGCGCGAACGCGCGCTCGACGCCGAACCGTGGGCCGGCCGAGGCCTGCGCGCGATGGATCGCCCGCCTGAGCAACTCGACGCCCTCGGCCCCCTCGCGGCCGGTCAGCACCAGCGGCCGATGACCGGCGCGCCCCTTCCAGCTCACCACGCGGTCGAGCGAGACCAGGAACGGCGCCATCGCGACCCTGGACGCCAGCGCCCGGGCCGCGCCCACCATCTCCGCCGGGGGCGGGCCCCTGTCGCGCCCCACGAAGCTCAGCGAGACGTGCAGGCGCGAGATCGCGACTGGCCGCGCGCCGCGGGCGAACCGCGCCGCCAGGCCCGCACTGAGCGGCGCGATCCGATCCGCCGCCGGCCCATCGGGCTGGATCGCGAAGTACAGCCGGTGTGACCGCTCCGCGGTGATCGGACGGCTGTCGAGGGCCGACATTCGAAGTTGTATGTTCATGAAATGTTCTTACCGCGAGACCGCGGTTTCCACAAGCCGTGGCGGAGCTTCCGCTTGCCGCGCGGCGCCAAGAGCGGCTAGGCCACGGCCATGACCGGCCACGTCGCAGGCATCTTCCGCCATCCGGTGAAGGGCTTCACGCCGGAGCCGCTCACCGCTGTAGACCTGGCGCCTGGCCGCGGCTTTCCGGGCGACCGCATCTACGCCGTCGAGAATGGGCCCTGCGGCTTCGATCCCGCCGGGCCCGCCTTCATCCCCAAGCAGAAGTTCACCGTGCTCGCGGCCTTGCCGCGGGTGGCGGCGGTCAGGACCCGCTACCACGACGCCACCGGCGACCTCGAGGCGACCGCGCCGAGCGCTCCGGACTTCTTCGGCCGCCTCTCGGAGCCCGCGGGCCGCGACGCCTTCGCCGCCTGGCTCGCGCAGGTGCTGGGCGATGAGGCGCCGGGGCCGCTGCGGGTGATCGCCGCCACTGAAGCCTGGCGCTTCACCGACCATCCGCTGGGCCAGGTGTCGATCATCAACCTCGCCAGCATCGCCGACCTCTCGGCCCGCATGGGCGTCGAGCTCGATCCCCTACGCTTCCGGGCCAACCTCTACGTCGACGGATGGCCGCCCTGGGCCGAGCTCGACTGGACCGGCCGGCGGCTGATGCTGGGCTGGGGCGAGGCCGAGGTCTTCAAGCCCATCGTCCGCTGCGCGGCCACCGAGGTGAACCCGACGACGGCGCAGAAGGACGCCGAGGTGCCCAAGGCCCTGTTCGACGCCTTCGGACACATGAACTGCGGCGTCTATGTGCGGATGACCCAGGCCGGGCGGATCGGCCTCGGCGACGCCTGCACGACCCCGCAGCTCGAGCCCGCCGCCCTCGGCTGACGCCGGCGTCGCCTCAGCTGCTCTTGCGGAAATCCTGCACGGCCGCCTCGACACGGCCGCCGTCGCTCGGCCGGTCGCGCCACAGCGTCGAGTGCTCGTCGTGCGGCAGCCGGTCGTAGGTATAGTAGTAGAGCGCCAGCGACCGGCGGACCGTGTCGGGGGGACAGGTCATCGGCTCCGGATGGCCATGGAACGACACGTCGCTGGTCGAGAAGATCACCGTGCGGTTGAACAGCGGCGCGGTGCGTGTCACGCAGGCGTCCATGTCCGCGTTCCACAGCTCCAGGTTCCCGCCCCAGGCTTCGTCCCAGTCCTCGTTCAGATAGAGCAGCAGATTGAGCCGGCGGTAGAGTTGGGTGGTCGGATGGATATTGAAGTCGGCGTGGATGGCGAGCTTACCGCCGGTCAGGATCTGATGAAATCCCGCGCCCCACATGTACGGATCGGGGATCAGGCCGCCGATGCCGCTGAGCGCGCTCAGGAACTCCAGGAACGGCTTGCCGGTCAGGAAGGCGATCAGCCGCGTGCTCTCGGGGCCGAGCGCGGGCACGTCGCGCCAGGCGAACTTGCGCTCCTGCAGGTGCTTGACGTCGGCGGAGAACAGCGAATGGGGCTGAAGGGGCGACGGCAACTCGCGGAGCACCCGCCGCAACAGGCCGGGATCGAACAGGTCGTCGAGCGCGATGTGCGGAAAGGGATCGGCCTGGCGGTAGGCTTCGCGCCAGCCCGGGGTCGGCAGGGCGAAATCGGCGCCCGCCGCCATGACGTCGAAATAGCCCGACGGCTCGGGCGCGGGCGCGCGCTGCGCGGCGGCCCGCGACCACAAGCTCTTCAACATCAACCTCCGCCCCCCCAGGCGCGGGCGGACCATAGAGGCGCTCGTGGCGCGCTGTCCATCCGGCCAAACCGGTTTTTCGCAGGCCCTCTGCGGAGGTCGGCATGCCGATGAATCTGCTCACCGCCTGGCAGGGCGCCAAGCAGCGGCTGCAGCGCGCCGGCCTGCCCGGCCCGGTGATCGACGCGCGCCTGCTCGTGGAAGCCGCCGCCGAGGCCAGTCGCGCCGACATCGTCACCGATCCCTATCGCGAGCTGACGCCCGAGCAGGAGGCGAGGCTCGACGACTATCTCGGCCGCCGCGAGCACCGCGAGCCGGTCAGCCAGATTCTCGGCCGCAAGGGCTTCTGGAAGATCATGCTGCAGGTGAACGCCAATGTGCTGACGCCGCGGCCCGACACCGAATCGGTGCTCGACGTGGTCTTGAAGGACTTCCCCGAGCAGGCCGCCTGGAACGTCCTCGACCTCGGCGTCGGCTCCGGCGCCATCCTGCTGGCCATCCTCGCCGAGCGGCCGGCCGCCCGTGGCCTCGGCGTCGACGTGTCCGAGGACGCCATCGCGGTGGCCCGCGACAACGCCGCGGCCCTGGGCCTGGCCGGGCGCGCCGCCCTGCTGCGCGGCGATTGGAGCGCGGGGCTGGCGGACGCCGAGTTCGACCTGGTGGTCTCCAACCCGCCCTATATCGCCACCGAGGTCATCGCGACCCTGGAGCCGGAGGTCGCCCAGTACGAACCGCGCATCGCGCTGGACGGCGGGCCCGACGGGCTCGACGCCTACCGCATCCTGGCGCCGGAAATCCTGCGGGTCCTCAAGCCCGGCGGCCGCTTCGCCGTGGAGATCGGCTACGACCAGAAGGACGCCGTCGAGGCGCTGTTCAAGATCTCCGGCGCGGTCGATGTCCGCACGACCCGCGACCTCGCCGACCGCGACCGCGTTGTCGCGGGTTCCAAAAACCCCTTGGAAACGAAGGCTTGAGTCGCTACTTAGGCATTGTCTCCACCCAATCGCCGGCTTCAGGTTGACGCGTCCGCCCCGGACGACAGACCGCCCCGGCAGGCGCGACGCTTCTGACAAGAGCCACCGCTGACGAGCTTCCGGGCGGACGACGGGGAACACTTAGCGCTTCGATACATCCACCAGGGTTCGACCCTAACGAAGGCTAGGCCGACCTCTTGCAAGGTCCGCTCGGGAACAGAGCTATAAGACGGTCATAAAATAAATGAGAGATTTCAAGGGTATGAAGCGCCAGCGTGGGCGCAATCGGGGCGGCGGCGGCGGCGGGAAGCCGCAGCAGCAGAACGCCAATCGCGCGTTCGACTCGAACGGACCCGAGGGCATCAAGGTGCGGGGCAACGCCCAGCACGTCTTCGAGAAGTACCAACAGCTCGCCCGCGACGCGAACGCCGCCGGCGACCGGGTGCTGGGTGAGAACTACCTACAGCACGCCGAACACTATTTCCGCCTGCTGCGCGCCATCCAGCCGCAGCGTCCGGCCAGCGAGATTCTCGGCCGCGACCAGTTCTCGTCCGGCTTCGACATCGATTTCGAGGACGAGAGCGGCGCCCAGGCCCAGGCCGACGGTCCTTCCGAGGACGGCGAGACCTCCGAGGACGGCGCCGAGGCCCGCGGCGGCGGCTGGCAGGAGCGTCCGAGGGACGACCGCCCGCGGGACGACCGGCCCCGGGACGATCGCTCCAGAGACGATCGGCCCAGAGATGACCGCCCGAGAGACGAGCGTCCGAGAGACGACCGTCCCAGGGACGACCGCCAACGCGACGGCCGTGGCCGCGACCGCTGGCGCGACCGCGACGAGCGTCCGCGCGCCGAGGACCGTCCCAGGGAAGATCGGCCGAGAGATGACCGGCCCCGCGACGATCGCCCGCGCGACGAGCGTCCCCGTGAGGACCGGCCCCGCGATGACCGGCCCAGAGACGACCGGCCCAGAGACGACCGACCCAGAGACGACCGACCCAGAGACGACCGCCCGCAACGCGACCGGGATGACCGCCCGCGCGGCGACCGTGACGAGCGTCCCCAGCGCGACCGCTATGAACGCCAGGAGCGCGATCCCCTGGCCGTGGTCGAGCCGCAGGCCGCCGCGCCGCTGACCGCGTCCGAGCCGCGCCCCTCTCGGGTGCTGCGCGACGCCGATGGCGGGGAGAGCCACGCGCCGGCCTTCCTGCAGGCGCCCGCGCCGCGCCCCGCGGCCGCCGAGGGCGAAGACGCCCCCGCCAAGCGTCCGCGCCGCCGCCGCAGCGGCACGGCCAGCCCCGAGACCGAAGACGCTTAAGGCGCGTTAGCGCAGCCCATGCGCCGGCAGATCTTCCTCGATTGCGACGGCGTCCTGGCCGACTTCGACAAGGGCGCCGAAGCGATCCTCGGCATGTCGCCGCGCGCCTTCGAAAAGCGCCATGGCCCGCGCGAATTCTGGAAGCGGCTGGCCGGCGCGGAGGACTTCTTCGGCTCCCTGCCGCCCATGGCCGACGCCCGGCTGCTCTACGAGGCCGTGCGCCACAAGACCCCGATCATCCTGACCGGCATGCCGCGCGGCGGCTGGGCGGAGCCGCAGAAGCGCCGCTGGGCCGAGCAGCACTTCCCCGGCGTGCCGGTGATCACCACCATGGCCGCCCTGAAGCACGAGCATCGCCATCCCGGGGACGTCCTGGTGGACGACCGCGACAACCACCGCCATCTCTGGGAAAACCAGGGCGGGGTGTTCATCCATCACAAGGACGCGGCGAGCTCGATCGAGGCGCTGAAGCGGCTGGGGTATCTGGACTAGCTACCAGAACAGCGCGCGGACCACCTGGACGATGCGGCCGCTGTAGTCTTCGACCAGCACCGCGTCGTCGCCGACCCGCACCCAGTCGTAGCCGTAGGGCGGCGCGGGCAGGTCATAGTCCCACCAGTCGGCGATCAGATATTCCGGGCCGTACCAGGCCGGCGGCAGGAACTCGCCGAAGCTCCAGGCGTGCACGAAGAAGTGCGGCGGCCGCCGATAGGGCCGGTCCCGGAAGCGGTGGTGGCTGGCGAAGCTCGGCGGGAAGGCGCCTGGCCGCCACTGCGGATGGTCGCGGTGGTCGCGGTCGCGGCTGTGCTGCTGTTCCCAGCGCGGATTGTCACGCGGGTGGTCGACGCCGCGGCGGTCGCCATCGGCGGGACGTCCATCGGGACGTCGGCCGCCCTGGTAGGTCGGCGGCCCGGCCTGCCGATCGTTGTTGTAGCGCCGCCACTGGCGCAGCTCGTCGCGATCCTCATGGTCCGCCTGGTCGGCAGGAGAAAGGCCCTTGGAGGTGTCGTCGCCCTCCGTGTCCACCCAGCGGCCCGGCCGGCCAAGATAGCGGCGGCCGTCGTCATAGCCGGGAGTCCCCTGGCGCTGCGCTTGCGGGCGGCCCGGCGGCTGCGCGCCCGGACCGGGGCCGGACGGCGGGCCGCCCCAGCGGCCCCCGAAACTGCCACGCGGTTGCGGCGGGATCGGCGCGGCGTGCGCCTGCGGAGGGGTCGGTGCGGCGGGCGCGTGCTGGGCGGCGCCGGGCGGCGGTCCGTGATGCTCGTGCGGCGTCGCGGCCGGGCGCTGCTCCCGTTCCTTGTCATGGTCCTGGGCCAGCGCCGTCGTGGCCGTCCCAGCCATCAAGAGCAGCGCGAGCGCCGCGATCCTGGTCTTCATCTCGCTTCCTCTTGGACCGGATTCCCGGCCCAGAACGCCCCTCATCGGCCTATCAACTGCATCAGACCGGCTGAACCGCGCTTGAACGATCCTCGCCCTGCAGCAACTGTGCCGCACCCATCCGGAGCCCGCCCGTGCCTGCCAACGTCAACGATATCCTGCATTTCTGGCGCGAGGCGGGGGCCTCGAAATGGTTCAAGAAATCCGCTCGCTTCGATGACGCCATCGCCTTGAAGTTCGAGCCCGTGCACCACGCCGCCGCGCGCGGCGAATACGATGCCTGGATCGCCACGGCCGAAGGGGCGCTCGCCCTGCTCCTGCTGCTCGACCAGTTTCCCCGCAACCTCTACCGCCACTCCGCCCACGCCTTCGCGACCGATGGCAAGGCCCGCGCCATCGCCCGCGCCGCCGTCGCCTGCGGCTTCCACCGCGCCGTGGAGCCTGAGCTGCGCCAATTCATGGTCCTGCCCTTCGAGCACTCGGAGGACATGGCTGACCAGGACGAGGCGGCGCGCCTCGCCGCCGAACTCGCCGACCCGAACATCACCAAGTGGGTCGACCTGCACCGCGATATCATCGTCCGCTTCGGCCGCTTCCCCCACCGCAACGCCGCCCTGGGCCGCGTCACGACGCCGAAGGAGCAGCAATTCCTCGATGAGGGCGGGTTCTCGGGATGACGCCTCAGAAACCTGTGAATCACCGAATCACTTGATTCCCCGTGAGGCCGAATCAGCGCGACCCTGGGGGTCCGATGAACGCCCAAGTCGCCCCCAAGGTCAGTCTCGTCCCGAGCTACCAGGCCGCCCTCGACCATCCCGAGCGGCAGTACCTGAACCTGCTCGCCGACATCCTGGAGAACGGCGTCAAGCGCGGCGATCGCACGGGCACCGGCACCCTGGGCGTGTTCGGCCGCCAGATGCGCTTCGACCTGGCGCAAGGCTTTCCGCTGCTCACCACCAAGAAGCTGCACAGGAAGTCGATCATCCTGGAGCTGCTGTGGTTCCTGCGCGGAGACACCAACGTCCGCTGGCTGCAGGAACGCGGGGTCTCGATCTGGAACGAGTGGGCCGATCCGACCGGCGAGCTCGGCCCGGTCTATGGCAAGCAATGGCGCTCCTGGACCGCCCCCGACGGCCGGGTCATCGACCAGATCGCCGCGGTGGTGCAGAGCCTGAAGACCAACCCCAATTCCCGCCGCCACATCGTCTCGGCCTGGAACCCGGCCGACGTGGACGACATGGCGCTGCCGCCCTGCCACTGCCTGTTCCAGTTCTTCGTGGCGGAGGGAAAGCTCTCCTGCCAGCTCTACCAGCGCTCGGCCGACGTGTTCCTGGGCGTGCCGTTCAATATCGCCAGCTACGCCCTCCTGACCCTGATGGTGGCCAAGGTCACAGGCCTCGAGCCCGGCGAGTTCGTCCATACGCTGGGCGACGCCCACCTCTATGTGAACCATCTCGACCAGGCCCGGCTGCAGCTCTCCCGCGAGCCCCTGCCGCTGCCGACCCTGCAGGTGGCCGACCGCGACGACCTGTTCGCCTTCGAGTACGAAGACTTCCAGCTCGAGGGTTACCGCCCGCACCCCTCCATCGCCGCCCCGATCGCCGTCTAGCGACCACGCGTCGCTGGCGCCACGGGAAGCCGCGCCCTATCGTGGCGCCGTTCGTAGGGGGTTGCAGATGAAGCGTATGATCTTGATGGGCGCGCTCGCCGCGGCCATCGCCGCACCGGGTATCGCCTCGGCCGGCGTCTACACCGACGACATGACCAAGTGCCTGGTCTCGTCCGCCACGCCGGCGGACAACGAGGCCCTGGTGAAGTGGGTGTTCGCAGCCCTCTCGTCGCACCCGGCCGTGAAGCCGATGACCACCGTCACCCAGGCCCAGCGCGAGGCCTACAGCCGCGGGGCGGTCAAGATCATGGAACGTCTGCTGCTGCAGGACTGCCGCAAGCAGTCGATCATGGCCATGAAGGTCGAAGGCTCCAGCGCCATCGAGACAAGCTTCGGCGTGCTCGGCCAGGTCGCCTTCCGCGGCCTGATGACCGATCCCGGCACCATGGCCCAGATCGCCGGGCTGGCGACCTATATGGACCGGCCGGCCTGGGAGGCCTTGATGAAGGAAGCCGGGTTGCCGACCGCGCCGCCCGCCAAATAGCGCGGCCGCCTCGCCTCAGCTCTCCAGCTTGGCGTCGAGGGTGATCTCGGCGTTCAGCACCTTGGAGACCGGACAATTCTTCTCCGCGCCCTTGGCGATCTCCAGGAATTTCGCCTCGTCGATGCCGGACACCTTGGCGCGCAGCGTCAGAGCCGACCTGGAGATCTTGAAGCCCTGGCCGTCGGGATCGAGGCTGACCGCGGCCTCCGTGCGGATCTCGTCGGCCGTGAAGCCGGCCGCCTGCAGGCCGAACGCCAGCGCCATGGAGAAACAGCCGGCGTGCGCCGCGGCGATCAGTTCCTCCGGATTGGTCCCGGCCTCGTTCTCGAAGCGGGTCTTGTAGCCGTAGTTGGCCTCGGTGAGCACGCCGGAGGCCGAGGTCAGCCGCCCCGCGCCGTCGCGCCCGGAGCCATTCCAAACCGCGTTGGCCTTGCGGATCATCGCTCAGTCTCCTTCTTTCCGGGCCCCTGGCCTCACAAGTCGCCCCGCCGGGTCCGCATTTCAATGGCCGCTGGCAAACCCCGCGCGGCGCGGGCTAACTCCACGGCATGGCTTCCGTGATCCTCTCCGCCGGCCCCATCGCGCGCGCCAAGAACGGCGTCATCGGCCGTGACGGGAGCCTGCCCTGGCGGCTGAAGTCGGACCTGGCGATCTTCAAGGAGATCACCATCGGCAAGCCGGTGATCATGGGCCGCAACACCTGGGAGAGCCTGCCCCGCAAGCCGCTGCCCGGCCGCACCAATATCGTGCTTTCGCGCGACGGCTCCTTCGCGCCCCACGGCGCCGTGGTCTGCGAAACCTTCTCCGAAGCGGTCTCCATCGGTCGCGAACAAGCCGAGGACGATGGCGCGAGCGAGGTCTGCGTGATCGGTGGCGCCTCGGTCTTCGCCCTGGCGCTCGCCAAGGCCCAGCGGCTCTATCTCACCGAGGTCGAGGCGGAGGTCGACGGCGACGTGGTCCTGCCGCCCATCGACGAGAGCCAGTGGCGCGAGGTCCGCCACGAGGCTCATCCGGCGTCCGAGGTCGACGACTACGCCTTCACCTTCCGGGTCCTGGAGCGACGCTGATGAACCGCAGAGACTTCATGGGCGAGGTGATCGCCGCCCTGCCGCTGGCCGCCCTGGCGGGCCCCGCGCTCGCCCAGCCCGCGCCGCTGCCGCCGCTCGTGGACAAGCCGGCCCTGCCCTGGACCATCGTCGCCGAGGGGCTGAAGTTCCCCGAGGGTCCGGTGGCCATGAAGGACGGCTCGCTGCTGTTCGTTGAGATCGAGCGCAGGACCATTAGCCGCCTGACGCCGGCCGGCAAGGTCGAGATCGTGGCCCAGCTTGACGGCGGTCCGAACGGCCTGGCCGTCGGCCCGGATGGGGCCCTCTACATCGCCAACAACGGCGGCCGCTTCACCTATGTCATGCGCGGCGGGCTGAACTCGCCGGGCGCCCCACCGCCGGGGTTCACCGCGGGCGGCAAGATCCAGCGGCTTGACCTCAAGTCGGGCCAGCTGACGACGCTCTACGACAGCGTCGAGGGCCGCCCCATCGTCGCCGCCGACGACCTGGTGTTCGACCGCCACGGCGGGCTGTGGATCAGCGACATCGCGGTGAAGCCCGGGACCGGGTCGATCCTCTATGCGCCCAGGCTCGGCGAGCCGCTGCGCGTCGCCCACGCCGGCCTCAATCCCAACGGGATCGGCGTCTCGCCCGACGGCCGGTTCCTGCATGTGAGCTCGGGGACCAGCCTTTACGGCTTCGACATCGACGGCCCCGGCCAGCTTGCTGCGCACAGCTATCCGAGCGGCGGCCTGCAGGCGCCGCTGTGGCAGGGCAGCATCGCCGACAGCCTGAAGATCCAGGCCGATGGCAAGGTGTGCGTCTGCTCCCTGCTGCGTCCAGGCGGCATCGGCGTCGTCAACCGCGCCGGCCACACCGACTTCCTGGGCTTTCCCGACCGCTGGGTGTGCAACCTGGCCTTCGGGGGCCGCGACATGCGCGACTGCTGGATCATGCTCTCGGGCCTCGGCCAGATCGCCAAGGTCCGCTGGCCCGCGCCCGGGCAGACGCCGGCCTTCCGCGCCTAGCCGCCGCCCTCGCCTCTTTCCTTCCGCGGCGGCGGCATGGCTATAGTCGCCTCCAGCCAAGAACAAGACACCGGGGAGCGAGGCGCCATGGACATCCAGCTGGTCACCGAGGGGCTGGAGTTCCCCGAGGGTCCGATCGCCATGGCGGACGGCTCGATCATCCTCACCGAGATCAAGGGCCAGCGCCTGACCCGCGTCACCCCCGACGGCAAGAAGGAGGTCCTTGTCGACACCGGCGGCGGCCCGAACGGCGCGGCGATCGGCCCGGACGGCGCCATCTACATCACCAACAACGGCGGCGCCTTCGAGTGGCTGGACACCCAGGGCCTCTGTATCCCCGGCCCCACGCCGCCCAGCCACGTCGGCGGCTCGATCCAGCGCTTCGACCCGAAGAGCGGTAAGCTCACGACTCTTTACGAAGCATGCGACGGCAAGCGGCTGGTGGGCCCCAACGACCTGGTTTTCGACAAGCAGGGCGGTATCTGGTTCACCGACCACGGCTGCTCGACGCCCGAGGGCCGCAAGTTCGGGGGCGTCTACTATGCCAAGACCGACGGCAGCCATATCAGCCGCCAGCGCGACCACCTGATCTCCCCCAACGGCGTGGGCCTGTCGCCCGACGAAAGCGTCGTCTACGTCGCCGACACCCAGCTCGCCCGCCTGTGGGCCTTCGACGTGGCCGGCCCCGGGGAGCTTGGCCCCCCGCCCGGCTTCGCGCCCGGCCGGGTGATCTGCAACCTGCAGGGCTTCAACTATCTCGACAGCCTCGCCGTCGAGGCGGGCGGCAAGGTCTGCGTGGCCACCATCATCAACGGCGGCATCACCGCCTTCGACCCGGACGGCTCGACCGAGCACTTCGCCTTCCCCGACCTTTTATGCACCAACATCTGCTTCGGCGGGGCCGACATGATGGACGCCTGGGTCACCGCGTCCTCGACCGGCAAGCTCTACAAATGCCGCTGGCCGCGCCCCGGCCTGAGGCTCAGGTTCAACGCCTGATCGCTCGGGAACCAGACCGCCATTCCATACGCTTTAGGTGTCGATCGGGGCTGGGCGCCAGGAACGCCAGCAAAACTGCGAGCGAAGAGCGATGGATACTGCGACGCTGGGGCGCGCCATGCAGGCCTCCACCGGCATTGCCGGCCTGGATGACATCCTGGTCGGCGGCTTGGCCCGCGATCGCCTTTACCTGCTGGAGGGCAGCCCCGGGACCGGGAAGACCACCACGGCCATGAGCTTCCTGCGCGCCGGCGCCAGGGCCGGCGAGCGGACGCTCTACATCACCCTTTCCGAAACCGAGGAGGAGCTGCGCGACACCGCACGCTCCCACGACTGGGACCTGGCCGACATCGAGATCTTCGAGCTGGTCCCGCCCGAAAGCCTGCTCGACGAGCAGCAGCAGCAATCGCTGCTCTATTCGTCGGACCTCGAGCTGGGCGAGACCACCCGCATGATCTTCCAGGCGGTGGAGCGCATCCGCCCCGACCGCGTGGTGATCGACAGCCTCTCGGAGATCCGCCTTCTGGCGCAAAGCTCGCTGCGCTACCGGCGACAGGTGCTGGCCCTGAAGCACTATTTCTCCAAGCAGAACGTCACGGTGCTGCTGCTCGACGACCTGACCACGGAGTCCCTCGACAAGACCGTTCACAGCGTCGCCCACGGCGTGATCCGCCTGGAGGAACTGGCCCCGGAGTACGGCGCCGAGCGGCGACGCGTCCGCGTCATCAAGTACCGCGGCCGCCGGTTCCGCGGCGGCTTCCATGACTTCACCATCAAGACCGGCGGCCTGGAAATCTATCCGCGGCTGGTCTCCTCCGAGCACAAGACCAGGTTCGCCCGCGACCCGTTGCCAAGCGGCGTGGACGGTCTGGACGAGCTGTTGGGCGGGGGCGTGGAGCGCGGCTCCAGTTGCCTGATCCTCGGCCCGGCGGGCACCGGCAAGTCGCTGCTGGCGATCTACTTCGCCTTGTCGGCGATCCGGCGGGGCGAGCGGGCGGCGCTGTTCGCCTTCGACGAGGAGATCGGGCTGCTGATCGACCGCACCCTGGTCCTTGGCATCGATCTGCAGGCCTTGATCGACGCCAACCAACTGGTCCTGCACCAGGTGGACGCCGCCGAGCTGTCGCCGGGCGAGTTCACCGCCATGGTCCGGCGCTGCGTGGACGACACCGGCATCCGCACCGTGATCATCGACAGCCTCAACGGTTACCAGGCTTCCATGCCGGAAGAGCAGTTCCTGATCCTGCACATCCACGAGCTCCTGCAGTACCTCAACCGGCAGGGCGCCACGACCTTCCTGACCGTCGCCCAGCACGGTCTGGTGGGCGACATGAAAGCCCCCGTCGACGTCACCTACCTGGCCGACACAGTGTTGCTGCTCCGCTACTTCGAAGCCATGGGCGACGTCCGCCGCGCCATGTCGGTGATCAAGAAACGCTCCGGCGGTCATGAGAAGACGATCCGCGAGTTCGAGATCAGCAAGGGTGGCCTCACCGTCGGCGAACCGCTGACCCAGTTTCAGGGGGTATTGCGCGGCGTGCCGAATTTCGTGGGGCCCGGCCGGGGCCTGATGGGCGATCCGGGCGAATGACCGAGCCCGTTCCGTCCGAGCGCGTCCTCGTTTTGGCGCCCTTGGGACGCGACGCCGCCATCGCCAGGACCATCCTCGAAGAAGCCGGCCATGGCGTCGTACCCTGCCCGGACCTCGCGTCGCTCTGCGCCGAGCTGGAGGGCGGGGCGGGCGTCGCGCTGATTGTCGAGGAGGCTCTGGCCGGCGCCGACTACGCCCTGCTGGCCCGCTGGATCGCGGCCCAGCCGCCCTGGTCGGATCTGCCGATCGTGCTGCTCGCCCAGCGTGGCGGGGGCCTGGAACGCAACCCCGCGGCGCGCCGCCTCAGCCTGGCGCTCGGCAACATCATCTTCCTGGAGCGCCCCTTCCACCCCACGACCCTGGTCAGCGTCATCGAAACCGCCCTGCGCGGTCGCCGCCGCCAGTACGAAGCGCGTGACCGGATCCTGCAGATCCGAGCCGCCGAAGAGCTGCTGGAGCGCCGCGTCGAAGAACGAACCGCCGAGCTCGAATCCGCCAACCGCCAGCTCGCCAGCCAGATCCTGGAGCGCGAGCGCATCGAGTCCGCCTTGCGGCAGGCCCAGCGCCTGGAAGCGGTCGGCCAGCTCACCTCCGGCGTGGCGCACGACTTCAACAACCTGCTGATGGTGGTGCTGGGCAACATCCGCCAGATGCAGAAGACCGAGCACGACCCGGCCACCCAGCGGCGGCTGCAGATGATCGTCCAGGCGGCCGAGCGCGGCGCCCAGTTGACCAACCAGATGCTGGCCTTTTCCCGCCGCCAACGGCTGGAGCCGCGCGCGGTCGACCTCAATGAGACGGTGCTCAGCATGCATGATCTCCTGCAGTCGACCATGGGCGGCAGCGTGGTCATCGACACCCGTCTCGCCCCGAACCTCTGGCCGGCGATGATCGATCCGACCCAGATCGAGCTGGTCATCCTCAACCTGGCCATCAACGCCCGCGACGCCATGGAGGTCGGCGGCGCACTCACCGTGGAGACGGCCAACGTCACCCTGCCCGCCTCCATCCGGCCGGAAGACCCGCCGCCCGGCGATTACGTCATGGTCGCCGTCTCCGACACCGGCATGGGCATGACAGACGAGGTGATGGCCCGGGTGTTCGAGCCGTTCTTCACCACCAAGGAGGTCGGCAAGGGTTCGGGCCTGGGCCTCAGCCAGGTGTTCGGCCTCGCCAAGCAGTCGGGCGGCGGCGTGCGCATCGACAGCCGTCCCGGCGAAGGCGCCTCGGTGAAGGTCTATCTGCCCCGGGCGGAGATGGGCCCCGAGGCGCTTGCCGAAATCGAGCGCGAGGCCGATCCGATCGGCGCCGGCGATCTCAGCGTCCTGGTCGTCGACGATGACAGCGCCGTGCGCGAGGTGACCGCCGGCATCCTCGGCGACCTGGGCTACCGGGTGATCGAGGCCGGCAGCGGCGGGGCGGCGCTCGACCTGCTGGACGGCGAGGACCGCATAGACCTCATGCTGCTCGACTTCGCCATGCCCGGCATGAACGGCGCCGAAGTCGCCCGCGAGGCGCGCGCCCGGCGCCCCGACGTGCCGATCCTGTTCGTCACCGGCTATGCCGACACCACGGTCCTGGAAGACGCCGGCGAGGACGGCATCCTGCGCAAGCCCTATGTGGAGCGCGACCTCGCCGCCAAGCTCAAGGCCGTGCTCAGGAGCTAGGCCTCGCCCAACGCCGCCTTGCGCCGCGCCAGGGCCTCCGGCGACCACTGGGTCTCCAGGTCATAGAAGATCTCGAACGCCGGCTGGTCGGCGGGAATCTGCACCCAGGGCAGCTTGGAGCGGGTGAAGATATGCGCGTCGGGCTTGAGCGCCGCGCGGTCGTCCAACGTGGTCGCCCGCATGAAGCGGAACGGCCGGCCGCCATAGTCGGACCACAGCGTCGTCCCGCAGGCCGTGCAGCGATAGACGTCGTGCGGCCGGCCGCTGTCGGTCGGCATCGGCGTCGGCGCGATCTCGCCCGACTGCACCTCGATCCGGTCGGCTTCGATGATGGCGTTGACCACGAAGGCCGAGCCCACCTGACGCTGGCAGTCGCTGCAATGGCAGCAGTTCACGAACATGGGGTCCGACGTGAGCCGGTAACGCACCGCGCCGCAGGCGCATCCGCCAGTCAATTCGCTCATCGAGCCACCCTAGCCATCTCCTGCTGACAGCTTCATGTCACCAGCCGGCGACGGACGGCAGATCCCGGAACTTCCCGGCGCCGACAGCCAGAACCGCTCGCGGGCGTAGTCGAAACTGACGGTGAACCGCGACAGCACGCTCTCGCCGATATTGCCGGCCTCGAAGCGGCCCGACAGACTGCCCATGCCGTCGCCCGCCAGCAGGACGTCCAGGCCGGTGATCTCGGCGCCGGCCAGGGAGAGCCTCGGCGCGCGGCTGCGCCGGAAGCTCACATCGCCGCCCACCCCGCTGCCGGTGACGGGCCCGCCCGCCGGCGCGAGACCCGCCGCCCGGCCGTGGGCCATCACCCAGGCCTTGAACAGGATCGCATCGCCGTTGTTGCCGGTGTCGAGGTCGAACCAGGCCGAGACCCCGTTCAGCGCGCCTTGCGCCAGCGGCATGTCGTCGGAGAAGCGCAAGGCCGCGCCACCGTCCGCGCCGGCGGCCGCCGCGAATGGGCACAGCCGCAACTCGCCGCGTCCATAGTCCAGGGTCGCGGCGAAGCGCTCGAACAGCTCCAGGCCGATGATCCCGGCGATCGGCTTCATCGCGCCGTCGCGTCCGATCCCCTGGCCGAGGTTCAGGGCCAGGACCACGAACGGCTGGTCGACCACTTCGGCCGCCCCGACCCTCAGCCGCGCCACCTTGGCGTAGGCTGTGGGGATCGAACCGGCGCCGGCCCCGAGACCGAAGCCATGTCCGACGCGGGTCAGCCCCAGGGCGTCGGCCGTGCTCGGGGTCAGGACGTCGTGCCCGCCGGTGTCGAGGATGAACAGCATCGGCGGGGCCGCGTCGATCCGGGCCTCGACCAGCAGGAACCCGCTCATCGGATCGAGGCGCAGCCAGGCGGGACCCTCGCCGACCCGAAGGCTGGCGTCCGTGGGCGGTCCGGGCCGCGCCGGCGGCGGCTCCGGCGCGCGGTCCAGACGGTAGCGGGCCACGGCGATCTCGCCGGTCTCCGACTGGTCGCCGTTTTCCACCGCGAGCCCGAAGGGCAGCACCAGCCCCGCCACCGCCCGATTGTCCGAGAAGCGCAGCGTCTGCGTCCGGTTCGAGCGCTCGATCACCGCCCGGTCGAGGTAGCGCGTCGCCCGGTCGATCCACAGCGTCACCGCCCGGCCGCCCGCCGGCGTCGCCTCCACCCGCTCGTAGGTCGCGCCCCCGGCCCTGACGCGGCCGGCCAGCCGATAGGTCGCGTCCCCCCGCTCGGGATGCAGATAGCCGCGCCGCGCCAGAAAGGCCTCCGTCGCCGCCACCTCGCGCGCCTCTTCGGTGTCCAGCGGGTGCGTCGCGCCGGAGTTGTCCACCCGCCAGCGGCCCTGGGCGTCCAGTCCCTCGGCGTTGCGGAACAGACCGTAGTCCGCGCGCCGCACGAACCGCCCGCTCGTCAGGTCCTCGACGGCCTCATAGGGCCCGGTCAGGCCGAAGCTGGTCTTGCGGCCTTCGGTGACGAGCGCGCCGCCGCTGTCCCAGCCGCTGCCGCCGGTCGCCGCCTTCAGCGCGGCCAGCACCGCCCGGGCGCCGTCCGCGGCCCGCGCCGTGCTCGCCTGCAGGGCGCTCGCCAGCACCACGCCGATCAGGACCGTCCGCCATGCGCCGACCATGGATCGCCCTCCCCGGCCGCAACCTGCCGCAGGCGTCGATTTCCCGAAAGGACATCCGTCAGGCGATATCGGCCCGGCCAAGGATGACGCCCGCGTCAACTTGTTCGCGAACCCCAGGGGCGCCATGATCGCGCGACGGCTGGAGGTTGCCATGGACGACGGCTCGATCGACGTGAAGCGCGCGGCCCGCGAGGCGGCCTATGCCATGCCCATCGAGGCGATCAATCCGGCCGATCCGGAGCCGTTTCGCACTGACACCTGGCACCCCTATTTCGAGCGTCTGCGTAAGGAGAGCCCGGTCCACTGGGCGGTCTCCGAAGAGAAGGACGTCGGCGGCTACTGGTCGGTCACCCGCTACAACGACATCATGGCCGTTGACACCAACCACCAGGTCTTCTCCTCCATCCCGACCATCGTGCTGCCCGATCCGGCGGAAGACTTCACCCTGCCGATGTTCATCGCCATGGACCCGCCCAAGCACGACCAGCAGCGCAAGACCGTCAGCCCCGTGGTCGCCGGCCCCAACCTCGCTAAGATGGAGCCAGTGATCCGCGAGCGGGCCGCCAAGATCCTCGACGACCTGCCGATCGGCGAGGAGTTCGACTGGGTCGACAAGGTCTCGATCGAGCTCACCACCATGACGCTCGCGACGCTGTTCGATTTCCCGTGGGAAGACCGTCGCAAGCTGACCCGCTGGTCCGACGTGGCGACGGCTGCGCCCGAGAGCGGCATCTTCTCCACCACCGATCCGGAACTCGCCGAGCAGGAGCGGCGGACCGAGCTGTTCGAGTGCGTCGACTACTTCATGCGCCTGTGGAACGAGCGCGCCGCCGCGCCGCCCAAGCCGGACCTGATCTCCATGCTCTGCCACGGCGAATCGACCCGCGACATGGACCGCATGGAGTACCTCGGGAACCTGATCCTGCTGATCGTCGGCGGCAACGACACCACCCGCAACACCATCAGCGGCTCGGTCCTGGCGCTCAGCCAGAACCCCGACCAGGAAAAGCTGCTGCGCGCCAATCCGGAGCTGATCCCGGCCATGGTCTCCGAGACCATCCGCTGGCAGACGCCGCTTGCCTACATGCGCCGGCGCGCCCTGCAGGACTTCCAGCTCGGCGACAAGCTGATCAAGGAAGGCGACAAGATCGCCATGTGGTACGTCTCGGGCAATCGCGACGAGACCGTCATCGACCGGCCCAACGACTACTGGATCGAACGGCCGCGGGTGCGCCAGCACCTCTCCTTCGGCTTCGGCATCCACCGCTGCGTCGGCAACCGCCTGGCCGAGCTGCAGCTCAAGGTTATCTGGGAAGAAATCCTGGCCCGCTTCCCGCGGATCGACGTGGTGGGCCAGCCGAAGCGCGTCTACTCCTCCTTCGTGCATGGCTACGAGCACCTGCCGGTGGTCATCCCGACCCGCAATTGAGTCGCGTGGCGTTGACGGGCGGGCGCGAGGGGTCCTTTGATGCCACTCCGGTCAGGGGGACCAGGGGAGGAAGTTCAATGAACATGCGTTATCTCGTTATCGGCGCCGCAATGGGCGCCGGATTGGGCCTGGGTCTCGTCAGCGCGGCGGCGGCCGCGGAAACCACCCTCAGCGCCAAGCTGGGCGGCGCCGACGCCTCCGGCATGGCCAAGGTCCGCGTCGACGACAAGAACCAGGTTTGCTGGGACCTCACGTCGAAGGGGCTCACCGAAGTCACCGCGGCCCACATCCACAAGGGCGCCGCCGGCGCCAACGGCCCGCCGGTCGTGCCGTTCACCGGCGTCGACGCCACGGGCGCCAGCAAGGGCTGTGCGGCCGCCAGCGCCGATGTCGCCAAGGACCTCGTCGCCAACCCGGCAGGCTACTACGTGAACGTCCACACCAAGGCCGCGCCGGCCGGCGCCATCCGCGGACAGCTCGGGAAGTAATCCCCTTCTCCCCTTGCGGGAGAAGGTGTCGGGCAGGGCCCGACGGATGAGCGGTTTCGCTCCGCCATCCGTCGGGAATCCCCTGCCGCTGTCCGGAGGGATCGGCGCGACCCCTCTCCCGACCCGCTGCGCGGGCCACCTTCTCCCGCAAGGGGAGAAGGCAAACTGCATTCACAACCCCAGCACCATCTTGGCCATGATGTTGTGCTGGATCTCGTTCGACCCCGCATAGATCGAGGTCTTGCGGTAGTTGAAGTACTGCGGCGCCACGGTGGCGGCCCAGTCCGGGCCGGCGCGCGGCGTGTTGATGCGCCCCTCGATCTCCGCCCAGGTGTCCTGCACGAACGGCGCGGCATAGACCCCGGCCGCCTCCAGCGCGAGCTCGGTCATGGTCTGCTGCATCTGCGAGCCTTCCAGTTTCAGCATGGAGGACACCGCCCCCATCGCCTCGCCGTTGGCCCGCCCGGCGAACACCCTGAGCTCCGTGGCGTTCAGCACTTCCGTCCTGATCTCGGCCTCGGCCAGCTTGCGCCGGAAATCCGGGTCGTCCAGCACCCGCCCGCCGCGCCCGTCACGCTCCACCGCGGCGATCTTCTTCACCTTGCCCAGCATGTTCCGCAGCCCCGGCGCGTAGGCGTTGCCGCGCTCGAACTGCAGCAGGTACTTGGCGTAGGTCCAGCCGTGGCCTTCCTCGCCGATCCGGTTCTTCACCGGCACGCGGACATTGTCGAAGAAGACCTGGTTGATCTCCTGGTCGCCGGGCCTGGGCCCATCGAGGGTGTAAATCGGCTGGATGGTGATGCCCGGCGTCGTCATGTCGAGCAGCAGGAAGGAGATGCCCTTCTGCTTGATCTCCTCCTGGCTGGTGCGGACCAGGCAGAACATCCAGTCGGCCCACTGGCCGTAGGTCGTCCAGGTCTTCGAGCCGTTCAGCACATAGTCCTCGCCGTCCCGCTCGGCCTTCAGCGCCAGCGAGGCCAGGTCCGATCCGGCGCCCGGCTCCGAATAGCCCTGGCACCACCAGACGTCGGTGGAGAGGATCTTCGGCAGGTGCTGCTGCTTCTGCGCGTCCGTGCCGAACGCCATGATCACCGGGGCGCACATGCGCAAGCCCATGTTGGAAGTCGACGGCGCCCCGGCCAGGGCCATCTCCATTTCGAAGATGTACTTCTGGGTCAGGCTCCAGCCCGTGCCGCCATATTCCACCGGCCAGTCCGGCGCGATCCAGCCCCTCTCGAACAACCGCTTCAGCCAGCGGACCTGGCCCGGCTTGTCGATGGATGAGTTCTTCGACTGCGCCGCGTGACCGCGCATGTCCGCATCGAAGGCCTCGGCGATGAAAGCCCGGACCTCCTCGCGGAAGGCCATGTCCTCAGGCGAGAAGTCGAGGTCCATGGCGGATCACCCGACGCCGTCCAGGTATTCGATCTCCGGGCGGCCGCCGAGCACGGCGCCGAACTTCGGGCCCGCCGCCTTGAAATAGTCGGTGCCGCCGTGATGGGTCAGCGCGTCCTGGTCCTTGTAGAGTTCCAGCACCTTGTAGGTGTTGGGCTCGGTGCGGCTCTTGGTCAGCTGATAGGCGAGGTTGCCCGGCTCGTTGGCCCGCACCTGCTTGGCGAGTTCCCCGAAGAAAGCCTCGAATTCGGCCGTCTTGCCGTCCTGGATCTTGAGCGTCGCGATCACGCCGATGGTCATGGCCGTCCTCCCGAACATCTGTTTGAAGCCAGACGGTAGAGGCGGACTGCGTCGGGCTCAACACCAGAGTGTCATCCCGGAAGCCGCGCAGCGGCGGTCCGGGGCCCGCAGCGCCGGATGGAGCGGAGAGTGCGCAGCCGTTCCGCCGCGCTCAAAGCCTGCAGGACCAGGGGGTCCCGGTCTTCGCTTCGCGAAACCGGGATGACAGTCTGCGCTAGCTGCGCTCGTTCCAGCCGTAGGCCACCCAGTGGTGGCCGCCGAGATGGCGGGCTTCGATGACGCCGTCGTCGCGGCGGGCGCGGGCCGAGCGGCGGGCGCGCAGCGCAAGTCCGGCCAAGGCCAGCAGCGCGCTCGACATCACCGCGATCACCGCCACCGTGGCGGCGAACACCACCGCCAGGATCGCGGCCACGACCACAGCGCAGGCCGCCGCGAGCGTCGCGCCGATGGCAGCCAGGCTGCGCAGGGCCGATCCATGACGGGCGGCGAATTCCTTCACCATGGCGTTCCTTCAGACCTCAAGCCGAGGTGCATAACGCAAGTTCTCGGCTTCACGGTTGCATGCGTCAACTGAAGATGATGCGCCATCAAGGCTGAAGACGGGCTGAATGGCGATTATGCCGCCCCGGCCAGCGCCATGTCGCGGCGTTCGCGCATCACCGTGTCGAACGCCGCATTGATCGCCGCGGCCTTGGCCTCGGCCACCTCGATGAATTCGCTGGGCAGGCCGCGGGCGCGGGCGCGGTCGGGATGGGCCTCGGAGAGCGCGGCCTTCCAGGCGGCGCGCACCGCCTCGTCGGCGGCGTCGTGGCGAACGCCCAGCACCACATAGGGATCGTCGTTGTCGTAGCCGAGGTGAGTCGCCTTGAGCCGGCGGAACACCAGAGGCGAGAAGCCGAACAGCTCCCCCACCCGCTCTAGGTAGACCAGCTCCTCGCCGGTCACCGCCCCGTCGGCCGCGGCGATGTAGAACAGGCCGTCCAGCACGTCCTCCAGCAGCTGCGGGCAATGCCGGTAGCGCTTGGCGAGCCGGCGCGCATAGCTCTCGAAGCCCCGCGTTGTCTGGCGCGCCAGCTGATACAGTCGCCGGATGTTGCCGTCCGAGCCCGCCTCGGCCTGGAACACCTCGGAGAAGGCGGCGTATTCGCTGGCCTGAGCGCGGCCGTCCGCCTTGGCGAGCTTGGCCCCAAGCGCCGTCACCGCCGTGGAGAACGACGGATCCTCCCCCGGCAGGCCCGCAGGGCAGTCGGGACATTCCGCCTCGTCGAGGTTCTTCACCGCGAGGCCTGCAATTTTGCGCCAGAAGCTCATGTTGCTATGCGGGAGCCTTTAAGCCCGAAGCCGGGCGAACACAATTCTGCGGGACGTTAAGTTTTGGACAGGCGGTGGCGTTTCTGGATCGCCAAATGGGGCGACGCCAGCGACGTGACGGAGCGTGGCGTCTAGGTGACCGACGTGAGCACACGATACCAATTCTGGATCGACAGGGGCGGCACCTTCACCGACGTGATCGGCCATGCCTCCGACGGCGCTGAGACCTCGCTGAAGCTGCTCTCCGCCTCGCCCGCCTATGACGACGCCGCGGTCGAGGCCATGCGCCGGATCCTGGGGGCTCAGCCGGGCGAACGGTTCCCGGCGGCCCGGGTCGAGGCCATCAAGATGGGCACGACGGTCGCCACCAACGCGCTCCTGGAGCGCGCCGGCGCCAGGACGCTGTTCGTCACCACCAAAGGCTTCGCCGACGCGTTGGTCATCGGCGACCAGGCGCGCCCGGACCTGTTCGCGCTGAACATCGCCCGTCCGCCGCCGCTCTATGCAGGAGTGATCGAGGCCCATGAACGTCTGGACGCGGCCGGCGGCGTGGTTATTCCGCTCGACGAGGCGGACCTGCTCGCCAAGCTGAAGGCCGCCGTCGCGCAAGGCTACGAGGCCGCCGCCATCGCTTTCCTGCATTCGGACCTCTCCGGCGACCACGAGCGCGCAGCGGGCGAGCTGGCCCGCGCCGCCGGTTTCAAGTTCGTCGCCATGAGCCACGAGGTTTCACCGCTCCCCCGCTTTATTCCGCGCGCCGAGACGACGGTGGCCGACGCCTATCTGACGCCCGTGCTGCAGGCCTATGTGCGCCGGGTCGCCGAGGCCGTCGAGGGCGCGCCGCTGTTCTTCATGACCTCGGCCGGCGGCCTGGTCCGCGCCGAGGCGTTCCGCGGCAAGGACGCCGTGGTCTCCGGCCCGGCCGGCGGCGTGGTGGGCGTGGCCCGCAGCGCCGAGCAGGCGAAGGCGCCGGCCGCGCTCGGCTTCGACATGGGCGGCACCTCAACCGATGTCTGCCGCTACGCCGGGCGGCTGGAACGCCGCGACCAGGCCCGGGTGGCCGGCGTCAAGCTGCGCTCGCCCATGCTCGACGTGGAGACCGTGGCGGCCGGCGGCGGCTCGATCCTCACCTTCGACGGCGACCGCGCCCGGGCCGGCCCGACGAGCGCCGGCGCCGATCCGGGCCCCGCCGCCTATGGCCGCGGCGGCCCCGCCACGGTCACCGACGCCAACCTGTTGCTCGGCCGCCTCGATCCGCGCTTCTTCCCCGACGTGTTCGGGCCGGGCGGCGATCAGCCCCTCGACCCCGCCGCCGCCCGCGCGCGCCTGGCCGGGCTCGCGGAGGCCATGGGTCTCGACGTCGAAGCCGCCGCCGAGGGCTTCCTCGCCGTGGCTGTGGAACAGATGGCCCAGGCCGTGCGCCGCATCTCCACCGAGCGCGGCTTCGATCCGCGCGAGCACGCGCTGGTGGCCTTCGGCGGCGCCGCCGGCCAGGTCGCCTGCCAGACCGCCGAGGCCTTGGGCGTCTCCGACATCCTCTGTCCCCGCTATGGCAGCGTGCTCTCCGCCTGGGGCATCGGCCAGGCCCAGGTCACGGCGCTGCGCCAATCCGGCCTCGAAGCCGGCCTCGACGCCGCCGGCCTCCAGCGCGCGCAAGCCCTCCTTGCCGAGGTCGAGGCGCAAGCCCGCGCCGCCCTGGCGGACCAGGGCGCCGAGCCCTCGGAGCTGCGCCGCACCCTGCGCCTGCGCTACGACGGCGCCGACGCCGAACTGCCCGTGGCGCTGGCCGACCTGGCGACGCTGCGGGTCGACTTCGAGACCGCCCACCGCCGCCTGTTCGGCTTCATCGAAGCGGACCGGCCGGTGCTCATCGCGACGGTCGAGGTGGAGGCGCTGGCGCAACCTTCTCCCCTTGCGGGAGAACGTGGCCCGCGGGGCGGCTCGGAAGAGGGGTCGCGCCGCACGCGCCGAGGAACCCCTCATCCGGAAACCTTCGGCCGCCACCTTCTCCCGCAGCGGGAGAAGGAGACCGTGAAGATGTACGCCGCGGGCCAATGGCGTGACGCGCCGATCGTGCAGGCTGACGGCCTGACGGAGATCGACGGCCCGGCCCTGATCGTCCGCCTCGACACCCAGATCGCCCTGATGCCCGGCTGGCGCGCGGCCGCCGAGCCCGATGGCCTCATCCGCCTCACCCGCATCGCCGCGGCCCGAACCGCCGCCATCGCCCTGGACCGCCCCGACCCTGTCACCCTTGAGCTCTTCAACCGCCGTTTCATGGGGGTCGCCGAGGCCATGGGCGCGGCGCTGGAACGCACCGCCCACTCGGTGAACATCAAGGAGCGCCTCGACTTCTCCTGCGCCCTGTTCGACGCCGGCGGCGGGCTGGTGGCCAACGCCCCGCACATGCCGGTGCACCTGGGCTCCATGGGCGCCAGCGTCCGCGCCGTGCGCGACCGCCACCCGCAGCTGAAGCCCGGCGACGCCTACGCGCTCAACAATCCCTACGCCGGCGGCACCCACCTGCCGGACATCACGGTCGTCATGCCGGTGTTCATGAATCCGGCCGACGCCGAGGCCAGCTTCTATGTCGCGGCCCGCGGCCACCACGCCGACGTGGGCGGCGTCCAGCCGGGCTCCATGCCGCCCTTTTCGAAGACCATCGACGAGGAAGGCGTCCTGCTCGACGCCTTGCCGATCATGCGCGACGGCGCCTTCCTGGAGGCCGACGCTCGCGCCGCCCTGCTGTCCGGCCCCTATCCCTGCCGCAGCCCCGACCAGAACCTTGCCGACCTGAAGGCCCAGATCGCCGCCTGCCAGGCCGGCGCCGCGGCGGTCTCGGAGATGATCCGCAGCTACGGAAATGACGCCGTCGCCAGCTACATGACCTTCGTGCAGCAGAACGCCGCCAGCGCCGTGCGCCGCGCCATCGGCCGGCTCCGCGACGGCCACGCCCGCGTGCCCATGGATGGCGGCGGCGAGATCGTGGTGACCACCACTGTGGATGCCGCGCGGGGCGAGGCGACCCTCGACTTCACCGCCTCGGCCGGCCAGCTGGCGACCAATTTCAACGCTCCCTCGGCCATCGTCGACGCCGCGGCGCTCTACGTCTTCCGCACCCTGGTGGACGACGACATTCCGCTGAACGCCGGCTGCCTGGAGCCGCTGAAGATCCTGACGCGGCAAGGTTCGATGCTCGACCCGCGCCCGCCCGCCGCCGTCGTCGCCGGCAATGTCGAGACCAGCCAGCATGTGGTCGACGCCCTCTATGCCGCGCTCGGCGTCATGGCCAACAGCCAGGGCACCATGAGCAACTTCACCTTCGGCGACGAGAGCCGGCAGTACTACGAGACCATCTGCGGCGGCGCGGGCGGGACCGCCACCCAGGCCGGCGAGAGCGCCGTCCACACCCACATGACCAATTCGCGCCTCACCGATCCCGAGATCCTCGAGCGGCGCTTCCCCGTGCGCCTCGAGGCGTTCGGCGTGCGGCCGGGCTCCGGCGGGGCAGGCGAGCATCGCGGCGGCGACGGGGCCGTGCGCCGCCTCCGCTTCCTTGCGCCCATGCAGGCGGCCTTGCTGTCATCGCGCCGCGACCACGCGCCCCAGGGCCTGGCCGGCGGCGGACCCGGGCTTCCGGGGGCTCAGCGTTTGATCGCGCTCGACGGCTCGGTTACGAAGCTGCAAGGCTGCTTCTCGGTTCGGGTGGCGGCCGGCGAGGTCATCGAGATCGAAACCCCGGGGGGCGGTGGATTCGGCCCGGCGGCCCAAGCCTGATCCTAGGTTCCAGAGGTCCTATTCCGCATGTCGCTTGCCCTCGTCCTTGCCCTGTTCTTCCAAGGCCAGCCTGCCGCGGCCGAAGCCCCGGCGACCCCGGCCGCGGCCGCCGCTGAGGTCCCGCCGCCAACCGCGCCCGAAGCCTCATGGCCGGCCGGCGCGCCGCGCGACGACTACCAGTTGGTCGCGTGGTGCTATGGCGCCCTGCGCGGCTACGTCGACCTGCACGACACGGTGATGCCCGAGGTCACCCGCATCGAGACCGCCTTCCGGCCGCCGGGCCGCAAGCTGGAGGACGACCTCAAGGTCTATGACGAGCTGCAGCAACAGGCGCGCGTTGACCTGAAGCGCTTCCAGGCCGCCATGACCGCCGCAGAGAGGGCCAGCCTGCAGCCGATCAACACCCTCGGGGCCAGCGCCGTCGCCAAGGGCCACGCGGTCTGGAACGGCGGCCCCCAGGTCACCAAAGCGCGGCTCGCCCAGGAGTGGATGAGCTGGACGCTGCCGGCCCGTTGCCCGGCCACCGCCGACCAGCTGGCCGCCCGCGCCCGCCTCATGGGGCCGGCCTTCAAGGTCAACGCCGAGGACGACGCCCCGCCGGCTCAAAAGCTGGCCGATCCGGCCCCGGCCGACGCTCCTAAATAACAACTAGCGTCATGGCCGGGCTTGTCCCGGCCACCCAGAAGCGCTGGCCTCGAAACCCTATCTCTTGAGGAACCCCGCCAGCCGCTCCAGGCCCGCGGCGTTCTTCTCCGGGCGGTGGGCGAAGCACCAGCGCAGCCAGCCCTCGCCCTCGTCGCCGAACGCCGCGCCGGGCGCCAGGCCCAGGGCCACGCCGGCGATCAGCTGCCTGGCGAGCGCCAGCGAGTCCGTGCAGCCCTCGATGCGGAAGAAGGCGTACATGCCGCCCTCCGGCTCCGGGGCCTCGACGCCGGGCATATCGCGCAGCGCGCCCAGCACCTGGTCGCGCGAGGCCCGGAGCTCGGCCCTGAGCGCCGCGACGCTTTCCTCGCCCCGGCTCAAGGCGGCGACGGCGCCGGTCTGGATGAAGTCCGGCGCGCAGGAGGTGTTGTACTCCACCACCACCCCCATGGCCTCGACCAGGCTCGGCGGCAGCACCATCCAGCCCAGCCGCCAGCCGGTCATCCGCCAAGCCTTGGAGAAGGTGTTGGTGCTGATCACCCGCTCGCCCTCGTCGGCAAGCGGCAGGAACGACGGGGCAGAGGTCCCCTCCCCGAAGATCAGCCGCTCATAGACGTCGTCGGCGATCAGCCAGATGCCGTACTTGCGGCAGCGCTCCAGGATCGCCGCGCGGTCCTGCGCCGGCAGGGTCCAGCCGGTCGGATTGTTCGGCGAGTTGAGGAACAGCGCCTTCGTGTCCGGCGTCAGGGCGTCCATCAGCCGGTCGAGGTCGAGCCGCCAGCGGCCCTGCGCCCGCTCCAGCGCCACGGTGGTCATGCGCGCCGACAGGATGCGCGGGATCTCCACCACATTGGGCCAGATGGGAGCTGTCACCACCACCTTGTCGCCCGGCGAGATCACCGCCTGCGACACCAGCATCAGGGCGTTGACCCCGGAATTGGCGATCACCAGCCGCTCGGTCCCGATCGCCCGCCCGTGCAGCGTCGTCAGATAGGCCGAAAGCGCCTCGCGCAGGTCGGCCCGCCCGAGGTTCGGCGTGTAATAGGTCTGGCCGTCCAGCAGCGCCTGGGCCGTCGCCTCGCGGATGAAGGCCGGCGTCGGCTGGTCGGACTCGCCGACCCAGAAGGCCAGGATGTCCTGGCGGCCCATGCCGGCGTTGGCGATCTCGCGGATCTTCGAGGCGCGAAGCGACAGCACCTCCGGACGGGCGATGGATTCGAACATCCCGCGTTTAGAGCAGCGCGCCCGCGCCGAGGCTAGCCCGCCGACTCAGCGGGAATTCAGCGCCTCGGCCGCCGGCTTCCACTTGGCGTCCGGCGCGATGATCGGGCGGGCGTCCTTCCATCTGTAGGGATAGACGTCGGGCTTCACATAGACCTCGGTGGTGAACTTGAACGGGTATTTGGTCCCGCTCGGATAGAGCACCTCCAGGAAGTAGGCGGTGAAGCCTTCCTTCGGCTTTGGCACGTTGCCGCGGAAGGTCCCGTCCGGCTGCGGGGCCAGCGTGGTCGAGGTGAACGCCTTGCCGATGGTGTCGACGCGGAAGTCGCGGGCCTTCGGATCTGTCCCCTGCCAGAGATAGACCTCCATCGGCTTGACCGACGAATGCAGCACGATCGCTCCGTCCTTGCCGATGGACCACGAATAGTTCGGGATCGGTGTGTGGTTCAGCACCGCGGCGTAGAAGGCCGTCATGCTCTCGTTGATGTCGGTGCCGGCGGTCGAGTGCTTGGAGTTGGGGATCATCCGCAGGCGCTTCACCTGCGGCAGCAGGTGGTAGCCGAACTTGGTGTTGTCCGGCGGGAAGTACTCATCGCCCACCGCGTTGATCACGTACTTGGGCATCTTCATCGACGGCCGGTCGCGGTAGTTCAGCGGGTCCTCGATGGTGTTGACCGCCGCCAGCCCCGGCTTGCCGATCATGTTCGGGATCAGGCCGTTCTCCACATAGTCCTTCAGGGCCGGCGAGAAGTAGCCCATCGCCTCCCAGTGGTGCTTGGCCGTGGCGTCCACATCCAGCACGTTGATGACGATCGGGATGATGGCCACGACGCGCCTGTCCAGCGCCCCCACCAGCCAGGTGGTCCAGGCCCGCTTGGAGCCGCCGGAGACCACGAAGTGGTCGAGCGTAATCTTCCCCCCGGCGTCGCTCGCCAGGTACTGCTGCACCGCCGTCATCGCCGCCGTGCCGCTCTTCACCATCGGCAGGCGCAGCAAGTCCATCGGATTGCGGTCCTTGGCGAACTTCGCCTGCTGGTAGGCGATGATCTCGTCCTCGACGCGCGGCTTCGGATCCTCGCTGAAACGCAGCGGCTGGTTGGGCACATCGTCCAGCTCGGAGACCACGGAGTTGGTCTCCACCGCCATCTTGGCGAAGCGGTCCGTCGCCTTGCCCGGCGCCGGGTCGTCATTCTTGCCGCCGGTGATGAACAGGAAGCCGGTCCGGTGTTCGACCTTGTCGGGCACGATCACCGTCAGCCAGTGCTTCCAGACCGTGTGGTCCACCTGCTTGGGCGTCAGCCAGGTCTGGGAGGTCAGCTCCAGCACCGCGCCGTGATAGCCGGGGCCGGACACCTGGCCCGCCACCTTCCAGCCGAAGCTCGGATCGGGCTTGGCCACATAGGCGTCCAGCGCGTTCTTCGGATTGGCCAGCGCCACAGGCGCGGTCGCCAGCATCAGGGTCGCCGCCGCGGCGCCCAGCCACTTCAGGATACGCATCGTCGCAAAGCCTCCCGAGGACCTGTCCCGGTCCTTTGGGCGGAAGATGACACAGGCCTCTGCGCCTTGTCTCCCCTGCGCCCGTGCGGCTACGTCAGGCCGTCAGCAGCTCGCCGGCCACCAGGGCGTCGATCCCGGTCCATTCGAACGCCGCCCGGGCGCGGCTCCAGGCCAGGAATTGCGCCAGAAAGGCCCACGCCGCCTCGTCCTGCGCCAGGTGATGGGTCAAGAGCCCGATCGGCGCATCCCAGCGGCCCTCGCGCCGGCGCAGGGCGAGCGCGGCCCTGAGGTCGGCCTGGAACCGGCCCCGGCCGCGGAACCGCGGGCCGTCGCGCCAGCGCATCAGGTCGATATGGGTGTCGATCCGGAACGGCCGCGCCGCGGGGCTGAGCTCGCCCCACCCCGACAGGCCGACGAAACCGCAGGATCTGAGCGCCGCCGGCAGGGCCGGGTGGATGTCGTTCCAGGGCGGCGCGAAGGCCGGGAACAGGCCCGGGAGCCCGCGCAGCGCCGCCCAGCCCGCGCGCAAGGCGTGGATGATGTCTTCGCGCGTCGCCTCCGTCGCGAACTCACCGGCTGCGGGCCCGTCGCGATGGCTGCAGTGGGTCACGCCATGCTGGATCACCCGCACATCGGCCCGGCCGGCCAGCAGCGGGGCCAGCCGCTGCGGTTGGGAATCCGGGATCACCGCCAGCGTCAGCGGCGCCGAATGGGCATCCGCCAGGGCCAGCAGGCGGCGCAGCGCCCGGCTCGGCGCGCGGGCGTCGTCGTCGCGCCACCACAGCCGCGCACGCCGGCCCGCCTGGGCCCAGCGGCGCAGCTCCAGCTCCAGCAGAAGGCGTTGGATCGCCACGCGCTCAGCTCGCGGTGTGCAGCAGGCTCTCGGCCCGCGGCGTCTCCGCCGCGCGCCGCCGCCGCGCGTCCAGCAGTTCCTTGGCGCGCAGGTGCGACAGCACCGGATAGAGCCCGGCCATCAGCGCGATCAGGAAGCCCAGGTCGCCCTCCGTGCGGCCCTGGCGGCCCACGTAGCACTTCCAAAACCGCCGGAAGCCGCGGAACACATTGTCCCACAGCCGTCCCGGATCGCCCCGGTCAGCCAGGTCCGCCGCGCGCAGGGCGGTGTAACGGTTCAGCCGGTCGACCATGTCGCCGATGTCCTCGTCGACGTCGTGGCGGATGGGGGTCGTCAGCGTGCCGGCGAAGCGCCCGTCGAAGCTCACGCCGGGGTGCACCCGTTCGGCCTTCCAGCGCTTGACGCCGTTGCGATAGAGCCTTGCCGCCGAGCTGGTGCCGAAGGCCCCGCCCCAGCCACGTCGCACCAGCCGTCCGCCAACGTAGTTGTCGATGGGCGCCTGGAACCAGTCGCCGTTCGCCGCGGCGACGGCCGCCCGCACCTCGGCCAGGAACTCCCCATCCAGGCGCTCGTCGGCGTCCACCTCTATCACCCAGTCGCCGGAGCAGGCGGCGAGGCCTGCCTCCTTGCGCTGGTTCTCCAGCGGGAAGATGCCCTCGATGACCACGGCGCCCGACGACCGCGCGATCTCGGCGGTGCGGTCGTGGCAGCGGTCGGCCACGACGATCAGCTCGTCGCAGCCCGCCAGGCTGCGCAGGCACTCGCTCAGCCGCGCCTCTTCGTTGCGTGCGCAGACCAGCGCCGAAACCCGCATCGCAAACCCCCTAAGCCCCTGTTTCCCCTGGGCCCTTGCTGGGATGACGGCACGCTCGCGGATTCACCGCAGTTGGGGGCCATCGGTGGCCCGCGGCGGCCGCTGAACATTGCAGGTGAGGTGGCGTTCCCGTGACACCGTCATCATGTATGGGGGCCCGTCCCTGATCGCGTGGCGTCTGCGCGCGCATCCCTCGCCAGTCGTCGGAGGACGCGGCTAGGGACGGGTTCCCCACCCCATCCCGCCTCGGATCCCGGCCCCTTCCGCTCCGCGCCGCCTCCGCCTAACCTGCCGCCTGCCATGGGGGATCGTGGATGACAGCTCAGGTCGAGGCGCCGCCGGTGCTGGCGGACGCGCAGCCCCTGCCGGCCGGCGAACGGCTGGTGCTGCTGGGCTTCTCCGGCGTCCCCTTGACCCTGTTCAACTTCGCCGCCCCCTACCTGCCGCTGATCGCCGTGCCGCTGCTGTTCTTCTTCAAGAACCGCCTGCACATGACCGCCTCGCAGACCGCGATGTTCGCCCTGATCACCTCGATCCCGCTCTACCTTGGCTTCGTCTTCGGCTTCATCCGCGACCGCTGGAGCCCGTTCGGCCTCGGCGACCGCGGCCACCTCATGGTGTTCGGCCTGATCACCGCGGCGCTCTATCTGGGCCTCGCGATCCTGCCGCCCACCTATCCGGTGTTGCTGGTGGGCGGGCTGCTGGTCACTGCCGCCATCCAGTTCGTCTATGGCGCGGCCAACGGGCTCGCCAGCACCATCGGCCGCCGCCACGCCATGACCGGCCAGATGTCGACCGCCATGAATCTGGCGAGCGCGCTTCCCACCGCGACCGCCTTCCTGCTGGGCGGCGTGCTGAGCAGCGCGCTGGAACGCGGCGACGCCAGTCATGCCGCGCGCACCCTGTTCCTGACAGGGGCGGCCCTGATGATCGCCATCGCCGCCTTCGGGGCCGTCGCGCCCAGGTGGATGTTCGAGGAAGGCCGCAGCGAGCCCCAGACCCGCACCCCGGTCGCCGACCTTGCGCGCCTGGCCCGCAGCTGGCCGGTCTATCCGGCGCTCGTGATCCAGCTCATGTGGCAGTTCGGTCCGGCCGCCGGCTCGGCGCTGCAGTACCATCTGTCGGGCGACCTGCACGCCACCGACGCCCAGGTGGGCGCCTTCTTCGCGGTGTTCTACGGGGGCTTCATCCCGGTCTATGTGCTCTACGGCTTCCTTGCCCAGCGGTTCAGCCTCACCGTCCTGATGTGGGTGGGCGCGATCCTCGCCGTGCCGCAGATGGCGCCGCTGCTGTTCATCAAGGACCCCGGCCTCGCGGTGTGGGCCGGCCTGCCCATGGGCATCCTCGGCGGCATCGGCCAGGTGGCCTTCATGGACCTCGCCATGCGCGCCTGCCCCAAGGGGCTGGAGGGCACCATGATGATGCTCCTGTGGTCCTGCTACTGGATCTCCTACCGGCTGGGCGACCTGTGGGGCGGCGACCTCTACGACCACCACGGCGGCTTCACGGTGGCGATCTGGGCGACCATCGGCGTCTATGCCCTGATCCTGCCGATCCTGTTGCTGGTGCCGCGGCGCATCACCGATGGCGTCGATGCGCACGCGCCGTCTGAGCGGCCGGCTTGACCCCGGCCCCGACTGGACGGACCCTCGGGCCTGAGTTGGGGAGGCGGCAATGCTCGACATCTTGAAGTTCGTGCTGGGCGACATGTGGCGGTTCATCGGCACGGTCATCCTGATGGGTGTCCTCTTCGACGGGCTTGTCGCGCTGATCGTCGCCATCCGCGGCGCCGACTCCGCCACTGTCGCCGGTCGGGCGCGCCGCAGGGTCATGGGCGGGCCGCAGGCCTGAACCGGGTTCGTTGACAACGGCTCAGCTTGGGCGGAATTGTTCGGTTCCCGAACAATCGTCAGGGCCGGACGGTGGCCAGCTTCTTCGCCAAGACCGACCTCGCGGGCCGCCTGCAGCGGCTGGTCTTCCGGCTGAACCGTGAGCTGCGCCTGGAGTTCGCCGAACTCGGCGTCACCGGCGCCGACGCCGCGGTGCTGTTCGACCTGCGCCGCCGGCCGGGCTGCGGCGTCACCGAGCTCGCCGCCATGTCCGAGGTTGGGCGCTCGGTGATGAGCGAACGGATCAAGCGCCTGGAGGCCGCGGGCCTGGTGGAGCGCGACGCTGGCCCGCGCACCGACCGCCGCCGCGTCGGCCTCAGCGTCACGCGGGCCGGCCTCTCGGTGATGGTCCGCATCGCCCGCGAGCGCCGCAATCGCCTGGCGGTGCGGCTGGACCGGCTGGACGAGGCTCAGCGCCACGCCATCGAAGCCGCCATCAGCGCGCTCGAGCGGCTGCCGGACTGGAAGAGCGCCGCCGAAATGGCCGGCCAGCAGACACTAGGGACTGGGGAGGACGATCATGGACCAAGGAAAGCCCAATCGGCGTGAGGTGATGGCCCTGACCGCGGGAGCCGCCGTGCTGTCCGCCGCAAGCGCCAAGGCCGCCGCGAAGACCTCAGCCGGCAAGCCTCGCGCTGCCCGGCGCAGCGCGCCCGGCCAGGCCGAGACCGGCCCCGGCGCGCCGATCCCGACGCCGGTCGTCAAGACCCGCTCCGGACCCGTGCAGGGCCTCATCGAGGACCGGGTGCACAGCTTCAAGGGCCTGCCCTACGGCGCCCCGCCGATCGGCAAGCTGCGTTTCATGCCGCCGCAACCGCCGGCGCCGTGGACCGACACCTATGACGCCTCGGACTTCGGCGCGCCCGCCATGCAACTCGCCGGCGGCACCAGCGTCGTCGCGAACAATGACTTCAGCTTCCAGATGCACCGGGTGTTCAACACGCCCTCCGAACTGAAGGTGATGAACGAGGACTGCCTCTATCTGAACGTCTGGACCCCCTCGCCCGACCGCAAGAAGCGCCCGGTGATGGTCTGGATCCATGGCGGCGGCTTCGCCTATGGCTCGGGCTCCCAGCCGATCTACCAGTGCGACGGCCTGGCGCGCCGCTACGACGTGGTGGCCGTCAGCCTGAACCACCGGCTGAACGTCTTCGGCTACCTCAACCTCGCCGAGGCCATGGGCCCCGACTACGCGACCTCCGGCACGGTCGGCATGCAGGACCTGGTGCTGGCCCTGCGCTGGATCCACGACAACATCGAGGCGTTCGGCGGCGACCCCGACAACGTCATGATCATGGGCCAGTCGGGCGGCGGGGCGAAGGTCTCGACCCTGCTGGCCATGCCCTCGGCCAAGGGCCTGTTCCACAAGGCCGCCATCCAGAGCGGCCCGGGCCTGGCGCTCGGCCGTCCGGGACCCGCCGCGGCGGGCGCGAAGAAGCTGCTGGATGCGCTCGGCGTGAAGCCCGGCGACCGCGCCGCGCTGGAGGCGGTCCCCGCCCCGATGTTCCTCGAGGCGGTGGGCAAGCTCGGCGGCGGCTTCGCCGGCCCGGGCTCCGGCCCGATCGTCGACGGCTCGGTGATCCCGCGCGATCCGTTCACGCCGGACGCGCCTGCGGTCTCGGCCGACGTGCCGATCCTGGTGGGCTGGGCCAAGGACGAAATGACCATCTTCACCGCCGGCGAGCCCTGGTTCGGGACCATGACCGAGGCCGACCTGCAGGCGCGGATCAAGCCGTTCGGCGAGAAGGGCCAGCAGTTGCTGGCCGCGCTCCGCCGCGCCTATCCGCACTATTCGCCGACCTATCTGTGGGTGCAGATGACCTCGACGGGCCTCGGCCTCGGCGGCTCCGAGACGCTCGCCGAACGCAAGGCCGCGCAAGGCCGCGCGCCGGCCTATGTCTACATGGTCAGCTGGGAGACCCCGGCCGGCGGGGCGATCTTCAAGAGCCCGCACACCATCGAGATCCCCTTCATGCTGTGGTCCTTCGACAAGGTCCGCGCCTATGTCGGCCCGGGCCCTGAGCCGCGGCACATGGCCGAGCAGATCGGCGGCGCCTGGGTCGCCTTCGCCCGCACCGGCAAGCCCGACCATCCGGGCATCCCGCACTGGCCCGCGTTCAACGCCCAGACGCGGCCGGTGATGGACTTCAACGTCAAGAGCCGCGTGGTCGACGATCCGCTGTCCGAGGTCCGCAAGGTCCTCGCCTCCGGGCCGCCCATGGCCATTCGCCGCTGATCCACGACAAGAAACGATCGGGAGAGACCGCCATGACCTTCAGACCCCTGCTCGCCGCCGCCGCCGCGCTCGCCGCGCTGGCCAGCTTCAGCGCCGCCCACGCCAAGGACGTCCTGGGCGTCGCCTGCGCCAGCCCGCCGCCCGCCCACTGCAACGGCGACGCCTGCGCCACCGACGGCTCGCTCGCCAACCTGGGCAACGCCACCGATCCCAAGACCGGCCGCAAGTTCTTCCTCGACTATCCCTGCGACCTGAAGCCCGGCGAAAAGGTCATCTTCCTGCTCAACATCCATGGCGCGGGCTCCATCGGGAACTGGCAGCGCCACTACTTCCCGGCCATGGACTACAAGGAGAAGTACCGCCTGGTGGTGGCCACGCCCACCGCCGCCACCTCGCCGGTCCGCGTGGCCGGCCAGCCCGGCGTGCGCGTCTGGGTCCCCGACGCCGACGACGCCCATCTGCAGAACATCACCGATCTGGTGTTCGACGCCTTCGGCCGGCGCAACATCAAGTCGTTCTGGCTGGTCGGTCACAGCCAGGGCGGGGCGACCTCTCACCGGATCGTCTGTTCCGACTATTTCAAGGACAAGGTGGACGGCCTGCTGTCGCTGTCCGGCGGCCGCGTCGGCCGCGCCGAGATCAACCCGCGCTTCGGCCCGCCGATGCCCGATGGCTCGCCGCCTCCGCCGCGCCAGATGCCGGCGGCCATGAACCCCAACGCCACGCCGGCCTGCGAATTCAGCCACATCTTCGAGACCGGCGAGCATGAGATCGTCTCCCTGCCCGCCACCTCGCCCCTGGCCGAGCGCTTCGGCTGCGCCGCCCGCGTCGAGAAGACCGAGGTCGTCGACGACCGGCCGGGCTACGTCTGGGACTACGCCCGCCAGGGCTATCCGGTCTGGGGGATGAAGGCGCGGCCCGGCAAGGCGCACGTCTTCGTCTATCCGAACTGCAAGGGCGGCCGGCTCGTCGCCGACGTGGTGCGCCTCGACAAGGGCCACACCGAGGGCCTCGAGCCGCATGTCACCGACGCCATCCTCAAGCTCATCGCCTCCGCCCCCGGCGGCAAGGCGCAGCGCGTTCAGACGGCCAGCCGGTAACTACCCGCCCTGCGCAGCGGGGAAGCAAAGCTACGCCTGCCGCTTCTGCGCCAGGGCGCAGCAGCTCGCCGATCCGATCGGGCCCTCGATGTCGTAGAGCCGGCACTGGCCGAACGCCACGCCCGCGGTATCGCCGTGGTCGGTGACCTCGAAGCCCACCCACTCACCCACGGGCTCGCGGTGCAGGTACACCGTCACGTCGGAGTTGATGTACTTCAGCCCCGCATCGCCGGCGTTGGACGCCGGGCTCGCGAAGTCCGCAGCCACCGCCACCCGCACGAACGGCGTCAGCGGCCGGCCCTCGACCAGTTCGCGCACCTCGCTCATCCACATGCGCTTCTGGCCCACGGTCCCGAAGCCGCCGGTGATCGGCCGCGTGGCCCACATGCCGGCCATCAGGTTGTCGCGCGGCGGGGGCGGGGCGATGTCCTCCGGCTTCGGGACCTCCCAGGACGGCGGCTTCCACACCGTCCCCTCCGGCCGCTCGGTCTTGCGCAGCAGCTGGCAGGTCGCGCGCCCGGCGCTTACGCCGGCGGAGATGAACTCCGCGTCGATGACCTTGATCCGGTAGCCCTCGCGCACCACCCGCGTCACCACCTCGACCGGCGAAAGGTCCGGCAGGCGGTACATGTCGACGGTCAGTCGCGCGGGGATGAAATCCGGGTCGCCGTGCCGGCGCTCGATCTCGGCGCCCAGCAGGCCCGCGATCACCCGGCCGTGCAGGGAGTTCGGGTTCCACGGGCCGCGAGCGGATGGGGTGGGGACGTAACGGTCCCCGTCGAGGGTGAAGAATGGCGGATTGGACATCGGCCGAGCTATGCCGAATCCGCCGCGCCGCGCCTAGTCCCTTGGCCCTAGGCCCCGGCGGCGGCCTCGGCCGCGGCGGCCGCATCGGCGATGTGCTCGCCGTCGATGCCCAGCGCCGCCTCCGCGTCGCGCGTCTCCAGGGCCAGACGGATCTCCGCGTGTCGGTCGGCGGTGAGCCGCCAGCCAATCATGCAGGCCGCCCCCAGCACCACGAAGGCGATCGGCCCGGAGACGAAGGTCAGCCCCAGGCTGCGGATCGCCTCGGGCGAATTGGCCAGGCCCAGCTTCGGCTGGTAGCCCAGCCGCTGCAGCAGCGGGAAGGTCAGGCCGATGGCGAAGGCGTTGGCGAGCTTCGCGGCCAGCGTATAGAGCGCGTAGATCAGGCTCGTACGCTCCTTGCCCTCCTCCAGCCGCACCTCGTCGGAGACGTCGGCCAGCATCGAGCGGATGGTCATGTCGAAGCCCGCGCCGAAGAAGCCGCACCACAGCATCACCGGCGCCGTGGCCAGCACCACCCCCTTGGGCGGCAGCAGCACCGTGAGCAGGCCCAGGGAATAGGCCGCCGCCACCACCATGATCGTCCGGTGCTTGCCGATCCTTTGGGCGAGCTTGGCTGTCGCGGGCGCGCCCCCCAGCCCGGCGGCGATATAGAGGACCAGCAGCTCCGAGGCCTGGGCCGTGGTGAAGTGCATGTAGTCCTTGGTGAAGAAGATGAAGAGCGAGCTCATCCAGCCGGGACCCAGCGTCATGGCGAATTGCGCCGCATAGAGCCGAAGCAGGTCCGTCTTCTTCAGGATCGAGGGGAAGTCGGCCAGCCGCATGGGCTCGCGCCGGTGGTTGGGATTGACCGTCTCCGGCGTCGCCAGAACCGTCACCCCGATGCTCAGGGGCGTGGCGATCACCAGGTACCAGCCCATGGCGTGCACCGCGCTCAGGTCGGCGCCCATCAGGCCCGCGACCACCGGGATCACCAGCACCGAGACGATCGAGGCGATCGCCACCGCCGCCATGATGCCGTAGATTCGCGACCGCTCGTCGTAGCCGCGCGCCAGCGATGCGCCCCACGCCGGGTGCGCCAGCGACAGGATCGACAGCGCCACATAGAGCACCAGCAGCCAGCCCACGAGATAGACCTGGGTGATGCCCACCGGCGCGAAGAACAGCATCCACAGGCCCAGCATGAAGATCGGCGCGGCGGCCACCATCCACGGCCGGTAGCGGCCGAACGGGGTGCGCGTGCTGTCCATCAATATGCCCAGCAGCGGGTCGACCACGATGTCGATCACCCGAACCAGCGCCCAGGATCCCCCGACCACCGCCAGCGGCACGCCAAGCTGGCTGGTCAGGTGCGGCGGCAGGAAGATCAGGAACGCCGTCCCGGCGGCCGCCACCGGCAGCCCCGCCAGGCCGAACAGGATCGCCCGCCACAGGGAGATGCGCTCCGTCGCCCCGGATGTGCCGCCTGCCACCTGCATCCTCCCAGATCGCCGGACTGAACGCCGGCGCTTGTCAAATGAGGCGCTCAGACTTGGCCCGGTTCAAGGCCTCCGTTAGGTCAATGGCGCAGGCGGTCGCTCAGCATCATCGCCACCCCGCGCTGGATGGCGGCGTAGCACTCGCAGGCGCAATGCTCGAGGGCGGGGCGGTCGAGCACCCGGATCCTGCCGCGCGAATAGGCGATCAGCCCGCGCGCCTGCAGCTGCGAGGCGACCGCGGTCACTGTGGTGCGCTGCACGCCCAGCATGATCGCCAGGTGCTCCTGGGTGAGCGGCAATATATCTCCGCCCAGGCGATCCTGGGTTAGCAGCAGCCACCGGCAAAGCCGCTGCTCGGCCCGGTGCAGGCTGTTGCAGGCGGTGGATTGGGCGGCCTGCAGCAGCGAGGCCTGGGCGTGGCGCACGATCGCCTCGCGCAGCGCCGCGCTGGCGTCCGCCGCCTCGCGCAGCGCCGGCAGGGTGGCTCGCCAGGCCCGGCCGCCGACCTGGCAGATGGTCCGCTCGTAGCTGATCGGCGAACCGATGGCGTGCAACAGGCCGTACCCGCCTTCGCGGCCGATGGTGCGGCTCTCCACGAGGCCGCCGTCCTCCATCACGGTGAGAACCGAGAGGATGCAGTCGCGCGGCAGATAGACGAAACTCACCGGCCGCCCCGCCTCGTCGAGCAGCTGGTTGCGCTCCATCCCGACCTCGCTCAGGCCCGGTTCAAGCCGCGCCATGTCCTTGGGATCGAGGCTATTCAGGAAGTGGTTGTCCCAGGGCATAGGCCTACACAACGCAGACCGTCGGTCTTCGCTTCCCGACCACCTCATTTGACTGTTCCGCGGGCGGCGGTCCCTTGCCTCGCTATGTCGGAATTTAGGCAGACGGGGTCCCGTGGACGCGCTTACTTGCGGTTGCGACGGGGGGATGCGCACTTGGAATTGCTGCTGTACGGCCTGAACGAGGCCGGGGAGCCGGCGTTCGCGGAGCGGCTGCAGCCGCACCAGCGGCACGAGCTGCGAGCGCTCGCCACCGAGCACCTGACCCGCTGCCACGCCGTCGAGGTCTGGGAGGGTCCCACCTGCATCCTGCGCCTGCGCCGCGGCGGCGCTCCGGACTAAGTCGCCCCATTTGCTGGTCTTTTTGGATCGAACCTGCGGCTCAGCCGTTCTTGAGCCACACCCACAACGGCAAGGACACCGGATGGCGCGCGTCCGAAAGCAACTTCCCGCCCACTTGGGCGCCGGTCAGCTACGCTGTCGCGGCTACAAAGGATCGGTCGACTACGAGATCCTCGGGGAGCCGTCGAGCCTGCGCCCGGGGCCCGCGCGCCTGCGCGGCTCGCTGATGGCGGCCCCGGAGGTCGCCGAACAGGCGTTCCGCGACGGCGATGGCGAACTTACGCTGGAGACCGGCGAGACCTTCCGCATCACGATGCTTGGCCACTCCGCCGGTAGCGGCGTCGCCTACTTCGAGATGCGGGTCTAACCTCCCACCGAGATTTCGGATTTCGGCGGCGGCGCCTGGCCGCCAACGCTCTTGATGGGTCTAGTCGCGCGCCTCGTAGCGGACGCGCAGCGACACCGCGTCGGGCCCCGGCTCGACGTCGCGCAGGCGCGCGGCCACATGTTCGAGCGCCTGATCCTGCTCGGCGAAACGCGCCAGCTCGGCGCCATCGCTCTGCACGATCCACTCGCCCGCCGCCTGGATGACTTCGTATTTCATACTGCCCCACTCAATGGAGCGTGGAGTACCGGCCCAGGGTTAATGCAACAAGAGCGGGTGTTCCGGCCATCCGCTACCGGATGTCGCATCTTGACCCATTTTGTGTCCGGCCGGCCGGGTTCTTTCCCGGACGGAAACAGTCTCTTCCCGACCGCCTGGCTGTGCCGCGGTTCCGCCGCGCCTATCTTCATGGCCGAGGAGATACCTATGATCGACAAACGACCCTTCGCGGGCCTGGGCGGCGCCGACCACGGGTGGCTCAAGGCCAAGCACCATTTCTCGTTCGCGGGCTACCATGATCCCAAGCGCATGGGCTGGGGGTCTTTGCGCGTCTGGAACGACGACCAGATCGCCGCCCAGTCCGGTTTCCCGCCGCACCCTCACGCCGACATGGAGATCATCACCTATGTCCGGGCCGGCGCGATCACCCACCAGGACAGCCTGGGCAACAAGGGCCGCACCGAGGCCGGCGACGTCCAGGTTATGAGCGCCGGCTCCGGCATCCGCCACGCCGAGTACAACCTCGAACCCGACGAGACCCGGATCTTCCAGATCTGGATCGAGCCGTCGACGACCGGCGGGGCGCCCACCTGGGGCGCCAAACCCTTCCCCAAGGACGATCGCGCGGGCCGCTTCGTGACGCTGGCCTCCGGCCGCCCGGGCGACGACGACGCCCTGCCGATCCGCACCGACGCCCGCGTGCTCGGGGCGACCATCAGAGCCGGGGAGACGCTCGACTATCCGCTGAGCCCCGATCGCCACGCCTATCTGGTGCCGGCGGCCGGCGCCGTGGAGGTCAACGGCGTCCGCCTGGACGCCCGCGACGGCGCGGCCATAACCGGCGAGACGGGCCTGTCCGTCCGCGCCCTGGAAGACGCCGAGGTGGTTCTGGTCGATGCGGCCTAGGGGTGGCGGTGGATCGGGTCGATCCAGGCGACGCCCTCGGGTTTCTCCGCGGGCTCGATGTCGAGGTTGACCACCACCGCGTCTGAATCGGAGCGCACCAGCACGCAGCTCAGCGGCTCCTCGCTCGAGGCGTTGATCTCCTGGTGCGGGACGTAGGGCGGCACATGGATGAAGTCACCGGGCCCGGCCTCGGCGGTGAACTCCAGCCGCTCGCCCCAGCGCATCCGGGCCCGGCCGCTGACCACATAGATCACACTTTCCAGCGGTCCGTGGTGGTGGGCGCCGGTCTTGGCGTTGGCATGGATGTGCACCGTCCCGGCCCACAGCTTCTGGGCGCCGGCCCGCGCCCGGTCGATCGCCGTGGCGCGATGCATGCCCGGCGTCTGGGCGGTGTTGTCGTCCAGCTGGTCGCCGGGGATCACCTTGACGCCGGAATGCTTCCAGCCGTCGGCGGGCGTGGCGGGTGGCTTGTCGCTCATCGGCCAAGCTGACGCCGAAAGCCGGGGCAGCGCAACTGAGCCTCGGCTCAGAGCGACAGCCAGCGAAAGTGGCGGCCACTTTTGCGTCCGGCTGCGCGTAGAGAAAAATCAGTGTAGTTCCGGCGGCTCGATGATTTCCTCGGCCCAGTCGCCGGCCGGGTCCTGGATCAGGACGTAGCGCGGCTCGAGGTCGACGACGGCGAAGTCGCCGACCGCCAGCAAGGCCTCCGCCTGGCTCCGGAAGCTCCCCAGCTCCGCGTCGTCCTCGTCCATCAGCATCCAGAGCCCGTGGCGGGCCACGACGGTCAGGTCACTCATCGACAATGTCCCCAGCCCGACGCGACATGCGCGCCAACCCGCCACCGTTTTGTCATCGAACGCCGGTTCGTGGCCCTATGTCGGCTCGTCGCACCGGCTGCGGCGCATTCGCGCAGCCAAGCCGCCCGCTCAGGCGGGGCCCTCGGCCTCGTCGCGGAAATAGGGCTCCACCGTCCCCTGCAGCTTCAGGGTCAGGGCCTGGCCGCGGCGGTCCTTTGCGGCGCCGGCCACCACGCGCACCCAGCCCTCGGACACGCAGTATTCGTCGACGTTGGTCTTTTCCTGGCCCTTGAAACGGATGCCCACGCCGCGCGCTAGGGCGGCCTCGTCATAGAAGGGGCTGGACGGATCTACGGAAAGGCGGTCGGGCGGTGCGTCGCTCATGGAGGGCGGTTAGCCCTGCCCGGCTCCTGTTTCAAGCGCGCAACCATCGCAGCGTTGTCACGGGCCCGTCGCGGGCGGTAACCTTCGCCGCATAACCAAGAAACGTCTGCGCGGCGCGCGCAGGGAGGAAACCCGTGAAGTCCACAGCCATCTCGCTCATGGCGCTGGCCGCCGCGCTCGGCGCCTTCGCCGCCGCCCCCGCCGTCGCTCAACCGGGCGTCGCCCAATCTTCGGCGACCAGGACGGCCCAGGCCTATCACGCGCCGAAGAACGCCTTCGGCCAGCCGGACCTGGAAGGCGTGTGGACCAACGCCACCCTGACCAGGCTCGAGCGCGATCCGAAGTACGGCGCGAACCTCGTCATGCCGTCGACGGACGCCCAGGCGGTGGAGAAGGAGAACTCCAAGTTCATCGCCGAGGCCAACAAGCCCACCGATCCCAAGGTCAAGACCACCGACCTGCCCTACGACTGCGGGCGCGGGTTCAAGGGCAGCGATTGCGGCTACAACTTCGCCTGGACCGATCCCGGCACCGAGGTCATGGCCGTGGCCGGCCAGAAGCGAACCTCGATCATCGTCGAGCCGGCCAATGGCCAGCTGCCGCCGCTGACGCCGGAGGGCAAGAAGCGCCTCGCCGCCCGCTTCCAGCGCAGCGCCTTCGACGGCCCCGAGGCCCGCTCGCTTGGCGAGCGGTGCATCCTGTCGTTCGGCTCGGCCGCCGGCCCGCCGATGCTGCCGCTGCTCTACAACAACAATTACCAGATCTTCCAGACCCGGGACGCGGTGACCATCGTCGTGGAGATGGTGCACGACACCCGCATCATCCGCCTCAACACCGGCCACCTGCCGGCCAAGATGAAGCAATGGATGGGCGACAGCGTCGGCCACTGGGAGGGCGACACCCTGGTCGTCGAAACCACCAACATGCGGCCCGAGCAGGGCTTCCGCGGGGCCGGCGGCGACACCAAGGTCGTCGAGCGGTTCACCCGCATCGGCCCGCGCCAGATTCTCTACCGCTTCACCGTGGACGATCCGGAGGTCTACACCGCGCCCTTCACCGGCGAGGTGGCGCTGAACGCCTCCAAGGGCCCGATCTACGAATACGCCTGCCACGAGGGCAACTACGCCATGCCCGGCATCCTGGCCGGCGCGCGCGAGCTGGAGAAGCAGGGACGCGATCCCGGCGCCGGCCCCCGCGACGCCTCTGGCGCCCCAGCCGCGGAAGGGCAGTAGGGCTCAGCGGCAGCCCTCGATAACCCGCTCCAGCAGGGCCAGGCGGCGACTGCGCAGGATCCGTCCCGCCGCCAGCAACTGGTAGCGGTCGGCGGCCCCGCCGGCGTCGCGCAGCGCGGTCTCGCTGTCCGGATATTTCGGCGGCGGCGGCAAGGTCTTGGGCACGCAGGCGGTCTTCACCGGGACCTTGACCACCACCTCGCGGGGGACCGCCGCGGGCGGCGCGGGCGCGGCCGCCAGGGCCTGGACCGGCGCCGGCGTCTTCGGCGCGGTGGCGCAGGCGCTGAGCAGCAGCACCGCCCCGACCGCGACCTCGATCCCTGTCCGCCGGCTCATTTGGCGTGCAGCGAGGCCAACACCGCCTGGTCGGCGGCTTCCATGCGGGCGCAGACGTCGAAGCCGGCAGGCCCCCGGGTCGCAAGCTGCGCAGCCACCGCATCGCCGCTCGCCGCCACGCGGGTGATCGCGCCCGGCGTCGGGGCCGGCGCCGCGGCCTGGGCGCGGCAGCTCGACACCTGCGCGCGCCAATAGAGGCTGGTCTGCTCGTTGCGGGCGGCCAGGGCCGCGACCTGGGCTTTCAACTGCGATTGCCGGCGCGCCGCCTGGCTGGTCGACACGGCAAGCGCAATGCCGAGCACGACGGCCAATGACAAGGCCGCCGGGCCCGCGGCCGGGCTCGTCAGGGCTTTCGAAAGGGGCGCAGGCATGGCGCGATCCCTTGGATTTGGATGTGTCGCCGAGCCGACACAGCGCAGCTTGATGAACAACGCTGAAGCTTGCTGGATTGATCCGTCCCACCCGACATTTGGGCGGCGGGATCCGGCCGCCGCTAGGTCGCCGCGCTGCGCATGTGCAGGTAGGTCGGGTCGAACTCGCCGGCCGCCTGCAGCCCCGGCCAGTCGTGGACGATCAGCTCGCCGCCCCGGAACGACAGCAATCCGTCGCCGCGCAGCGCCTGCAGGACCCGGTTGGTGTGCACCACCGACAGGCCGAGCGAGTCGCTCAGGTGCGTCTGGGTGATGGGGAAGCGGCAGCGGTTGTTCTCCACCAGCCCCACGGCGCTCAGCCGCGCGTACATCTCGCAGAACAGGTGGGCGATCCGCGCATAGGCCGTGCGGCGGCCCATGCCGACCATCCATTCGCGGGCGACGGCGTTCTCCACCATCTCGCTGCGCCACAGGGCCCGCGCGATCGCCGGGTGGGCGTCCAGCAGGGCCTCCATCGCGGCGTGCGGAATGAAGCCCACCTCCGCGCGGCCCAGCGCCGAGACGCCGTGGTCCATGGCCAGCAGCAGCCCCTCGATGTCGCAGACCTCGCCGGGCACATAGAACGACATGATCTGCCGGCGCCCGTCGCGCAGCGTCTTGTGCCGGAACGCCAGGCCGGAGATCAGCAGCCGGCACTGCAAGGGGGCGTCGCCCTCGACGATGATGTCTTCGCCGGCCTCGAACCGGCGCCGCGCCACGGGCAGGGCCTCAGCCGCCGCCCGATCCGCATCGGACAGCGGTCCGTAGAGTTCGAGGTATTCGACGAATCGCCCGACCACCCAGCTTTCGAACACGCTCCCGCGTCGCGCCGAATTAACTAGGTTAAACGCCGTCCCGTCGCCGGGTCAGCATGGCGGCCGGGCGGACCCAGCTTCATCGGTCCACCATCAGGCCAGGTGAAGATAGCGCGGGTCGAACCCGCCGGCCTGCGCCAGCGCCGGCCAGTCCGGGACGCCCAGGAACCGCCCCCGGGATTTGATCAGCCCCTCGCGGCGAAGGTCCTGCAGCACCCGGTTCACGTGCACCGAGGACAGCCCGAGGGCATCGGCGATCTCCGCCTGGGTGATCGGCAGCTCGAAGCCGCCGCCGTTGGCCAGGCCGACGGCCTTGAGCCGCAGGTGGATCTCGCAGATCAGGTGGGCGATCCGCTGGTGGGCGGTCCTGCGCCCGACGCCGGTCAGCCATTCGCGGAAGATCGCCGCGTCGATCAGGGTGTCGCGCCA
>NZ_DASZBG010000010.1:0-200151 GCF_035944335.1 Phenylobacterium sp. | reverse complement strand
GTCGGGCAGGCCCGGCCAGAACTTGCGGATGTATTGGGCGAAGGCGTCGGCCGCGGCCGGGTCGACGCTGTAATCCAGCTCATCCACGAAGATCAGGTCCGGCCCGAACACCGCCTGGCCGCCGAGGTCGCGGCGGTAATGGGTGCCGAGCGCCCCGTGGATCGGCGGCGGATAGATCAGGTGGGAAAAGGGCGCCTTGCCGGCCAGCCGGAAGTAGCGGCCCTTGCCGTAGTGACCGGCCGGAATCCGATCGGCGGGGAAGCCCTCGATCCTGGCGGCGACCGCCTGGGCCGAGAGGCCGGGCGCGGTGACCAGGTAGCGGACGGTGAGCGTCGCCGGCTCCGCCCCGCCGGCGCGGACCTCGAACCCGCCGCCTCCTAGCGGCGTCGCGCCCTCGAAGGGCGTGGAGAGCACCACCGCCCCGCCCGCGGCCTCGATCTCGCCTTGCAAGGCCAGCATATAGCCGTGGCTGTCGAAGACCCCGCTCTGCGGCGAGATCAGCGCGGCCTCGCACTTGAGATCGGGCTCGAGTTCGGCCACCTGGGCCTTGGAGAGCTTGGCCATGCCTTCGACGTCGTTGGTGCGGGCCTGTTCGAGGATGACGTCAAGGCGCTCTACCTCGTCGGGCGCCGTGGCGACCACGATCTTGCCGCAGCGGTCGTAGGTCACGTGGTGGGCGTCGAGGAAGGCGTAGAGCCGCCGGCGGCCCTGCACGCAGAGCCGCGCCTTCAGCGAGCCGGTCGGATAGTAGAGGCCGCCGTGGACCACCTCGGAATTGCGTGAGGAGACGCCCTGGCCGATCGCCTTCTCCTGCTCCAGCACGGCCACGCTCAGGCCCCGCTGGCCGAGCGCATAGGCGCACGCCAGGCCCACGGCGCCGGCGCCCACCACCACGGCATCGAAATCGAACTCAGCCATCGGCCCCTGGCTAACGTGCTTGCCGCCGGAAAGGAACCCAAGCGGTGCAATGGCGTGGCCGGCCTGCTAAGCGTCGCCGCAAAGGACGAGGGCGACATCCATGACGCGCACCGTTGCCGCCGCTGCGGCCATCCTCCTGCTGGCGGCTCCCGCGCTCGCCCAGACGCCGATCCATCCGCCGACGCCCAGCATCCTCACCTGGAAGGACAGCCAGCAGGCGACCGGATACCGGACCATCGAGACGATCTACAAGGTCCACACCATCAAACGCGGCGCCAAGGTCCACCCGTTGCCGAAAGCGGCCCGGCAGATCGATCCGACGTTCGACTACGACGGCAAGACCTGGACCGTCGACGACTACATGAAGGCCTATCGCGTCTCCGGCCTGCTGGTGCTGGAGGACGGCCAGATCGTGCTGGAACGCTACGCCCTTGGCCGGGGGCCCGCCGACCGCTGGACGTCGTTCTCGGTGGCCAAGTCGGTGACCTCGACCCTGGTGGGCGCGGCCATCCAGGACGGCAAGATCAAGGGCCTGGACGCGCCGGTCACCGACTACATCCCTGAGCTGAAGGGCTCGGCCTACGACGGCGTCAGCGTCCGCCAGATGCTGATGATGAGCTCGGGGGTGAAGTGGAACGAGGACTACGCCGACCTGAAGTCCGACGTGGCGGTGGCCGGCACGGCGATCCTCGAGTCGGGCGTCGATCCGATCGTCAGCTATCTGCGTAAGCTGCCGCGCGCCAACCCGCCGGGATCGAAGTTCAACTACAACACCGGCGAGACGGACCTGGTGGGCATCTTGGTTTCCAACGCGGTCGGCAAGCCGCTGGCGCAATACGCCTCGGAGAAGATCTGGCGGCCCTATGGCATGGAGCGCGACGCCGTCTGGATGACCGACCTCGCGGGCCACGAGCGGGGCGGCTGCTGCATCTCCATAACGCTGCGGGACTACGCCCGCGTGGGCCAGTTCATCCTCGACGGCGGCAAGGCGGGCGGCAAACGCATCGTGCCTGCGGGCTGGGTGGCGGAAGCGACCTCGAAGCAGATCGACAACGGCGAGAAGGACCCCGCGGGCGGCTATGGCTACTTCTGGTGGGTGCGCTCGGCCGACCGCTACGACGCCGTCGGCATCTTCGGCCAGTCGATCACCACCTTCCGCAGCGAGCGGGTGATCGTGGTGCAGAACCCCGCCTGGCCCGCCGCCACCGGCCGGGAATTGTCGGCGGCGCGCAACGCGATGCTGGGAGCTGTCCTGAAGGCGGCGAAATAGCCGCCTCGCCTCACGTCCCCGGATAGTAGTGGAACTTGCCGGTGACCCGGCAGGTGAGGCCCGAGCGGCGGGCATCGACGGTGGCGCTATAGCCGCCGGCCACGCTCCACCAGCGGGTCTTGCCGTCGAAGGTCGCCGCGATCGCCCACGGCGCGTCGAAGTTGCAGGTGGCGAAGGCCGGGCCCACGCCGCCGGGGGCGCGCGCCGTGCAGTCGGCGTCGCCGCGACGGCGGGCGAAGGTGGCGGCGCCGAAGCTGAAGCGGTGCGGCGGGTCGTTCCAGCCGCGGTCGAACTCCGCCTCGCCGATCTCGCGGCAGGGCGGACCGGGCGCCTGGGTTTCGAAGTTCGGCTTGTCCGAATGGAAGCCACCGGAGATCGCGAACGCCGTCGGCAGGGCGGCGAACACCAGGAAGCCGCCGACCAGCAGAATCTGCGAGATCCAGTGGCGCAGGAACAGCCCGCGCTGGCCGCGGCGCCATCTGGGCAGATCGACCCCGCCGTAGTCCCGCGCCATGGGCCGTCCTATCCAAGCTACAGATGTAACTTAGACTACGCGTGTAACTTTCCGCGTCAAGCTGTCTGCTGAAGCCGCGGGTGCTAGGCGGGCACGGGTTCCCGCACCGCGACGTTGTCCCACTCTTTCCACAGCCGCTTCTCCTCGGCCTTGGCGGGACCGACGGAGGCCTCCTTGATGTGGCCGTAGCCGCGGATCTGCTGCGGGATGGTGGCGATCCTGACCGCGGTGGCCAGGCGCCCGGGCGTGAGGCCTTCCGCCAGCCGGGTGACGGCGGCCTCATAGTCGGCGATCAGCCCGCGCTCCATCTTCCGCTCCGGCGTGTAGCCGAACAGGTCGAAGGCCGTGCCGCGCAGGCCTTTCAGTTTCGCGAGCGCCGGGAAGGCGGCGTCGATCATCCAGCCGCCGAAGGCGATCTTCTTCGGCCGGCCCTCGGAGTCCTTGGGCGCCAGCAGTGGCGGCGACAGCCAGACCTTGGCCTTGCCGCCCTTGAAGGTGCCGGCCCGATAGGCGGCGAAGCGGCCGTCGGTGTAGAGGCGGGCCACCTCGTACTCGTCCTTGTAGGCCATCAGCTTGTAGAGGTTGACGGCCACGGCGCGGGTCAGGGCCTCGGCGCCCAGGGGCGCCTCGGCCGCGCGGACCTTGGCCACCTGGTCGGCATAGCGCCTGGCGTAGGCGGCGTTCTGATAGGCCGTCAGCTCGGCCGTCCGGTGGGCGATCAGCTCGTCCAGCGGCATGGTCTCCGGCGTGGGCACGTCGTCTTCCCGCTTGCCGCGGGCCTGCGGATCGTGGGCGGCCTTGCGGCCCAGCTCGAAGGCCTGGAGGTTGGCCTCGGCGTCCACGCCGTTCAGGCGGATGGCGCGATAGAGCGCACGGCTGGAGACCGGGATCACGCCCTTCTGCCAGGCGAAGCCCAGCATGATCATGTTGGCGTAGATCGCATCGCCCAGGTTGTTGACGGCGAGGTTCTGGGCCGGCGCCTGGTCGTAGCTCTTCACCGCCGCCTGGATGCGGCGGGCCTGGGCCTCGGCGTCGAAGCGCACGTCGCGCTCGGTGACGAAGTCGGCGGTGGGCGCGAAGTCGGAGTTGCCGATCGCCACCGTGCGGTCCTTGGCGTAGAGCGCGAGCGCGTCGGGGCCCGCCGCCACCAGGATGTCACAGGCGATCAGCACGTTCGCACTCGCCGCCGGGATGCGGCCGCCGACCGTGGTCTCCTCCGCCTCGCCGATCCGCACGTGGCTGAACACCGCCCCGCCCTTCTGCGCCAGGCCGGTCATGTCCACCACGGAGGCCGCGCGGCCGTCGACGTGGGCCGCCATGGCCAGAATCGAGGCGACGGTGGTCACGCCCGTGCCGCCGACGCCGGTGAAGACGATGTTCTGGACCTCGGGGAAGGTCTCGAAGGCCGGCAGCGGCGTGGCCTCGGCTGTCAGCGCCGGCATGGCCTCGCGGTGCGCGTTCTCGGCGCCTTCCAGGGTGATGAACGACGGGCAGAAGCCGTCCAGGCAGGTGTAGTCCTGGTTGCAGCTCGACTGGTTGATCTTCCGCTTGCGGCCGAACTCGGTGTTCAGCGGCTCGACGGAAACGCAGTGCGAGGTCTTCGAACAGTCGCCGCAGCCTTCGCAGACCAGGGGGTTGATCATCACCCGGCGCGGGGCGGCGGCCAGCTTGCCGCGCTTGCGACGGCGGCGCTTTTCGGTGGCGCAGACCTGGTCGTAGAGCAGGACCGTCACGCCCTCGGTGTCGCGCAGCTCGCGCTGCACCTTCATGAGGTCGGCGCGGGGCTTCACCTCGACGCCGGGCGCCAGGTCGGTGACGGCCTCGTAGCGCTCCGGCTCGGCGGCCACGATGACGATCTTCTTCACGCCCTCGGCGGCGAGCTGGCGGGTGATCTGGGCGGGGCTGAAGCCGCTCTCGGCCGCCTGGCCGCCGGTCATGGCGACGGCGTCGTTGAACAGCAGCTTGTAGGTGATGTTGGCGCGCATCGCGATCGAGCCGCGGATGGCGAGCGAGCCCGAGTGGTTGTAGGTGCCGTCGCCCAGGTTGACGAAGACGTGCTTCTCCGTGGTGAAGGAGTGGGCCCCGGCCCAGGTCAGGCCCTCGCCGCCCATGTGGCTGGTGAGGTCGGTCGAGGGGTCGTTGAAGCTGGCCATGTAGTGGCAGCCGATGCCGGCCAGCGCCCGGGAGCCCTCCGGCAGGCGGGTCGAGGTGTTGTGCGGGCAGCCCGAGCAGAAGTAGGGCTTGCGCTGCTGGTCCGACGACAGGGTCACCGCGGCCATGGAGGCGGCCGAGACGCGGCTCAGATAGTCGTGCACCCGCTCCATGTGCGGGCCCGGCGGCAGGCGGTCGGCGATGGCCAGGGCGATCTCCGCGACCGACAGGGAGCCGAGTTCGGAAAGCAGCGGGTGGCCGTGCTCGTCGGTCTTGCCGATGATCCGCGGCCGGGCGTGGGCGGGCAGGTCGTAGAGCGTCGCGCGCGCCTGGGTCTCCACCAGCGGGCGCTTGTGCTCGATGACCATCAGGGTCTCGAGGCCGGCGGCGAAATTGCGGATGCCGGCCGGCTCCAGCGGCCAGGGCATGCCGACCTTGTAGATGGCGACGCCCAGGTCGGCGGCTTCGGAGAGGCTGATGCCCATGGCCGCGAAGGCTTCGACCACGTCCTTGTAGGCCTGACCCTGGCAGACGATGCCCAGCCGCGGCCGGGCTGCGGCGAGCACCACCCGGTCGATGCGATTGGCGCGGGCGAAGGCCAGGGCCGCGGGGAGCTTCAGGGTGCGCAGGCGCCGCTCCTTGTCGAGCGGCTGGTCCTTCACGCGAATGCCCAGCCCGCCGGGCGGCATGCGGAAGTTGTCGGGGATGATGATCCGGTGGCGGTCCAGCGACACGTCGATGGTCGTGCCGGAATCCATGGTGTCGGCCAGCGCGATCAGCCCCACCCACAGGCCGGAGAATCGGCTCATGGCGTAGCCGAGAAGGCCGTAGTCCAGCACCTCCTGCACGTCGGCCGGCGACAGCACCGGCATCTCGAAATCCTGGAAGGCGTATTCCGACTGGGACGGCAGGGTCGAGGATTTGCAGAGGTGGTCGTCGCCGGCCACGGCCAGCACGCCGCCCTTGGGCCAGACGCCGGCGAAATTGGCGTGCTTGAAGGCGTCTCCGGTGCGGTCGACGCCGGGGGCCTTGCCGTACCACATGCCGTAGACGCCGTCGTAGCGGGCGCCGGGGAACAGGTTCGCCTGCTGGCTGCCCCAGACGGCGGTGGCGGCCAGATCCTCGTTGAGGCCTTCCTTGAAGACGACGCCGGCTTCCTTGAGGAATTTCTCGGCGCGGTGCGCCTGCTGGTCGAGCCCGCCGAGCGGCGATCCGCGGTAGCCGGAAACGAAGCCGGCGGTGTTCAGGCCGGCGGCGGCATCCAGCCGATGCTGGTCCATCAGAACCCGCAAAAGCGCCTGCACGCCGGTAATGAAGACGCGGCCCTCCGTGAGGAGAAATTTGTCGTCGAGCGTCACTTCTGTGTGCCGCATCGCAATTTCTTTCCTTTCGGGCCCTTCCCCAGCTTTGGAAGGATCATATAAGATCACGGCAATTGCTTGCCAAAAGCGTGCCCTACCCCTCGGGTTCCGGGGCAAGAACAACGCAGCTAAGGCGCGAGAGAAGGAGGAAAAGTTGTCGGAGACCCTGGACTCGGTCGATGCTAAGATTCTGGACCTGATCCAGCACGACGCGGCCCTTTCGGTCGCCGAGATCGCCGATCGGGTCGGATTGTCCTCGAGCCCCTGCTGGCGGCGCATCAAACGCCTGGAAGACGCCGGCGTGATTCAGCGGCGCGTGACCATCCTCGACCGAGATCTCTTAGGATTGGGTTTCGAGGTCTATTGCACCGTCAAGCTGTCGCTCCCCACCAAGGAAAACCTCGACTCCTTCGAGACCGCGATCACCAAGCTGCCGGAAGTGGTGCAATGCGCCACGGTCACCGGATCGGCCGACTACGAGCTGCGGGTGGTCACCCGCGACATGCACGCCTTCGACGACTTCCTGCGCGACAAGATCCTGTCGCTGGGCCTGGTTTCCAACATCGAAAGCCGGATCGTCATCCGCTCGGTGAAGAACACCACCGCCGCCCCCCTCGGACTCGTCAGCCCCTATATAAGCGCGCAAGGCTGAGAGCTTCGCTCCAGCGCGCGGAGTTCCTGCATGATCGAGCTCGTGATCGACCAGCGGCGAAAGGATCTCGGCGGATTCGAGGTCGGCCGCGTCCTGCCCCACCACGGCGGCAAGATGGTCGGGCCCTTCATCTTCTTCGACCACATGGGGCCGGCGGAGTTCCAGGCGGGGTTCCCGCGCAGCGTCGATGTGCGGCCGCATCCGCACATCGGCCTGTCGACGGTCACCTATCTGTTCGAGGGCGGGATCACCCATCGCGACAGCGTGGGCTCGCTCCAGGAGATCCATCCCGGCGAGGTCAACTGGATGACCGCCGGCAAGGGGATCACCCATTCCGAGCGGTTCGAGGAACTGCGCGCCCACGGCGGGCCGATGCACGGAATCCAGGCCTGGGTCGCCCTGCCGCTCGAGGCGGAGGAGACCGATCCCGGCTTCTTCCACCACCCGGCCGCCGACCTGCCGACCTACGAGGGCGACGGCCTGTGGGCGCGGCTGATCGCGGGCAAGGCCTTCGGGGCCGAAGCCAAGGTGAAGACCCACTCGCCCCTGTTCTACGCCCACTGGCGGCTCGACGCCGGGGCGACCGCCCAGCTGCCGGCCGAATATCCGGAGCGCGCGGCCTATGTGGCGCAGGGGATCGTCGAGATCGACGGCCGCCAGATCCAGCAAGGCCAGATGGCGGTGTTCCAGCCGGGCCAGCCGGTCGCGATCACCGCGGTGACCCCGGCCATCGTCATGCTGCTGGGCGGCGAGCCGGTGGGCGCGCGGTTCATCGAGTGGAACTTCGTCGCCTCGTCGAAGGAGCGGATCGAGCAGGCCAAGGCCGACTGGCGGGCCGGCCGCATGAAGCTGCCCGACGGCGACGACCAGGAGTTCACGCCGCTCCCCGGCGACCCGCCGCCGCCCGCCCAACCGATGAGCTAGATTTCCATTGCCGCTCATCCGGCGAAGGCCGGGACCCAGATCTCATTGCGCCGGGCTGGTTGGATGGGCTCTGCGCACCTAGAACTCGCTTCTGAGCTATTCCATCTGGCTCCCGGCCTTCGCCGGGACGAGCGGAGTAAAAGTTGACCGTCAGCGTCTTCGACCTCTTCAAACTCGGCATCGGGCCGTCCAGCTCCCACACCATGGGGCCGATGACCGCCGCCTGCCGGTTCCTCGACCGGCTGCGCAGCGGCGGGCTCTTGGCCAGGACCGCGCGGGTGGAGACGACGCTCTATGCCTCCCTCGCGCTGACCGGCCGCGGCCACGCCACCGACCGCGCGGTGATCCTGGGGCTCGCGGGCTTCGAGCCGCGCAAGCTCGATCCGGACGAGGCCGACCGCACGGTCGCCCAGGTGCGCGAGCGCCAGCGTCTGAATCTGGGCGGCGAGCGCGAGATCGCCTTCGACGAGGCCCGCGACCTCATCTGGGAAGGCCGCACGCGCCTGCCGCAACATCCCAACGCGCTCAAGTTCGAGGCCCTGGACGCCGAGGGCAAGACGCTCGATGCGCGCACCTATTTCTCCATCGGCGGCGGCTTCGTCCGCGACGAGGACGAGATGGGCCAAAACGCGCCGGCCGAGAGCGGCCCGCCGCTGCCCTATCCGTTCGAATCCGGCGCCGAGCTGCTGGAAAAGGCCGCCGCCGCGGACCTGACGATCGCCGAGCTGGTGCTGGCCAACGAGACCGCCGCGCGGCCGCAGGCGGAGGTGCTGGCCGGCCTCGATGAGATCACGCGGGCCATGTTCGCCTGCATCGAGCGCGGCGTGCGCACCGACGGCGTGCTGCCCGGCGGCCTGAAGGTGCAGCGCCGCGCCCGCCAGGTGCTGACCAACCTGATGTGCGACGCCGACAAGCGGATCGCCGATCCGCTGGCGGCCCTGGACTGGGTGAACCTCTGGGCCCTGGCGGTGAACGAGGAGAACGCCGCCGGCGGCAAGGTGGTCACCGCCCCCACCAACGGCGCGGCCGGCCTGCTGCCCGCGGTGCTGCGCTACTACGATCGTTTCCACCAGGGCACGCCCGAAGGGCGGCGCACCTTCCTGCTCACCGCGGCGGCCATCGGTTCGCTCTACAAGACCCGGGCCTCGATCTCCGGCGCCGAGGTCGGCTGCCAGGGCGAGGTGGGCGTCGCCTGCTCGATGGCCGCGGCCGGCCTGGCGGCGGCGCTGGGCGCCTCCAACGCCCAGATCGAGAACGCCGCAGAGATCGCCATGGAGCACAACCTCGGCCTGACCTGCGACCCGATCGGCGGCCTGGTGCAGATTCCCTGCATCGAGCGCAACGCCATGGGCGCGGTGAAGGCCATCGACGCCATGCGGCTGGCGATGCTCGGCAACGGCGAGCACACCGTCAGCCTCGACAAGGTCATCGCCACCATGAAGCGGACCGGCGAGGACATGAGCTCGATCTACAAGGAAACCTCGCTGGGCGGCCTGGCGGTCAACCTGGCGGAATGCTGAGACGGGGACCGGTCCGATGATCGTCGAGATGCGCACCTACACCCTCGCGCTGGGCGCGACGGGCCGCTACTTCAAGACCTATGGCGAGAAGGGCCTGGCCGTTCAGAAGCGCATCCTCGGCCATCTGGTGGGCTACTATGCGGTCGAGGTGGGCGGACTGAACAAGGTCATCCACATGTGGGCCTACGACAGCTTCGAGGCGCGAACCGAGCGTCGCGCCGCGCTCTGGGCCGACGAGGAATGGCTGGCCTATGTCCGCGAGATCGGCCCCCTGGTCACCAAGCAGGAGAACGAGATCCTGACGCCCGCGCCCTTCTTCAAGGTGCCGCCGCCGGCCTGACGAAAGATTGGGCTCAAGCCTGTCGGACTGGTCGCGTGCTATTCGTCCTTGGGTCGATGAACCTGGAGGGTGCGGACATGCGCTACCTGATGATCGTGAAGGCCACGCCGATGTCGGAGAACGGTGAGTTCCCGCCGGACGCCGAGAAGATGTTCGCCGACATGGCGGCCTTCAACAACGAGATGATCGCCGCGGGCGTCATGCTCGACGGCGCGGGCCTCAAGCCCAGCTCCGAAGGCAAGCGGATCCGCTTCGCCGGCCGCGGGAACACTCTGGTGACCGACGGCCCCTTCGCCGAGACCAAGGAGCTCATCGCCGGCTACTGGCTGATCAAGTGCAAGGACATGGCCGAGGCGCTGTCATGGGCCAAGCGGATTCCCTTCGACGAGGGCGAAGTCGAACTGCGGCCCTTCCAAGAGCCGGAAGACTTCCAGGGCCTGGCCTCGGACGAGGCCATCGCCCAGGAACAGGCCTGGCGCGAGGCGCAGCAGCGCAACGCGCCGAGGACCCCGGCCTAGCTCGACCTCCGCGGAGGTCGGGCCTACCGTCCGGCCAAAGCCATCACAGCGAGGCCCCCATGCTCTACGCCCTGCTCTGCTACAACTCCGAAGACGTGGTCTTCTCCTGGAGTCAGGCCGAGGACGACGCGGTCATGGACCGCCTGCACAAGGTGCAGAGCAAGCTGCACGACGCCGGCAAGCTCGGACCGTCGCTGCGGCTGATGGCGACGACCACGGCCGCGACGCTGCGCAAGTCCGATCCGCCCGTGGTGATCGACGGCCCGTTCGCCGAGACCAAGGAGCAGCTCTTGGGCTTCTACGTCGTCGACGTGGAAAACCTCGACGAGGCGGTGGCCATCGCCAAGGACCTGGGGGCGGCCAATCCCGGCGGCTCCTACGAGATCCGCCCGATCCGCCTGTTCCTGCCCGGCGCCCTGCCGCAGACCGCCACGGCCACGGAACACGCATGAGCGGCGACCTCGCCTGGATCGAGGGGGCCCTCACCTCGGCCCGCCCCCAGGCGATCGGCGCCCTGCTGCGCTATTTCCGCGACCTCGAGACCGCAGAGGAAGCCTATCAGGACGCCTGCCTGCGGGCCCTGAAGGCCTGGCCGCAGAACGGGCCGCCGCGCGACCCGGCCGCCTGGCTGATCATGGTCGGCCGCAACGCCGCCCTCGACCAGGCGCGCCGCCGCAACCGGCAGACCGAGCTGCCGTCCGAGGACGTGCTGTCCGACCTCGAGGACGTCGAGACGCCGATGGCCGAGCGGCTCGACACCGCCAACTACCGCGACGATATCCTGCGCCTGCTGTTCATCTGCTGCCATCCGAAACTGCCGGCGACCCAGCAGATCGCGCTTGCCCTGCGGGTCGTGTCAGGGCTGTCGGTGAAGCAGATCGCCCGCGCCTTCCTGGTTTCCGAAGCGGCCATGGAGCAGCGGATCACGCGGGCCAAGCGCCAGGTCGGGGCCGGCGACACGCCCTTCGAGACGCCCACGCCGGAGGAGCGCGACGGGCGCCTCGTGGCGGTGATGGCGATGATCTACCTGGTGTTCAACGAGGGCTATTCCACCGCCGCCAAGGACGCCGTCGCGCGCATCCCGCTGTGCGATGAGGCGATCCGGCTGGCGCGCCTGCTGCAGCGGCTGTTCCCCTCGGAGCCGGAGGTGATGGGCCTGAGCGCGCTCCTGGTGCTGCAGAACAGCCGCTGCGCCGCGCGCTTCGACGCGGAAGGCAATGTGGTGCTCCTGGAGGACCAGGACAGGTCGCTCTGGAACAAGGAGCTGATCAACGAGGGCCTGGCGCTGATCGACAAGGCCATGCGCCACAACCGGCCCGGGCCCTATCAGGTGCAGTCGGCGATCGCGGCCCTGCACGCGCGCGCCCCGCGCGCCGCCGACACCGACTGGGCGCAGATCGAGGCGCTCTACCGCGCGCTCGAGCAGATGCAGCCTTCGCCAGTGATCACCCTCAACCGCGCCGTCGCGGTCGCCAAGGTGGCCGGGCCCGAGGTCGCGCTCGCCCTCATCGAGCCGCTGGAGGCGCCGCTCGGCGGCTATTTCCACTTCTTCGGCCTGAAGGGCGCGCTCCTGATGCAGCTCGGGCGCACGGCCGAGGCGCGCACGGCCTTCGACCACGCCATCGCGCTCGCCAACACGGTGGCCGAGGCGGCCCATATCCGACAGCATCTCGACCGGCTGCTGCGCGACAGCGCCACGGCGTGAGATTTCGACGGCCTGCTGTCGGCGGCGGCTGCGGATGTTCGTCCTTGGGGAAGAAACAGGAGGAATCCGAAATGACCACCGAGACCCTGGAAGCCCCCGCCGTCCAGCCGCAGGTGAAAGGCGGCGTCTCGCCCTATCTGACCATCGACGGCGCGGCCAAGGCGTCGGCCTTCTATCAGGCGGCCTTCGGGGCGCAGGAGGTGTCGCGCGTGAGCACGCCCGATGGCGGCAAGTTCATGCACATCCACCTCTACATCAACGACGGCTCGGTGATGCTGAGCGACCCGTTTCCGGAGCATGGCGCGCCCTTCGTCGCGCCGGCCGGCTTCATGCTGACGCTGGAGGTCGACGACGCGGACGCCTGGGCCGATCGGGCGATCAAGGCCGGCGCCCAGGTGGTCAACCCGATCGCCGACATGTTCTGGGGCGCCCGCTGGGGCACGGTCCGCGACCCGTTCGGGGTGGAATGGGCCTTCAACACGCCGAAGAAATAGCAAACCGCTGCGGCGGGGGAGGAACTCCATGAAGACGACCACGACCGCCGCCGCGGCAGCCTTGCTGGCGCTGGCCGCCTGTTCGAAATCGGCGACCATCGCGACCAACACCACGACCAACACGACCACGGCTGCGGCGGCGACGACCGGCGAGCCGGTGGTCGCCGGCAAGACCGACGCTCCGGCCGGGACCTATGCGATCGACCCCGCCCACTCGACGGTGGTGTTCAAGCTGAGCCACCTGGGCTTCTCGAAGTACACCGGCGGCTTCGCCAAGCTGGACGGCCAGCTGCAGTTCGATCCGGCCCATCCGGAGGCGATGCAGGTGACGGCGACCATCGATCCCAGGTCGCTGACCCAGCCGAGCCCGCCGCCCGGCTTCCACGACACCCTCACCGGCAAGGACTGGCTGGACGCCGCCAAGTACCCGCAGATCACCTTCCGCTCGACCAAGGTCGAGGTGACGGGCGCCAACACCGCCAAGGTGACGGGCGACTTCACCCTGCACGGGGTGACCAAGCCCGTGGTGCTCGACGCCACCTTCAACGGCGGCTATGCGGCCAACGCCTTCGACGGATCCCGCGTCGGCTTCTCCGGCAAGACCACGATCCGCCGCTCGGACTACGGGATCAGCTCCGGCATCCCGGCGCCCGGGACCAACCTCGGGGTCGGCGACCATATCGATGTGGCCATCGAGAGCGAATGGCACAGCGGCAAGCCGACCGGTCCCGCCCCGACGGCGCCGCCGCCGAAGGGCTAAGGCGCTAGCTCAGCGCCTTGCGCGTCTGCTCCCAATATTGGGCGCCGGTGATCAGGGTGACGAGCGCCGCCAGCCAGAAGAGGCTGTGGGCGAACAGCGCCACCGGGTCATGCAAACCGTCGGGCAGGCTGAAGGCGCCCCAGGCCGCCACCACCAGCTCGAAAGCGAGCGCGGTGAGCTGCAGGGTGGTCTTCCACTTGGCGAGCAGGGTGACCGGCAGCTTGACGCCCTTGCCGGCGCCGACTTCGCGCAGCGCGCTGACGGTGAATTCGCGGAACAGGATCAGGCCGGCGGGCAGCACCACCATCGGCTGGGGGCCCAGCGCCAGCAGGCCCAGCACCGCGCCGCAGACCAGCACCTTGTCGCCGATCGGATCGAGGATGGCGCCCCAGACGGTGGTGGCGTCCAGCTTGCGGGCCAGCCAGCCGTCGAAGAAGTCGGTCACCGCGGCGATCACGAAGGCGTAGACCGCCCAGCGCTCGAGGGCGAACTGCAGCGGCGGCTCCAGCCGGTCGGCCAGCCCCGGCACCGACCCCGACGCGGCGGCCAGCGCCACGAACATGAACAGCGCCAGGACCAGGCGCATCGAGGTCAGGATGTTTGGGAGGTGCTTCATGCGGGTCCGAGCGTGCGGGCAAAGGTCGGGTTCCGACCCTAGTCCCTAAGCTAGGCCTTGCGGAAGAAGTCGTGGATGCGCTGGGCGAGCGGCTCGCTGACGCCTTCGACCTTGGCCAGGTCCTCGACCGAGGCGCGGGCGACGCCGCGCGCCGAGCCGAAGGCGTGCAGCAGGGCGCGCTTGCGGCCGGGGCCGACGCCGTCGATCTCGTCGAGCGGATTGCGCTTCATCTCCATGCTGCGCCGCGTGCGGTGGGTGCCGATGGCGAAGCGGTGGGCCTCGTCGCGCAGCCGCTGCAGGTAGTAGAGCACCGGGCTCTTCGGCTCGAGCATGAAGTAGGGCTTGCCGGGGATGAAGAACCGTTCGAGGCCGGCGTCGCGGTCGGGGCCCTTGGCGACGCCCACCACGGCGATGTCGTCGACGCCGAGATCGGCCATGACCTCCATCACCGCCGAAATCTGGCCCGCGCCGCCGTCGATCAGCACGAGATCCGGCCGCACCGCGTCCGCGCCCTCCTCCTCTTCCTTGACCAGTCTGGAGAAGCGCCGGCGCAGCACCTCCTTCATCATCCCGAAGTCGTCGCCGGGGGTGATGTCCGTCCCCTTGATGTTGAACTTCCGGTACTGGTTCTTCTGGAAGCCCTCGGGGCCGGCGACGATCATCCCGCCGACCGCATTGGTCCCCATGATGTGGCTGTTGTCATAGACCTCGATCCGCTCCGGCGGCGCCTCCAGGCCGAAGGCTTCGCAGACCCCGGCCAGCAGCTTCGTCTGGGCCGAGCTCTCGGCCATCTTCCGACCGAGCGCTTCGCGCGCATTGATGACGGCATGGTCGACCAGCTGGCGCTTCTCGCCGCGTTGCGGGCGGCTGATCTCGACCTTGCGGCCGCCCTTCAGCGCGAAGGCTTCCATGAGCAGGTCGCGCTCCGACGGCTCGATGTTGACCAACATCAGCTTGGGGATCGGCTTGTCCTCGTAGAACTGGCCGAGGAAGGCGGCCATGACGTCGGGGTCCTCATCCGACTTGTCGACACGGGGGAAGTAGGCGCGGTTGCCCCAGTTCTGGCCGGCGCGGAAGAAGAACACCTGCACGCAGGCCTGGCCGCCCTCGGCGAAGAGGGCGAAGACGTCGGCCTCGTCCACCGTCTCGGGGTTGACCTGCGTCTCCTGGGCGATGGAGGCCAGCGCCCGGATGCGGTCGCGCAGTCTGGCGGCGCGCTCGAATTCAAGCTCTTCGGCGGCGGCTTCCATTTCCCGGCTCATCTGGCCCATCACCGCCCGGCTCTTGCCGCGCAGGAAGGCCTCGGCCTGATCGACGAGGCCCTGGTAGTCCTCGAGGCTGACGAGGCCGGTGCAGGGCGCCGAACAGCGCCGGATCTGGTGCAGCATGCAGGGCCGGGTGCGGGTCTCGTAGACGCTGTCCGAGCAGGAGCGCAGGAGGAACGCCTTCTGCAGGGTGTTCAGCGTCCGGTTCACCGCCCAGGCGCTGGCGAACGGGCCGAAGTAGTCGCCCTTGATGGTGTGGGCGCCGCGGTGCTTGCGAAGCTGCGCGGCGGGGTGCTCGCGGCGGATGACGATCTCGGGGAAGCTCTTGTCGTCCCTGAGCAGCACGTTGAAGCGGGGCTTCAGCTGCTTGATCAGGTTGATCTCAAGCAGCAGGGCGTCGGTCTCGGTGCGGGTGGTGATGAACTCCATGGCCCGGGTCAGGTCGACCATGTGGGCGATGCGCTGGGTGTGGAAGCGGCCCTGGGCGTACTGGATCACCCGCTTCTTCAGCGAGCGCGCCTTGCCGACATAGAGCACCTCGGCGTCCTCGCCGATCATGCGATAGACGCCCGGCTTGTCGGGCAGCCGCTTCACCTCGTCCTTGATCAGGGCCGCGCCCTTGAGGGGCGCGGCGGTCGTGTCGAGCATGGGCGAGATATAGGGCGCCTCGCGCGGGCGCGCGACGGTTCAGGGCGTGGCCAGGAACGCGTCAAGCGCCTCGGCGAACGCCTGCGGCTGGTCGAGCATGATGAAGTGCTGCGAATTGGCCACCAGCTTGGGCGTCACCGTAGGCGCCGGGGCATAGACCATCGGATAGACCTTCTGCATCATGCCTGCCGGCACGCCGAGCGGGACGTTGTCTGGGTAGAGCAGGACGATCGGCGTCTTGATCGACGCCAGGCCCGGGCGAAGGTCGAGGGTCATGTCCTCGTACATGGCGCGGCCGACCACGGAGCGGTCGCTCACGGCGCCCCATTCGGCGATCATGTGGACGCTGGCCGCATCCTTCGACATGGACTTCATCTGCGGCTCCAGCGAGGCCGCGGTCACCGGGCCCGCCGAAGCGGTCATGCCGTCGCGGATCTTGGCGGCCATGGGCCGCACGCTATCGGAGGTCGCCGCCGGATTCTGCACCGCGCCGAGGAACGGCAGGGCGTCGACGATCAGCACCTTGCGCAGATGATCGGGATGCTTCTGGGCGAGGTACAGCAGGGTGGTGCCGCCCAGCGAATGGCCGACCATGGTGGCGGGCGTCAACTTCTGCTCCACCAGATAGGCGTCGATGGCCTCGGCGGTCGGGACCAGCACTTCGCCCGTGGCGTTGGCCCTGGAGGGCTCTCCGGCGAAACCGGCGATCTGGATCAGGTGCAGCCGGTACCTGCCGCGCAGCCGCTCGGCGGTCGCCTTCCAAGTGGCCCGCGAGGAGGCCAACCCCGGGATAAACACCAGGTCGCGCCCCTTGCCGACGATCTCGTCGGAGAAGCGGTCGCGGATCACCATCCTGGAGTCCGCGAACAGCCTGTTGGGATCGGCGGCTTGCGCATGGGCGGCGGCGCCCAGGCTGATGGCGGCGAGCGCGGCCAGCGCGCCACGGCGGAGGATGGAGATCATTGGCGAGGTCCTCTCAGGTCTTCGGATTCACCAGCGACGCCATGGCGTCGAGGTAGCGGATGAAGGCGGTACGCCCCGCCTGCGTGATGACGGCCTGGGTCAGCGGTTTCTTGCCGACGAAGCTTTTGTCGATGGCGATATAGCCCGCATCTTCCAGCTTGCGCAGGTGGACCGACAGGTTGCCGTCCGTGGCCTGCAGCCGCGCCTTCAGGGCGTTGAAGTCGGCCGCCCCGGCGCTCGACAGGTAGGCCATGATCCCCAGCCGCAGCCGGCCGTGGATGACCTCGTCGAGACGCTCGATGTCGAAGTCGTCGGCCATGGCTCAGGCCGCCGCGCGCTGGGCCTGCCGCATGGCCAGGTAGCCCGGCAGGGCGACGAGACCCAGCAGGCTGACGCCGTAGATCAGGAACAGGGTGCGGACCTCGAGCCCATACCAGGCGCAGACCAGGGCCATGGCGAAGGCGCCGAAGCCGACGCCCCGCATCCATCCGGCCTGGGTCAGGATGCCGGCGACCGTCCAGGCGGCGCCATAGGTGGCCAGCACGATCGGACAGATGGCGGCCATGATCCACCAGCCGTTGGCGCGGTAACCCATCAGCATCAGGCTGAGCACGATGACGAACAGCGCCCAGCCCGCGCCGGCCCAGATCAGGCCCGCGGCCCGGTTCGTCTCGGTCTTGGCGCCCATCCGCCGACGCAGGGCGAAGAGCGCCACGAAGAACAGTCCGGTGCCGCCGAACCAGAGGGTCGGCATGAACAGCGGGCTCACCGGGTAGCTGGCGGCGAACCAGGTGGCAAAGGCGCAGGCGGCGTAGATCAGGCCCGCCGCCATCAGGATGGATCCGCCTTTCAAGGGCGCCTGCCGGCCGGCCTCGGCCAGGCTGCGCATGAAGGCGATGTCGTCGCGAATCGCTTGGTTGTGGTCGGTCATGACCGGTCTCCCCGTGTTGTCCCACAGGGTCTAGAGCACTTACTTTGCAATGTAAAGTACTTTGATCAGACCTTCACGAGGCCGCCGGCGATCTTGTCGTGCACCGCCTTGGTGAGCTTCACGTAGCCGCGCTTGGGGTCGTGGAAATAGAGCGGGCCCTTGACCTTGGCGGGATCGTAGCCGTCGGCCACCAAGTCCATCTTGCGCTGCTTGAAGGTGCCGGTGGTCTCCAGCTCCGGCAGGATGCGCACGAACAGCGGCTGGGCGTAGGGCGGCAGTTCGCCCGCCACATGCGCGCCCAGCGCCTTGATGTCGAAGCCGGGCGCCACCACCAGGGCGGCCATGCCGGCGCGGCCCTCGGCGCCCTCCACGGCCACCCCATAGACGCTGGCCTCGCGCACCGCAGGGCCGGCCTGCAGCCGCTCGGCCACCTCGTTGGTGGAGACGTTCTCGCCCTTCCAGCGGAAGGTGTCGCCGATGCGGTCGACGAAATAGAGATAGCCGTCGGCGTCCTGCTTCATCAGGTCGCCGGTGGCGAACCAGGCGTCGCCCTTCTCGAAGACGTCGCGCAGCACCTTCTTTTCCGAGGCGGCCTTGTCGACGTAGCCGGAGTACTCGGCCCGCGCGTCGCCGCCGATCTTGCCGATGCATTCGCCGATCTGGCCCGGTCCGCACTCAATGCAGAAGCCATTGGTCCCGCGGATCGGGCGCTCGGCCTCCACGTCGAACTGCGCGAGGCGGATGTTGAAGCGCTTGCGCAGCCACTTCGGCGCGCGGCCGATCGCCCCCTCGCGGCCGTCGAAGTTGAACATCGAGACATTGCCCTCGGTGGAGCCATAGAACTCCAGGATCTCGCCGATACGGAAACGCTGCTTCATCACCGGCCAGATGTCGGGGCGCAGGCCGTTGCCGAACGCCAGCCGCACCCTGTGCTTGGTCTCGTCGTCCACCGGCGGCTGGTTCACCAGATAGCGGCACAGCTCGCCGATATAGACGAACATGGTGCAGCCCTCGGCCACCACATCGGGCCAGAACTGGCTGGCCGAGAAGCGCTTCTTCAGCACCACCGAGCCGCCGTTCAGGAGCGCCGCGCCCATGGCGCAGAGCCCGCCGGTCGCATGGTAGAGCGGCAGCGTCACATAGATTCGATCCGAGGCTCTGGCGTCCGTCGCCCCGGCGAAGCCGCGCATGTACAGCTGCGCCCGGACGTGGGTGATCCGCGCGGCCTTGGGCATGCCCGTGGTGCCGGAGGTGAAGATCAGCAGGGCCGTGTCCTTGGCCCGCATGTCCTCGCGCACGACGCGGTCGGGCGGCAGTTGGCTGCAGCTCTTCAGGGCCTGGCTCAGGTCGCGCTGGCCGGCGTGCGCGGGCCCCAGCACCCATTGCTGCGGCGGCTTTTCGATCAGGCCCTTGGCGGCCTCGAAGACGGCCGAGGTTTCCGGGTCGACCACGATGTGGTTCGCGCCGGAGATGTTCAGGCAGTGCGCCAGCGCCAGGCCCGAGAGCTGGTTGTTGATCAGGGCGGTGACCACCCCGATCTTCGACAGCCCGTACCAGATGCAGAAGTATTCCAGCCGGTTGGGCATGAACAAGGCCACCGTCTGGCCGCGGCGCAGGTTCAGTCCCTTGCCCCAATGGGCGAAGCGGTTGGCGATGCCGTCCATCTCGGCATAGCTGACCGTGCGGCCTTCGAAGCTGATCGCCGGACGGTCGCGCCAGCGCTCTACCGCGGCCTGCAGGTCGTCGCAGGCGAGGTTCTCGGAGTCGGGCGCGATGGACTTCACCCGATTGAGCGTGCGGTTCAGGCCGCGCAGGAAGCGCCACTCCCGCTGGAGCTTGGCCTTCAGGCTCATTGGATTCTCCGACTTCCCGGGGGGCAGCTTGTGGTCGCCGCTCGGCGCCGGTCAAGCCGCCCGATCGCGCCTCTCGGTCGCGGGGGCCCTGGCAGTCAGAGCGCGTCCGGTCAGCCAGGCGACCACGAAAATCAGGAGCAGGCCCGCCGGCTTGGTCAGCTGGTGCATCACCACGGCATAGGCGACGACGAAGGCGAGCAGCACGAGATCGGCGGCCAAGGCCGTGAACCGGATCCGCGGCCGGTCCCGGTTGGTCAGCCAGATCAGGTTGATGGCGCCGCCGAACCACAGGCTGATGCCGCCGGTGACGAACCAGAGCGCCCGGCCGTCGAGCCCATGGAAGCTCATCGGCGCGACCACCAGGTTATGGATGGCGCCCAGAATCACGAGCAACCAGGCGGCCGCAAGGTCGAGCTTGGACATGACGCCTCCCGTCCGGCGCCAGACTAGCGCAAGCCGGACGCGTTCAAGAACGCCGATATCTCACAGAGAGAGCGATCGCGCTCAGGAGAAGCGTTCCCAGGCCGACTGCCGCGAGACGCCCAGCGCGCCGCCGACATCGGCCCAGCTGACCTCGCGGGCGCGCAGGGTGTCGACCAGCGACTGGAGGAAGTCCCGGTTGGCGTCCGTCGCCAGGTTGACCGAGCCCAGGAGCTCGATGAGGTCTTCGGTCGGGCCCTCCAGCGGATTGAAGCCGGAATACGGCCGGCCGGTCGGCGACCAGGTCCCATCCAGGATTCCGTCACAGAGCCGGACGCATTCGTTGCAGATGAACACCCCGCGTGGGCCGGCGATCAGCTTCTCCACCTTGTGCTGGGACTTGCCGCAGAACGAACAGTGCAGGGTCTTGGGCAGCGGCTTGCCCAGCGCCCGCTCCGTCTTGCGGCGCGCACGCACCTCGCCGGCCGATGGCTTTGGGGCAGAACCGCCCATGGTTGTCTCCGTCAGGGTGAACCTGACTGTCAGGTATACCCTTACACGACAGGCGTCAAACCCTTCGATCGGCCCGCGGCGAGCACCCATCGTCACTCGGCGTCCTCGCCGATTTTCCGCCACTATTGCAAAGCTTAGTGAGTCGCATTTGCTGTAGTCGTGTAGTAGTAACACCAATATGGGAACTCCAATGCACTATCTCCCGCGCCTGGCGGGTGTTCAATGGTCAAGCTTCTCTGATAATTCCTCGGAACCCTCCGGTCGCGGACCCGTTTGATTGCCTCGACACTATTCCCAGGAGGGACACACCATGTCCGTTGACTACACCCGGACCACCGACGGCGACGCGCCGCAGGAGTCCGACTCTTCCATGTTCGCCCCGACCCCGGTCTGGGATCGCAGCAAGAAAGCCCGCGCGACGCGGCGCAACATGTTCCAGGATACCCCGACCGACGAGGCCATCGCGGCCGGCGCGGCGACGGGCGCCCTGGCCGCTGACCCCGCGGCGGACGCCGCCGTCACCCGTGAGACCGCGATGAGCCCGACCGGCGAGGATGCGCCCTTCGTGGCGAGCCGCACCACCACCGTGCGCCGCAAGGGTTCGGTCGCTCCGGCCGCCGTCGGTGTCGGCCTCGTGGCCCTGGCCGCCCTGGCCGCCGCGGGCTGGTACGCCACCCGTCCGGCCGACCAGACCATGACCGCGGGCTCGACCACCACGGCGAGCTCGACCACCACCTCGCTGGCGGCCAATACGCCCCCGGCCGGCGCCAACCTCGCGGTCAACACCCCCACCGCCGACGCCGCGACCGCGGCCGGTCCGGCGGCCACCACCACGACCACGACCCATCACCGCGTGACCACCGCCACGCGCGAGGCGCCGATCGCGGTGACGCGTAGCCGTACGACGCGTAGCACCGCGGCCTCGCCCGAGCGCTCGGCCCGCAGCGCCTCGACCAACGGCGTGAACACCGGCGGCACCGCCCCGGCCCAGAGCTCGGTGGGCGCCGTGCCCTCGACGCCGTCGACCGCCACGCCGCCGCCCGCGGCGACCGCGCCGCCGGTGAACACCATGCCGGCGCCCGCGCCGACGCCGTCCACCACGACACCGGACGTGACCCCGCCCCCGTCCTCGTCGACGGCGACGACCACGCCTGCGACCCCTCCGCCTCAGTAAGCGCAAGCCGCTGAGGCAGCGGGCAAGGGCGGCCTCCGCGGGGGCCGCCCTTTTGCGTGGGCGCGACCCCATGCGTCGCCCAATGCGCGCCCGTGTCGCATCGCGGCGCGGGCCCGGCTTTGGCTATCTGCTGATCTACCGAACATCCGTCCGCAGGGCCGAGCGCAGGGGGCTGCCGATCATGATCAGCAAGAAGGATCTCGCCGAGTGGAGCTCGGCCGGCATGGTGTTCGTCTCCGGCGGCCTGGCCGGCCACTACGCCTCGCTCGGCATGAGCCCCGTCCAGTGGGCGGGCGCCGCCGCGGCGGTGCTGGGCTCGGTGACGGTCGCCGTCGTCGTCCGCGTCTGGCAGGCGCCGGTCAAGGCGAAGTCCAGCGTCGGCGACTAGGCCGCGACGGCGCTATTCCGCCGGCGCGACCGGAACCAGGATCTCGCCGCCGGTCTCGCGGAATTTCCGGGCCATCTCGTCCATCCCCGTGTCGACCTCGTTCTGGGCCAAGTCATTTTGAGATCTGGCGGCATCGCGGATGTCCTGGCTGATCTTCATCGAGCAGAACTTCGGGCCGCACATCGAGCAGAAGTGGGCGGTCTTGAACGCCTCCTTCGGCAGGCTCTCGTCGTGGAACTCGCGCGCGGTCTCCGGATCGAGGCCGAGGTTGAACTGATCCTCCCAGCGGAACTCGAAGCGGGCCCGCGACAGGGTGTCGTCCCAGGTGCGCGCGGTCGGATGGCCCTTGGCGAGGTCGGCGGCGTGGGCGGCGATCTTGTAGGCGATGACGCCCTGCTTGACGTCGTCGCGGTCGGGCAACCCCAGGTGCTCCTTCGGCGTCACGTAACAGAGCATGGCCGTGCCGAACCAGCCGATCATCGCCGCCCCGATGGCCGAGGTGATGTGGTCGTAGCCGGGCGCCACGTCGGTGGTCAGCGGGCCCAGCGTATAGAACGGCGCCTCGTGGCAGTGCTTCAGCTGCTCGTCCATATTGGCCTTGATCTTGTGCATCGGCACGTGGCCGGGGCCTTCGATCATCACCTGCACATTGTGCTTCCAGGCGACCTTGGTGAGCTCGCCGAGCGTCCGCAGCTCCGCAAACTGGGCCTCGTCGTTGGCGTCGGCGATGCAGCCGGGACGCAGGCCGTCGCCCAGCGAGAACGACACGTCGTAGGCCCGCATGATCTCGCAGATGTCCTCGAACCGCTCGTAGAGGAAGTTCTCGCGATGGTGCGCCAGGCACCACTTGGCCATGATCGAACCGCCGCGCGAGACGATGCCGGTGGTCCGCTTCGCCGTCAGCGGAATGAACGGAAGCCGGACGCCGGCGTGGATGGTGAAATAGTCCACCCCCTGCTCGGCCTGTTCGATGAGGGTGTCGCGAAACACCTCCCAGTTCAGGTCCTCGGCGACGCCGTTCACCTTCTCCAGCGCCTGATAGATCGGGACGGTGCCGATCGGGATGGGCGCGTTGCGGATGATCCAGTCGCGGATGTTGTGGATGTTGCGGCCGGTCGACAGGTCCATGACCGTGTCCGCCCCCCACCTGATGGACCAGACCATCTTGTCGACCTCGTCGGCGACGGTGGAGAGCACCGCCGAGTTGCCGATATTGGCGTTGATCTTGACCAGGAAGTTGCGGCCGATGGCCATCGGCTCCAGCTCGGTGTGGTTGATGTTGGCCGGGATGATCGCCCGGCCCCGGGCCACCTCGTCGCGAACGAACTCCGGGGTGCAGAAGTCGGGAATCTCGGCGCCGAAGCCCTCGCCGTCGCGGATCGCCGGATCGCCGGCCTGGCGGCGCAGGTTCTCGCGGATGGCGACATATTCCATTTCAGAAGTGATCACGCCGCGCCGGGCGTATTCCAGCTGGGTGACCGCCGCCCCGGCCCGGGCGCGATAGACCCGCCGGGGCGTCTTGAATTGCGGCGCCAGGTGTTCACCCTTCGCGAAGCCGTTGTCCTCGGGCTTCACGTCGCGCGGGGTCTCGACGATCTCCACGTCGCCGCGCGAGACGATCCACGGTTCGCGGACCCTGGAGAGGCCCTTGTCGATGTCGATCACCGCGCTGGGCTCGGTGTAGGGGCCGGAGCTGTCGTAGAGCGTCAGCGCCGGCTCGCCCGCGCTCGGGTGCACCGCCACTTCGCGGAACGGCACGCGGATATCGGGCCACAGGACGCCGGGCTGATAGACCTTCTTCGATCCCGGCCGCTCTCCGGTGGGGATGGCGGCGGGGTCCAGCTTGCCGGCGGGCTTGTTCATGGCGCGACACTCCAAGGCGCGGACGGACCATGCCGATGGAAGGGGCGTCAGGCGGGTCCCTTCCCTTCGCCGGCATGACCCGGATCAGGTTCGACGGGTCGCGGGGGACCACCCGCCTCTCAGCCGCTTCGTCGCGGCGCCCCGAGGAGGTGGCGACGTTAGGCCCGACGGGCCGCTCGCGCCAGCCAGATTTCCGCGGCGCGGCGGAACAAGCGCGGGCGTGCTAAGGTTCGTTGGTCAGCAGGAGATACGCCCATGAAGACGCTTGCCCTGATAGGCGCTTTGGGAGCCGCGATGACCCTGGCGGCCTGCGCCGAAGACTACGCCTACGCCCCGCCCCCGCCGCCGCCCTCCGCGGTGGTCTATGCCGTGCCGGCCGCGGCCGTGGCGCCGGCCTGTTTCTATACGCGCGACATCCGCAACCACACGGTGGGCGACGACCACACCATCTTCATCAACGTCGGCGGACGGATGGTCTACCGGGTCGAGACCAGCAACAGCTGCGTGGCCGGCGCGACCTCGTCGGATCCCCTGGTGATGCGCAATCCGCCGGGTTCCAACAGCGTCTGCCGTCCGATAGACCTCGACGTCGGCGTCAACATGGGCGGCTTCACCAACCACTGCATCGTCACCGCCATCGTCCCGATGACGCCCGATCAGGTCGCCGCCCTGCCGCCGAAACTGCGGCCGTAGCGGCGAGAATTTGGACAACGCCTTCTTGAATGCTAGGGCGAGGCCATGCACCTCGCCCGCTTCAATCCCGTCCGCTTCGCCCACCTGCCCACGCCCCTGGAGCCGTTGCCGCGGCTGAGCGAGGCCGTCATCGGCCCCTCGGGCGCCGGGCCCAACCTGTGGATCAAGCGCGACGACTGCACGGGCCTGGCCGGCGGGGGCAACAAGACCCGCAAGCTCGAGTACCTGCTGGGCGATGCGCTGGCCAATGACGCCGACACCCTGGTGACCCAGGGCGCGGTGCAGTCGAACCACGTGCGCCAGACGGCCGCCGCGGCCATGAAGTTCGGCCTTTCCTGCGAGATCATCCTGGAGCATCGCACCGGCTCCAACGCCCACGACTACAACCACTCCGGCAATGTGCTGCTGGACGAGCTGCTGGGCGCCAACATCCGCACCGTGCCGGCCGGAACGGATATGAACCGGATGCTGGCCGACGTCGCGGCCGAGGTCGCCGAGCGCGGCGGACGGCCCTATGTGATCCCCGGCGGCGGCTCCAACGTGATCGGGGCGCTGGGCTATGTGGAGTGCGCGCTGGAGCTGATCGGCCAGGCCAACGAGGCGGGGTTGGAGATCGACCGCATCGTCACCGCCACCGGCAGCGCCGGCACCCACGCGGGCCTGGTGGCGGGCCTGGCGGTCATGGGCGCCGACGTGCCCGTGCTGGGCATCGGCGTCCGCGCGCCGAAGGACGTCCAGGAGGCCAACGTCTTCAAGCTCGCCATCGAGACGGCCGACCTGCTGGGCCACAAGGACCGGGTGACGCGCGAGATGGTGGTGGCCGACTGCGACTTTGTCGGCGCGGGCTATGGCCTCGTCGACGACGCCGTCATCGAGGCCCTGAAGCTCGCGGCCCGCACCGAGGGCCTGCTGCTCGACCCGGTCTATACCGGCAAGGCCATGAAGGGACTGATCGCACTCTCGATGCTGGGCCGCTTCGACGGCGAGACGGTCGTCTTCCTGCACACCGGCGGCGCGCAGGGCCTGTTCGGCTACCAGACGGTGATGGAGGGCAAGCTCTGATGGGCGAGAGCCTCACCCTGGGCGTGCTCGGAGGAATGGGGCCGGCGGCGACGCTGGATTTCCTGCAGAAGCTGCAGGCCTACACCCCCATCGAGTCGGAACAGGACCACCTGCGGGTGCTGGTGGACATCAACCCCAAGGTCCCCGACCGCAACACGCCCGGCTCGCTGGCCGGTCCGGTGCTCGCCGAGATGGCCGGCGCCCTGCGCGGCGCCGGGGCCGAGGTGCTGGCGATCGCCTGCAACACCGCCCACGCCTACGCCGGCCTGATCCAGCGGGCCTCGGGCCTACCGCTCATCGACCTGATCGAGACCGGCGCCCAGGCCGCCGCGGGCACGGGCGCCATGCGGGCCGGCGTGCTGGGCACCAAGGGCGCGCTGAAGCTCTACCGCGAATACCTCGCGGCCCAGGCCATGGGCCTCGTCGGCCTGTCCGCCCAGGGGCAGGACGAATTCATGGAGCTGATCTACAGGATCAAGGCGGGCGACACCGGTCCTGAGGTCAAGGCCGCGATGGTGAAGCTGGCCGACGACCTGATCGCCGATGGCGCGGAGGTGGTGATCGCCGGCTGCACCGAGGCGCCGCTGGTGCTGGCTGCGAAGGATCTGAAGGTCGAGTTCATCGATCCGGGCGACCTCCTGGCGCGCCGCTGCGTCGCCGTGTGCCTCGGCCTGGAGCCGGTCCCCGCCCTGCCGATCTAAGCTGCGCGGCGTCGGACGGGCGTTCAGCGATGATTGTTCGCCGCGTCCAGCACCTTGCGGTTGGAGTCCGCCAGGATGCTGTCGGGGATCGAGGCGAGTTGGCTGGTGTCGATGCTGGGCAGCGCGCGTCCGGGCCTGGTGTCGGGGGGCGTCAGGCGAGGGGCGGCCCGCGTGGCCTGGATGTCCTGGATCGCCTGCTGGGCGCGCATCTGGGCGTCCAGCGACATGATCTGGTTCTGCTGCTGAACGAGCTGCTGGCGCTGCATCTCCTGCAGCGCCATGAGGCCGCTGTCCTGCGGCGTGATCGGACTGGCCGGGAAGCCAGGGACAGACGCGACCTGGGCCAGGGCCGGGGTCGCGAAACACAGGACGGCCAATAGAGCGAGGCTGCGCATGGGAAGCTCCTTCCGCCCCCGGCAGAGATGGGGCCAGGCGGGCTGTTGCGCTAGTCCCGGCGCGCCACGTGGAACCGCGTCAGCTCCTGCTTCGGCGCATCCCAGCCGGGGCTGAGCTCGACGGCCTTCTGATAGTCGAAATAGGCCGACTTCACGTCGTCGAGGCCCTCGTAGGCGAGCGCGCGGTTGTAATAGGCCTTGGCCGGCTCCTCGATCCCGAGGCCGATGCCCCTGTTCAGGTCGGCGAGGCCGTCGGCGAAACGGTGGGCCCCGATCAGCGCCGCGCCCCGGTTCACATAGATCTCGCCGAGCTTCGGCTCATAGCGCGCCGCCTGGTCGAAGTCGGCGAGCGCGGCCGGCATTTCGCCGCGCCGCAGCTTCATGATTCCGCGGTTCACGAAGGTGCCGGCCTTGTCGCGCGGACTCAGCATCTCGGTGTCCAGGGCCTGGGTGCAGATCGCCTCGGAGCGCTGGGCCGAGCCGCCGGCCATGGCCGCTTTGGAACAGGCCTCCGCCAGGCCGCCGCCGATCACCGTCACCGAGGCCTTGGCCGCGCCGGCGCTGAGCGCCACGGCGGCTATCGCCGCAAAGCCCGCCATCAATCGCCGCATCGCGATCTCTCCTGCGTCAGCCGCTGCGGAGACAAGATAGTGCCGCATACCGGCGTTCTGGAGAGACTCCTCCTCGCGAAGGGGCCTGTCAACGCAACAGCGCCAGCCGGCCTGGGGCTCAATCGTACTGGACGAGCACGAGGCAACCGGCCTTGGTGCTCCAGGCCTCGTGCCAGCCCTGCGGATTGCCGAGATAGTCGCCGGGGCCGAAGTCGCCGTAGCCGGCGGCGATATCGCCGGTGAGGATCAGGGTGTGCTCGAAGCTGCGGTGGCGGTGGCGCGGCACCGTGGCGCCCGGCTCGCAGCGGATCAGGAAGGTGCGCTTGCCCCAGAGCGGCTTGATCTGCACCCCGGGGGCGAGCTTGCGCCACTTGCCGGCGGCCAGCGGTCCGATCTCGATCCCGGCCGGAATGGGGGCTGCGAGCTGGCCGGCGATCTTCGCCCACAGGTCGGCCGGCGGCGAGATCGGCGGCGCGGCCAGCGACAGGCTGGCCAGCGCCTGTTCGGCCGGATCCGCCTCGAACAGCCGTGCGTCCTTCGCCTCGTGCGCCCTGCGGCTCATCGCTCCAGCTTCTCCTTCAGGGCGGCGCTCGCCCGCCGCACCCAGCTCTTCACCGTGCCCAGCGGCGCCCCCATCGCCTGGGCCAGTTCGGAATGGCTCAATCCGTGGACATACATGAGCACCAGGGCGTTCCGATGCACCTCGGGCAATTCGGCGAGCGCGTCGCGCAGGCGCGGGTGCACATAGTCGAGGTCGAGGGCCGGGGCCTCCAGGTCGGCCGGCAGGGTGCTGACCGCCCGCGGCCGGCGATCCAGGGCCACGCGGCGCACGATCACCGCCATCCAGGTGGACGGCAGGCCTTTCGCGGCGTCGAAGCGGTGGGCGTTGCGCCAGATCTTCACGAAGGCTTCCTGCACGGCGTCCTCCGCCAGGCCGGCGTCGCGCAGGATCCGGTAGGCGGAGCCGTAGAGGCGCGCACCCATGCGCCGATAGAGCGCCTCGGCCGCCGAACGCTCCCCGGCGGCCATGGCGTTCAGCAGCTCGGCAAGTTCGCCTTCGTGCAGCATCCGCCCCTCGCAGACGAGGGGAAGTGTTGGCCGCTCCGGGGCCTTTCGGCAACCGCCGATCGGCGAGCGCGGGACGCCTCCGTGGGCTATCGGCTCTCGGGGTCGGTCCCGCCCAGCACGCTGTTCAGCGTCCGCGTGTGGTGCAGCACCGCGCGCCGCAGCGCATTGCTCGGCAGGGCCGCGTAGGCCTCGAGCATCTCCAGGGCGCCATCAGCGGTCATCAGCGCATTGACCTGTTCGATCTCCTTCGGCGCGCGGTCGGGATCGAGCCCCTCCGCCAGATCGCCCAACCGGCACTTCAGCGCCCCGCCGATCTCCACCAGTCGCGAGAACGAGACGCGGTTTGCCCCGCGCTCGTATTTCTGGACCTGCTGGAACGAAACGCCCAGCACCTCGGCGAGGTCCTGCTGCGACAGGCCGAGGGAGCGGCGCCGCTCTCGGATTCGCTGCCCGATCGCGACATCCAGGCGGTGCGGCCCGTCGTTGGTCATGATCCCCACCAATCCTGGTTGCCAGCGCTCATATTGCGCTGCGGCGCCGGGCGATGTCATCACACGCGTCGCGTGTGGCTGTTTCTGGGCCAGTCAGGCGATCCAGACTGCGAAAGGCGCGCGCCGCGCCGGCCACGCCTTGCAAGATCAGCGGGTTCCGCGGGCGGCGAAGCGCTCGATCGCATCGATGTTGGAACGGTCGACGAAATAGGGCCCGGTGAGCACCGGCGCGCCGCCGCCGATCACGTTGCCGTTCATCCTGTGGAGCCACAGGGAGTCCACCGCCAGGTAGCCCTGCAGATAGGGCTGCTGGTCGATCGCCCACTGCAAGGCGCCGGATCGGATCACCGCGGGGATTTGCGGATTGGTGTCGAAGGTCGCCACCTTGGCGTGGCTGCCGGCGTCCTTCACCGCCTGGATGGCGGTGAGCGCGAAGGGCGCGCCCAGGGTCACGATCAGATCGATGGATGGATCCTGCTTCAGCTTCGCCGCGATGGTCGAGCGGACCGAGGGCATGTCCGTGCCGATCACATAGACCTTGTCGGCGCGCCGGGGCGCGAAACCCTTGGTGAGCCCGTCGCAACGGGCCTCCAGCGCCACATGGCCCTGTTCCTGGGACACGCAGAGCAGATGCCGGGCGCCGTCCGCGGCCGCCCGCTTGCCCGCGTCGACGCCCGCCAGGCCGTCGTCCGAGCCGAAGTAGCTGAGCGCGCCGGCCGACTTCCAGTTGTCCAGTCCGGCGTTGAAGGCGACCACCGGGATTCCCGCGGCGCTCGCCTTGCGGACCACCTCGGCCATGGCCTCGGGCTTGGCGAGGGTGACGGCGATCGCGTCGAGGCGGCTGTCGATGGCGTTCTGGACCAGCGTCGCCTGGCCGCCGCCGGATGGATCGCTGGAATAGCGCAGCACCACATGGTCCTTCGCAGCGGCCGCCTCGGCGCCCTTGCGCACGATGTCCCAGAAGGTGTCGCCGGGCGCGGCGTGGGTGATCACCGCGACGGTCATCGCCGGCTCAGCCGGTCCGGCCGAGCCGGCGCTCGTCCGGCCGCCCTTGCCGCTGCAGGCGCAGAGCGCCAGGGCCAACAGGGCCGCCACCGCCAGCAGCTTGCGATCTCGCATGGGGTTCATCCGCAACTCCTAAGGCTCCGCGGCGGAGCTTGTGGCCGACGGACCGCGGCTGGCAAGCTCGTGGGCGAGCTGATCGAGTTCGCCGCCGCCCGCCATGCGGCTCGCCAGCTGGTCGACGTCGATCGCGGCGCGCGAAACGCAAGCCTGGGCGCGACCCCGCTCCAGCAGCAGGAAGCGGTCGCCCAGCGCATGGGCGTGGTGCGGATTGTGGGTGATGAAGATCACGCCCAGGCCGCGCGCCTTGGCCGCCGCCACATAGCGCAGCACCACGCCCGCCTGCTTGACGCCCAGAGCCGCGGTCGGCTCGTCGAGGATCAGGATCTTGGCCCCGAAGTGGATGGCGCGGGCGATCGCCACGCACTGGCGCTCGCCGCCGGAGAGGCCGCCGATCGGCCGCTCCACGTCGGCCAGCTCGACGCCCATGGCCGCCAGCTCGCCGCGGGTGACCTCGCGCATGCGGCCGATGTCCATGGCGGCGAACGGACCGCGGCCCGTGCGCAGCTCGCGGCCCAGGAAGAAGTTGGCCCAGACCGGCATCAGGGGCGCGATCGCCAGGTCCTGGTAGACGGTGGCGATCCCCAGTTCGATCGCCTGGCGCGGCGACGCGAACCGCACCGGCTCCCCGCCCACCTCCAGCGTCCCCTCATCGTGCTGATGCAGCCCGGAGATGATCTTGATCAGGGTCGACTTGCCGGCCCCGTTGTCGCCCAGCACGCAGACGATCTCGCCGGCCTGAAGGTCGAGGTCGACGCCCTCCAGCGCGCGGATCGCGCCGTAGGTCTTGCCGATCCCGGCGAGGCGCAGCAGGGGCGGGCTCATCGCTTCGCCGCCTGCCAGCGGCGGACGCCGGCGTTCAGCAGAATGACGGCCAGCAGCAGGACGCCCACGAAGAACTTGAACCAGTCGGGGTTCCAGCCGGCGTAGATGATCCCCTGGGTGGTCATGCCGAAGATGAAGGCGCCCAGCACCGCGCCCGCCGCCGAGCCCTGCCCGCCGGTCAACAGGCAGCCGCCGACCACGGCGGCGATGATGTAGTAGAACTCCTTCCCCACCCCCTCGCCCGACTGCACCGTGTCGAAGGCGAAAAGCTGGTGCATCCCGACGAACCAGGCGGCGAAGCCGACGGTCATGAACAGCGCGACCTTGACGCGGCGCACCGGCACGCCGACGGCCCGCGCGCTCTGCGGCGCCCCGCCGACCGCATAGATCCAATTGCCGTAGGGCGAGCGCCGCAGGACCCAGGTGGCGAGCGCGGCGAACAGCAGCCACCAGACGACCGTCACCCGCACGCTGATCCCGCCCACATCGAAGCTCGAGGCGAACAGCGCGCGAGCCTGGGCGAAGCCGTCCATGTCGGCGATGTCGTGGGTGGCGACGCTGCCGGTCACCAGCCGGGTCACGGCCAGATTGAGCCCGCCCAGCACGAAGAAGGAGCCGAGCGTCACCAGGAAGCTGGGGATGCCGGTGCGGATCACCAGGTAGCCGTTCAGCGCTCCCATGGCCAAGGCCGCGGCCAGCGACGCGCCGATGCCCACCCAGACGTTGGCGGTGAGCTCGTAGCTCATCATGGACGCCAGCAGGGCCGAGCTGACCACCGCAACGCCGGACGACAGGTCGAACTCGCCGCCGATCATCAGGAGCGCCACGGCCAGCGCCGGGATGCCGTAGATCGAGCTGACGTAGAGCACGCTCGACAGCGAGGCGAGGTCGCGGAACGGCGGGGCGACCGCAAAGAAGAACAGATAGACCAGGATCGCGCCGGCCAGGGCGCCGGCCTCCGGCGTCGCCACGCGGCGCGCGAGGGGCGGCCTTGACGCGACGCCCCGCTCCAACCGACCTGCCCCCACCCGTTCCCCCATGCGCTCAGGCCTTTCGCGCGATCCAGTCGTGCGCCGGATCGTTGCGGAAGATCCACTGGCGCTTCGGCCCGGCCATGACGTTCAGGTAGTAGAGATCGTAGCCGTGGGGCGCGCCCACCGGATGGTAGCCGCGCGGCACCATCACCACGTCGCCGTCCTCCACCGCCATGGTCTGATCCAGGCTTCGGTCGTCGGTGTAGACCCGCTGGAAGGCGAAGCCCTGTGGCGGGTTGATCCGGTGGTAGTAGGTCTCCTCCAGCGCGGTCTCCTCGAACGCCGTGGCGGTGTCGTGCTTGTGCGGCGGATAGCTCGACCAGTTGCCGCCCGGGGTGATCACCTCGACCACCAGCAGGCTTTCGGCGGGCTCGGTCTCGGGCAGGATGTTGCGGACGTGGCGGGTGTTGGTCCCGGTCCCGCGGACCTCACGGCTCATCTGGCCGGGGGCGATCTCGCGCGGCGCGCCGGTTCCGGAGCCGGGCGCCGTACAGATGGCGAGCTCGACAGGCGTCGTCGCGGTCACCGTCCAGGCCGCCCCGCCCGGCGCGTAGACGGCGCCCGGCGCCCGATCCTCGAAGACGCTGGCGCGACCGCCGAGCCCGACGAAGTGGGCTTCGCCGACCGCGATGTCCGCCGTTCCGCTGAGCAGAACCAGGCAGGCCTCGCGCCCGGCCTCGCCGCCGCTGGCGCTCTGGCCGGCGGCCAGCTCGACCACCTTGAAGCCGACATGCGTCCAGCCGGCGCTCCGGGGCGTCACCTCCAGCACCACGCCCGCGGCGTCGGGCTCATGCTTGCGGACCAGCAGGTCGGTCATCTCAGGCGGCCTTCTTCAAACCGGCGGCGGCGGCTTCACGTTCGAGGGTGCGCAGGCCCAGCTCGCCATAGGTTCGCGGATCGGCCAGCGCGGGGTCCTGCTCGGCCTCGACCACGATCCAGCCGGCGTAGCCGACGTCCGCCAGGGCCCGCATGACCGCCGCATAGTCCAGGTTCCCGTCGCCGGGGACGGTGAACATGCCGGCGAGCACGCCGTCGAGGAAGCTCATCCCGTCGCGCTGCACCCGGGCGAAGACCTCGCGGCGGACGTCCTTGCAATGCACATGGGCGATGCGCCCGGGGTGCGCGCGAATGGCGTCGACCGGATCGACGCCGCCCAGCGCCGCGTGGCCGGTGTCCAGCGTCAGGCCGACCGCCGCGCCGGTCGCGTTCAGGAAGGCCGCCAGGTCGCGCGGCCGCTCGACCACCGTGCCCAGGTGGTGGTGATAGGCGAAGCGCAGACCCTGGCCGTCGATATATTCGGCAAATTCGGTGAGGCGGCCGCCGAACCTGGCCCAGCCGGCGGCGTCCAGCTCGGGCGTGCGGCTCAGCGGCGTCTGGCGCGCGCCATGGATGGCGTTGCTGGTCTCGGCGTGGACGAAGACGGTCGAGCCCATCGCCTTCAGCAGCGCCAGATGCGCCTGCGCCGCGGCGATCTCAGCCTCGACGTCGTGGGCCAGCAGGGCGCCGCTGAACCAGCCTCCCACCAGATCAAGGCCGTAGCCGGTGAGCAGCGGTTGCAGCACGGCCGGATCCTTGGGGAACTTGCCGCCCAGCTCGACGCCGGAGAAGCCGATGTCGCGCGCGTCGGCCAGGATGGTCTCGACGGCCGTGTCGCCGCCGAGCTCGGGCATGTCGTCGTTGACCCAGGCGATGGGGCTGACCCCGAAACGGATGGCCAAGGCTCAGCCCCTCCCTTGCAGATCGGCGAGCCTGGCCTCGTAGGCGGCGCGCGCGGCGCGGGCCTCCGCGCGCTCCGAGACCTCCGGCGCCGCCACGTCCCACCAGGCGCCGCCGGCCGTGGTGGAGATGGCGGGGTCGGTTTCGACGACGATCGCGTAGGTCCGATCCGAGGCCCTGGCGCGGACGAGCGCGGCCTCTAGAGCGGCGACGCCGGTGACCTTCTCAGAACGCGCGCCGAGGCTCGCGGCGTGGGCGGCGAAGTCGATCGCCGGCACGGTCTCATAGGCCGCGTCGGCCAGCAGGTTGTTGAAGGGCGCGCCGCCGGTCTCGCGCTGCAGGCGGTCGATGCAGCCGAAGCCGCGGTTGTCGAGCACCACGACGATCAGCTTCTTGCCCATGGCCACCGAGGTGGCGATCTCGGAATTCATCATCAGGTACGAGCCGTCGCCCAGCATGACCACCACCTCGCGGTCGGGTTCGGCAAGCTTGACGCCCAGCCCCCCGGCGATCTCGTAGCCCATGCAGGAATAGCCGTACTCCAGGTGGTAGCCGCCCGGCCGGCGCGGCCGCCAGAGCTTGTGCAGTTCGCCCGGCAGGCCGCCCGCGGCGCAGACCACCACCGCGTCCTCGTCCATCGCCCGCCAGACCGCGCCGATCACCTGGGCGTCGGAGGGCCGCGGCGCCTCGGAGGCCCGCATGGCCACCTCGGCCTCGGCGTTCCAGCTCGCGACACCGGCCTTGGCCCGTTCGATCCACGCCTTCGGCGCGCGCCAGTCACCGAGCGCTTCGGACAGCGCCTCCAGCACCGCGCCGGCGTCGCCGACCACGGGCTCCGCGTCGTGCTTGTGGGCGTCGAAGGCCGCCACATTCACCTGCGTCAGCACCCGCCCCGGATGGGCGAACAACGCCCGCGAGCCGGTCGTGAAATCCTGCAGCCGCGTGCCGACGCCAACCACCAGATCGGCCGCCGCCGCCGCCGCGTTGGCGGCGCTCGTGCCGGTCACCCCGATGGCGCCCAGCGAGGCGGCATGGTCCCAGGCCAGCGCGCCCTTGCCGGCCTGGGTCTCGGCGACGGGGACGCCGGTCCGCGCGGCGAACGCGGCGAGCGCGGCCTCCGCACGGCCGTAGAGCACACCGCCGCCGGCCACGATCAGCGGCGCCTTGGCCTCGCGCAGCCGTTGGGCCAGTCCCGCGATCTCCCGAGGATCGGCCGGCGAGCGCCGCCGGCGCCAGGTCCGCCGCGCGAAGACGCGCTCCGGCCAGTCGTAGGCCTGCGCCTGGACATCCTGGCAGAAGGCCAGCGTCACCGGCCCGCAGTCGGCCGGATCGGTCAGCACCGCCATGGCCCGCGGCAGGGCGGCCAGCAACTGCTCGGGCCGGGTGATCCGGTCGAAATAGCGCGACACCGGGCGAAAACAGTCGTTGGCGCTGACCGTGCCGTCGGCGAAGTCCTCGACCTGCTGCAACACCGGATCGGGCCTGCGGCTCGCATAGACGTCGCCCGGCAGCAGCAGGACCGGCAGCCGATTGACGTGCGCCAGGGCGGCGGCCGTCACCATGTTGGTCGCGCCCGGTCCGATCGAGGTGGTGCAGATCATCGCCCGCTCACGGCGCTTCTGCTTGGCATAGGCGATGGCGGCGTGGGCCATGGCCTGCTCGTTGTGCGCCCGCCAGGTCGGCAGGGTCTCGCGCACGCCGTGCAGCGCCTCGCCGAGGCCGGCCACATTGCCGTGGCCGAAGATCGCCCAGACGCCGGCGAAGAAGGGCACGCTCGCGCCGTCGACCTCGACGTCCTGGGCGGCGAGGTAGCGGACGGCGGCCTGGGCGGCGGTCAACCGCACGGTGCTCATGCCGCGCGCCCCACGCCGGACCGGGCGCGCCGCCAGCCTTCGACCAGCCGCGAGAAGCGTTCGGAGAGCGCGCGGATCGCCGCGGCGTCATCGATCTCGCCGGCCAGCCAGGCGCGCGCGGCCCCGTGGAAGATGGTGCGGCCCACCGCGAAGCCCTTGACGATCGGCACGCCCGCCGTCGCCTCGAAAGCCGCCAGCAGGGTCTCCATGGGCTGCGAGAGGCCGAGCAGCAGCACGCCGCGGCACAGCGGATCGTGGTGCTCGATCACCGCGGCCACGTGGCGCCAGGCTGGCGGGTCGTCCGCAGGCTCCAGTTTCCACCAGTCCGGCTTCACGCCGAGGCTGTAGATGCCGTCCAGGGCGCGGGCGATGGTCGTGGAGTCCACCGGCATGCCGGCCGGAGCGATGACCTCGATCAACAGCTCGTGGCGGGTCTTGCGGCAGGCGTCGAACAGCCGGGTGAGCTGGCGGTCCTGCCGCTCGCGCAACTCGGGTTGGTCGTCGGGATGATAGAAGACCAGCGCCTTGACCACCTGGTTCAGCGGCCATTCGGCGATCTCCGTCGCCACGTCCGCCGAAGCCTCGAATTCCAGGGGCCGGGACCGGGGGATCTCGATCGGTCGCCCGATCCAGTAGGGCTGGTCGGCCGCGGCGGCCAGGGCCTCGAAACCGAACCGCCCGTCCAGCAGGATGCCGAACTGCCGATCGCCCTGGGCAACCTCGTCCAGCGCCCTGAGCGCCAGGCGCTTGAACTGCGAAACGCGGTCCAGCGGGGCGTCCAGCTCCGCGGCCAGCTCCTCGAACTGGCTGCGATGGTCGATGGCCAGAACCATGAGCTGGTCGTAGCTCCCGGTGCGTGTAGTCGCCCAGTGGATATGCTCCAGCTCGGCGTCCTCGCGCAGGCGGAACGGCCGTTCGGGCTGGGCGAGGAAGGCTTCCATCTCGGTCCAGGTGGGCATGGCCGGGGCGCAGCCGTGGCGCGAGACCACGATCGCGCCGGCCGCATTGGCGAGTTCGCAGCATCGCTCCAGCGGCTCGTCCCTCAGCCAGCCGCGCAGGAAGCCGCTCATGAAGGCGTCGCCGGCGCCCAGCACATTGAACACCTCCACGGCGAAGCCCGGGCCCACCACGCCGTCGTCCAGGCTGTCTGGGATGGCGGCGGGGAAGGCGGAGCAGCCCTGCGGCCCGCGCTTGCACACCAGCAGCGCTTCGGTGCGTTGGCGGATCGCCTTGAGGGCGGCCACCGTGTCCGTCGAGCCTCCGAGGATGTGCATCTCGTCCTCGGTGCCCACGATCAGGTCGCAGACCGGCAGCACGCGTTGCAGGATCGCGGTCACCGCCTCGTGCGCCACGAAACGGTCCTCGCCCAGGTCGCGCGCCGTCAGGCCCCAGAGCACCGGCCGATAGTCCACATCGAACACCACCTTGCCGCCGGACGCGCGGGCCAGTTCGGCGGCCCGCATCGAAGCCTCGAAGACGCCGGCCTGCGAGAGGTGCGTGCCGTTGATCAGCACGGCGCGGGCGGCGCGAACCTGGGCCTCGTCCAGGTCGGCGGCCACGAGCGCCATGTCGGCGCAGTCCTCGCGGTAGAACAGCAGGGGGAAGCTCTCGCGGTCGCGGATGCCGAGGATGACCAGCGCGGTCAGCCGCGCCTCATCGGTCAGGACCGAGCTCACGTCGACGCCTTCGCGCACCAGCTGCTCACGGATGAAGCGGCCCATGTGGTCGGCGCCCACGCGGGTGAGCAGGGCCGCCTTCAGCCCCAGGCGCGCCGCGCCTATGGCCGTGTTGGTCGGGCTGCCGCCGACGTATTTGGCGAAGGAGCCCATGTCCTCCAGCCGCCCGCCGACCTGCTGGCCGTAGAGGTCCACGCTGGAGCGGCCGATGGCGAGCAGATCCAGGGATTTGCCGTCGTCAGCCAATTGTCCTCCCCGCGCATCATCTTGTGCGCCTCTGGAATTTGTAGGCCACGCGACCGCCAGCGGCCACGGATTCTTGTTTTGCGAAAACTTTGCTCCATAGAAGGCCGATGCACAGAATCGCGCAGATCGGCGCGGGGCGCATGGGCTCCGTCCACCTCGGCAATGCCGCGGCCAATCCCAGGCTCGACCTCGCCCTGCTGGTCGACCCCCGGCCGGACGCTGGGGAGATCGCCGCTTCGGTCGGCGCGAGGGTCGCGGACCTGGACGGCGTGCTGGGCGATGCAAGCATCGAAGGCGTGATCGTCGCCAGCTCCACCGACACCCACCTGACGCTGGTCCGCGCCTGTCTGGCGGCGGGCAAGGCGGTGTTCTGCGAAAAGCCGCTGGACCTCGACCTGGCCGCCCTGACGGCCGCCGAGGCTGAGCTCAGCCAGCCCAAGGCGCCCCTGTTCGTGGCCTTCAATCGCCACTTCGATCCGCACTTCCGCGCGTTGCGCGCCAAGCTCAAGTCCGGCGAGGTCGGCGATCTCGAGACCCTGCAGATCGTCAACCACGACCCGGCCGCACCGCCGGCTCACTTCATCCCCACCAGCGGCGGGCTGTTCAAGGACTTCACCATCCACGACTTCGACATGGCCGGCTGGCTGATGCCCGACCCGTTCGTGGAGATCTTCGCCTGGGCGAGCTGCCTGGTGGACCCGGCGATCGCTGAGGCCGGCGACGTCGACACCGCCCGCACCCTGTTGCGCGACGCCAGGGGCCGCATCTGCGTGATCAGCAACACGCGCCGCAGCGGCTGCGGCTACGACCAGAGGATCGAGGCGTTCGGCTCGGCCGGCATGGCCGTGGCCGGCGACGTGGCGCAGGACGCAGTGCAGGTGTGGCGCGAGGCCGGGGCTGTTTCCGCGCCGCTCTACCCGGGCTTCATGACCCGCTACGCCGAGGCCTATCGCGGCGAGATGGACCACTTCGCCGACATCCTGGCGGGCGAGGCGGAGCCGGAGACCGCCTACGCGGCCAGCGTGGCCTCGCTCGCGCTCGCCGAGGCCGCCGCCCGGTCGGTGGCGACCGGCGCGCCGGTAAGGCTCTAGGGGGCGATGACCATGCACAAGCTCGCCCTGATCGGCGCCGGCCGGATCGGCAAGATCCACGCCGCCAACGCCGCCGCCCACCCCGACCTGACGCTGAGCCATGTGGTCGATCCGGTCGCCGAGGCCGCCGAAGCCCTGGCCGAGGCGACCGGCGCCGAGGTCGCCACGCTCGCCGCCGTGCTGGCCGACGGCACGGTGGCCGGCGTGATCGTCGCCAGCTCCACCGACACCCATCTGGATTACGCCCTGGCCGCCCACGCGGCCGGCAAGGCGATCTTCTGCGAAAAACCGATCGACCTCGATCTCGCCCGCGCCCGCGCGGCGGCTGACCAGCTCAAGGCCGCGCGGCTGTTGCTGGGCTTCAACCGCCGCTTCGACCCCAATTTCCAGGCCCTCAAGGCGCGCCTCGACGCCGGCGCCGTGGGCCGGATCGAGACCCTGCAGATCACCAGCAACGACCCCGGCCCGCCGCCGCTCGCCTACGTCAAGGTCTCGGGCGGCCTCTTCAAGGACATGGCCATCCACGACCTCGACATGGCCCGCTGGCTGCTCGGCGAAGAGCCGGTTGAGGTGTTCGCCTGGGGCAGTTGCCTGGTCGATCCCGCGATTGGGACGGCGGGCGACGTGGACACCGCACGCACGGTGCTGAAGACGGCGTCCGGCCGGCTCTGTGTCATCGCCAACAGCCGCCGCAGCGGCTTCGGCTACGACCAGCGGATCGAGGCCTATGGCTCCGCCGGCATGGTCCGCGCCGACAACGTCACGGAAAGCACGGTCAGCGTCTGGACCGAAGCCGGCGCCCGGGCCGACCGGTTCCAGAACTTCTTCCTCGACCGCTATCGCGACGCCTACCGCCAGGAGATGGCCCACTTCGCCGAGGTGGTCTCGGGCAAGGCCGCGCCCGCCGTGGGCTACGCCGACGGCGTCGCCGCCCTGGCCCTGGCCGAAGCCGCCGCCCGCTCAGTGCAGAGCGGCCGCCCGGTGCGGATCTGAAAGGCCCTACTTGGCCGGCGCGAACAGGGCCTCGTAGCTCGGGATCTTCGCCTGCAGGGCGTCGCGCAGGTCCATGGCTTCCTTGGTGTAGTAGCGCTCGCCCTTGCTGCCGTTGGCGGTCTTGAAGGCATAGACGATCAGCCCGACGTTCTCGCCCGACCGGTCGCGCAGCGGTTCCTGCACCACGAAGCGCTTCACCACGTCCTTGGGCCGATGCCAGCGGGGATCGATGATGGTGATGCCCTTGGCGATGACGTCGATGTCGTCGGGATCGTCGGGATTGCCGATCCGCTCGGGATAGGAGCCGGCGAACATGGTGTAGACCTTGCTCATGCCCGGCGGCACGCCGTGGAAGGTCACGCTCTGCAGCTCGGGATGGGCCGCCATGGTCTCGTCGGAGAGCTTCTGGGCGTAGATCTTGTGAGCCGGCGGGGTCCAGTTCTTGGCCGGCGCCTCCTGCGCGGCCGCAGCGCCGCAGAGCAGCAGGCCGAAGGACATGGCGCCGAGCGCGCCCAGGGTTCGATGGAGGATCATGGCAGGCTCCTTGTTCAATGGCGCCGGGCGAGCCTAACGGCGCGCCGGAACGTCGACCCAGACCAGTTGGGCCATGCTCTTGGTCTCGCCCGGCGAGGCCGCCAGATAGAGGCGGCGCATCGCCGGCACATAGACGCAGGTCTTGGCGGCCGGCGGCGTGGCGACCGGCGCCAGCTCGCGGTAGTGGTCGGCGTCGTCCTGTTCGATGACGGACAGGCGGCCGTCGCCGCCGCAGACGAAGACGCGGCGGCCGGTCGGATCCCACAGCACCTGGTCGACGCGGGCCGGGGCCTCGAATTCCTGCACCGTCCTGCCGCTGTCGGCGTCGACGACCAGCAGCTTGCCGGGCTTGCGGGTGACCACGAACAGCCGATGGCTCGCCTCGTCATAGGCGATGGGGGCGTTCTGCTCCGCGGCGGTGACCGGCCAGCGGGCCTTGATCGCGTGGGTGCGCTTGTCGACCACGTCCAGCAGGTTCTTGTCGGTCTGGTTGATGAAGATCCGGTCGCCGTGGGTCTCCAGCGCCAGCGCCTCGGTGTGGTCGCCGTCGAACACCGTCTGGCCGTAGCTCTTGCCGGTGTAGGGATCGATCTCGACGAGGGCGGAGGTGGTCATCTTCACGTCCTTGCCGCCGGTGACCACATAGGCCCGCCGGCGCGGCGCGTCGTAGGCCAGGGAGTCGGCGCCGGGCGCCAGTTTCAGCGTCCGCTTCACCGCGAGGGTGCGGGCGTTCAGGACCCGGCTGCCCTTGGCGGCGACCACCACCAGCTCGTGCGCGTCGGGCAGATAGATCAGGCTGTGCGGCGCCTCGAAGCCGGGGACGCTTTTCAGGAAGGCGCCGGTCTTCAGATTAAACACCTCCAGCACGCCGCCGTCCTCGCCCGCCAGGAACAGGCGGTTGTCGGCGCCGTCCACGGCGAAGTGGTCGAAGTCGCCGGCGTAGCCCGGCAGGTCGGTGTGGCCGGCCACGCGCATGGGACCGGGTCCCTGGGCGGAGGCGGCGGCGCCGGTGACGGCGGCGAGGGCGAGCGCGGCGCAGGCTGTAAGGAGGGCGGGTCGCATAGTTCGGTGTCCGTGGCTTGAGGAGAACGGGCGTCAGCCGGCCTTGCGGGCCAGGGCGGCGGGCGAGGCGATCTTGGCGGCCAGCTCGTCGCGGATCTTCTCGGCGTGGCGGACCAGCGCTTCCTTGTCCTGGCCGGCGTGGTAGCCGAGCACCACGCCGAGCGCGCCGATGCGATGGCCCTTGGAGTCGTTGAGCGGCAGCTCGGCCTCGAACCGACGGCCGGTGTCGTTGACCTCGCGATTGGTCTCGCCCTTCTCGATGACCCGCAGGTCGTCCTCGTCCGCCGCCTTGCCGATGCGGCCGATGTTGGAGCCGAGGATGACGTTGGTCTTGCCGCCCGGCGGGGTCGCATGGATCGCCAGGATGCGGATCTCGGGATGGGTGGCCATGGTCTGGTCGACGAGGACCTGGGCATAGGTGCGGGCGGTGAATTTCGGATCGTAGGGCCAGGGGTCGAGCAGGTTGCCGGCGTGGGAAATCTTGTGGGACAGCCGGTCGCGGATGGCCTCGGCCTCGGCGACATCCTTGGCCTTGTCGTCGCCCGCCTTGTAGCGGAAGACCACGCCCAGCGCCCCGATCACCTGGCCGTCCAGGTCCTTCAGGGGCTCCAGCGCCTCGAAGTGGTCGCCGGCGGCGTTCACCGACAGCTTGGCCTGGCCGGAGGTCGTCACCTGAAGGTCGTCGGCGTCGGCGGCCTTGCCCAGCCGGCCGATGTTCGAGGCGACGATGACGTTGGTCTTGGAGCCCGGCGGCGTGGCGTGCATGGCCATCACCACCACGTTCGGATGGCGCGCGAGCTCGGTTTCGATCAGGTGGTGGCCGTAGGAATTGGGACGAACCTGCGCCGCCGGCTCGGCCGCTCTGGCGTGGACGGCGACCGCGGCCGTGAACATAGCGGTCATGATGAGTGTCGCGCGCATGGATCCTCCCGGTTCTTTTCTCTTTGCGACAGCTTGGCCCCGCCAAGCTGAAGCCCGCCTGTCGCCCACCTGAACAAGTTTTCAGCCGCCCAGCGCGCGCAGGGCGACCAGCGCCAGGGTGACGGTGATCGCCCCGCCGATGCGGGTGGCGATCTGGGCGAAGGGCATCAGCGACATGCGGTTGGCGGCCGACAGGATCGCCACGTCGCCGGTGCCGCCCTGGCCCGAGTGGCAGGCGTTCACGATCGCCACGTCGATGGGATACATCTTCAGGAACCGGGCGAGGCCGTAGCCGGTCCCCATCAGGGTCGCGACGGTCGCCACGATGGTGATCAGGGTCGGCGCATTGAAGGCCGCGATCAGCTTGCCCCAGGGGGTCATGGCCACCCCGATGGCGAACAGCAGCGGATAGGTCACCGCCACGCGGAAGAAGCGGTAGACGGCGTGGGCGCCGCGCTCGAGCTCCGGCGGGACCAGGCGGCCGAGCTTCAGCAGCACGGTCAGGAACAGCAGGGCGACGGGGGCCGGGAAGCCGGTCAGGGTCTGGCCGGCGGAACCTGCCAGATAGAGGGTCACGGCCAGGATCGCGGCCGCGGCGATGGTCTCCACCGGCAGCCGCATCTCGGACGTTTCGTCGGCGGCGGCCACGAGGTCCTGTTCGCCCACCTGCAGGCGCCCCTCGCCGGTCAGGTCGGGGCGGCGCTTGCCGAGCGCATTGAGGCCGCCGGCGAAGATGATCGCCGTCAGGCTGCCCAGCATCACCGCCGGCAGCACCTGCGCGAACACCTCGCCCTGCGGCTGATGGGTAATGGCGGCATAGCCGATGGAGAGCGGCAGGGCGCCCTCGCCCACCCCTCCGGCCATGATCGGCACGACGATGCGGAACAGGGTGTGGCTGAGGCCCAGGCCCAGCGCCGCCCCCACCGCGCAGCCCACCGCCCCGGCCGCCAGCGAGCCCACGAACAGGGGCACGAAGATCTTCAGGAATCCGCCGACCAGCACGCGCCGGTCCATGCCCAGGATCGAGCCGACGATGACGCAGGAGATGAACAGGTAGAGGAAGTTGCTCGACTTGGTGAAGCTGGTGATCGAGGTCACCACCGGCGCCGGCAGAATGTGCGCATAGACGAGGTACGAGGGGATGAAGGTGGCGAAGATCGCCGCCGCGCCGATGTTGCGGATCAGCGGCAGGCGCTTGCCGAGCTCGGCGCAGGCAAAGCCGCCGGCCGCCAGCAGGGCTATGTTCATGAGAATGTCGGAGGCCACCGTCCCGCGGCTCACGAAGAAGGCGGTGAGCGCCAGGATCAGCAGGAACACCGGGGCCGGCACCACGCCCACCCGCAGCTCCACCGCGCGCCACCAGAGAGTGCGTGGGCCTTCGGCAGGCGCCGCCGGCGCCTCATCGGCGACGATCTGTGGCATCTCAAGTTTCCTCCCCAGCGACCCGATCTCCGCCGAGGCCGCCGCACTGTGCGTCAGGCTGGGCCGCCAACCTGAACCCGCCCTAACCCCAGCCTGAACGCCCTTTCAGGCGCCGCCGGCCCCGCTCGGTAAGGCTTGCGGCCAAGTGAAGGGCTGCGCTAGCCATTCCTTCGATGAAGGTTCTGGTGGTCGAAGACGAGGTGCGGCTGGGTCAATTCCTCAAGAAGGGATTGTCGGAGCACGCCCATACGGTGACCTGGGTGCCCACCTGCCGGGAAGCCAACGACGCCCTGGTGGAGACCAAGTACGACCTGATCGTCCTCGACCTGTCCCTGCCCGACGGCGACGGCATCGACATGGTCCGCGAGTGGCGGGCCAGCGGCTTCAACGAACCGGTGCTGATCCTGTCGGCCCGCAACACCCTGGAAGACCGCATCAAGGGCCTGGACGTGGGCGCCGACGACTATCTGCCCAAGCCGTTCAGCCTCGAGGAACTGCTGGCCCACATGCGGGCGCTGCTGCGCCGGCAATCGGTGCTGAAGCAGACGGTGCTAGAGCGCAACGGCATCAAGCTCGACCTGCTGGGCCACACCGTGCACGTGGACGGCGCGGCCGTGGACCTCACCGGCCGGGAATATGCGCTGCTGGAGATCTTCATGCAGAACGGCGGGCGGGTGCTCACCCGCAGCCTGATTTCCGAGAAGATCTGGTCCTCCCACTACGACGTCGACACCAACCTGCTCGATGTCTACATGAGCCGGCTCCGCGCCAAGCTGGAGGGCGCGCTGGGGCGGCCGGTGTTCAAGACGGTCCGCGGGATCGGCTATCAGTTCCTCTAGTCCATGCGGTGTATCGGGTGACGGACACCGCCCAGCAGGCGGTAGAGCGCCGGCATGGCCAGCAGCACCAGCGGCCCCTGGGCGATCAGGCCGGAGATGATGGCGATGGCCAGCGGTCGCTCCATTGAGGATCCGCCGCCGAGCGCCAGGGCCAGAGGCGCAAGCGCCAGGATCGCGGCCAGCGTCGTCATGGCGATGGGCCGCAGACGGTTGACGCCGGCCTGCACCAGGGCCGCCTCGGGCTCCACGCCCTCGGCCAGCAGGGCCTCGTATTCGGTGAAGTAGAAGATCGCCACCTCGGTGGCGATGCCGAGGATCATGGTGGCGCCCATCAGGGCCATGATGTTGAGCTCGACGCCGGTCACCCACAGGCCGATCGCCACCGCCGAAGCCGCCGCCAGCGGCATGGCCAGGATGGTGACGGCGATCCGGAAGCTTTCGTAGATCAACAGCAGCAGCACGAAGACCGCGGCCACCGCGGCGGCGAACACCAGGGCCATGCCGCGGAACGCCGCCTGCTGCTCGGCGTAGAGGCCGCCCATCTCGAAGGTCATGCCCGCGGGCAGGAATCCCGGCTTGCCGACGGTCCGCTGGACCTCCTGGGCGGCGGAGCCGGTGTCGCGGCCCTCCACCCGCGCGGTCACCGCATCCATGCGGCGCATGTTCTCGCGGCTGATCTCCGCCTGGCCTGAGACGACATGCAGGGTGGCGATGCGGGAGACCGGGAACAGGTGGCCATCACCCGGCGCCTTCAGCATCAGGTTCCCCACCTGCCCGACACGTGCGCGGACGGCGCCCGGGGTCCAGACCCGCACATTGGCCAGGAACGGACCCGACTGGATCTGGGTCGCGACATTGCCGGTGAGCAGGCCCTCGATCTGCTTGCTGGCTTCGGCCGCATCGATGCCCTCGAGCTCTGCGCGCACTGGATCGACCTCGACCTGCAACCCGTCGCCGGCGATCACCACGCCGGTCTTGATCTCGGTGACGCCGCGCACCTTGCCGATCGCATCGGCGACCAGCGGCGCGGTCTTCTGCAGGAGCGCCGTATCGTCGCTGTAGAGCTTCACCTCGATCGGCTGCGGCACGGCGGTGAGGTCGCCGATCAGGTCCTCCATCAGCTGAGCGGTCTCGACCTCCATGCCCGGCACGCGCGCCTGCACCTTGCCGCGAACCTCGTTCATGACCTCTTCGATCGGGCGTCGGCCGTTGGTCTTCAGCCGGATGAAGAAGTCGCCGGTGTTGGGCTCGGTCAGGCCGCCGCCCAGCTGTATGCCGGTGCGGCGGGAATAGGTGTCGACGTCGGGCGTCTCGCGGATCACCGCCTCGATCTGGCGGACCAGGCGGTCGGTCTCCGTCAACGACATGCCCGGCGGGGCGATATAGTCGAAGATGAAGCCGCCCTCGTCGATCTTCGGGATGAAGCCGGTGCCGACGTTCATGAAGCTGAAGACGCCGATCGCCGCGACGATGGCCACGCCGGCCACCGCCAGGGCGGGCCGCGCCACCGCGCGTTCCAGCGCGCCGCGGTAGCGGCGCAGCATCGGGCCCTGCGGGTCGAGCTCGGCGACCTGGCCGCGCTGCTTCACCATCTGCTCCACCAGCACCGGCACCAGCCACCAGGCGATCAGGAACGACACCGTCAGCGCCACCGCCATGGTGATCGACAGCGCCTTGAAGAAGGCGCCGGTGACGCCGGTCAGGAAGGCCAGCGGCAGGAAGATGACGATGGTCGCGCCGGAGGACCCGATCAGCGGCCGTATGAACTCGGAGACCGCCCGGACGATCGTCGTGTGGCCTTTGTCGGCACTCTCCCCCAGCCGCCGTTCGATGTGCTCGATCATCACGATGGCGTCGTCGATGATCAGCCCGATGGCCGCGGCCATGCCGCCCAGCGTCATGATGTTGAAGCTCTGGCCCACCAGGAACAGGATCAGCGTCGTGGCGGCCAGGGTCGCCGGGACCGCCACCACGGCCGCGAGCGTCACTTTCCAGTCGCGCAGAAAGACCAGCAGCACCAGGGCGGCCAGCACCACGCCGATGATGATGGCGTTGCGCAGCGCCGAGGCGGATTCCAGGATGAGGTAGCTCTGGTCGTACCAGGCCTTGACCTGCATGTCGGCCGGGCCCTGGCCCCGCGCCCTGGCGAAGGCGGCCTGCACCTGTTTGGCGATCTGGACCGTATTGCCGCCAGGCTGCTGGTAGACGTTGACCAGCACCGCGTCGCGGCCGTCGGCGGTGACGCGGATCCACTGGGGCTCCGGCGCCGCAATCACGCTGGCCACGTCGCGCACGCGGATCACCGTGCCGCCGGTGGTCTTGACCACCACGTTCTCGATCTGGCGCGGATCGGTGAGGCGGCTGTCGGTGAGCACCAGCAGGAGCTTGCCCTGGTCCTCCAGGCGGCCGGCCGAGGTCAGCACATTGGCGCCGGCCACCGCCGTGGCCACGTCGGCGACCGAAAGGCCATTGGCCCACAGCTTCGCCGGGTCCGCCTCGATGCGGTATTCGCCGGCCGCCCCGCCCTGGCTGGTGACACGGGCCACCCCGTTGATGGTCGAGAGCACCGGCGACAGGGTCCGGTCCGCGAAGCGGCGCAGTTCGACCGGCGTCGCGGTCTGCGAGGTCAGGCTGTAGGCGGCCACCGGGAAGGTCGTCGGGTCCATGCGCCGGACGTCGAACACCACCCCGCTGGGCAAGGTCTGCTGCACGCCCTGCAGCGCCGACTGCACGCGTTGCAGGGCCAGGTCCATGTCCGAACCCCAGGCGAAGTTGATCGACATCTCCGCCGAGCCGCGGCTGGTGGTTGAGCGCAGGTTCTGCACGCCCGGGATGGCGCGGACGGCCTGCTCGGCCGGACGGGTGATCACCGCCTCCATCTGGTCCGGCGGCCGGTCGCCGGCGTCGATGGCGACGGCGATGCGGGGGAAGAAGACGGTCGGGAACAGGCTCACCGGCATGACGAAGGCGCCGACCACGCCGGCCACGATCAGCATGGAGAGCAGGGTCAGTAGGGAGCGTCGGCGCCGGGCGACGAACTGGGCGAAGTTCATTTGCCGCGGACCTTCACGGCCATGCCGTCCTGCAGCTCATAGGCGCCCTCCACCGCCACCAAGGCGCCGGCCTGCAGCGGGCCCTTCACCTCGATGTCGTCGCCGTGGTCGAGCCCGACCTGGACGAACACCCGATGGGCCTTGCCGCCGGCCACCGTGAACAGGTGCGGACCGGTTTCGTCGAACACCACGGCCGCCCTCGGGACCACCATGCCGGCGTGGGCCCCGGTGACCACGTCGCCCTGCACCCCGGCCCCGATGGCCCAGGGCGCGCCGTTCAAGGGCGCCACGGCGTCGATGGTCTTGGTCGTCTGGTCCGCCGCCCGGCCGACCATGGTCAGCCGCGACTGGATCGGGGCGCCGCCCGCCACCGGCCGGATGGTCACCGGCTGGCCGGGTGCGAAGCGGCCCCCGGGCTCGAGGCCGAGCTTGACCGCCTCGCCGCCGGAGCGGGCCAGCACCACCAGGGGCGCGTCCTGGGCGACGTGGTCGCCGGGCGCCTGGGCGATGTTGGTCACCACGCCGGCGGCGGGCGCGGTCAGGGCCTGCGAGGATCGCCCGCCGCCCTGTTTCTGCTGGGCGCTCAGCGCCGCATTGGCGTCGGCCAGAGCCTTCCTGGCGGTCTCCAGCTGGTCGTTGGCCGCCAGGCGTTCGTCGTAGAGGCGCTGCACGCGGGCGAGGTCGGCGCGGGCGAAGGCGGCCGCGTCGGCGGCTTGCCTGTAGGCGAGCTCGGCGGCCGGCGCGCTCATCACCTCGATGACCGGCTGGCCGGCGGCGACGGTCTGGCCGGTGCGGACCAGCACGCGCTGGACGATGACCTGCTTGGGCGCCGCGACGGTCATCACCGCGGCGGGATCGGCGGTGACCACGCCATAGACCGAGACCACGTCGTGCAAGGTCCCGGCGCGCACCGGCGCCACCGTCACCACCGCGGTCGGCGTTGCGTCGGGCTCGGCCGCGGCGTCTCCGCCGCGGCGCAGCAGCATCAGGGCGATGATGACGACCACGACGAGGACGGCGGCCCCGACGGCCAGGAGTCTGCTGCGGCTCATGGGGCGGTCCTCGAGGTGGCGGGCGGCAGGAAGAGGGCGGTCTCCAGCTGGATCTCCGCCAGCCGCGCGGCGAGCTCGCGATCGTCGAGGTCGGCGCGCTTGGAGAGCACGTTCTGGATCAGGGTCAGGTAGGTCTGGCTGTCGATGTCGCCACGGTCGTAGGCGCGCACGGCCGGGGCGGCCAACGCCTCCAGGCGCGGGACATCGGTGCGCAGCACCGCAGCCTGGGCGCGCGCGCCGGCCAGCTCGGCCTGGGCGTTCCGGACCTCGGCCTGCGTCTGGTCGAGGCGCGCCTGGTACTCGGCGCGCAGCTGTTCGCGGGTAGCGTCCTGCACCTTCACGTCGGCCCGCCTGTTGCCGAAGATCGGCAGGGCGAGCACGGCGGAGAGGCCCTGGGTGGTCGTGCCGGCCGGGTCCTTGGCATAGGCATAGGCGATGCTGGCCAGCGGGAACTGCGCGATCACCGCCTTGCGCACGTTGGCGTCCTGGGCCCGGTAGCCGGCCTGCAGGGCCAGGAGGTCCGGCCGGCGGGTGGGCAGCGATCCGAGCGCGGCCTGCACCGCGGCGGGATCGTAGGTCTGCACCGGCGGCCCGGGGACGAGGGGCAGGACCACCGAGGCCTCGAGGTTCAGGAGGGCGTTGAGGTCGCGCCGCGCCTTGGCGGCGTCGTGCACGGCGGTCGCCATCTGGGTCTCGGCGTCCAGCTTGGCGGCGAGATCGGCGGCGTTGGTCTGCAGGGTCACGTCGTGGTTGGCCAGCGCCCGGGTGGAGCGGGCGTAGCGGTCCGCGGCGGCGGCCAGCACCTTGCGCAGATAGGCGCCTCGGGCCTCGTCGGCGAGCGCCGTCTCCGCGAACTGGCGCGCCTGCTGGGCGGTGGTCCATTCGGCCCAAAGCACATCGAGGTCGGCCTGTCTGGCGGTGAAGCGGGCGGCGCGATGGGCGCTGGCGCTGGCCAGCAGGGCGGCGACGTCGAGGCTGGGCGAGATCGCGTAGGCCGTCTGGGTGTCGGGCCCGGACACCGGCCTGTCCTGGCTGACGCTGATCTGCGGATCGGGCAGCAGGCCCGCGGCGAAGGCCTCGGCGCCCTTCACCCCCAGGGCCGCGCGCTTGGCCGCGAGGTCGGGACTGTTCAGAACCGCCAGCACCGCGACCTCCAGCGGATCGAGCCCGTCGCGCGCATCGACCAGGATCGGCTTCAGCGGCGCCACCCGCAGACGGCCGATGTCGACCTTCAGGCCGGAGGCGGCGGGTTGGATGTCGGGGCCGGCCGGCAGCGGACGGGCGTGATAGACGGCGCAGCTGCTCGCCATGAGCCCCGCGCAGACCACCGCCGCCAAACGCGCGCCCGCAAGCCCTGAGGTCATTCGCAATACTCCCGCGGACGTCGGCATCGAGGGCCGCTGGCGACGAACCGGTTCATAGGCGTCTTTACTTCGCGTTCGCGGCGCCGACCACCAGCACGTGGAAGGTGCCCGCCACGGGCGCCGGACGCTGCCCCGGGCCGGGCGACGCGAGCTGCGCCACCGGCAGGTAGACGCGGCCCGTCCTCGGATCGACCGCCAGGGTCCGGTTGTTGGCCTCGGTCTTCAGCACCTGGACTACCGCGGGCCTGCCGCCCTTCAGGGAGATGACGCTCAGCGTGCCCTCGCGGCCGGCCACGAAGGCGAGTTCGCGGCGCGGGTCATAGGCCACGCCGTCGGCCGCCTTGCCGGTCTTCAGGGTCTTGATGAGAACGCCGGTCGCGGCGTCCACCACGTCGGTCGAGCCGTCGCAGGAGGCGATCAGCCAGTTGCGCCTGGCCACATAGGCGATGCCGGTCGGGCCATCGCAGCCCGGCAGGGCGATGCGGCGCTCGACCTTGCGGGCCTTGATGTCGAGCACGACGGTCTGGTTCTTGTCCTCGACGTTGACGAAAGCGCGCCCCTTGCCGTCCACGGCCGCCACCTCGAGCCCGCCGCCGATCTGGATCTGGCCCACCGCCCTGTGCTCGCGCGGGTCGATCAGGACCACCTCGCCGCCGTCGTGGTCCATCACCAGCACCAGTCCGGTCGCCGGGTCGAATTCGGCGGCGTCGGGATTCTTCCCCGTGGGCGCCGTGGCGATGGTCGCCCCGGTCGTCGCATCAGCGAACACCGCGGCGTTCGCCGTGCCGGCGGTGATCAGCAACTCCTGGCCGTCATTGACCGGCAGGACGTCGTGCAGCCGCACGCCGGGCGACAGGCCGGCCGTCACCTTGCCGCTCGCCAGGTCGATGGCCATGACGGAGGTTCCCCGCGTCATCCACAGCCGGTCGTGGCCTGGGTCGAGGCGGACGAAGTCCCAGCCGCCGTCCGGCCCGGGGATGCGCTCGAGGATGCGGTAGCGGGCCGGCGCCGCGCCGGCGGCGGTGGCGGCGAGGGTCAGGGCCGCGAGGGCGCAGGCCAGCTTCATGGTCGTCTCCCTAAATCCTTCGCCACCGGGCCTTTGAGCGCACTCCATCGCTGGAGCGGCGGCGTTGGCGAGGCTCTAGGCGGAGCGCCTGAACCGATCCTTGCGCCGCCCTGAACGCGATTTCAGGAAGGCCGAGCTTCCCGGCCGAAGCGCGGCGGGAGATTCCTGAACGCGGGTTCAGGCAGCCGAAAGGTTTGCGAAAGCTTCGCAGCAGAACGCTGTGCTTCGAAAACGCGGGCGGCCGCTGAGTCCGCCCCGGGGGAAACGCAAGACCGGATCGCTGACGCCGGGCCGCAACGGCCCGGTTCGCCCTCCGAACAATAAGAACGACCAGGGAGGCAGGGTCATGAACTCAACGCACGGACGGGCCACACGGGCATGGCTGATGGCGACGGCGCTCGGCGTCGGCGTTCCCACGGCGGCCTTCGCCCAGGCTGCTCCTCCAGCGGCGCCGGCCGCCGCGGAGGTGTCCGAGGTGGTGGTCACCGGATCCTTCCTGCCGACCACGCCCGACCGCATCGCCGCCCCGGTGACCACGATCGACGCCCACAAGATCCAGGAAGCCGGCGTCGACACCAATGCGCTGGAGATCGTGCGCAAGACCATCCCGGCCTTCCAGGGCCGCGGCAACATCGGGGCCAGCAACGCCAATAACACCAACCAGAACACCGGCGGCGGCTCGCAGCTGCGGCTGCGCGACCTGGACACCCTGGTGCTGATCAACGGACGCCGGGTGGCGGTCGACGCAATCGCCGGCGTCGGCGGCAAGATCTTCGTCGACGTCGACCAGGTGCCGCCCAGCGCCATCGAGCGGGTCGAGGTTCTGGCGGACGGCGCCTCGGCGATCTACGGCTCGGACGCCATCGGCGGGGTGGTCAACTTCATCCTGAAGCAGAAATTCGACGGCCTCGAGGTCGGCGGTCGGGTGGGCGGCGCGGCAGGCGGCTATTCGGAGAGCTCGGCCTATTTCACCGCCGGCAAGAGTTTCGGGGACCGCGTCGACGTGGTGCTGAACGGCTCCTACAACCACACCGACCCGCTGTTCCAGAAGGACCGGTCCTTCACCCACCCGTTCTTCGTGACCGGCGCGGCGGTGCCCGGCGCGGTGGGGACCAACCTGCTGAACCTCGGCCTGAATTCGCCGAGCCAGGCGACCGGGGTCGGCCTTAACGCGACCGCCCCCAACATCGCGGCCCTGATCCCCAGCGTCTACACCGCCTCCACCGCGGCCGGCATCGGCTCGACCTACGACCTGTCGCAGTTCCAGACCCTGCTGATGGAACAGAAGCTGTGGGCGCTGGGCGGCAACGCCACGGCCCGGCTGGTGGGCGAGGACACGGTGGTCGCGTTCGGCGACTTCGAATATGCCCGCGCCGAGGGCTTCACCCAGTTCCTGCCGCGGATCTCCTCCGTGACGGTCCCGGCCGGCGCGCCGTTCAATCCGACCACCGGGACGGTCTCCGGCGTGCAGTTCGGCGAGCCGACCCTGCCCAAGCAGTACTTCAACACCAGCGACAAGTTCCGGGTCACCGGCGGCCTGCGCGGCGTGATCGGCGACGGCCCGCGGGCCTGGCGCTGGGAGACCGCCTACACCCACAGCCAGGACAAGCTGGACCAGCAGCAGGTCAATGTGATCTTCGGCCCCAACGTGCCGCTGGCCATCGCGGGCGGCTTCGACGCCTCGGGCAATCCCGTCGCCGGCGGCGCCTTTTCCAAGGTGTTCAGCGGCTTCGACACCAATGCGCCGCTGATCCTGGTCCCGGCGCTCGATCCCTTCGCGCGGGCCGGCCGCAACCCGGCCTCGCTCGCCCAGCTGTTTGGGACAGAGCTGGTCACCGGCAAAAGCACCCTCGACAGCGCCGACGCCAAGGTGACCACCAACCTCTTCACCCTGCCGGCCGGCGAGCTCGCCGTCGCGGTGGGCGGCGCCTGGCGGCGCGAGGCGCTGTCCGCCAGCGCCGACCTCAACGGCCGCAACACCGGCCCGACCGCCCAGCGCTGGATCGGCGGCCAGTTCTTCGATCCGTTCACCAAGAGCCGCACCATCGCGGCGGGCTTCCTCGAGGTGCGGGTGCCGCTCGCCAGCGACGACTGGAACCTGCCCGGCGTGCATGCCCTCGACCTGGTGGGCGCGGTGCGCACCGAGCACTACAGCGACGCCGGCAACTCGACCGTGCCGAAGATCGGCTTCCGCTGGCAGCCGTTCGACGCCCAGTTCACCGTGCGCGGCACCTATTCCAAATCGTTCACCGCACCCTCGCTGTTCGCCGAGTACGGACCGACCGACACCCGCCAGGCCGGCGGGGCGATCATCCAGGGCGCCTTCCCCGGACAGCCCTCGAGCCCGTTCAACGCCGAGGACGGCAACAACCCGAACCTGCGGCCGGCGACGGCCAAGATCTATTCGGTCGGCTTCGTGGCGCAGCCCAATGCGATCCCCGGGCTCAAGGCGACGGTGCAGTACACCTCCATCGAGCAGCAGGACATCGCCGGCGGCATCGGGTTCAACAACATCCTGGTGGACGTGAACCGGCTGGGCGCCGCCTCGATCTTCTCGCCCAATGTGGCGCGCAACAACTTCCCGGGCCTGCCGGGTGCGGTGGGCTTCGCCAATCCGGGCGACCTGCTGGCCTTCCTGCAGGCGGCGCCGGGGGTGAACAACAACAACCTGTTCGTCATCGACCAGTTTCGGAACCTGGGCGGCATCAAGCTTCGGACCTGGGACATCACCGTCGACTACACGGTGCACACCGAGGGCTGGGGCGAGTTCACCTTCTCGACGCTGGCGACCTACCTGGCGTCCTACCAGTACCAGGCCCTGCCCTCGCAGCCGTTCTTCGAGTTCGCCGGCGCGGTGTCCAACAGCCCGCAGGCCGGGGGCACCCAGCCCCGCTGGCGCGCCTATTCGAGCGTCGAATGGGACTACGGCCGCTGGAATGCGGTGGTGGCCAACAACTTCATCGACAGCGTCCAGGACGAGGGCGCGGGGGGCTTCACCTTCGCCAATTCCCACGTCGCGGCCCTGCCGGTGAAATCCTACGACACCTGGGACGCGCGGGTGGCCTACCGCCTGAACGGCGGCCTGCTGCCGCACGTGCAGGACGCGCGCATCGCGGTCGGCGTGAACAACGCCTTCAACCGCACGCCGCCGGCCGCCCCCAATGCCTTCCCCGACAACCGGGCCGACATGTCGACCTACTCGCCGATCGGCCGGCTCTGGTACCTGCAGCTCATGGCCCACTTCTAGGACCGCGAGCGCACGCCGGCGCGCCAACCCCCTCCCCCCTGGCGCGCCGGCGCCCTTTTCCCCACCCGTCACTCAGGCGCTTGCGAAGGTTTGAAGCCGGATGTCTTCTCCAGGCTCTCATCGTGGGCGCGGGGGCGATCCTGACCAGCCGTCGACAGAGCTCGGCCGGCCCAGGCGGCGGCGGCGGACCAACGGCATGAGGTCGATCGGGACCCGGCTGACCTTCTGGTATGCGCTCAGCGCCACCATCACCATGGCGATCCTGTTCCTGGCCGGCTACCAGCTGCTGGAGAGCCGGCTGATCAAGGGCCTGGACCAGCTCAACGAAGCGGAGTTCCGCCAGCTCGAGGTGCGGCTGGGCCCCGACTACAAGCGGCTCAATTCCCAGCAGATGGACGACCGGATCCGCGAGACCAGCGAGTCGGGCGCTGTGCTGTTCTACATCGCCATCGACGAGCCCCGCACCGACGTGCGGTTCCGCTCGCGCAACCTGCACGGCCGCGAGATTCCCGACATCAAGGGCCAGCGGGCCTATTCCGCGGCCATGCCGGGGCTGGGCGAACTGCGGGTCGACGAGTTCCTGCTGCCGCCCTTCGACGTGACCATCGCCACCTCGGCGCTTTCGGTGCGCGACGGCATGCGCGAATACCTCAAGGTCAGCGCCTATCTGCTGGCCGCCATGCTGGTCGCCAGCCTGGGGATCGGGCTTGGCCTCAGCCGGCTCCTGCTGCGCCCGATCCGGGCGATCCGCGAGACCGCGCGCCGCATCGGGTCGGACAATCTTTCCGAACGCATTCCGGTGGCCGACATCGAGGACGAACTGACCGACCTGGCCAAGCTGCTGAACCGGATGTTCGATCGGCTGGAGTCGGCCTTCGACCAGATCCGCCGCTTCTCGCAGGAGGCCTCCCACGAGTTGAAGACGCCGCTGTCGCTGATCCGGCTGCATGCCGAGCAGATGTTGGGCGACGGCGACCTGCCGCCCGCCCATGCCGAGGCGCTGCTGGTGCAGATCGAGGAGCTGGCCAGGCTCAATCAGATCATCGACGAGATGTTGTTCCTGTCGCGGGCCGAGGCGAAGGCCATTCCCCTCGACCTGCAGCCGCGCGACCCGGCCCGTTTCCTGGAAACCTTCGCCCAGGACGCCCAGGCGCTGGCCGAGCACGGCGGACGCAGGTTCGCCTGGAGCCACAAGGGCAAGATCCTGGTGCCGTTCGAGGACAAGTGGGTGCGCCAGGTGCTGCTCAACGTGCTCACCAACGCGCTCAACGTCTCGCCGCAGGGCGGGCTCGTCGAGCTGACCTCGCGGGCGACGCCCAGCGTCTGGCGCGTCAGCGTCGAGGACGAGGGGCCGGGGCTCAACCCCGACCAGCGGTCGCGCATCTTCGAGCGCTTCGTCCGCTTCGCGCCGGCCGGCGCAGGCGACCGCGGCAGCGGGCTCGGACTGACCATCTCCAAGAGCATCATCGAGCTGCATGGGGGCCGCATCCGCGCGGAGCCGGCCACGGGCGGCCGCGGCCTGCGGATCGTCTTCGAGATCCCCGTCCCCGCCCCGCTCGGCCTCGCGGCCTAGGGAACGCGACATTGACGCCGGTGCGCGGGCCACGTCACTTCGTGTGCCGGCGTCCAGCACGGCTCGAAGGCGTCCCGCCACGATGATCGTTCACGGGTCTCTATCGCGCCGCCAGGCGCTCGCGCGGTCCTTGGGCGCCTGGCTCTTCGCCTCGAGCTCGCCGGCGCTGGCGGCGGGCCGGCACGCCGATACGGCCGCCGCCCGAGCCGTCCTGACGCGCCTGTTCGGACCGGGCGCGCAAGGTATCGCGCTCGCGCTGGCACCTTCGGCCGAGGACGGACGTGGGCCCTGGTATTCGGTCGAAAGCCGGGGCGGAGCGCTCTCCGTGCGTGGCGATGCGCCGGTCGCCCTGGTGCGTGGGGCCTACGCCGCCTTGCGCGACGCCGGGGCCGCCCACGTCAGCTGGGACGGCGACCGCGTGGCCCTGCCCGCGCGGTTCGGCGACGTCGCCACGGGCCGCGTGGAGAGCCCGTTTCGCCATCGCGCCTACCTCAACACCTGCACCTTTGGCTACACCACGCCCTGGTGGGGGTGGGCGCGCTGGGCCCGCGAGATCGACTGGATGGCGGTCCATGGGATCGACATGCCGCTGGCCATGGAGGGCCAGGAGCATGTCTGGCGGACGCTGTGGCGCGAGGCGGGCCTCACCGAGCTCGAGCTCGCCGGCTATTTCTCCGGACCGGCGTTCACGCCCTGGCAGCGGATGGGCAACCTCGAGGGCTACCTGGCGCCCTTGCCGGCGGCCTGGATCGACAAGAAGCGGGACCTGCAGCGCAAGATTCTTGCCCGGATGCGCGAGCTCGGCATGAGCCCGATCCTGCCGGCCTTCGCAGGCTATGTGCCCAGGGCCTTCGCCTCGAAGCATCCGCGGGCCCGCATCTACAGGATGCGCGGCGGTCCGGGCTTCCACGAGACCTATTGGCTCGATCCCACCGATCCACTGTTCGCCCGCCTGGCGTCGCGGTTTCTCGCGCTCTACACCGAGGCCTATGGCGAAGGGACCTACTACCTCGCCGACTCCTTCAACGAGATGACGCCGCCGATCGCCGAGGATGGGGCCGATGCGGGCGGGGCGTTCAACGACGCGACCGGCAAGACCGCGGGCACGGCCCCCTCTGGCAAGGCAGAGGTCGATCCCGCCTTGAAGGCGCGCCGGCTGGCCGCCTACGGCCAGGCGATCCACGACGCCTTCCGCCAGACCCGGCCGGACGCGGTCTGGGTGATGCAGGGCTGGCTGTTCGGCGCCGACCAGAAGTTTTGGACGCCCGAGGCCATCGCCGCCTACCTGAGCCGGATCCCGGACGACAAGCTGATGATCCTCGACATCGGCAACGACCGCTATCCGGACATCTGGCGCCGGGCCCAGGCTTTCGCCGGCAAGCGGTGGATCTACGGCTATGTGCACAACTACGGCGCCAGCAATCCCGTCTATGGCGACCTCGACTACTATCGCCGTGACCTCGCCGCCCTGACGGCGAGCCCGGACACGAAGGCCCTGGCGGGCTTCGGCATGTTCCCGGAGGGGCTGAACAACAATTCCATCGTCTACGAAGCCGCCTACGACCTGGCCTGGAACGCCGGCGGCGCCTCGCGCGCGGCCTGGCTTTCGACCTACGCCCGGTCCCGCTATGGCTTCACGACGCCGGCGCTGGAAGCGGCGCTGGGCCAACTGGTCGACGGCGCCTATTCCACCCGCTACTGGACGCCGCGCTGGTGGCATGACCGGGCCGGCGCCTACCTCTTCTTCAAGCGTCCGACGGCGACGATCACCGGCTTCGAAGGCCATCCCGGCGACCGCGCCGAACTGGCCGCCGCGGTTCGGGACATGGCGCGGATCGCCCCCGATTTTGCCGGCGCGCCGCTGTTCGTCATCGATCTGGTCGACGCGACCCGCCACCTGGCGAGCGAGGCGATCGACCTCGCCTTGATCCAGGTGGTCGCCGCCTATCGCCGCGGGGACCCGGCGGCCGGCGACCTCGGGCGGCGCAAGATCGAGGACCTGGCCCTGGCGCTCGACGCCCTCCTGGGCGTGCGCTCCGAGACGCTGGCCACCTGGATCGAGGCGGCTCGCGCCTATGGCGACACCCCCGAGGATTCCCGCGCCTATGTGCTCAACGCCAAGGCCCAGGTGACGGTCTGGGGCGGGCGGGGGAACCTGGCCGACTACGCCTCCAAGGCCTGGCAGGGGCTCTATCGCGATTTCTACCTGCCGCGCTGGTGGCAGTTCCTCGACGCCCTGCGCGCGGCGGGCGCCGGCTCCTTCGACGAGGCGGGGGTGGTGGCGCAGATCATCGCCTGGGAACAGTCCTGGGTGGCGCGCGACACAAGCTACGCCCGCGAGATCCCCGCGAACCCCGTCGCTTCGGTGCGGGCGCTGCTCGCCCGGTTGGACCAGGCCTAGGACGCGCCCATGGAAACCCCCGCGCCCCGCTTCCTCGCCCTAGATGTGTTCCGCGGCCTGGCGGTCTGCCTGATGATCGTGGTCAACACCGCAGGCCCCGGCGCCGATCCCTATCCCCTGTTGGTCCACGCCAGGTGGTTCGGCTTCACCGCCGCCGACTGGGTTTTTCCGTCCTTCCTGTTCGCCGTCGGCTGCGCGATGAGCTTCGCCTTCCAGAGGCCCATCAGCGACGCGGCGTTCGCGGCCAAGGTCCTGCGGCGGACCGCCCTGATCTTCCTCGCCGGCTTCCTGATGTACTGGTTCCCCTTCGTCCACCGGGTCGATGGCGGCGGGTGGGCGCTCAATCCGTTCGCCGACACCCGAGTGATGGGCGTCCTGCAGAGGATCGCCCTCTGCTACGGCCTGGCCGCCTTTGCGGTGCGCTATCTCGGCCCGCGCAGACTGGTGGCCCTCTCGGTGCTGCTGCTGCTCGGTTACTGGGGCCTCCTGCTGGCGTTCGGCGACCCGGCTGACCCGCTGTCCAAGCTCGGCAACGCCGGCACGCGGCTGGATCTCTGGGTGTTCGGCAAGGACCACCTCTATCGCCGCGATGGCGGCTTCGATCCGGAGGGCCTGCTCGGAACCCTGCCGGCGACGGTCAATGTGATCGCGGGCTATCTGGCGGCGCGGGTCCTCCAGTCGGCGCCCGACCCCCGGCGCGCGGTTGTGCGGATGGCGCTGGCCGGCGTCGTCCTGACGCTCGCCGGCCTCGCCTGGAGCCCGGTGTTCCCGATCGCCAAGAAGCTCTGGACCTCGAGCTTCGTGCTCCTGACCACCGGCATCGACCTGGTCGTCCTGGCCTTCCTGGCCGCCGCCCTCGAAGGCCGCGCCCCGAACCCGGCGACGCGTTTCTTCCAGGTGTTCGGCCGCAATCCCCTGGCGGTGTACCTGTTCTCCGAGCTCTTCGTCGTCAGCCTGCGCCAGGTCGAGGTGGAGCCCGGCGTCGACGTCTATGACTGGGTGGGCCTGAACCTGTTCCAGACCCTCGCGCCCGGCCCGCTCGGCTCGCTGTTGTGCGCCAGCGCCTACATGCTGGTCTGCTGGTTGCTCGGCTACGTCCTCGACCGCCGCGATATCGTCCTGCGGCTCTGAAATCCAGGCCGCGGCCGGCGTCTCGTCCGGCGGCCATGCCGGAGCTGGTGCGGGCGGTCGGGGTCGAACCGACACTCCTTTCGGAACCGGATTTTGAGTCCGGCGCGTCTGCCAATTCCGCCACGCCCGCGTTGATTTTGCTCGTGTAGTCGGCGTCAAAGAACGCGTCTACACACGACGCGCGCACGAAATCTTGTCGCGGACAGCAGGTGCTGAATTTATTGAAGAAAATTCTTGAACCTTGGCCATGGCGACCTAGCCTGAGCGCAGCGCATCGGGCAACGCGGCGGTCAGGGTCGCGGGCGTATGACGGCTCCAGGCTCCAAACCGGGCCTCGCGCGCTCTGGCTCTTGTGCTCCGGTCCGCGAATGAGTAAATGATAATCAGTCGCAAGTGCAGGACCCCCGAGCGCCGATGCATGACATGTTGGCCGAGCCGATGACGAGCGCCGCCGTCCCCGTCGACGATGGCCGGCTCGTACGCCTGAGCCAGGCCCGGCCCGGCGACCGCGGCGTGATCCTGGACGTGCGCGCCGAGACCCACCCCGGCGACCATGGCGTGGACGTTGACGAACTGCAGCGCCGCCTCCTGGAATTCGGCTTCGTCGAGGGCGCCCAGATCGAAATCCTGCACGAAGGCGCCATCCGCCGCGATCCGATCGCCGTGCGCCTCGATTCCATGCGCGTGGCGCTGCGCCGCCGGGACGCCGAGGATATCTGGGTCCTGCTGGACCGCCCATGAGCGACGTTGCGCCCCCGACCGCCTTCGGCGGCGGGTCTCTAGGCAAGGATTCGACCGGGCCAGAGGCCCGGGCGAGGCCGGCCCGCGTGGCCCTGGTCGGCAATCCCAATTCCGGCAAGACGGCGCTGTTCAACGCCCTGACCGGCGCGCGCCAGAAGGTCGCCAACTACGCCGGCGTCACCGTGGAGCGCAAAGAGGGCCAGCTCACCACGCCGGACGGCCGCATCATCTCCATCCTCGACCTGCCCGGCACCTATTCCCTACGCGCGCGAAGCCCCGACGAGGTGGTCACCCGCGACGCGGTGCTCGGCAAGCTGGCGGGCGAACAGGCGCCCGACGTGCTGGTCGCGGTGGCCGACGCCACCAACCTGCGCCTGGTCCTGCGGCTGATCCTCGAGCTGAAGGCCGTCGGCCGGCCGATGGTGCTGGCGCTCAACATGTACGACATCGCCCAGCGCCAGGGCCTGCGCATCGATCTTGAGGGCCTGGCCCGCGAGCTCGACTGCCCGATCGTCACCACCGTCGCCACCCGCAAGCGCGGCATCGAGGACCTGGTGGCCCAGGTCGACGCTCTGGCGCGCTCGGGCAAGCTCAACCCCGACAGCACCTGGCGCGAGCCGGACGCCGGCGAAATCCGCCAGGCGCACCGCGAGGCCCAGCGCATCCTCAAGGCCTATGTCAAACCGCCGGAGCGGCCGGACACCCTGACCGGCAGGATCGATGCGGTGCTGCTGCACCCGCTGGCGGGGCTGGCCATCCTGCTGGCGGTGCTGTTCCTGATGTTCCAGGCGGTGTTCACCTGGGCGGAGCTGCCGAAGGACGCCATCGATCACGGCTTCCAGGCGCTGGGCGGCTTCATCGCCGGCCACCTGCCGCCGGGGCTGTTCCGCGGCTTCCTCACCGACGGCCTGATCTCCGGGGTGGGCAGCGTGCTGGTCTTCCTACCGCAGATCCTGGTGCTGTTCCTCTTCATCATCCTGCTGGAAGACTTCGGCTACATGGCGCGCGCCGCCTTCCTGATGGACCGCATCATGGGCGGCGCCGGCCTACACGGCCGCGCCTTCATCCCGCTGCTCTCCAGCTTCGCCTGCGCGATCCCGGGGATCATGGCGACGCGGGTGATCGACAACAAACGCGACCGGCTGACCACAATCCTGGTGGCGCCCCTGATGACCTGTTCGGCGAGGATTCCGGTCTACACCCTGATCATCTCGGCCTTCATCCCCAACCGCTCGGTCGCCGGCGTGATGAACCTGCAGGGCCTGGTGATGTTCGGGCTCTATGCGGCCGGGATCGGCTCGGCGCTGGGCGTCTCCTTCATCACGCGGCGGCTGTTCTGGCGCGGCGCCGTGGAGCCGTTCCTGATGGAGCTGCCCACTTACAAGATGCCCGATGTCGAGAACGTGGTCCGAAGCCTGTGGCTGCGCGGCAAGATCTTCGTCAGCCGCGCGGGCCGCATCATCCTGCCGCTGATGATCGTGGTCTGGTTCCTGGCCAACTTCCCCGGGCCGCCGGCCGGCGCGACGGGCCCGGCGATCAACTACAGCCTGGCCGGCGTCATCGGTCATTGGCTGCAGCCCGGCCTCGCTCCCATCGGCTTCAACTGGCAGATGACCGTCGCCCTGATCCCGGGCTTCGCGGCCCGCGAGGTCGCGGTGGCGGTGCTGGGGACCGTCTATGCGGTGGGCGGCGAAACCTCGCCCGGCGCGCTCGCCACCTCGCTCGCCCACCACTGGTCGATCGCCACGGGCCTGGCCTTCCTCGCCTGGTACGTCTTCGCCCCGCAGTGCGTCTCGACGCTGGGCGTCATCAAGCGCGAGACCAATAGCTGGCGCTGGCCGCTGATCGCCTTCGGCTACATGACCGCGCTGGCCTATGTGGCGGCCTTCGCCACTTACCAGATCGCCCGCGCGTCAGGGCTCGGCTAGGCCTGCCGAAGGCCCCGAATCGGCCTCACAACTGACGGCTGCATTAACCAACTATTCGCCTTGACCCTTAACCGGCCGCTAAACGCGACTGTGCAATCTGGTCCCTGTCATGGGAAAAAACCTGGAACACACCTCCGACGTCGCGACCGGCAAAATGCCGGCGAGGGGCAAGCAAACCCTCGCCAAGCGCGTGCGTGAGGTTCTCCTGGCGTTCGGCGGCGAAGCGCACCGGGCGTTGGTGATTGAGCAAGTGGCCCGTTCTCTGGGCCACGATGTCCGTCAGATCCCCGAGGATCTGCAGGAAGCCCTCATCCACTCCTTCGAGGAGAACTGGCGCGACGAGCGCCGGCGGGCGACCTACGGCTTTCATCTGCCGTTCGGCGAGGGGTCGCATCGGTGGAGCGTCCGGCCTGAGCCGGCGATGATCCACTAGCGTTCAGAGGTTCTCGGTCTCGGCCAAGGCTGTCGCGCTCGCCTGCAGTTTCGCGAGCAGCCGCTTCAGGCCGTCCACCTCGTCTGGGGTGAGGCCGGCGATCAGCGCCTGTTCGTAGGCCAGCGCCAGGGGGGCGATCTCGGCGTAGAGCCGCGTCCCCTGGGGCGAGAGCGCGAGCACGTGACTGCGGCCATCGGCATGGTGCTCCGAGCGGGCCACCAGATGCCGGCGGATCAGCCCCTGGGCGGCCCGGCTGACGGTGACCTTGTCCATGACCGTGCGGGCCACCAGCTGGCCCTGGGTCATTCCGCCGTCCTCGGCCAGCACGCAGATCAGCCGCCATTGCGGCACGCTGAGACCGAAGCGGTCCTGGTAGGCCCGCGAAATCAGCCCCGAGACCGCGTTCGACGCCACCGACAGCCGATAGGGCAGATAGGCGTCGAGCCTCAGCCCCGCTCCGCCGGCAGCCGGGCTTCGCAGGGCAAGCCCTTCGGAGCCTTGGCGAAGAAGGGTCATACGGCGACGACCTGCTGTTCGATGGCCCCGAAAATCGAGTGGCGCTTGGCGTCGCGCATGTCGATCCGCACCGTGTCGCCGGCCTTGAGGAACGGGGTCTTGGGCGCGCCCGAGGTGATCGTCTCGATGGTCCTGACCTCGGCCAGGCACGAATAGCCGACACCGCCCTCGCCCATCGGCTTGCCGGGCCCGCCGTCCGGTCCACGGTTCGAGACCGTTCCGGAGCCGACGATGGTCCCGGCGCTCAAGCCCCGCGTCTTGGCGGCGTGGGCGATCAGGGTCCCGAAATCGAAGGTCATGTCGACGCCGGCGTCGGCCTCGCCCAAGGGCTTGCCGTTGACCTCCACCTCCAGCGCCCCGTGCAGCTTGCCGTCGCGCCAGCCGGCGAGTTCCTCGGGCGTCACCGCCACCGGCGAAAAGGCCGAGGCGGGCTTGGACTGGAAGAAGCCGAAGCTCTTGGCGAGTTCACCCGGGATCAGGTTCCGAAGGCTCACGTCGTTGCACAGCATCACCAGCCGCACGGCCGAAAGCGCCGCGTCGCGATCGGCGCCCAGCGGCACGTCCCCGGTGATCACCGCCACCTCGCCCTCCAGGTCGCAGCCCCAGGCCTCGTCCTTCAGCGGGATCGGGTCGCGGGGGCCCAGGAAGCCGTCCGAGCCGCCCTGGTACATCAGCGGATCGGTCCAGAAGCTGTCGGGCATCTCCGCGCCCCGCGCCTGCCGGACCAGCTGGACGTGGTTCACATAGGCCGAGCCGTCGGCCCACTGGAAGGCGCGCGGCAGGGGGCTCGCCGCCGCATGTTCATGGAAACGTTCGCGCGGCACGGCGCCGTGCTCCAGGCTCTCCGCAAGGCCCCGTAGGTCCGCCTCGCAGGCCGCCCAGCGGTCGAGCGCCGCTTGCAATGTGGGCGCGATATGCCAGGCGTCGGTGAACCAGGCGAGGTCGCGCGAGACCACCACCAGCCGCCCGTCGCGGCCACCCTTGAGCGATGCCAGCTTCATGCCTCAGACCGTCTCCCGCTTGATCGAGCGGGTCAGCCGGACCCCCGCCTCATAGTCCTTCGACTCGTAGACATGCACCTCGACGCGGATGTCCTCGCCGGGCTGGCCTTCCCACAGATAGCTGCGCTCGAAACAGACCGCGCGGCCGAGCGGCGTGAACCCCTCGAAGGTGTCACCCCACGGCGTGTGCTTGGCGAGCTCCCGCCAGGCCAGCGTACAGGCGCGATCGATCTCGTCGCGCGCCGCATCCGCCAGATCGTCGGCCAGGCTCATCCTTCTTCGCTCCCGCGGCCGCGTCCGCCGAAGCCTTGGCGAAGACGGGAGCTACGAAGGACAGGTCCTCCGAAGCCTTGGCGAAGCAGGATCATGCGCCCTTCCAGCTGTCGACGTAGGCCGGGTTCTCCACCGAGGCGGCGGCCTCGCCCACCTCCAGCGGATCGCGCGCGTCGATCATCACGGCGTACTCGTCGGTCGCCGGCTTGGGCTGGCTGAGCATGTTCTTCAGGGCCTTGGGGTGCGGCCCGTGGGTGAAGCCGGAGGGGTGAAAGGTCATCATCCCGGCCTCGATGTGGTCGCGGCTGAAGAAGTCGCCGGCGTGGTAAAACAGCACCTCGTCGTAGTCGTCGTTGTTGTGGAAGAACGGCACCTTCAGAGCGCCCGGATCGGTCTCGAAAGGCCGCGGCGCAAAGGTGCAGACCACGAAGCGGTCCGACAGGAAGGTCGTGTGGACGCTCGGCGGCAGGTGATAGCGGTGGCTCGACACCGGCCGAAGGTCCTCGACGTTGAGGCGCACCGGCGCCAGGTCGCCGTGCCAGCCGACCGCGTCCAGGGGATTGTAAGGGTAGGTCACGCGGGAGACCTCGCCGCGCTTCTTGATCTCGACGGTGAACTCGCCCGTCTCCGCCTGGTGCGCGCGGAAGGCCTCGTCCATCTCCGGCGTCTGCAGCATGGCCGGATCGAACAGGGCGTGGCCGCCCAGCAGCCCCTTGTCCGGCAGGCCGAAGTGGGTGTTGGTCGCCTGGATCATCAGGATGGCGGTGGGTCCGGACGCATCCTTCGCCGGCGTCAGCCGCCACATGGTCCCGCGCGGCAGGTAGAGGTAGTCCCCGGCCCGGTAGGCGAGGTGTCCATAGTCGCTGAACAGGTCGCCCTTGCCCTGGTGGACGAACAGCAACTGGTCGCCGTCGGCGTTGCGGGCCAGCGCCGGCATGGCCTCAGCCAGCTTCCAGAACCGCACCTCGAGGGCGTTGTTGTAGAGCACCTTGCCGGCGGCCCAGGGGCTGGGTTCGGCGGCGTTCAGCCGGGCCAGGTCGAAGGCCCGCGGGCGCAGCGGCCCCTCGAACTTGCTCCAGCCGGTGGGCGGCCGCTGGTGGTGGATGAAGGCGGCGGGGCCGAAGAATCCCTCCTTCGAGATCTCCCGCTCATAGGTGCCTTGCGGCATGTCGGCATGGGCCTGGCGCGAATGCCGCCCTTGCGCGCCACGCACCGGGATCCAGTTGCGGTTCGCCATCACGGATCGTCCTTGTAGATGCCCACCTGCAGCGGTTGGCCGTCGGCCACGCGCGCACGGTACATGCCCGAGGTGTTGAAGCTCCAGGCCATCTGGCCATCGGGCGCGACGGCGATCACCCCGCCCTCGCCGCCCAGGCCGGTGAGATCGCGCTGCACCACCTGGTCGGCGGCGTCCTGTAGCGTGAGGCCTTTCAGCTCCACGAGGGCGCAGATGGTGCGCGCCACCGACAGCCGGATGAAATATTCGCCCGCCCCGGTGCAGGAGACGGCGCCCGCGGCATGGGTGGCGTAGGTCCCGGCCCCGATGATCGGTGAATCGCCCACCCGGCCCCAGCGCTTGGCGGTGACCCCGCCGGTGGAGGTGCCGGCGGCCACGGCGCCTTCGGTGTCGAGCGCCACGACGCCCACCGTCCCGCGCTTGCCCTCGTCATGCGCCAGGGCCGCGCGCTCATCGAGGCCGGCGGGCGGTGCGCTGGGGCGGGGCGGGATGGCCAGCCCCTGACGCTCCAGCTCGCGGACCAGGGATTTCCATCGCCGCTCGGTGAAGAAGAACGACGGATCGACCTGCTCCAGCCCGCGGCTGCGGGCGAAGGCGTCGGCGCCCTCTCCCCCTAGGAACACGTGGGGCGAATGCGCCATCACCGCGCGCGCCGCCGAGATCGGATGGCGCGTGCGCCGCAGGCCCGCCACGGCGCCGGCCGCCAGGCTCGTCCCGTCCATGATCGAGGCGTCGAGCTCGATGTCGCCTTCGGCCGTGAAGACCGCGCCGCGGCCGGCGTTGAACAGCGGATCGTCCTCGAGGATCTGGATCGCGGCCTCGACGGCGTCGAGCGCCGCGCCGCCGGCCTTCAGCACCGCCGCGCCGGCCTGCGCGACCCGCCCCATGGCCTCGCGATAGGCCTCGTCCTGCGCCGGGCTCAACAGGCCGCGCGCGATGACGCCCGCCCCGCCGTGCGCCACCAACGCCCACTTCGCCATCGGACGGCTACTCCTTCGCCGGCAGCACGCCCCGGCGGACCTGGTCGGCCTCGATGGACTCGAACAGGGCCTTGAAGTTGCCCTCGCCGAAACCCTCGTTGCCCTTGCGCTGGATCAGCTCGAAGAAGATCGGGCCGATCATGTTTTCCGTGAAGATCTGCAACAGCAGGCCTTGGCCTTCGGTGGGCGCGCCGTCCAGCAGGATCTTGTCGGCGCGCAGCCGCTGCAGGTTCTCGCCGTGACCCGGCACCCGGCCATCCAGCTGCTCGTAATAGGTCTCCGGCGTGTCCTGGAATTTCACGCCCAGCTCGCGCATCGACTCCACCGAGGCGAAGATGTCGTCGGTGCCCAGCGCCACGTGCTGGATGCCCTCGCCGTGGTACTCGCGCAGGAACTCCTCGATCTGCGAGTGGTCGTCCTGGCTCTCGTTCAGCGGGATGCGGATCTTGCCGCACGGGCTGGTCATGGCCTTCGAGAACAGGCCGGTCTGGGCGCCCTCGATGTCGAAGTAGCGAATCTCCCGGAAGTTGAAAATCTTCTCGTAGAAGTCGGCCCAATGCGCCATCCGCCCGCGATGCACATTGTGGGTCAGGTGGTCGAGGTAGGTCAGGCCCCGGGAGTTGGCGGCCATGGCGGCCTTGGCCCCGGGGATCTCCACGAAGTCGACGTCGTAGATCTCCTGTGCGCCGTAGCGGTCGACCAAATAGAGGTGCGAGCCGCCGATCCCCTCGATGGCCGGGATGTTCAGCTCCATCGGTCCGACCGGCCCGCTGACCGCGGTCGCGCCGCGCTCCACCGCCAGCTTGAACGCCTTGCCGGCGTCCTTCACGCGGAAGGCCATGGCGTTGGCCGAGGGGCCGTGGACCTGGCGGAACTCGGCCGGCTGGCCGACCGGCTCCATGTTGAGGATGAAGTTGATGTCGCCCTGCTGGAACCGCAGCACGTTCTTGGAGCGGTGCTTGGCCGTGGCGGTGAAGCCCATCAGCTCGAACAGGCCCTTCAGGCGCTGCGGCTCCGGCGAGGTGAATTCGACGAACTCGAACCCGTCGGTGCCGAGGGGGTTCTCGAACAGATCGCGGCCCCGATCGCCGTCTGTGGGCTTCGCCTCGATGTTCATGAATGATCTCCCGTTCGACGGAGTTAGTATCATCTGAAACTAGTTCGCGATAGCCGCGAGACAAGGCCCCCCTGCCCTGCTAGCTGAACGCCCAAGCCTCCCTGCCGGATCGTCGATGCTGCGCAAAACCTACGATTGGGTCATGAGCCTGGCGGGCTCACGCCACGCCGCCCTGGCCTTGGGCGCGGTGGCGTTCGCCGAAGGCGTCTTCTTCCCGATTCCGGTCGACATCCTGCTGATGCCCGTAGCCCTCGCCAACCGCGACAAGGCGATGCGCTACGCGGCGCTCACGGCGGTCTGCTCGATCCTCGGCGGATCGACCGGCTATGCGGTCGGCCATTTCCTGCAACCCGTCGGCCACTGGCTGCTGTCGCTGACCGGCCACGCGGACGCGATGGACCAGCTGAAGAGCGCCGCCGGACCCTGGCTCGCCGCGGTCATCGCGACCCCGATCCCCTACAAGATCACGGCGATCACCTGTGGCCTGCTGGGGGTGAGCTTTCCGCTGTTCCTGGGCGTCTCGCTGATCGTCCGCGGCCTCCGCTACGGATTGGAAGCCGCGCTGATCAAGCGCTACGGCGCACCGATCCAGGAATTTATCGAGCGCCGGATGGGTCTTGTCGCCACCGCGGTGGGCGTCGTGGTCCTGCTGCTGATCGTGGCGCTTAAGGTCTATAGCTAGAGACGATGCTCGCTCCCGTCCTCGACCGCTGGCGCCTCGCCGCCCTGATCGTCTCGGCCCTGATGCTGGCGATCGCCCATGGCTTCCAGACCTTCGGCGGCTACCAGCCCTGCACGCTGTGCCTGCGCCAGCGCGAAGTCTATTGGGTGGCCGGCGCCCTGGCGCTGGGCTTCATGATCCTGGTCCGCCTGACAGGCGCCCCGCGGCTGCGCCAGCTCTCCTGCTGGGTGCTGGGGCTGGCCTTCCTGGCGGGCTGCGGCATCGCGGTCTACCACGCCGGGGCGGAGTGGAAGTTCTGGCCGGGCCCCTCCACCTGCTCCAGCGCCGGCGGCGCCGGCGGCGTCAGCGCCACCGCCATGCAGGACCTGCTGAACGGCGCGAAGATCCGCCCGCCGGCCTGCGACCAGGCCGCCTGGGTGTTCGCCGGCCTCTCGATGGCCGGCTGGAACGCGGTCGCCTCCCTGAGCCTGGCCGTCCTGAGCGCCATGGCCGCCCTGCGCGAGGGGTCGCGCGGATGACCGAGAAACCCATCCCGCCGCGTCCCGGGCGCGGGGCGATGGCCGCCCGGCTGGCCGAGATCCTGCGCGTCGACCACGCCGGCGAGCTCGGGGCCGTGCACATCTACCGCGGCCAGCGGGCGGTGCTGGGCGAGGCGCCGGGCCAGGCGCGCCTCGCCGGCCAGCTCGCCGAGATGGAAGCCCACGAGGCCGAACACCTGGCCCGCTTCGACCGCCTGCTCACCGAACGCCAGGTCCGGCCGACCGCGCTCGCCCCGGTCTGGCGGCTGGCGGGCTTCGCGCTGGGCGCGGGCACGGCTTTGATGGGCGCCAAGGCGGCGCACGCCTGTACCGAGGCCGTCGAGACGGTCATCGAGGAGCACTACGGCGGCCAGATCGCCGAGCTGGAGGGCCGCGAGCCCGAACTCGTCGCCGAGCTCACTCGCTTCCGCGCCGAGGAACTGGCCCACCGCGACCTCGCCATCGAGGAAGGCGCCCGCGACGCGCCCGGCTACGCCCTGCTGTCCGCGGTGATCCGCACCGGCTGCCGCGCCGCCATCAAGATCAGCGAAAAGCTGTAGATCGCCCGCGATCGCCCATCTCCCCGCGCGGTGAATCGCGGCAGGCTCAGCCATGGCCGATCCGTCGCCACAGGGTTGCGGACCGGCTGAAAGTACAGCCGCCGGGGAGTCGCGCATGTCCGAAAGTTCTGTTTTTGTTCCGGACATGGAGTCTCACATGACCGATGCCGCCCGGACCACCGCATTCGCCTTCGAAGACCTGAAGCTCGGCCAGGCGCTCGTCGCCCGATCGAGCCTCTGGGCCGTGTGCGGCTGCGGCCGTGAGGCGGTGATCGACCCGGCGCCGTGGGTCGGCCAGGGCATGAGGCGCCAGCCGCTCGCCCAGCTCGAGGCGCGCCTGCGCTGCCAGTGCGGCGCGCGGCGCGTGCCGCTGGAGATCCGCGGCCTTTCCGAGGCGCCCGGCGGCCCGACGGGCGGCATCCACATCTTCCGCTGAAAGACTTGAGCCGCCGCATCCGCGGGCGCAGGCTCCGGCGTAGAATAGGGATGTCGGGGAGGAAACGCCGTGACGCTGAAGGTGATCGGGGCCGGTTACGGCCGCACCGGGACCATGTCCCTCAAGCTCGCCCTTGAGCAGCTGGGATTTGGTCCCTGCTATCACATGGTTGAGGTGTTCAAGAACCCGCAGGCGCCGCTCTGGTGGATCGAGGTCGCCGACGGCCATCCCGACTGGGAGAAGATCTTCGCCGGCTATAGCTCGACCGTCGATTGGCCGAACGCCACCTACTACAAGGAGCTCGCCGAGGCCTACCCCGAGGCCAAGGTGATCCTCACCGAGCGCGATCCCGAGGCCTGGTTCAGGTCCACCCAGGCGACCATCTTCGCCCGCGACATGCCGGACGACTCCACCGACCCTTGGATGCAGATGGTGCTGAAGGTGGTCGGCGACCTGTTCGACCGTCGGATGCACGACAAGGACAAGCTGATCTCGGTGTTCAAGGCCCACAACGCCCGCGTCCGCGAGGTCATCCCGCCGGAGCGGCTGCTGGTCTATGAGGTGGCCGACGGCTGGGCCCCCTTGTGCGAATTCCTAGGCGCGCCCGTGCCCGACGGACCGATGCCCAAGGTCAACTCCACCGAGGAATTCCAGGGTCGGCTCGCCAAGGAGATCGCCGACCGCGGCCAGCCGGCCGGAGAGCCAGCCTAGGCGGCGGCCGGCGCCAGCGGTCGAGCCACGGGCGCCGCCCCTGGCCGGACGAGGCGCTTCAGCCGGCGCAGCGCCTGGGTCGCCAGCACGGCCGCGCGCGGCGTCGGCTCCCGGCAAAAGGCGAGCTTCTTCACATAGACCGGCACCCGCCAGCGGCAGGTCGAGCCGGCGGCGAACAGCGCCACGTCGCCGGGCCGCAGGGTGCGCGGTCCCTCCGCCGTCTGGACCACCACCTCGCCTTGCAGGATGTGCACGGTCTCGTCGCCGCCGAACGTCCAGTCGAACTCGCCGGCGGTGCAGTCCCAGACCGCGGAGAGCGCAAGTCCGTCGCCGGAGCGGGACAACTCGGCGCAGCGGGCCTGCGGATCCCCCGACACGATCCACTCCGGCCGGATCGGCGCCGGCTCCAGCCGCGCGGTGTCTATGGCGGAAATGGCGATGTCGGTCATGGCGGGCTCCCTTCCGAGCCGCAAGACTCGCCAACCACGGCCCCGGTTCCCCGCCCGCTCAAGCTTCCAGTTCGATGTCCCAGTAGAGGTAGTCGAGCCAGCTTTCGTGCAGGTGGTGCGGCGGGAACTTGCGGCCGTGCTCCTGCAGCTCGTGCGCGCTGGGCCGCCGCGGGCTGCGGCGGGGGTGCATGGCCGCCTCGCGCGGCGTGCGCCCGCCCTTGGTCAGGTTGCAGCGGGCGCAGGCGGTGACGATGTTTTCCCAGGTCGTGCGCCCGCCCCGCGAGCGCGGGATCACGTGGTCGAAGGTCAGCTCCTCCGTCGAGCGGCAGTACTGGCAGGAGAAGGCGTCGCGCAGGAACAGGTTGAACCGGGTGAAGGCCGGCGGCCGGTCCTGGGTGACGTAGTGCTTGAGCGAGACGACGCTCGGCAGGCGCATTTCGAAGGACGGGGAGTGGACCACCTGGTCGTAGGTCGAGACCACGTCGACCCGGTCCAGGAACACCGCCTTGATCACCTCCTGCCACGGCCATAGCGACAGCGGGTAGTAGGAGAGCGGGCGGAAGTCGGCGTTCAACACCAACGCGGGCCAGCCGGACGGCGGGCGGCTAAGCACCTGCACGGCTGAAGCTCCGGATACGCGGCGTAACGCCTATGGAAGTGAACCTTGACCTGAAGACCGAGCCCTCGTCAGCGAATGCGCTGGCGGCTGATCGCGTGCGGCGATCCCCGCTGCAGGCCCACTATACGAGTGATTCTGAGACATCTCCATGTCTGCTCGGAGGTCTCTGCCGGGCTCACCGGTTCGGGAGCCGCGGGCCCCGCCCGGGTCAAGGCGGGCGAGGCCTCTAGCAGGCTTGCATTTGGACTAGGCGCCGACAGCGGCGGTCGCGCCGGCGAGCGCCAGGCCCAGGGCGACGACGACCCAGGATGCCAGGACGTCGAGCGTGCGGTTGAGGGTGATCGACATGGTCGAACTCCGTTTCTGTGGTTGGCGGCCCGGGGTTCCGAACCGCATGTCCATCTGGACGATGCTTAGATAGCACTTATCTGAACAATGCCTAGATAGAGAATGTTGCGGCGCAGCTATTCGTTTATGAATGGGCTGCCGGGCGGATCCGCGATGGGCTGTGCGCCCAGGACGAAAAAGGGGTCCGCGAGGGACCCCTTTCTACACCCGGCTTGGCTAAGGGGAGGTTTAGGCGCCGACCACCGCGAAGGCGCCGGCGGACGCGAGGCCGAGGAACAGCAAGAGCGCCGGGGCGATCCGGTCGAACAGACGCTCGAAATCGGCGAGAGACATGACACACACCTTTTTGAGTTGGACCTCCGAGGGAGCGGAGGATGTTTTCTTGTGGCGACGCTTAGATAGGTACGGTCTAAGCGCCGTCAAGATTGGATTGCTGCGCTGCAGCAAATGAAACCGCCGACTGTGTCCTAGGCGCCGACACCCGCCACGGCGGCGGCGGAGGCGAAGCCCAGGACCAGCAGCAGGGCCGGGGCGAGGCGGTCGAAGAAGCCTTCGAAGATCGTGAGGGACATGGCGCACACACCTTTGACGTGAACCCTCGGGATGTGAGGGCGTTTGCTATTTGAACAATGCTAAGATACCTCCCATCTAAACGGCGTCAAGATATCTTTACGTCGTCCAGATATCGATTAAAGTGAAGCTGCGATGAGAGAATCTCAAACCGCCGAATCCCGGCCCTATCACCACGGCGACCTGCGCCGCGCCCTCGTGGACGCGGCCCGCCGGATCCTGGAAGCCGAGGGCCCGACGGCGCTCTCGCTGCGCGCTGTGGCGAGGGAGGCCGGCGTCAGCCCGGCCGCGCCCTACCACCACTTCAAGGACAAGGCCGAACTGTTGGACGCCATCGCCGACGAGGGCTGGCAGATGCTCGACGCGGCCATGGCCAAGGCCAAGGCGGAGGCGGAGCCCCGCGGCAAGCTGACCGCGCTGGGGATCGCCTATGTCTGCTTCGCCCGCGAGAATCCCGCGCTCTACCGCGTCATGTACGACGCCGCGCGGGACAACGAGGCCCTGCCCGATCAGATGCAGCACGGCGACGACAGCGCCTACTGCAAGGTGCGCGACACCATGATCGAGCTGGGCGCCGATCCGACCGCCACCGTCGACCTTGAGCTGGCCACGACAGCCGCCTGGTGCGCCGCCCACGGCCTGGCCGAGATGGCCGGGTTCAAGCAGTTCGAGCACCTGAAGCAGGAGCTGGGCGGCGAGGTGCCGTTCCTGCGCGCGATCTTTGCGCACCTCGGCCTGTTCCCGCACGCCAGTCACGACTAATCAGGCTGGGTGTTCGTCACCCGCTTCGCCCCCTCGCCCACCGGCTACCTGCATCGGGGCCACGGCTTTTCCGCGCTCACCGCCTTCGAGGCCGCCAAGGACGCAGGCGGCCGCTTCCTGCTGCGCATCGAGGACATCGACCGGACGCGCTGCCGGCCGGAGTATGAGGCGGCGATCCATGAGGACCTCGCCTGGCTGGGCCTGACCTGGGAAACCCCGGTGCGGCGCCAGTCCGACCACATGGAGGACTACGCCAGGGCGCTGCGCGAACTCGCCGAGCGGTCCTTGCTCTACCGCTGCTTCCGCACGCGGCGCGAGATCGCTGAGGCGATCGAAAGCGCCCCGCACGGCGCCATGGAAGCCTTCCGCGGCCGAGCCCTGCCGCCGGCCGAAGAAGAGCGCCGCCTGGCGGCCGGCGAGCCCTACGCCTGGCGCCTTTCCCTCGAGCACGCCGAACGCGCCCTAGGCGGTTTCGAAGCCCTGACCTTCCAGGAAGAGGGCCGGGGTCCGGCCGGCGAGCACGGCCTGATCGCGGCGCGGCCGCAGCTCGGCGGCGACGTGGTGCTGGCGCGCAAGGACGTGGGCGTCGCCTATCATCTTGCCGTCGTCGTCGACGACGCCGGCCAGGGCGTCACTCACGTGATCCGCGGCCAGGACCTGTTCGAGGCCGCCCATGTCCAGCGCCTGCTACAGGCCCTGCTCGGCCTGCCGACCCCGATCTATCGCCACCACCAACTGCTCGCCGGCCCTGACGGCAAGCGCTTCGCCAAGCGCGACAGGGCCGAGACGCTGCGCGAGTTGCGCGAGCGCGGTATGACCGCGGCGCAGATTCGGCGGGAGTTGGGATTTGGCTGAGGCGACCATCACGCAGGCCGAGGCGCCGCGCTGGCAGGCCATCGCGGTGCTGCTGTTCGGCGCCTGCGTCATCGGCCTGTCGCCGATCCTGGTGCGCCTGACCACCACCGGGCCCGCGGCCGCGGGGCTGTGGCGGCTGGCGGTCGCCCTGCCGATCCTGGCGCTGATGACCCGCCGGGCGAACGGGCCGCTGAAGGCGCCGTCGCGCATCGCGCTGGTCGCCGGCGTGATGTTCGCCCTCGACCTGGGCTTCTGGCATTACGGCATCAAATACACCTCGGTCACCAACGCCACGGTGCTCTCCAACCTGACGCCCGTGGTGGTCACCGCCTTCGCCTGGATCTTCCTCAAGCAGCGGCCGCGGCCACTGTTCCTGCTGGCGGTCGCCGTGGCGGTTGGCGGCTCTTGGATGATGGCCCTGGAGAAGGGCGGCGGGCCGGGCGTCGATCCGCCGCTCGGCAACCTGCTCTCGGTGACCACCGCCTTCTGGTACGCGCTCTACATGCTGGCCATCGGCCAGGGCCGCAGGACCGAGGGCGCGAGCCGGCTGATGTTCTGGTCCAGCGTCGTGGGCGCGCCCCTGATGCTGATCGCCGCCCTGCTGCTGCGCGAACAATTGCTGCCCACCACCCTGCTCGGGCTGGGCGCCTGCGCAGGCCTCGGCCTGATGCATGTCGCCGGCCAGGGCTCCATCGCCTGGGCCATGGGACGGCTGCCGACCTCGACGGCCTCGGTGGTGGTGCTGGTGCAGCCGGTGGTGGCGGCCTGGCTGGGCTACCTGCTGTTCGCCGAAGCCATCGGGCCGCTGCAGGCGCTGGGCGCCGGCGTGGCGCTGGGCGGCGTGGTCCTCGCCCAATGGGCGTCACGCCCGAAGGCCGCTCAGGCTCCCGCGTAGCTCTGCTGCGAGGGCAGGCCCCAGGCGCGGCGGGCCGCGTCGATGGCGCCCAGCTTGGCTTCGAAGGGCGACCAGTCGTCGGTCTCGGCGATGGCGGCCCAGATCGCCTCGATCTCGTCGTAGAGCAGCTCCTCCGGCTCGGCGTTCGCGAAGTAGGGATGGCCCAGCCGCCCGGGCCGATCCGGCTCATAGGGCTCCAGCAGGCGGCGGAAGTCCGCGAAGCCCTCGGTCTGGTAGAGCCAGCCGCGCGGCCCGGCGAGCGCGCGGGCCTCGTCCTTGCAGAACCAGTCGAAGAAGAACGGCTCCCAGCGCAGCGGCTCCGAACCCGCCGCGATCGCCTTGAACACCGCCTGCAGGAAGCTCGCGTCGGCCTGCTCGCCCTGGGCTTTCAGCCCCAGCCGGTCGAGCATGGCCGCGATCAGCTCGCGCCGGTAGGCAGCACCGAAGCCGTTCAACGCCTCGATCAGCGGGTCGCTGCCGCTCACCAGGCTGAGCGAGCCCGCCAGCTGCTGCAGGTTCCAGAAGACCGCCTCGGGCTGGCGGCCGAAGGCATACAGGCCGGCGCTGTCGAAATAGGCCGCCGTGAAGTTCGGGTCGTTGCGCGGCAGGAAGCGGTAGGGGCCGTAGTCGAAGCTCTCGCCGGTGATGCTCATGTTGTCGGTGTTGAGCACGCCGTGCACGAAGCCCGCCGCCATCCAGCGCGCGGCGAGGCGGGCGGAGCGCTTCACCACGTCGGCCAGCAGCGCCGTCGGCCTGTCGTTCGCCCCGCCGAGCCGCGGGTAGTAGTTGGCGACCACATGGTCGACGAGGGCCGTGATCGCCTCGCCCTTCTCGAAGAACGCCTGCCTCTGGAAGGTGCCGAAGCGGATGTGGCCGTGCGACAGCCGCACCAGCACCGAGGCCCGGGTCGGCGACGGCTCGTCGGTCCGCTGCAGCGCCTCCCCCGTCTCGATCAGGGAGAACGACCGGGAGGTCGGCACGCCCAGCGCCTCGAGCATGGCGGTCGCCAGCACCTCGCGCACGCCGCCCTTCAGCGTCAGCCGGCCGTCGCCCTGCCGCGACCACGGCGTCTCCCCCGAGCCCTTGGTGCCGAGGTCCAGCAAGCGGCCCGTCTGCGCCTCCCGCAGCTGGGCGAACAGGAAGCCGCGTCCGTCGCCGAGCTCGGGGTTGTAAACCCGGAACTGGTGGCCGTGATACCGCTGGGCCAGCGGCGGGGCGATGTTGTTCGGCAGCGGCTCGAAACGGCCGAAGTGGGCGATCCATTCCACGTCGGTCAGACCGTCCAGCCCGACGGTGGCGGCCGCCCGGTCGTTGCGATAGCGCAGGATGGTCTGCGGAAACGCCGCCGCCTCCACCGGATCGGCGAACTCGGGCCCCAGCTCCGGGAACTTCGGATCAGGGCGATAGGCGGGCGCGAGCGGCATCTAAGCGCCACATTGGGGCTTCCGCCGCCAGGGGCAAGCACCGCCTCTCCCGGCGCCGGGGGACAGAGGCGGTCAGCGCAGCAGGCGCGCCAGCAGGAGCCCGGCCACCAGGCCCGCCGCGAACAACGCCACCCAGACCATCCAGTCCGGCACGCCCGACGCGGCGCCGCGCCGGCGGCCGCGCACCTTGCCGAGCGCGGCGAAGTGCTGCTCGGCGGTCTCCGCCAGCCGCGCGCGGATCTTCGGCCCCTCCGCCGTCAGCAGCGGCTTCCAGGGATGGGCTTCGCGATCGACGGTCAAGGCGAGCTTGATCGAGGCGTCCACCGCCTGGCCGATCTTCTGGACCAGCTGGTGCTCCCAGCGTTCGTTGGGCAGCATCGGGCGGTTGATGGCCTCATCGTAGGAGGCCAGCGCCTGCTTCACCGCCGGCGCCAGCTCGGCCTCGATGGCCTCGGTGAGGATGAAGGCGACGCGGCGGGTGTCCTGCGACTGAAGATTGTCGGTCCTGGCCTTCTCGACGGCCAGCCGGCTGGCCAGCCGCTGCTCCATGCGGGCGAAAATTCCCGAAACCTTGGACTCGAACGCCGTGTCACTCATGGCAGCTCCCCTGCAGCCGGAAGGTGTAGGCGTTGGCCTTACCCGTTGGTGAACGGCTTCAGCCGATCCGCACGCCCATGCCGCCGTCCACCGGCAGGATCGCGCCGGTGATGAATTTCGCCTCGTCCGACGCCAGGAACAGCGCGGCGTAGGCGGTGTCCCACGCGGTGCCCATCTTGCCGCCCAGCGGCACCTGGGCGTTACGGCGCTCGCGCACCCGATCCTGCGTCTCGCCGCGCGCCTGTGCGATGCCCGCCACGGCCATCGGCGTATCCATCAGCCCCGGCATGATGGCGTTGCAGCGGACGCCGTGCTTGGCGTTGGCCTGCGCCACGCTGGTGGTCAGCCGGTTCACGCCGGCCTTGGAGACCTCATAGGCGACCTGGACGCCGCCGGCGACCGCCGCCAGGGACGAGATGTTGACGATGGCGCCGGAGCCCTGTTCGCGCAGCACGCCCAGCGCGACCTTGGTCATCAGCCACATGCCCTTCAGGTTCACCGAGAGGATGCGGTCGAAGGCCTGTTCCTCCGCCCGGTGCGCGGGCGCGTCGCCGCCGCCGATGCCGACGTTGTTGACCAGGATGTCGAAGCCGCCCCAGCGCTCCATGGCCGCGGCGACCACGCCCACGCAGTCGGTTTCCTTCACGATGTCCGCCTGCCGCGCAAAGGCCTTGCCGCCATCCTTGGCGATCATGGCGGCGGTCTCCTCGGCGCGCTCGCCGATGCGGTCGACGCACAGCACCTGAGCGCCCTCGGCCGCGAACAGCAGCGCCATGGCCCGGCCGTTGCCGATCGTCTCGCCCGGCGTCTGGCCCGCGCCCATGACGATGGCGCGCTTGCCCTCGAGTCGGCCAATGGCTTTGGCGGCCACGGTCAGAAGCCCTTCAGGTCCGGATCGAGCGTCAGGCCCTGGTCGAGCTGCACCCCGAAGGTGTTCAGGAACATCGAGACCTGGGTGTACTGCGCGGCGGTGAACACCACGTCCATGCACTGCTTTTCGCTGAAGTGCTTGCGCAGGTCGCCCCAGGTGGCGTCGCCGATGAACTGCTCGGCGTGCAGCTCGTCGCTGGCCTGGATCAGGGCGGCGTCGGCGGGGCTCCAGCCGGCGTGGGCGCCGTCCTTGATCCGCGCGATTTCGCCCTCGGTCAGGCCCTCGCGCAGGCCGATGCGGACGTGCTGGGTCCATTCGTAGCCAGACTTGCACAGGTAGCCGGTGCGCAGGATCACGATCTCCCGCTCGCGGGCCGGCAGGTCGTTGCGCCGCGACAGGATATAGCCGCCCCAGCTGTTGAACCGGCTGAGCGCCTTGGGCGCATGGGCCAGGGTGCGGAAGATGTTGAGCACGGGGCCGGGCCGGAAGGCCTCCAGCGCCTCGGCCTGCTCGGGCGTCAGTTCGGCGTCCGTCAGCGGGGCGATGCGGGGCTTCGACAGTCTCATGGGATCCCTCCGGCTCTGGTCGGCGGCACTCTAACCGGTTGCCGTCGATTGCGCGCAAGGGCCGTGCTAGCCAAGCGCCATGGCCAAGCGCATCACGCTGGACTTCCTGAAGACCGAGAGCGCCTCGGGCCTCATCCTGGCGGCCGCGGCGCTGGCCGGCATCGTCATGGCCAATTCGCCCGCCGACGGCCTCTATTTCCGCTTCCTGCAGGCGCCCTTCACCATCCAGATCGGCGGCTTCGCCGAGACCTATCCGGTGCTGGACTGGGTCAAACAGGGCCTGATGGCGGTGTTCTTCTTCGTCGTCGGCCTGGAGATTAAATACGAGGTGCTGCGCGGCGAGCTGGCCAATCCCCGCCGCCTCGCCCTGCCGATCCTGGCGGCGCTCGGCGGCATGGCCGTCCCAGCCCTGGTCTATCTGGGCTTCAACCTGGGCGCGGGCGGCGCGCCGCAGGCCTGGCCGACGCCCATCGCCACCGACATCGCCTTCGCCATGGCCGCCCTCGCCGTAGCCGGACCGAGGCTGCCTTCGACCCTGCGAGTGTTCCTGCTGACGCTCGCCATCGTCGACGACCTCGGCGCCGTGGCGGTGATCGGGGCGGTGTTCACCCACCACATCCGGATCGCGGCCATCGCAGCGGCGCTGGCCGCCCTGGCGCTGATGGGCCTGCTGATGCGCTGGCGGGCCGCGCCCTACCTGTTCTATGTGATCGGCTTCGTGCTGGTCTGGGCCTTCACCCTGAAGTCGGGCGTATCGACCTCGGTGGCCGGCGTCGCGGCGGCCATGGCCATCCCCATCGAGCCCCGCAAACCCGGCCGGCCCGGGGTGCTGGAGGACTTTATGGAGAGCCTCCACCCCTACGTGGCCTTCCTGATCCTGCCGCTGTTCGCCTTCTGCGCGGCCGGCTTCGACTTCGGCCGCCTGCAGATGGACGACATCTTCGGACCGGTGGCGCTGGGCGTCGCCGCCGCCCTCTTCCTCGGCAAGCCGCTGGGCGTGTTCGGCGCCATCGCGCTGATCTGCGGCCTGAAGATCGCCCGGCGGCCCATGGGCACCAAGTGGGTCGAGCTGTTCGGCATGAGCCTGCTCACCGGCATCGGCTTCACCATGAGCCTGTTCATCGGCGAGCTGGCCTTCCCGCAGGGCGGCCTGGCCCAGGGCCAGGTGCGGGCGGGCGTCATCGCAGGCTCCCTGCTCTCGACTCTGGCCGGCATGGGCGTGCTGACCTGGGCGCAGCGGCAGAGGGGGCCGGCGAGCTGAGCGGTTGTGGAATATTGCGCTCAGCGCCTGTTTCGCGTAAATGCCGCCGCTCTTTGGGACCGCCTGGCCAAAGGCATGCCATGGCGGTCCATCAACACGACCAGAAGGCGGGGCTTCGGCTCCGACGTGAAATGCCCAAACTGAAGACCAAGTCGGGCGTGAAGAAGCGCTTCAAGATGACGGCGTCTGGAAAGCTGAAGGCCGGCGTCGCCGGCAAGCGCCACCGCCTGATCAGCCACAACGCGAAGTACATCCGCCAGAACCGCGGCACGAAGGTGATGAGCGAGGCCGACGCCAAGCTCATCAAGGTCTTCATGCCGTACGGCCTCTAAGGGGAGCCCTGACAGATGGCACGCGTAAAGAGGGGCGTCGTCGCCCACGCCCGGCACAAGAAGGTCCTGGAACAAGCCAAGGGCTTCTACGGCCGCCGCAAGAACACCATCCGCACCGCCAAGGCGGCCGTGGACAAGGCCGGCCAGTACGCCTACCGCGACCGCAAGGTCCGCAAGCGCAGCTTCCGCGCGCTGTGGATCCAGCGGATCAACGCCGCGGCGCGCCTGGAAGGCTTCACCTATTCCCGATTTATCTTCGGCCTTGAGAAGGCCGGGATCGATATCGACCGCAAGGTCCTCGCCGACATCGCCGGCGCCGATCCGACCGCTTTCAAGGCCATCGCCGACAAGGTTCGCGCCGCGCTGGCTTAGAGGCTGAGGGTCCAAACAGACCTGAGCATTCCAAGAGCCCTCCGGCCGAACCGCCGGGGGGCTTTTTGCTGGCCCCCTTCACCCCGTGAAGCCTGAAGGCTAGGACAGCCGCCAATGACCGATCTGAACCGATTGCAAGCCGAGCTGACCGTGCGCGCCGCCGCGGCGAAGGACTCCGCAGAGCTGGAGGCCCTGCGCGTCGAGGCGTTGGGCAAGGCGGGCTCCGTCTCCGAGCTGCTCAAGGGTCTCGGCAAGATGAGCCCCGACGAGCGCCGCGAGCAGGGACCCCTGATCAACGGCCTGCGCGACGCGGTCGCCGCCGCCATCGCCGCGCGCAAGGCCGAGCTGGAGGCCGCCGAGCTCGACGCCAGGCTCGCCGCCGAGCACGTCGACCTGACCCTGCCCGCCCCGCCGCAGCGGCGCGGCCATGTCCATCCGACCATGCAGACCATGGACGAGATGATCGCCATCTTCGCCGAGATGGGCTTCGCGCTGGCCGAAGGGCCGGACATCGAGGACGATTTCCACAACTTCACGGCGCTGAACTTCCCGCCCAAGCACCCGGCGCGGGAGATGCATGACACCTTCTGGCTGCCGCAGGATGCGAGCGGCGAGCGCAAGCTGCTGCGCACCCACACCAGCCCCGTGCAGATACGGGTGATGCAGCGCGGGGCGAACCACGACGTCCCGAGCTGGGTCGCCAGCGGCCAGGCGCCGCCGATCCGCGTGATCGTGCCGGGCCGCGTCTATCGCTCCGACAGCGACGCCACCCACACCCCGATGTTCCACCAGATGGAGGGCCTGGTCATCGACCGCGCCATCCACATGGGCCACCTGAAATGGACGCTGGAGACCTTCTGCCGCCGGTTCTTCGAGACCGAGGCGGTGGTCACCCGCTTCCGCCCGCACCACTTCCCGTTCACAGAGCCGAGCGCCGAGATGGACGTGCAGTGCGACCGCTCGGGAGGCTCCATCAAGATCGGCGAGGGCTCCGACTGGCTGGAGATCCTGGGCGGCGGGATGGTGCATCCCAACATCCTTCGGACCTGCGGCCTCGATCCCGACGAGTGGCAGGGTTTCGCCTTCGGCCTCGGCGTCGACCGGCTGGGGGCGCTGAAATACGGCATGCCCGACCTGCGCGACATGTTCGCCGGCGACGTGCGCTGGATCGAGCACTACGGCTTCTCGGCCTTCGCCGCGCCGAGCCCGGCGACGGGGCTCTCGTGATGGCTGGGGTCGAGGACTGGCGGTCGCTGGAAAGCTTCGCCTTCGGCGACAGCCCGACGATGGCCGACGAGCTGCTCGGCTTCGTGCTGGCCGGCGCCAAGACCGCCAGCTGCTGGTCGATCGCCGAGGGCCAGCAAACGGAAGTCGGCAAGCGCATGGTCGCCAAGGACGGCGCCGGGCGGCCACGCGCGGTCATCGAGACCGTCAGCCTGGAGCAGGCGCGTTTTTGCGATGTCGGCTGGGACTTCGCGGCCGCCGAAGGTGAGGGCGACACCTGCCTGGAAGACTGGCGGGCCGGTCACCGCGCCTATTTCACCCGCAACGGCGGTTTCGCCCCGGACATGCTGGTCTGGTGCGAGCGATTCCGCCTGGTCGAGATCATCGGCGAAGGAGCCGAGCGATGAAATTCACCCTCTCCTGGCTCAAGCAGCATCTCGACACCGACGCGACGGTCGACGAGGTCGCCGAGGCCATGACCATGGCCGGCCTCGAGGTCGAGCATGTGGACGACCCGGCCGCCAAGCTGGCGAAGTTCACGGTCGCCAAGATCGTTGAGGCCCACCAGCACCCCAACGCCGACCGCCTGCGGGTTTGCCAGGTGGACACCGTCGATGGCCGCAAGGAGATCGTCTGCGGCGCCGCCAATGCGCGGGCCGGGCTGACCACCATCTATGCCCCGATCGGCGCCTATGTGCCGGGCTCGGGCGTCACCCTGGAGGCGCGCCCCGTTCGCGGCGTGGTCTCCAACGGCATGCTCTGCTCGGGCCGCGAGCTGGAGGTGGCCGAGGACGCCGAGGGCATCGTCGAGCTGCCCGACGCCCTGAAGGTCGGCGCGAGCGCGGCCGAGGCCTTCGGCCTGGAAGCCGTCATCGACTTCGAGGTGACCCCGAACCGCCCGGACTGGCTGGGCGTGGCCGGCATCGCGCGCGATCTCGCCGCGGCCGGCCTGGGCAAGCTCAAGGACAAGCCCGTGCAGCCGGTCCCCGGGAAGCTCGCCGAGCCGATCGAGATCAGGGTCGACGGCGAGGCCTGCGCCGCCTTCGCCGGGCGGCTGATCAAGGGCGTGAAGAACGGCCCTTCGCCCGCCTGGCTGCAACAGCGGCTGGTGTCTGTTGGGCTTCGGCCGATCAACGCCCTGGTGGACGTCACCAACTTCCTGACCCACGACCGCTGCCGGCCGCTGCACGTCTATGACGCCAAGACCCTGCAGGGCGGTTTCATCGAGGCGCGGCTCGGCCGTCCCGGCGAGCAGGTCGAGGCCCTCGACGGCAAGACCTACCGCGTGGACGAGGAGGTTTGCGTCATCGCCGACGGCTCCGGCGCCATCGGCCTGGGCGGGGTCATGGGCGGCGAGAGCACCAAGGTCACCGAAGCCACCACCGAGGTCTTCGTCGAATGCGCCTGGTTCGATCCGCTCCGCAGCGCACAGACCGGCCGCACGCTGGGGATCATCTCCGATGCGCAATACCGCTTCGCCCGCGGCGTCGATCCCGCCTCCTGCACCTGGGGCCTGGAGCTCGCCACGGCGCTGATCCTCGAGTTCTGCGGCGGCGAGGCCTCGGAGTTGCGTCTGGCCGGCGAGCCGCCGGCTCCGCGGCCGGCCTTCGCCTTCGACCGCAGCTACGTGAAGAAGCTGGGCGGCATCGAGCTGCCGCGCCAGAAGATCGACGCGATCCTGGGTGACCTCGGCTTCGGGCTGAAGGGCGACGAGGTCCAGCCGCCGAGCTGGCGGCGCGATGTCGAGGGCAAGGCCGACCTCGTCGAGGAGGTGACCCGCATCGCCGGCTATCCGAACCTGCCGTCGGAATCCCTGCCGCAGATCGAGCGCCCGTCCGGCGGCATGCTGACCGTGCGCCAGACCCGCATGAGCCATGCCCGGCGGACGCTGGCGGCCCGCGGCTACGACGAGGCGCTGACCTGGAGCTTCCTGCGCCGCGAATGGGCCGCGCTGTTCGGCGGCGGCCAGGCGGAGCTGGTGCTGACCAACCCGATCGCCTCGGACCTCGACTGCATGCGGCCCTCGATCCTGCCGAACCTGATCGAGGCGGCGCAGCGCAATGCGCGGCGCGGCTTCGCCGACGCAGCCCTGTTCGAGGTGGGCCCGCTCTATCGCGGCGACCAGCCGGGCGATCAGGTGACGGCCGTCGCGGCCGTCGTGGCGCCGCATCCGCCCAAGACCTGGGCCAAGGGCCAGCCCGATCCGCTGTTTTCCCTCAAGGCGGACCTGACGGCCCTGCTGGACGAGCTTGGCGCGCCCGCCCTGCAGATCGTCCAGGGCCAGGCCTCGCCCTGGTGGCATCCCGGCCGTTCGGCCCGCCTGCAGCTTGGCCCCAAGACGGTGGTGGCCGAGTTCGGCGAGGTGCATCCGCGCATCCTGAAGGCATTGGACGCCGAAGGGCCGATGCTCGCCTTCGAGCTGGTGCTGGAGGCCATTCCCGAGCCCAAGAAGAAAGCGGTCAAGACCCGCCCGGCGCTGGCGCTCTCGCCGTTCATGCCGCTCACCCGCGACTTCGCCTTCGTGGTCGACCAGGCCACTCCGGCCGGCGACCTCGTCAGACCGATCCTTGGCGTCGACAAGCAGCTCATAGAGGGCGCGCGCGTGTTCGACCTCTACCAGGGCGCGGGCGTGCCGGAGGGCCACAAGTCCATCGCCGTCGAGGTCACGATCCAGCCGCGCGAGAAGACCCTGACCGACGCCGAGATCGAGGCCCTGTCGGCCAGGATCGTTGCGGTGGCCGAGAAGGCCGTGGGCGCGAAGCTGCGGAGCTGACGGCGGCGCGGGCTAGGCGCCGCCGCCGCGCCACTTCGTGACGTACGGCAGGGCGAACAGGTAGAGGCCGCTCGCGAGCAGCAGGACCAACGGCAAGAGGGCCATCAGCCCGATCCAGACGGCCTGCGCCTGCCGCGCCAGCGCGACCAGGTTGACGATCACCGCCAAGGTGAAGGCGATCGACAGCCAGCGGTGGATCCGCCGGATCCAGGCGTTCCAGTTCAAGGAGACCGCCGCGCCGCTCATGCGTCGATCTCCGCCAGCAGGCCGTCGAGGCCCTCCATCATCTTCGTCCAGCCGAACTGGGCGCCGCGGCGGTTCTGCTCCTGATCGGGCGTGAAGCCGGACTGCTCCATTCGCAGGTGCGCGCCGGCGCCCTCGGGCGTGAGCGTGAAGGCGACCGTCGTGACGATCCCCCCGCCGTCGGGCGTACCGTCGCCCCAGCGGAGCACCAGCCGGCTGGGCGGGGTGATCTCCAGCACCTCGCACTGCACGACGCCGTTCCAGTGGCCCACGGGCTCGGTGCGGAAAGCGAAGCGGCGGCCGGCCTCCGGCGCGAAGTCGTTCGCCATGATCCAGCGCGCCAGAAGGTCGCCCTCGGTCAGCGCGCGCCACAGCTTCGCCGGGGCGTGGGCGTAGCTCCGCTCCACCACGATGCTGCGCGCTTCGATCGTCTCGCTCATCCGTCGTCCTCCATCTCCTTGAGCAGGGCTTCGAGCGCATCGAACCGGTCGCGCCAGAAGACCGAATAGTGGGCGAGCCAGTCGACCAGCGGCTTCAGCCCCTGCGGATCGACCCGGTAGAGCGTCGAGCGGCCGGCCCGGGTCTCGCCGACCAGACCCGCGCCCTTCAGCGCCGCCAGGTGTTGCGAGACCGCCGGCTGGGACACGCCGGCGCCGGCGGTGAGCGCCGCCACCGACAGCTCGCCGTCGTGCGCCAGGCGCTCGAAGAGGCCGCGCCGGGTGGGGTCGGCGAGCACGCGGAACACGTCTGAGGCGGGCAGATAGCTCACGCCTCATTCATAAGTGAATACTTATTTGAGAGTCAAGCGCCCTATTCGGCGGGCAGGATCGCGGTCGCCCGCGCGGACCGGATCGCCGCCCGCCAGGCCCGGAACGGATGCAGGTACTGGCCCATCGCGCCTCGGCCCATGTCCTCCCGCACGCCTAAGGCCACGTCGCAGGGGCCCGGCTGGTGGAAGGTGCCGAACGCCCGGTCGAACACCGAGAACACGGTGGCGAAGTTCGAGCCCGAGCCCGCCACGTCGCGCGCGTGGTGCCAGCGGTGCATGACCGGCGTGTTGAACACCCAGCTGCCGCGGCCATAGGTCCACGGCACGTCGGCGTGGATGAAATAGCCGTAGTAGTGGCGGACGAAGACGTTTCCGGCCTGGGCCCAGAACGGGAAGCCGAGCGCCGCCAGGATGACCGTGTCGAGCGCCGATCCGAGGCGGTCGATCGGATGCATCCGCTCCAGCGAGAACCAGGTGAGCCGGGTGTCCGAATGGTGGATGGCGTGCGCCGGCCACAGCCATTTCGAATGCTGCGCGCGGTGGCGCCAATAGCCGATGAAGTCGCCCGTGAAGACCGTGACGAGGAAGGTCGGCGCCGGGCCGATGGACGCCCAGATTTCCGGCGCGGCCAGCTGCAGGCCGTGTTCGCGCAGCCGCGTGCCCATCCAGGCGATGAACACCGCGACCGCCGGTGTGACGGTCAGCTGGTCGACCACCGACAGCACCGCATTGACGCGGGTTTCCGGCAGCGCCGCCCTGCCGTCGGCGACCCAGGTCCGGGGCTTGGCCAGCCGGGCAAGGCCGGCAAAGAACACCCCGCCGAACGCCAGCGCGACCAGCGATTGCCACAGGCCGCGCGCATCATCGGCGAGGAAATGGACCAGGGACGGCACGACGGGGACGCTCCGGAGACTTGAGCGCCCATCATCGGCGGCCGCGGCAAATCTTGGATTAACGGCCGGGGTCCAGGATGCAGGGATGAGCCGGACGCGCGCCACGCCGACCGCAAGTCCGCCCGCCCGGCGCGCGCGACCGCTGGCGCTGGCCGTCCTGGCCGCGGCCGCCATCGCCCTCATCGTCCAACGGGTGTGGCTGGCGGCCGCCGAGCCCCTGTGGTTCGACGAGGCCTGGGGGCTCGCCGTCGCCCGCGCGCCGGACTGGGGCAGCGTCGTCCACGAGGCTCGCGTCGACACCAACGCCCCGCTCTATGAGCTGTTGCTGCACGCCTGGACGGCGGTCGCGGGGGCGTCCGATCTGGCGCTGCGGCTGCCGGGGCTGATCGCCGTCGCGGCCGCCGCGGCCTGGCCGCTGGCCCGCCGCGCGCCCGGCCTGACCTTCGACGGCCGGCTGGCCTTCGCCGCGGTGATCTTCGCCTGGTGGGGGATCGACATCTTCCTGGCCGGCCGCCCCTACGGCCTGCTGCTGGCGCTGTCGGTCGCCCAATGCCTGGCCTTTGCCGAGCTGATCCGCAAGCCTGCGACCCGCACCGCCCTGGCCTGGGCCACGCTCGGCTCACTGGCCATCCTGACCCACTACTACGCCGCGATCGTCACCGCCGTGCAGGGCCTCGCCTTCCTCGCACTGCACCGCGGGATGGCGCTGCGCACCTGGCCCGCGGCGCTGGCCTTCGCCCCCGCCGCCGCCTGGGTCGCCTGGCACGCCCCGCGCCTCGCGGCTTTCGCCGCGACCGACGTCGCCTGGCACGCGAGGCTCGATCCCGTCGACGCCCTGGCCATGGCCGCCTTCACGCTCAATCCCTCGGCGCCGGCGCTAGGCCTGCTGACCGCCGTCGCCGCGGGGGTCGCCTTCCTCCTCGCCCGCCGCCGCACCGACTCCGAGACCCGGCCGCTGTGGACCGTCGTCGCCGCCTCGCTCGCGGGCCTCGTCCTCACGCTGGCCTCCGGCATGCTGCATCCGAGCCTGACCGCCCGCTATCTGATCCCCACCGCGCCCGGCCTGATCCTGGGCCTGGTGCTCATGGCGCAGGGCTCGGCGCGCCCGCGGCTCGCGATGTCGGCCCTGGTCGGGGTCTATCTGGTCACCGCCCTGTGGCCCGGCGCGGTGTCCGACGGGCTCAAGCGCGGCAGCCCCTACGGCTTCGAGACCGCCTCCGACCTGCTCATGCGCCACGGCGTCAGCGACGTGGTGTTCGCCTGGGACCACGAGGTCACCCCCCTGATGCCGCCCGACACCTTGGGCCGCGTCGGCGGCGTCTTCTTCCGCCGCTCAGGCTCGATCGCCCGCATCCACCCGCTGGTGGTCCATCCCAGCGACGACGTGAACGCCCTGGCGCTGGCCGCAGCGACCGGCCCGCGCCCCGGGATCATCTGGATCTACAATCGCGCCGGGCGCACCTCGGCCGCCGCGCGCCCGCCGCGCATCGCCCAGATCGACCCCCGCTGGACCTGCCAGCGCATGGGCGACGAGACGGTCGGCAGCCTCGCCTGCTGGCGGCGCTAGAACGGGATGATGTTGCGCTTGCGGCTGTAGGACAGGTAGCCGACGTTGGCGCCGAGCCTGAAGCCGACGCCGGCCCGCATCGGCGCCAGGGTGATGCCGCTGGCCTGCTGGTAGTTCACCCCGATGCCGGCGATGAAATAGGCCGTGCCCTCGACGCCCGGGAAGCGCTGGAAGATCTGGTTCGGATCGTCCAGGTCATAGCAGAGGGTGAACACCCGGCTGGCGTTGCCGCCGGTGTCGAAGCCGATCGACGGGCCCTGCCAGTAGACCTCCACCGGCTGGCGGTCCTTCATATAGAGCAGGCCCTTGCCGTAGCGGGCCCCGACCACGAAGGCGCCCGAGCCCTCGGTCCCGGCGATGTAGCCGGTGGGCCGGCCGTTCTTGGAGAAGATCCGTTCCACCGCCGCGCCGGCGCTCTCGGCGGTGACGCCCAGGAAGTCGGATACCGAATTGACGATCTCGTCCTGGGTGAACGGCTTGGCCTTGCCGGGCGCCTCGCCCACGGGCCCGGCGGTCGGATAGGCGGGGGCGCCGTTGGGCGGCGGGAGCTGTTCGGCCGGCGGCGGCGCCGATCCGCGCGGTGCGGCCGGCGGCAGGGCGCGTTGCTCGGTCTGCGCATGTGCAAGGCCCGCGGCCCCGAGCGTTACGATGCCCGAGACGATGAGCGTACGGCGGTCCATGGGCGCTAGCCTCCCTGTTCGATTTCTGTGCCCGCCCAACCGCTCTGATGGCTGGCTGGACCTTAACGTGGGATTAACCGTGTTGTCCGCCTTGCGGCGCCGCGCGCCTCGCCAACGCGGGCGAATGTGCTAGACGCACGCCCAGCATGACGACCCCGCTTTCCCACATCCGCAACTTCTCCATCGTCGCCCACATCGACCACGGCAAGTCGACGCTGTCGGACCGGCTGATCCAGGAGACTGGCGCGCTCACCCAGCGCGAGATGACCGAGCAGGTCCTCGACAACATGGACATCGAGCGCGAGCGGGGCATCACCATCAAGGCCCAGACCGTGCGGCTCAGCTACAAGGCCGACGACGGCGAGACCTATGTCCTGAACCTGATGGACACCCCCGGCCACGTCGACTTCGCCTATGAGGTGTCGCGCAGCCTGGCGGCCTGCGAAGGCTCGATCCTGGTGGTCGACGCCAGCCAGGGCGTCGAGGCCCAGACGCTGGCCAATGTCTACCAGGCCATCGACAACAACCACGAGATCGTGCCGGTCCTGAACAAGATCGACCTGCCGGCCGCCGAGCCCGAGCGGGTGCGCCAGCAGATCGAGGACGTCATCGGCCTCGACGCCTCCGACGCAGTGGAAACCTCGGCCAAGACCGGCCAGGGCATCCACGAGCTCTTGGAAGCCATCGTCCACCGCCTGCCGCCGCCGAAGGGAGACGCCGCGGCCCCGCTGAAGGCCCTGCTGGTCGACGCCTGGTACGACCCCTACCTGGGCGTCGTCGTGCTGGTCCGGGTGATCGACGGCGAGCTGCGCTCGGGTCAGCGCGTGAAGATGATGCAGCAGGGCTCGACGCACCTGATCGACAAGATCGGCGTGTTCAACCCCAAGCGCACCGAGGTCGAAAGCCTGGGCCCCGGCGAGATCGGCTTCATCACCGCCCAGATCAAGGAGGTGGCCCACGCCGCTGTTGGCGACACCATCACCGACGAGCGCCGCCCGGCGACGACCGCGCTCGCCGGCTTCCGCGAGGTGCAGTCGGTGGTGTTCTGCGGCCTGTTCCCCGTCGACGCCGCCGAGTTCGAGGACCTGCGCGCCGCCATCGGCCGGCTGCGCCTCAACGACGCTTCCTTCACCTATGAGATGGAGACCAGCGCCGCGCTGGGCTTCGGCTTCCGCTGCGGGTTCCTGGGCCTTCTGCACCTGGAGATCATCCAGGAGCGCCTCTCCCGCGAGTTCGACCTCGACCTGATCGCGACAGCCCCCAGCGTCGTCTACAAGATCGGGCTGATCAACGGCGAGGCGATCGAGCTGCACAACCCGGCCGACCTGCCGGACCCGGTGAAGATCGCCAGCATTTCCGAACCCTGGATCAAGGCCACCATCTTCACGCCGGACGAATATCTGGGCTCGATCATCAAGCTCTGCCAGGACCGCCGAGGCGAGCAGCGCGAACTCTCCTATGTCGGCGCGCGGGCCATGGTGGTCTACGACCTGCCGCTCAACGAGGTCGTCTTCGACTTCTACGACCGGCTGAAGTCGATCTCGAAGGGCTACGCCTCCTTCGACTACCAGATCGAGGGCTATCGCGAGGGCGACCTCGTGAGGATGTCGATCCTGGTCAACGCCGAGCCGGTCGACGCCCTCTCCATGCTGGTCCACCGCGACCGCGCCGAGACCCGCGGCCGCGGCATGGTGGAGAAGATGAAGGAGCTGATCCCGCCGCACATGTTCCAGATCCCGATCCAGGCGGCGATCGGCGGCCGGATCATCGCCCGCGAGACCGTGCGCGCGCTACGCAAGGACGTGACGGCCAAGTGCTACGGCGGCGACATGACGAGAAAGCGCAAACTCCTCGACAAGCAGAAGGAGGGCAAGAAGCGCATGCGTCAGTTCGGCAAGGTCGAGATCCCGCAGGAAGCCTTCATCGCCGCCCTGAAGATGGATGCGGACTAGGGCTCGGCGCCGTCAGGGCTTCGCCAGGGCGTCATAGATCCACGCCCGGTTCTTGCGCTGGAACTCCATGGCGAGCTCGCGGCTCTGGACCATGAACACCATGAAGAGATCGTTCTTCGGGTCGACCCAGAACTCGGTGCCGGCGATGCCCCACCAGCTGAAGGTCCCGTTCCCCGGCCGCTGGACGGTGTCGTCCTTCACCAGGCTGAAGCCCAGGCCGAAGCCCATGCCCTGGCCCGGGAAGAACAGGCCCGCGCGGCGGATTTCCGGCGTGGTCTCGTCCTGACGCATGCGGGCCAGCGTCTCGGCCTTGAGGATGCGCACGCCCTTGTACTGGCCATTCCCCTCCAGCATCAGCACGAAGCGCAGGTAGTCCTCGACGGTGGACGACATGCCGCCGCCGCCCGAGAGGTAGGGCGTGGGCTTGGCGTAGTCGTAATAGAGGCCCTCCAGCGGGCCGCCGCCGCCGTTGTTCAACGCCTGGGCGAAACGGGCGCGCTTGGTCTCCGGCTGCCAGAAGGCGGTGTCGGTCATGCCGAGCGGGCCGGTCACCCGCTCGCGGACCAGCACGTCCAACGGCTTGCCGCCGGCCACCTCGACCACCGCGCCGAGCACGTCGGTCGAATGCGAATAGTACCAGGCGGTCCCAGGCTCCGAGCGCAGCGGCAGCTTGGCGATCAGCCGGGCGTACTCGCGGGCCGTAAGGTCGTTGCGGTTCTCGCCGCCCTTCGCCCAGGCCTGGGAGATCGGCGTGGTCGGCTGGATGAAGCCGTAGATCAGCCCCGAGGTGTGGCTCATCAGGTTGCGGACCAGCATGGGCCGCGTGGCGGGCCTGGTCGTGCCGTCCGGCTGCCAGACCACGAGGTTGGCGTATTCCGGGAGGTACTTGGAGACCGGCGCGTCGAGGTCGAGCTTGCCCTCCTCGACCAGGGTCATGGCGGTGACCGAGACGATCGGCTTGGTCATGGAGAAGATGCGGAAGATGGTCTTGTCGGTCACCGGCGCCGTCTGGCCGGGGCCCTGCACGCCGAATCCCTCCTGCAAGGCCACCTTGCCGTGCCGGCCGATCAGCAGATAGGCGCCGGCGATCTTGCCCTGCGCCACATAGGCCTGCAGCCCGTCCTCGGCGACCTTCAGCTTGCCGGGATCGAAGCCCAGCGACGCCGGATCGGCGCGGACGATGGAGGAGACCTTCGGATCGACCGGCCGCGGCGCGGCCGAGGCCGGCGCGGACGCCGCCAGCGCCAGGGCCGCAGCCAGGGACGTCAGCGCCGCCAGCCCGCGGCGACCCGCATATCGATGCATCATGGAGCCCCTCTCGATCCCGCAGACTTGGCGCCTTTCCCTAGGGGCTGGCAATCCGACGCGTCACGACCCCGCGATCAACCGATCCCAGGGCTCAGTGGCTGTGCGCCTTCGTGGCCACGACGGGCGCGCCATCCGACCACTTGCCGAGGCCGACCATGAAGATGGTCTCCGGTTCGGGCATCTGCACATGGTCGGTGTCCAGCATCACCGGCGAGCCCGGCAGGTTCGCGCCCCAGCTGGCAGCCTCGGCCTTGGGCACGTGGAACATCAGGTGCGGATGCCAGGCGCCAGCCGCGTCGTTCAGATACTGCTGGCGCGACATCATGTAGGACATGGCGCCCGGCTCCGGCGTCGGCAGCTCCTTGCGGGCGACGGCGGCCTTGGTGGCCTCGAGCATCTGGGCCTTGGACTGACCGGCCAGGGCCAGCGCCGTCCGCTTGACGGTGTAGGGCAGGATGGATCGCGCGGCCGGCGGATTGTAGCAGATCGGACCTCGCATCCGGGCGTTCCAGAACTGCGGGAAGTCGAACGGCGACATCCACGACCGCTCCACCAGGCAGACGAAACCGTTCTTGCCCTTGACCGCGGTCTCGTAGCCGCCGCGCCCGAGCACGAGCACCGTCGCGGCGTCCGAAATCGCCGGCGGGGCGGCGCTGCGGGCCATGGCGATCTCGGCGTTGCGGTCGGCCATCAGATACTGCGCGACCGGCGCCATGGTCGCATAGGCCGCGGCGTGGCCTTCAGTCCAAGCGCCGAGCGCCAAGGCCGCCAACAGACCTCGCCCGATAGCACCCTTGGTGTTCCCGATCATCGCGTCCTCCCCGTCCGGATTCGCGCCCGGATGTTCGGACGCAACATCTACAGGACGAACGGCAGGCCGGTCTTCCGACAACGCCGCGCTCAATATCGACGCGCGCTGAGGTCTCAGGCCCAATCGGCGTATCGCGCGGGGAATGAAAAATCATTCACCTTCGAAAGCGTAGACACCGCGGCCCCAAGCCCTAGGTTGCCGCGCATGAAAACACCCTTGCTCCCCGCCGCCGCCGCGCTGGCCCTCATGACCCTCCCCGCCGCCGCCCAGCCGGCCTTCCCGCCGGGCATCGACCTGGCCGGCATGGACCGCGCGGTCGCGCCCGGCGACGACTTCTTCGCCTATGCCAACGGCACCTGGCTGAAGACCGCCGAAATTCCCGCCGACCGCTCATCGTGGGGCACCGGCGCGCAGCTCACCGAGAAGACCACGGCCGAGGTCGCCGAGCTGGTGAAGACGGCGCGGGCCGCAAAGCCCGGCACGGAGGCGCGCAAGGTCGGCGACGACTACACAGCCTTCATGGACCAGGCGCGGATCGACCGGCTGGGGCTTGCGCCCCTGCGGCCCACGCTGGCCCGCATCGCGGCGATCAAGGATAAGCACGGCCTCGCCGCCGAGTTCGGGCGCGAGCTGCGCGCCGACGTCGACCCGGTCAACAACACCAATTTCAAGACCGACCACCTGTTCGGCCTGTTCGTGGAGCAGGATCTGCATAAGCCCGGCGTCTATGCGCCCTACCTGCTGCAGGGCGGCCTGGGCATGCCCGACCGGGAATACTACCTGGCCGACACGCCGCGCATGGCCAAGGTGCGCGAGGCCTACAAGGCCCACCTCGCCAAGGTGTTCACCCTGATGGGCCGCAAGGATGCCGACGTCGCAGCGGCCCGTGTCTTCGACCTGGAGACCAAGATCGCCCGGGCGCATGCGCCGCGCGCCGATTCCGAGGACGTCCTGAAAGCCGACAACCGCTGGCCGCGCGGCAGCTTCGCCAGCCAGGCGCCGGGCCTCGACTGGAGCGCCTTCTTCGCCGCCGCCAGCCTTTCAGCCCGGCCCGAATTCTACGTCTGGCACCCGAAGGCGACGGCGGGCGAGGCCGCGCTGGTGGCCTCCGAGCCGCTGGGCGCCTGGAAGGACTATCTGGCGCTGCGCCAAGTGGAGCACCATGCCGCGGTCCTGCCCAAGGCCTTCGACGACGAGCATTTCGCCTTCTTCGGCGCGGTGCTATCGGGCACGCCGCAGCAGCAGGAGCGCTGGAAGCGGGCGGTGACCTTCACCAGCGCGGGCCTCGGCGAAGGGGTCGGCAAGCTCTACGTCGCCAAATATTTCCCGCCGGCTTCCAAGCGAGCGGTTGAGGCCATGGTCAAGGACCTGATCGCGGCGTTCGACAAGCGCATCGACGGGCTCGACTGGATGGCGCCGGCCACCAAGGTCGAGGCCAAGAAGAAGCTGGCGACGCTGAAGGTGGGCGTCGGCTATCCCGACCACTGGATCGACTATTCCGGGCTCAAGATCTCCGCGGCCGACGCGCTCGGCGACCAGGATCGCGCCGAGGCCTTCGAATACCGCCGCAACCTCGCCAAGTTCGGCCACCCGGTTGACCGCGGCGAATGGGCCATGACGCCCCAGCTGGTCAACGCCGTGAACCTGCCGGTGCGCAATTCGCTCAACTTCCCCGCGGCCATCCTGCAGCCGCCGAACTTCAACCCGGCCTCGCCCGTGGCGGTGAACTTCGCCCATACGGGCGCCACCATTGGCCACGAGATCAGCCACTCCTTTGACGACCAGGGGGCGCAGTTCGACAGCCAGGGGCGCCTGCGCAACTGGTGGACGCCGTCCGACTTCGCCCACTTCCAGGCCTCCGGCCATGCGCTGGCGGCGCAGTATTCGGCCTACCGTCCGTTCCCCGACCTGGCGCTCAACGGCGAGCAGGTGCTCAGCGAGAACATCGCCGACATCGCCGGCCTCAACGCCGCCTACGACGCCTATCGGCTGGCCAATGGCGGCAAGGCGGGCCCGGCGGCCCAGGGCCTGACCGGCGACGAGCAGTTCTTCATCGCCTTCGCCCAGGGCTGGCGGGCCAAGTACCGCGAGGCCCAGCTGCGTCAGCAGGTGATCACCGACGGCCACGCCCCGTCCGAATACCGGGCCGACACCGTGCGCAATATGGACGCCTGGTATCAGGCCTTCCCGGTGCAGCCCGGGGAGAAGCTCTACCTCGCGCCGAAGGACCGCGTGCGCGTCTGGTAGCGCCGATCAGCGCGCCGCGGCGGCCGAGGCCTTCTGCGCGCGATCCCAGTCCGGGTGCTCCTTGAAATAGGGGTCGAGGCCGCGGGCGATCTCGCCGATCTGGGCGTCGCTCAGCCTGTCGATCTGGGCGGCGGCCGGGACCGCGGGATCGAAGCCCGCCACCGCCGCCGGGTGGGCCTCCATCCAGGCGGTCAGGCCCTCCATGATCCGGCGGTTGGCGACCCCGTGCGAGGTGGCGCTCTCCACGTCGGAGAGGATGGTGATCAGCGGCATGCGCGGGAACTCGGCGAACTCCAGCTCCGAGAGCTCGGCGCGGTACTCCAGCTCCGGGCCGCCCAGGCCGAACGGATGGTCGAACTCGTCGTGGTCGAGCACATGGCGGCCCTCGTGGATGTAGATCGAGTGGGCGAGCTGCAGGTCGCCATAGGTCTTCAGGAACACCCGCTCGAATGGCTCGCCGCTGGCCGCTGCGACGGCCCGCGCTTTGGCCGCGACCTCGTCCTGGGCCTCGCGCCGCAGCCGCGCCTGCAGGCCGGGCAGGAAGGCCAGCCGTTTGATCGAAAGCGCGTCGCGGTCCTTGGCCTCCAGCCCCGGCAGCTCCTCGGCCGCCTTCGCCGCCGCCGCCGGCGTCAGGTTGGCGAGCACCGTCAACGGGGCTGAGCTGTAGGCGCTGCGCACCTGGACGATGGTGTTGGGCTCGCTCCAGCCGCCGGTCGCGGCCAGACCGTCCCACAGCCAGCTCTGGTAGCCGTTGGAGGCCAGGTTATCGATCGAGAGGAACCGCACCGCGCCGCGGCGGCCGTATTGGACCACCTCGTGACGGGTGTCTTCCACCACATGGCCTATGTGCACGCTGGGGACGCCCGCGGTGTCGCCCGCCGTCCAGTGCAGGCCATAGGCCTCGGCCAACACCGTCTCGGGGGCGCCAGGGCCCAGCTTCGCCGCCGTTTCGGCCAGCAGACGCCTGGCCTCGCCGACATAGTCCACCCCGGCGTCTGTTCCGCGGGCGTGCTTGCGGTCGTAGGCCAGCGTCGCGGCGTCGAACCGCTCGCGGAAGTCGAAATAGGCGGCGACAGGCACGTAGTCCGGCGCGTGGCCGGCGGCCGCGGCCACCCCGTGTTCGCCGTCAAAGGCCTTGGCTTCGGCATAGAAGCCGCCGCGGATCAGCAGGCGCTCGAGGGCGATCTCGTCGGCCAGCGGCGTGCCCGATCCTAGCGCGGCGGCGAACAACCGAGCGACCTCGGCGTCGGCGATCTTGAAGCTGGTCGGGGCGTTCGCATCCGTGAGCCAGAAGAAGTCCTTCCAGGCCTGCAATGCGGCGGTAGAATCGGAAAGCTCGAGGGCGACGCCCAGCCTGAGCTTCGCCGCGGCCGGGGCCAGCGCACTGGTGGGCGTGAACCCGGAGATCGCCTGGCTGGCGGCGGCGATCGCGGCGGTGCGTCCCTCCTGAGGTCCGCCCGTCGCCAGGGCCAAGGCCACGCGGCCCTCCTCGACGAGGAAACCGTCGCGCTGGACGGTGTCGGCGCAGTCGCCCGCCCGCGCTGTCGCCAGGTCCAGCGCCGCCTGCGGCTGATCGGCCTCGCGCAGCACCCGCACCGCCATGGTGGCGATCCGGCAAAGCTCGGCGCCGGTGGACGTTGCGCGGCCCCGCTCCAGCGTCGCCTCGGCGGCCGGCGCGTCGCGGTCGATCAGCCACTGGATGCGGGCGAGGCCGCGCGCGGCGGGCCCCACATCGAGGGCCGGCGTCTGGGAATCCTCCAGCACCGCCCGGAACTGCGGCTCGGCGTCGGCGACGCGCATCTGGAAATAGGCGTCCGAGGCGCTCAGCAGGGTGGGGCGGGCGGATGGCGCGGCGGGCTCGGCCGCTGCGGCCGCGCTTCCGGCCAGGCACAGAAAGGCGGCGGCGAGGAACACGGGTCGGATCATGTGGCGACCATGCCGGGCGCGCCACCGCGGCGCCTAGTTAAAGCGCGGTAACACCGGCGCGGCGCGGCCGCACCCACCACCACAGGCCCAGCACATAGGCCAACACCGCCAGATAGGCGGCGGTGAACACCCAGATCGGCAGCGGCCAGTAGATGACGCTGTTGACCCAGCGCGCGATCAGCGGATCGGCGTGGCCGCCGCCGGTCAGGTCGTCCTGCCAGATCGTCAGAAAACAGGCCCGCCCGAGCGCCGCCTGCAACGCCACCACGGCCAGCGACGCCAGGTGCAGCGCGCGCCACCAGCGCACCCGCACCCACCGCCAGCCGAGCCAGCCGCCCAGCGGTATCGCCACCAGGCCGAAGACGTTGAAGCCGATCACCGCCAGGTGCGCCGCTAGCACGGCCTGTCCGAGCCCGAGGTTCATGGACCGAGCCTAGGCGACCGGCGGGCTCGGCGCATGCGCTTCCAACAAGCTTGACTGTAGTGCCGAAGCCTCCGACATCGCTGACCATCGAAGAGGAGGGCGTTTGATGCGCAAACTGATCGTACTGGCCGCGGCCGCCGCCGCGGTCCTGGTCGCCGCCTGCAACACCGTGTCGGGCGTCGGCAAGGACGTCCAGGCCGCCGGCAAGGCCGTCTCCACCACCGCCGAGGACGCCAAGCACTAGCGTTTCGAGCGGGGGGCCGGGCGCTGGGTCAAGAATAACCGCGGCCGAAGCGCCCAGGCCCTTCCGCCGCGGCGTGGCCGGGGCCATATGGCGGCCATCATGCAAGAGATTTCCCATGCCCTGGCGCCCTCGGTGTTCCGCGGGGTGAAGGGGCGTTGCCCGGCCTGCGGCCAGGGCCGGCTGTTCTGGAAGTACCTGAAGGTCAACGGCCGCTGCGAAGCCTGCGACCAGGACCTCGCCCGCTATCCCGCCGACGACGGTCCGGCCTATCTGACCATCCTCCTCATGGGCCACCTGGTCGTGGCGCCGATGCTGATCTTCCCGATCATCTGGCGCTCGAACCCGCTCTATTCCCTGCCGATCATCATGGGCGGCCTGGCCGCCGTGACCCTGACCGCCCTGCCCCGCGTCAAGGGCGGCTGGGTCGGGCTGATGTATGCGCTCGGCGTGAAGGATACGGACGCCGCGCTGCATACCGCCGACGCCGTGGACTAGCTTTTCTCCGCGCACACCCCGCCGGAACCTCCGCTGTGGGCCGCGGGTTGACTACGGCCAAGTCGGGGCGCGACACGAAGGAGAGCTACGTGGGCCTTGGCACCATCCTGATCATACTTCTGATCCTCGCCCTGATCGGCGCCCTGCCGAGCTGGGGCTATTCCCGCAGCTGGGGCTATTTCCCTTCCGGCGGCCTGGGGCTGATTCTGGTGATCATCCTGGTTCTGGTCTTCATGGGGCGCATCTAAAGGACCTGCTTGGCGCTCGCCCCTTTGGCTTGTGCGCATAGGCCGCTAGCATCCCCCGATTGACGGGGGACGCATGGCGGTCAGCCGAACGGCAAGTGAAGCGGCGCATGGCGCGGGAGCCATGTCGCCGCTTCGTCGCATCAAGGCGATCCTCGGCGGCTCGGCCGGCAACCTCGTCGAGTGGTACGACTGGTTCGCCTATTCCTCGACCAGCCTCTATTTCGCCGCCCACTTCTTCCCCAAGGGCGACGCCGTCGCCCAGCAGCTGCAGACCGCGGCGATCTTCGCGGCGGGCTTCATCATGCGGCCGATCGGGGCCTGGCTGATGGGCGTCTATGCCGACCGCGCCGGCCGCCGCGCCTCGCTGACCCTCTCGGTGGCGCTGATGAGCCTGGGCTCCTTCGCCATCGCCGTCCTGCCGACCTATGCCCAGATCGGGGTGGCCGCACAGCTTGGCCTGCTGCTGGCCCGGCTGATCCAGGGCCTGTCGCTGGGCGGCGAATACGGCGCCAGCGCCACCTACATGAGCGAGATGGCCGGACGGAAGCATCGCGGCTTCTGGTCGTCCTTCCAGTACACCAGCCTGATCGGCGGCCAGGTCGCGGCCCTGCTGGTGCTGGTGCTCATCCAGCACACCCTCTCCAAGTCCGCGCTGGAGGCCTGGGGCTGGCGCATCCCGTTCGCGGTTGGCGGGGCGCTGGCGGTGGTGGTCTTCTGGATGCGGCTGGGCCTGGAGGAGACCCGCGCCTACCTCGCCGAGACGATCGCCAGCGCCCAGCGCGGCCGCACGATGACCCTGCTGCGCGAGCACCCGCGCGAGTTCGCCATCATCCTGGTGCTGACCGCGGCCGGCTCGCTCAGCTTCTATGCCTACACGACCTACATGCAGAAGTTCCTGGTCAATACCGCGGGCTTCTCCAAGGACACCGGCACGGCGATCATGCTGGCGGTGCTGGTCCTCTACATGCTGATCCAGCCCGCCGTCGGCTGGCTCTCCGACCATGTGGGCCGCAGGACCACCATGGCGGTCGGCCTGGCGCTGGGCGGGCTGGCCACCTATCCGGTGATGACCGCCATCAGCCACGCCCACGCCGCGGGCGCCGCCTTCGGCCTGGTGATGATCCTGACGCTCTGCCATTCGGGCTATGCGGCGGTGAACGCGGTCATCAAGGCCGAGCTGTTCCCGGCTCACATCCGTGCGCTGGGCGTCTCCCTGCCCTATGCGCTGGGCAACGCGGTCTTCGGCGGCACCGCGGAATATGTCGCCGAATGGCTGAAGAAGGCCGGCGTCGAGAGCGGCTTCTACATCTATGTTGCGGTCGTGATGCTGGCCGGCGCGCTCACCGCGGCGCGCCTGCGCAACACCAATGTCACCAGCCTGATCGAGGAGGACTGACCTGGCCGTGGCCCTCGCCCTGCGCCCATTGGACCTCGCCGCGCTGGGGCTCTTCCTGGTCGCGTGGCTGTTCTACGAGCCGCTGTTGAAACAGCTCGCCCGGCGGGCCGGCGGCACGATCAACACCGACATGACCGTCATCCGCGCCGCCTGGATGCGCAACATGGTCGGACGCGAGAACCGGTTCATGGACGGCCAGCTGCTGGGCCAGACCCTGAACTCGGCCTCCTTCTTCACCTCGTCGAACCTGATCCTGATCGCCGCCATCTCCGGGGCGCTGTTCGGCGGCGAACGGACCTTCCGGACGGCCTCCAGCCTGGTGGTGATCCAGACCTCGTCGCGGGCCCTGTTCGAGGCGCAACTCGCCCTGGTGCTGATCTGCCTGGCGCGGGGCCTCCTCGACCTGATTTGGGCCATCCGCCAGCTCAACTACTGCATCGCCGCCATCGGCTCAGTGCCGGTGCAGGTGGAGCCGGAGCATCACCACACCTTCGGCGACATCACCGCGCGTCTGCTCAATCCGGCGCTGTCGTCCTTCAACGCCGGCGTCAGGGCCTACTATTTCGCGCTCGCCGCGGCCGCCTGGCTGTTCGGCGCCCCGGCCTTCCTGGTCGCCACCTTCGGCGCGGTGGGATTGCTGGTCTGGCGCCAGCGCCGCTCGCCGGCCGCCCGCGCCGTCGCCGACCTGCGCCGCCTGCTCGAACGGCCCTAGGACCCGAGGCCCAGTTCGACGCGCGCCTTCTTCGTCAGCTTGCCGGAGATCAGCGAGTGGGCGGTGGCCAGCCAGCCCTTGAAGTCCTCGTCGTCGGCCTGGGTGAAATCGACGGCCACCCACTGGCCCTTGGCGCAATAGGGCGCCTGGCGGCCCGGCCCGCCCGCCTCGGTCAGCACCACGAAGCCGATCTCGCTGACCTTGAACGAGATCGCCTCGTCACCGCAGATGCCGAACACCTTGCCGCCCACCTTGTAGACGTCGGAACCGCCCCACTGGACGACCCGCGTCACCGCCGGCAGGGCGAAGGCGATCTGCTCGATCCCCGCCCGGTCCATTTCAGGCGAGCCCCAGCTCATTTTTCTGCGCCTTGGTGAGATTGGCCGACACCAGGTCGTGCGAGGTCTTCAGCCAGCCGCGGACCTCCTCGGCGTCGAGCGCCGCGAGGTCGTGGAAGGTGATCCAGCCGTGGCGGCCGGTATAGCGCGAGGGCGTGGCCCGGCCGCTGGCGGTGAGCGCCTCGAAGGCGATCTCCGTCGCCTTGACGGTCAGGGTCCTATAGGCGCCGTCGCAGCCGACAAAGATCTTGCCGCCCACCTTGTAGATGTGGTCGTCGCCCCACTGCACGTTCATCGTCGCGCCCGGCAGCGCCAGGGCCGCGGCGTGCAGCTCATCCTTCGTCACGCCGCAACTCCTGTTTCAGGCCCCGACCCCCACCCCGATCGGGCAGGTGACGCCGGTGCCGCCGATCCCGCAGTAGCCCCCCGGGTTCTTGGCCAGGTACTGCTGGTGGTAGTCCTCGGCGAAATAGAACGGGCCGGCCGGGGCGATCTCGGTCGTGATCTTTCCGAAGCCCTGTTTCGACAGAGCCTGCTGGTAGGCCTCCCGCGAAGCCTCGGCCTCTGCGGCCTGGGCGTCGTTCACCACATAGAGGCCGGAGCGGTATTGGGTGCCGATATCGTTACCCTGACGCATGCCCTGGGTCGGATCGTGGCCCTCCCAGAACACCTTCAGCAGGGCGCCATAGGTCACCACCCGCGGGTCGAAGACCACCATCACGGCCTCAGCCTGGCCCGTGCGGCCGGAGCAGACTTCCTCGTAGGTCGGGTTGGGGGTCAGGCCCTGCTGATAGCCGACGGCGGTCACCCAGACGCCGGGGACCTGCCAGAACTTCTGCTCCTCGCCCCAGAAACAGCCCATGGCGAAATAGGCGGTCTCCAGACCGTCCGGATAGGGCCCCTTGAGCGGATGACCGTTCAGGAAATGGGTTTCGGCGGTGGGGATCGGGTGCGCGCGGCCCGGCAGTGCGGCTTCCGCCGTCGGCAGCTCGAGCGATTTCTTGGCGAACAGCATGGGGAATAGGTCTCCTGGTCGGCGCGTCCAACATAGGACGTGGCGATCACGTTTGCACCGGCCGCCGCTGGCTAGCTGACGTTCGGGAACTTTCGTGCCAAGGTCGGCATCGAACACGGTTACGGGAGGAGGTCCGCCATGGCGACGACCCTGAAGACGGTTCTGCTGGCGAGTGCGGTTCTGGCCGTGAGCGCGGCCCTGGGCGCGACGACCGCCCTGGCTTCGGGCGGCGGCGGGGGGGGTGGCGGCGGCACGTCGATGCCCAGCGTCTCGGCGCCCCAGTACGACCCGGCCGCCGAGTATGCCAAGGCGGTCACGGCCATGAAGGCCAAGCAGTACCGCGACGCCGCCCGCGCGGCCGAACACGTCACCGACGCCGCGCCGAAGAACCCCGACGCCTGGCACCTGCTGGGAGCCGCCAAGGCCGGCGACAACGACTGGAAGGGCTCGCGGCGCGCCTACGAGAAGATGGTCAAGCTGGCGCCCGACAATGTGGTCGCCCACGCCGGCCTCGGCCTGGCGCTGGCCAACCTCAAGGACGCCAAGGCTCAAGGCGAGGTCGACTGGCTGAAGGCCAAGGTGCAGGCCTGCGGCGACACCTGCGCGGACGCCGCGACGCTGAAGGCCATCACCCAGGAAGTGGAAGGCGCCGTGGGCGGCGCGCCCGTGACCAAGCCCAGCGCGGCCCTGACCGGCCCGATGCTGTTCGGCGGGCCGAAGTCCGGCGACGCGGCCTATGTGCAGGCCGTCAGCCTGATCAACGAGAAGCGCTACGACGAGGCGCTGAGGTCGCTGTCCCAGGCCCAGGCCGCATTCGGCCCGCATCCGGATATCCTCACCTACGAGGGCTACACCTGGCGCAAGAAGGGCGACTACGCCCGCGCCGAGCAGTACTACAAGCAGGCCCTCGCCATCGCCCCCAATCACATGGGCGCCACCGAATACTATGGCGAGCTGAAGGTGGAGCGCGGCGACATCGCCGGCGCCAGGAAGCTGCTCGCCAAGCTCGACAGGATCTGCGCCTTCGGCTGCGCCGACGAAGAGGAACTGCGCCGTTGGATCGAGCTCGGGCGCGATCCGCAGCACTAGGTTTCGGCCTTATCCTGGCCGCGGCGGGCGCGATCGCGCTGGCGGCCAGCCCCGCTGAGCCGCCGATCCGCGGCATGCGCTGGGCGCCCCGGGACGTCGATCCGGTGGCGACCTTCGCGCACGTCCCGACCGAGTGCCTGGCCTTGCCTGCCGATCCAGCCCGGCGCCTCAGCGTCGAGGTCGGCCGCGCGGCGTTCCGCACGCCGGTGCTGCTGGGCGGCCAGGCGGCCCGCGCCGGCGTCAATTGCGAAACCTGCCATAAGGCCGGACGCAGCAATCCGACCTTCCTGTTCCCCGGCGTCTCCGGCGCGCCGGGCACGGCGGACGTCACCGACTCCCTGTTCTCCACCCACCGCGGCGACGGCATCGACAATCCCAAACCCATCCCCGATCTCAGCGGGCCGAAGACCCGGCTGAAGGTCGATCAGAGCCGGGCGAACAGCCGGCTCGAGTACTTCATCCACGGCCTGGTCACCGAGGAGTTCGACGGACCCGAGCCGCCGAAGGCGGTGCTTGCGGGCTTGGCCGACTATGTCCGCGCGCTCAGCCCCGCCGCCTGTCCGAAGGCGGCGACCGAGCCGCTCAGCGTCGCCTATTTCCTCACCGATGCGCGGCGCGCCATAGCCGCGGCAAACGGCGAGCTCGCCGCCGGCGACGGCCCCGCCGCGGTGCTGATGCTGGCCTCGGCGCGCACCCGCCTGGGGCTGATCGACGAGCGCTTCGCAGGTCCTGCGCTCAGCCCCTCGCGCCAGCAGATCCGCGCCGCCGACCGCCGCCTCGCCGACCTGCAGGACGCCATCCGCGCCCACCGGCCGGACGTCACGGCCAGGCTCGATGGCTGGCTCTCGGATTCGCGCAGGCTGGAGGCCCAACTCTCGGCCAAGGCGGCGGCCTCGCTGTTCAATCCGGCCCGCTTGACGCAGGCCGCCCGGCGGCGCTTGCCCGGCTAGCCCTCCTCCTATATTCGCACGCCTTCCGACGGTGACGCCGTGGGGTGAGGTGGCCGAGTGGCTGAAGGCGCACGCTTGGAAAGCGTGTTTACGGGAAACCGTAACGTGGGTTCGAATCCCACTCTCACCGCCACGCAGTCTGGAGGGACCGGCTGCTAGCTACCAACGAAACGACCGGCAGGGCCACCCGAGAATGACCTTCCCGAAGGCACGCTGAACGCGTCCGAAGCGCCGGGATACAAACGGCGGCGCAGCATCGCCGAGTCGCCGAGGCGAAACGGCGCGGATCAAGCCTCCGATGGCCAGGCGCAAAGCGAGCAATCGTGGGGGCGAGGCGGTTCGCCGCCCCCTTCAGAGTTCCACCATCTCGAACTCAACCTTGGTCGCCCCGCAATCCGGGCAGCGCCATGACCCTGGGACCTCGCTCCAAGCCGTGCCGGGCGGCACGCCGCTGTCCGGATCGCCGAGCGCTTCGTCGTAGGTCCAGCCGCAGTTGGCGCACATCCAGCGCTTCATCGCCGGACGTCAGTCGAAAAGGACGTGGATGTGCCGAGGCTTGCGCAGCAGGAAGCCGCGAATCTCCGGCGGCGGCATGTGCGGATCAAGGCGAAGGTTCGGCAGTCGGTCCAGAAGCGCGTTTAACGCCCGGCTCATCTCCACGCGGGCCAGGTGCTGGCCAATGCAGACATGGGGTCCCGTGGCGAAGGCCAAGTGACGCGGCGGCTGCTCGCGGAAGATGTCGAAGCGGTCCGGGTCCGGATAACGCAGCGGATCGCGGTTGGCCGAGCCCAGCACCACGTCGACCACGGTGCCCGCCTTGAGCGCCACGCCGCCCAGCTCCACGTCCCGGGCCACCCAGCGCCAGGTGGAGGTGACCGGTCCGTCCCAGCGCAGCGCCTCGTCGATCGCCTTGGGGACCAGGCCGCGGTCGCGGCGAACGGCCTCCAGCTGCTCGGGGTTGGACAACAGGCAGGCCAGCAGCACGCTGGTCGCGCGATAGGTCGTGTCTCCGCCGGCGTTCATCAGCTGCCGCAGGAAGGAGATCAGGACCTCGTCCGGGATCCGCTGGCCGTCGGCCTCGGCGGTGGCCAGCACGCTCACCAGACCCGCGTCGGGTGAGCGCCGGCGCTCGGTCACCAGGGCTGCGAAATAGTCGCCGAGCTTGCGGCTTGCCTCCAGCCCGCTCTCCATGTCGACCACCATCACGGTGAGGCCGACGGCCAGCTTGTGGAAGGTCTTCACGTCCTCCGCCGGCAGCTCGAGCTGGCGATAGATGATGTTGAACGGGTAGTGCAGGGTGAAGTCCCGCACGAGGTCTGCGCGGCCCCGGCCCTCGAAAGCCGACACCAGTGTCTGCACCACCGGATCGACCAGGCTCTCGCCCCAGGTCGCCACGACTTGCGGCAGGAAGGCCTTCTGGAAGATGCGCCGGTAGGCCGGGTGCTCAGGCGCATCCATGGTGGAGATCGTGCGGCCGAAGCTCAGGCCGAGGTTGTGCTGGAAGGCCTCGTTGGTGAAGGTCTCGGGATCGGTGAGCACGCGGCTCACGGCCTCGTAGCCAAACACGCTGTGGTGGATGAAGCGGCCGAGCGTCGGGTCCGGCCGGTCCGTGAAGAGCTCGCGGTAGGCGCCCGGATGTACCGGCCCCGCCTCGCGAAGGGCAGCGATCCGCGGATAGGGATCGGCCAGGTCGCCATAGACCAGCTCCTCCGCCATGAACGGATCGAAGGCCGGATCGTCCATGTCGGCGATGCGCGGGATCGGCAGGACGGGGGCGTTCATGGCCGTTCCTCGTTTCGGGAGAGCCCCAGGGCGGAGCGGATCGCCTCGCAGATCGGCAGGATCGGGTCCGCCGCGGGGTCGCGTGTGTTGAACATGCGGTTGTGGCAGATCGCGACGGCAAGGCCGGTGTCGGGGTCCGCCCAGCCGATCGAGCCGCCGGCGCCCGGATGCCAGACGGCGCGCGGGCTCCCGACCTTGGGTCCGCCCAGCCAGTAGCCGCCCTGGCTGATCGGCAGCGGGATGCCGAACATCACCGGGTCCGGTTCGTCGCTCATGGCGCGCGGGACGCTGAACGAAGCCACGCGCTCGGCGGAGAGCAGGCGCACGCCGTGCAGTTCACCGCCGCCCGCCAGCATGGCGAAGAAGCGCGCCTGGCTGCGGGCGGTGAAGATGCCCCCGACGCCTGGGATGCAGGCGCGGCGCACGTCGGGCCGTTCGAACACCGCCGGAACCAGGGCGACGGCGGGCGGCATGGAGGCCGCGAACAGGCTGTCGGCCGGCGGCGGCGGATCGGAGGCGTTGGCGTCGCTGAGGCGGGCGATGCGCGGCTCCGCGGCCCGGGGGATACCCAGCCAGAGGTCGGCGCAGCCCAGCGGCTCAGCGATCTCCTGGCGGACGAAATCGGCGAAGGCGCGGCGCCTCGGGTCCGTGCGCCGGACGATCTCGCCCACGATCCAGCCGAAGGTCATCGACTGGTAGGCGGTCGTCTCGCCCACTGGGAACAGCGGCGGCAGGTCAGCGATGGCGATCGCCATGGCGTCCCAGTCGCACATCATTTCCGGGCTCACGCCGGCCGGCATCTGCGGCACGCCGACACGGTGGGTGAGCGCGTGGCGCACTGTGGCTGCACCCTTGCCGTGCGCTGCGAACTCCGGCCAGTAGTCGGCGATCGGCGCGTCGTAATCGACGAGGCCGCGCTCGGCCTGGATGTGCAAGGCGGTGGCGGTGATCGCCTTTGTCACCGAGAAGACGTTGAACAAGGTGTCGCCGTCGACGGGCTGTCCGATGGACGGATCGGCGAGGCCCGCCCAGACGTCCAGCACCTGCCGGCCGCCCAGATAGGCGCAGACCTGGATCCCCGTCTCGCGGCCGGCGGCCACGGCATCCTCCAGCGCGCGGCGCACCAGGAGCGGCGCCTCCGCCACGCGATCAGCCAAGACCTGGACGCCCATGTCGCCTCCTCCCGCCGACGGATTGGCTCCCGCTCGTGGCGATGGCATGACTGTATAGTGGGTGCTATACAACGGCAAGTTCGTCGCCCAATAAGTTAGATGATTAGGGGAGGGCTCCATGGCGGGAAGCGTAGGCCGGTTGGCCGGCAAGGTCGCGGTGGTCACCGGCGCCGGGCGCGGCATCGGCTTTGCCATCGCAAGCTTGCTGGTGCGCGAGGGCGCCAAGGTGGTTGTCAACGACCTGGGCGGCGGACCCGGCGGCGGCGGCCGCGATGAAGGCGTCGCCATGCGCGCGGCCGAGGCGCTGCGCGCGGAGGGCGGCGAGGTGCTGGCCGAGACCTCCAGCATCGATGGCTTCGAGGGCGCCGCCCGCCTGGTGGAGGCCGCGGTCAGCGGCTTCGGGCGCATCGACCTGGTGCTGAACAACGCCGGCATCGCTCGCCCCGGCGGGATCGCGGAGATGACGCAGGCCGACCTCGACGTCGTCCTGGCGGTGAACCTGAAGGGTTACGCAGGCATGATCCATCATGCCGCGCCGCACTTCCTGCGCCAGAAGGCGGGCGTGGTGGTCAACATGGCCTCGCCCTCCGGCTTCGGGCACCGCGGCAACACGGCCTATGCGGCCGCCAAGGAGGCCGTCGTCGGCCTGACCCGCTCTGCGGCTCGCGACCTCGGTCCCTTTGGCGTCCGCTGCAACGCGCTCAGGCCCATGGCGGGCGGCTCGCAGATGTCGACGCCGGCGATGATCGAGTCGCTGGCGACCTCGGCGCGACTGGGCATCCCCCCGCTCTGGAACCGCTGGCCCTCGCCGGACAGTCCGCCACCTGGGCCCGAACAGGTGGCGGCGGTCGCCGTCTGGCTGTGCACCGCCGGCGCTGCGGCAGCCAACGGGCGGGAATTCTATGTCGCCGGACAGGAACTCGGCCTGATGCCGGAGCCGGAGCTGCAGCGGGCAAGCTTCGAGCCGGGTGGCTGGACCCTCGACGCCCTCGACCGGCCGAGCGTGGCGGCCTACCTGCTGGGCGGGGTGCGAAACGCCTTCGCGGGGACTCAGCCGGCCAGCGCCTGAGGCGCTTCCATTAGCTCGCGGAAGGCCTGCAGCAGCCGGGCGCCGGTCGCCCCGTCCACCGCCCGGTGATCGCAGGTCAAGGTGACGGTCATCTGGGTGACGGTTACGACCGCGCCGTCGCGGGGCGCCAGCCGCGGCTCGGCGGCGGCCACCGACAGAATGCAAGCCTGCGGCGGATTGAGGATCGATCCGAAGGCGCGGACCCCAAACATCCCGAGATTGGAAACCGTGAAGGTGCCTCCGGTGTATTCGTCCGGCAGCAGCCGGCGGGTCCGGGCCCGGCGCGCCAGCTCGGCGATCTCGTCCGAGATCTCACGAACGCTCTTGGCCTCGGCGCTGCGCACGATCGGGGTGAGCAGTCCGCCCTCCACCGCCACGGCCACCGCGATGTCGGCGTGGGCGTGGCAAACCAGTCCCTCGGGCGTGTAGCTGACATTAGCCTCGGGGGTACGCGCTAGCGCGAGCGCGCAAGCGCGCACGACTAGATCGTTCAGCGAAATCCGCGTTTCGCCCTCCGCGTTCAGCGCCTGGCGCAGGGCAAGCGCCGCGTCGACGTCGACGTCCATGACGATCGGGAAATGCGGGACCTCGCGCGCGGACTCTGCGGTCCGGGCCGCGATGGCGCGGCGCAGCGGCGTCAGAGGCTCGAAGCGGTACGAGCCCCGGGCGATGCCAGCGGCCTCCAGCGCCGCCGCCTGCGCCTCCGACGGCATGCGAACCTTGGCCGATAGGCCGGCCGCCTGGGTCATGTCAGACTCCATGAAATGGCAATTCGTCAACGTAGGTATATAAGTTATTGCATTCGGTCCATAGCGTCGGTATGTAAAGTGACCGCTTGATAGCGGGCAACGAACAAGCCCGGTCGCAAGCCAGGCACGGAGGAAACCATGGGGAAGACCCTTACCGCGGCGCTCCTGGCGGGGGTGGCCAGTATCGCGTCGACAGCCGCGAATGCAGCGACCGCAGCCGCCGCTGACGGCCCGAGCGCCGGCCAGACCCAGGTAGAGCAGATCGTGGTCACCGCCCGCCGCCAGGAGGAGAACCTGCAGCGGACGCCGGTCGCGGTCACTGCCACCACCGGCGCCAGCCTGGATCGGGCGCAGATCACGCGCGTCGATCAGCTGCAGAACATCGCTCCGGGTCTGGTCGTCCAGCCCGCCGTGGCCCAGCCCGGCTCGGCCGCCTTCTCGCTGCGTGGCCAGGCTTCGCCGGACGGCCTGATCGCCGTCGACCAGTCGGTGGGCGTCTATGCCGATGGGGTCTATGTGGCCCGGTCGTCCGGCGCCCTGTTCAACTTCGTCGACGTGGAGCGCGTCGAGGTGCTGCGCGGCCCCCAGGGAACCCTGTTCGGGCGCAACACCACGGGCGGGGCGATCAACCTCATCTCCAAGAAGCCCACCGCGGAGTTCGAGGGCATGGCCCGGCTGCGCTACGGCAACTTCGGCGCCTGGGAAGCCACGGGCATGGCGAACCTGCCCATCGTCGGCGACCAGCTGGCGTTCCGCGGCGTCTTCCAGCACAGCCAGCACGACGGCTATGGCCACAACCTGGCCTTCAACCAGTCGATTGGCTCGGACAAGACCGACTTCTTCCGGGGCTCGCTGCTGATCGCGCCGCACGACCAGATCTTCCGGGCTCTCATCGAGGGCGACTACACCGACCGCCGGACCGGCGGCGAGATCGTCGGCCTGAAGTCGTTCACTCCCACCGGCACCAACGGCGCCTTGGTGGCGATCTGCTCAGGGCCGAACGCGCGGGCGACCTGCCCCTTCAAGGGGCCGGCCGGCGACAGCCTGGCCAACTATGCGGTCGACGTGATCGGCAAGGGCCACTTCTGGGACGTCTACAACAGCATGCCGGGCATCTACGGCAACGCGAAGACCGGCGGGCTCAGCGCCACGGTCGACATCGACCTGGCCGAGCACCTGAAGCTGAAGTCGATCACCGCCTGGCGCGCGATCCGCACCGCCGCGATCTCCGACAACGACGGCACCCCCTATGTCTTCTCCGGCGGCCTCGCGCTCACCGACGGCAACTTCATCAAGCAAGACCAGATCTCGCAGGAGCTGCAGCTTACCGGCGACATCCTCGACGGGCGGCTGAACTATATCGGCGGCGCCTTCTATTTCGCCGAGCACGGGCTCGACAAGTCGAAGAGCTACTCGGTGTTCCCGCTGAGCGCGGCGCTCGGCTACAACGAGGCCTATGTTCGCAACCGCAGCTCGGCCGTCTATGGCCAGCTGACCTACAAGATCACCGACGACCTGCGGTTCACCGGCGGCCTGCGCTACACGGACGACTATCGCTGGATCAAGCGGATGAACCGCGCCGAAAACCCCGGCAACAGCGGCAATTTCACCTGCAGCATGGCCGCCTCGACCTTGGACCCGGGCGTGTTCTGCCAGGCCACCAACGACAAGAGCTTCAACTACGTCTCCTACACCGCCGGCTTCGACTGGCAGGCGATGGAGGGCGTCTTCCTCTACGCCAAGACCAGTCGCGCCTATAAATCCGGCGGTTTCAACACCCGCGCGGTCACTGGCGGTCCGGCGGTGGGCTTCGCGCCCGAGAAGGTCACCGACTACGAGACGGGCGCCAAGCTCGACCTCCTGGACCGCCGCATGCGGTTCAACGCGGCGGCCTTCTACACCGACTACCAGAACGTCCAACGCAACGTGCCGGTGGTGGTGCCGGGCTCAACGGTGCTGTCGTCGGGCATCCAGAACGCCGCCACGGCCGAGATCAAAGGCCTGGAGGTGGAACTGACGGTGCTGCCGGTCCGCGGCCTGCAGCTCAGCGCCGCGGCGACCTTCCTCGACCCGAAGTACAAGACCTTCAACGTCCCGCTGACGCCCACGACCTCGCTCGATGTCAGCGCCACGCCGTTCAACTACGCGCCGAAGGTCGCCTATACGCTGTCGGCCGACTACACCACGCCGGTCGGACCGGGGGACCTCAACCTGCACCTGGACTACGCCTATCGCGGGACGACCTATTCGGTGGGGCCGCTGGTTGGCGCCGGTCTGTTCGGGGCGACCAACCCGGACACCAATCGCATCCCCGGCTACGGCCTGATCAACGGCCAGGCGACGCTCACCCTGCAGGGCGGGCGCCTCGAGCTCGGCATCTTTGGCCGCAACCTCGGAAACACGAAGTACTACCAGCGCTTCCTGGCGCTGCAGGACACGGCCCTGGGGATCACGGCCTACCTGCCCGGCGACCCGCGCACCTACGGCGCCGAGGTCACCTACCGCTTCTGAGGAGAACGGGACGGTCGGATACCCACCTCCCACCGGCTGTCGCCTGAGGCCGCTCCCGAAAGGAGCGGCCTCCTTTTTTCAGCTTACAGAGGCCGCGCCGTGAGGGGCGGCCTTTTTCTTCGCGGAAACGGTCGGCGGCTCAGGCCGCGGGCGGCGTCCAGACGAGGCGCAGCTCGGTCACGCCATTGACCATGCCGGTGGCGATGCGAGGCCGGGTCCCGGGCTCGATCCCGAACTCCGGGATCACCGCCAGCCATTCCTCGAGGAACACCCTGAGTTCGCGCCGGGCCAGGACCGAACCCGGACAGGTGTGCGGGCCCGCCCCAAAGACGGCATGGCGGATCGGCCGCTCGCGATCGAAGTCGACGGAAAGCGGATCGGCGTTCACGGCTTCGTCGAGGCCATGGAGGCAGTTTGGGACCTGCACCAGGTCGCCGTCCCGGAACCGCACGCCTTGGAAGACGAAGTCGCCGACGATCTGGCGACCGGTATTGGAGAGGCCGTGGCGGCGGATGATTTCTTCGGCGGCGTGCGGGATCAGCTCGGGCTCGGCGACGAGCCGCCGTCGGTGCGCCGGATGCATCGCCAGGAACCGGGCGGCGAAGCCCAGCATGGAGGCCACCGTGTCGAGGCCACCGAACAACAACAGCATGCAGGCGCCGAAGATCTCCTCCCGCGTCGCCGGCCGCTCGCCGATCCGGCCGGCGATCACCTGGCTGATCAGGTCCTCGCCCGGCGCCACGGTGCGCGCGTCGATCCATTTGGCGAGATAGCCCGCCATGTTCCGCTGGGCTTCGGCCCGGCCCTCGACGGAGGGGCCGCGAACCATCTGTTCGGCCCACGGCAGCAGGGTCTCGGCGTCGGACTGCGGCAGATCCACCAGCTCCAGGAAGACCACGATCGGCAGCACCCGAGCGAAGTCGGCGACGAACTCGCAGACGCCCGCGGGCGCGAGGTCGCGGACCCGGTTCCGCGCCACCTGACGCACGCGTTCCTCGAGCAGGTTGACCACCTTGGGCAGGAAGGCCGGCGTGATCAGGCGCCGGTACGGCGTGTGCTCCGGTGGGTCCATGGTCAACATGGTCGGGAACATGTGCGGCTGCGGCGGCAGCAGGATGTTGCGGTGGGAGAAGCGGGTGTGGTCCAGCTGGACCACTTCGATGTCGGCCGCGCGTGTGACGATCCAGTGACCGCCGTTGCGCGGCGTCCAGAAGATCGGCGGCCCACGATCGCGCAGCCGCAGCCAGGCCTCCTGCGCGTCCTCCTCGCCCTCGATCAGGTGGAAGAAGTCGACGTCGCGGACCAGCTCGGCCGGGATGTGCGCGGGACGCGCGGCGGGCTCCAGAACAGCGGCCTGTGACATGCGGATCTCCTCAGCCGACGGAGTAGCCGCCGTCGACGACCAGTTCGTGACCCGTGATGAAGCTGGAGGCATCGCTCGCCAGGAACAGGATCGCGCGGGCGAGTTCGATGGGCTGGGCGATGCGCCCGAGGACGACGCGGCCCGGCATGGTGATGGGCCCCTTCACGACCAGTCCTGACGCCCGGATCGCGGCGCCGCCCTCGGTGTCGACCCCGCCCGGCAGCACCGAGTTCACGCGGACGCCATCGCCGGCGAACTCCACCGCGCAGGCCCGCGTGATGGCGTCGACGCCGGCCTTGGAGGAATCGTAGTGGGTGTTGGCGAACACGGTCGGCCGCTGGGCGCTGACCGAGGAGACGTTGACGATCGAGCCGCCGCCGGAGGTGCGCATGGCGCGCACCGCCTCTCGGGTGCAGAGGAAGGCGCCGCGGGTGTTGACCGCGTGCATGTGATCCCACTGCTCGACGCTCATCTCCATGAAGTCGGCCTTGGGGCGGAACGCGGCGTTGTTGACCAGTACGTCCAGTTTCCCGAACGCCTCCAGCGCCGCGGCGAACATGGCCTTCACCGAGGCCTCGTCGGCGATATCGACGTGGACCGCCAGCGCGCCCGCGAGCTCCTGCGCCACGGCCTCGGCCGCCGGCAGGTTGATGTCGGCCAGCACCACCTGGGCGCCCGCCGCGGCGAACAGGCGGGCGGTGGCCTTGCCGACCCCGGAACCGGCGCCCGTCACGATGGCCGTCTTGCCGTCGAGCGCGAAGGGGGAAAGCGCTTCGGCGTGGGGATCCTCGGCCATGGCCCTACTCGATGGTCCCGACCAGCTCGCCGACCGGATAGATTTCGCCGGGCTCGGCAGAGATGCGCAGCACCCCGCCCACCGGCGCCTCGATCTCGGTGACGGTCTTGTCGGTCTCGATGGCGTAGACCAGAGCGCCGGAGGAAACCTGGGCGCCGTCGGCGGCCAACCATTCGGTAAGTGTGGCCTCGGTCATGCTCATGCCGAGCTTAGGGATGCGCAGTTCGGTGCTCATGGTCAGTCCAGCGTGGCTCGGATGGCGGCTTCGATCTCGTCGGCCTGGTAGATGAACGCCTTTTCGAGGGCGGGCGAGAACGGCACCGGCGCAAAGCGTGAGCCCACCCGGCGCACCGCGCTCTTCAGGTCGCCGAACAGCTCTTCGTGGATGCGCGAGGAGACCTCGGCGCCGACCCCGAAGTTCTTGACCGCCTCGTGCACGACGACGGCGCGCTTGGTGCGGCCGACGGAGTTCAGCACCGTCGTCTCGTCGAAGGGGGCGATGGTGCGCAGGTCGATAACCTCGACGGAGATCCCCTCCCCGGCCAGCTTCTCGGCCACCGCGGAGACCTCGTTCATCGGCCGGCCGTAGGTGATCACCGTCACGTCGTCGCCGGCGCGGGCGATCTTGGCCTCGCCGAGTTTCGCCCGATAGCCGGGCTCCGGCGCCGGCCCCTGGGCGCGGTAGCTGGGGATGTTCTCGATGAACAGGCAGGGGTCGTCGTCCTCGATGCAGGCCATCAAGAGCGCCTTGGCGTCGGCGGGATTGGAGGCAGTCACCACCTTCAGGCCGGCGGTGTGGGCGAACCAGGCCTCCAGCATGTCGGAGTGCTGGCCGCCGTTGCCGGTGCCCGCCCCGGTCGCCGTGCGGATGGTCAGGGGCACGGCCGTCTGACCGCCGGACATGAAGCGGATCTTGGCGGCGTGGTTGACGATCTGATCCATCGCCACGGTGGTGAAGTTCATCAGCATGATTTCGGCTACCGGCCGCATACCGGCCAGCGCGGCGCCGACCGCCGCGCCGATGATCGCCTGCTCGGAGATGGGCGTGGAGCGCACGCGGGCCGCGCCATACTTGGTGGACAGCCCCTTGCTGGCGTTGAACACCCCTCCGCCCTCGCGGTCGGCCACATCCTCGCCGAACAACAGCACCTCCGGATCGGCGGCCATGGCCTCGTCGAGCGCCATGTTGATGGCCTGGGCGAAGGTGATCTTCTCGATCAGCACGGCCGGGTTCACGGGGGCGTTCATGCGGCGAGCTCCGCCTTGAAGACGTCGCGGCGGATCTCCGCGGCGTCGGGGAAGGGACTTTCCAGCGCGTAGGCGACGGCTGCCTCGAGCTCCGCCTCGATCGCGGCTTCCATCGCCGCCAGCTGCGTCTCCGAAACCTGCAGTTCGATGAGCCTGGCGCGGAACGCCGGCACCGGGTCGGCCGCGACGGCGGCCTCCATCTCGGCCTTCGGGATGTAGGCGGAGGGATCGCCGAAGTAGTGGCCCATGAAGCGGAAGGTCTTGGCTTCGATGAGGGTGGGCCCCTCGCCGGCCCGGGCCAGCGCCACCGCCTCGCGGGCGGCCGCGTGCATCAGGGCGGGGTCGTTGCCGTCGACGGTGACGGCCCGCATCGCGTAGCTCACCCCGCGGTCGGCGATGGTCGCGGCGGAGGTGCCGTCGGCATAGCGGGTGGATTCCGCATAGCCATTGTTCTGGCACACGAAGATCACCGGCAGTTTCCAGACCGAGGCCATGTTGAGGCTTTCGTGGAAGGCGCCGATGTTGCTGGCTCCGTCGCCGAAACAGCAGACCGTCACCCGCCCGTCGCCGCGCACCTGCGAGGACAGCGCCAGGCCGTTGGCGATCGGCAGGCCGGAGCCCACGATGCCGGTCGTCACCATGACGCCAGTCTTGGGATGGGTGATGTGCATGGGGCCGCCCTTGCCCTTGCAGGTCCCGGTGGCGCGGCCGGCGTACTCGGCCCAGAGCTCCCGCACCGGGACGCCCTTGGCGAGCTGGTCGTGGACGCCGCGATAGGTGGTCACCAGATAGTCGTCCGGGCGGAGCGCCGTCATCAAGGCGGCCGAGAGCACCTCCTGGCCGCGCGGCGAATAGTAGGCGATCGCCAGCTGGCCGCTCTTGATCAGGGCGCGGAACCGCTCGTCGGTGCGGTTGATCAGCACCGTGCGGCGATAGATCTCCAGAAGGGTGTCGCGGTCCGGGGCCGCGTCTGCGGGCTTGGCCATGGGTTCAGGTCCCCTCAGTTGAGCGCGGCGCCCGCCGCATGGCGGGCCGCGATGTAGCCGAAGACGAAGGAAGCGGCGATGCTGGCGCCGGCCCCGGGATAGGTGCGGCCCATCACCGACGCCGTGGAATTGCCGGTGGCGTAGAGGCCCTCGATGGCCGAGCCGTCCTGCCGCAGCACGCGGGCGTGCTCGTCGGTGACCAGGCCGCCGAAGGTGCCGACGTCGCCCGGATAGACCTGCACCGCATAGAAGGGGCCGCGCTCGATGGCGCCGAGGCACGGATTGGGCTTCACGGTGGGGTCGCCGAACACCCGGTCGTAGGCGCGGTCGCCGCGGCGGAAGTCCTTGTCCTTGCCGGCGCGGGCGAAGCTGTTGAAGCGATCGACCGTGTAGCGCAGCGACTGCGGATTGAGCCCGCATTCGGCCGCCAGGCCTTCGATGGTGTCGGCCCGCTTCATGTAGCCGGCCTCGAACCAAGCCTCCGGCGTCTTGCCGCCCAGGGCGCCGGCCCAGGGATAGCGGTCCCGGTGGCGGCTTTCCATGATCACCCAGGCCGGCACCGCGCCGCGGGCGTACATCCGCTGGCCGTTCTCCATGTAGGAGGCAGACTCGTTGGTGAACCGCTCGGCGTCCTTGTCGACCATGATCAGGTGCGGCTTGGCGAGGTCGAGCACGTGGAAGGCGCGGAAGCCCTGCGGCGTGATCGAGGTGACCAGCCAGACGGCCTGGTCCATGTGGTCCACGGCTGCGCCATGGTCCATGGCGAAGCGGATCGCCTCGCCGGTGTCGCCGGGATTGGCGTTGGTCCAGTCGGTCGATGCGGGCTGCGGGCCATAGGCCTTGCGCATCTCGGCGTTGCGGGCGAAGCCGCCGGCGTTGATCAGCACCCCGTCGCGCGCCTCGATCCGGCGGCGCTTGCCGTCTATGCGAGCGACCACGCCTGTGATGCGGCCGTCTTCTTCGACGAGCTCCTCGACCGGAGTCTCTAGCCGGATGTCGACCTCGGCGCGAAGCGCGGCCTGCAGCATGCGGCCCTGGATCGCCGCGCCCATCCCCACCAACTGCTTGCCGGTGGCCTTCATGCCGGCCATCCGCAGCGCCAGCCGCATGGCGGCCAGGAAGCCGCGCGGCGAGCGCTTCATCAGCATGGTCCACCGGCTCTCCGGCCAGCGCAGCGGGATGTCGTAGGGCCCACGGCGCAGCTTGGCGTTCCACTCGCCGAGCTCGCCGGCGTCGAACAGCTCCATGGCCAGCGAGCGGCTGCGCGGACAGCCGCCGGGCAGCTCGTCGTAATAGTCGGACCAACCCTCGCAGCGACGGAACGGCAGGCCCTTGCCCTCCAGATAGGAGACCACCTGCGGACCTACGCGCAGGAAGGCATCCTTGCGCTCCGGCGACGAGCCGGGCCCCGCCTCGCCGACTGCGGCGTTGAGGTAGGCCAGGCCCTGCTCGTAGGAATCCTCGACGCCGTCACGCGCCTGCAGCGGGTGGTTGGGCACCCACAGCACGCCGCCGGACATCGCGGTCGAGCCGCCGACCTTGTCGGTCTTTTCCAGCACCACCACCGACCTGCCGAGGTCACGCAGCACTAGGCCCGCGCACATCGAGCCGCCGCCGGAGCCCACCACGACAAAGTCCGCGCTCTCGTCCCACCGCGCCATGGCTCAGGCCTCCGCCAGGAAGTCGTGCAGGGCGCGGTGGAAGTTCGAGACCGCCCGCTCCTGCACCGGATTGGGACGCGAGCCGGCGAAGCCGCGCGATTTCATCCCGCGCTGGATGTCGCCCATGTTCTGATAGTCCTGGCAGAGGATGCGGCCCCAGAAGCCCTCGTCGGCGTGGTCCTGACTCCACTGCTGCTCGACCGCCGGCGCCTCGCCTGGCGGATAACGCTGCAGGGAATAGACATCCCAGATGCAGCTGTCGGGATCGTCACCGTTCGGCCGGGCGCGGTAGCCCAGGAGGCCGGTCGGGCTCTGCAGCATGATCTGGTTGGGGAACAGGTGCCAGTCGATGCCCGCGGCGTAGATCTCCTGCGGGGTGATCGGCGGGAAGCCCGCCCCCGAGCGCTCGGCGTCCTCGCGGATGAAGCCGGCGAAGGCGGTCAGCACCTCGACCGGCGTCTTGCCCTCCGGCACCTCCTGCATCACCCGCCGGGCGGCATGGACGGCGCGTACCGAGGAGCCCGCGTTCAGCGTCGCGGCCATATCCTCCATGTAGGCGAGGATGCCGGGGCGGATATCGTCGCGCAGCGGGCCGCCGATGCGCCGCGAGCCGGAGCCGATCGGCAGGGCCTTCCAGTAGGCGAACATGGCGTGGCGGCCGTGCTCGTGGCTCACCGTCACGTCGTCCATGTACTCCAGCATCTGCCGGTGGGTGGTCTGGACGTGGTAGCCCTCGTTGAAGGCCTCCAGCGCGACCTTCCAGTTGCAGGGCAGGATGGTCGACTTGCGCCACTGGTAGCGCAGGCCCCCCAGATCGAAGGGGTCGAGCATCGCCTTGGCCGGCGCGAGCCAGTCGGCCAGAGGCGCGCAGTCGGGATCCATGTTGACGTAGACCCAGCCGCTCCAGGTCTCGACGCGAACCGCCGTCAGAGCCACATCCTCGTCCGAGAGGGCGCCCGCCCAGTCGTCGCGGTCGACCACCAGGGTGTTGTTCCCGGCGAGGTCCCACTGCCAGCCGTGGAAGCGGCAGTGGAAACGGGCGGTGTGGCCGCAGCCGCCGGTCAACCGGCGGCCACGGTGCGGGCAGACATTGTGATAAGCGCGGATCTGATCCGGGGCTGTGCGCACCACTACGATGGAATCGTCGGCGATGTCGTAGGTGTAGTAGTCGCCGACCTTAGGAATTTCCTCCTCGCGGCAGGCCATCTGCCAGGCCCGCGGCCAGAGCCGCGCCTTCTCCAGCTCCAGGAACTCGCGCGAGATGTAGTCGGCGGCCGGCACGTAGTCGTCGCGGACGAACTCGGCGCCGGCGCTGGCCGGGAATGGCGCGTTCATCGGTCGGTCTCCTCCCGGCGTTTCTTATATAGCAGATGCTACACTACGCCGAAGAGAGCCGTCAAGAAAGAGGCAACTTAGTTAGATGATTATTCGCGGCCGATGAGGCCATGCATCACGAAACGGGCGATGGCGGACGGCAGCGCGGCCTGGTCCTCGACTTCCGCGAACAGCCAGTCCTGCAGCAGCGCCGCGGCGACCACGGAGGCGAAAGCCAAACGTCCGCCCAACGCCGGATCGACCTCGGGCGTGACGCCGCGCCGCTTGTACATCGAGCGCAGCGAGGCCTCGGCCTCCTCGAAGTAGTGGCGAAGGCCCCGCGGCCGGTCGGCGCCCTCGCCCGCCCCGCTCTCGTAGGCGCGAGTGGTGATCAGCGACAGGATCAGCTGGCGTTCGTTCAGCAGCAGACCGTAGAGCGCCTCAACATAGGCGCGACCCAAGTCCACCGGGTCGGCGTTGGCATTGGCAGCGATCCGCTCCTCGATAATGCGCCGCATGAAGGCGTCGAACGGCTCCGAGATCGCCTGCTCGAACAGCTGGGCCTTGGAGGTGAAGTAGCGGAACAGCAGCACCTCGCTGGCCTTCGCCCGCTTGGCGATGTCGCGGGTCGTCGCCTTGGCGTAGCCGCGCTCGGCGAACAGCTCCCGCGCGGCCTGCAGGATCAGGGCGCGGACCTCGGCATGGCCGCGGCGGCGCCGTTTGAGCCGTGGCTGGTTCATGGCCGCCTTTGTCACCGAGCTCTCGCCCACCTGCAATCTCTCTGCACTCGCTAATATTGATCTAACTTAGCTTACTATGTTAACTGAACCTAGACGTGAACGGAGCCAAATGGAATCGCGCCTTGGACTCCTATGATTACATCATCGTGGGCGCGGGATCGGCGGGCTGCGTGCTCGCCAACCGGCTGTCGGCAGACCCCAAGGCGCGCGTGCTGCTGCTGGAGGCCGGGGGCGGCGACGCCAGCCCGCTGATCGCCATGCCGCGGGGCTTCGCCCGCCTGCTGGCCGACCCTAAGCACGTCTGGACCTATCAGGTCGCCAAGACCGGCGGCCACAACACCCCGGAATACTGGGTGCGCGGCAAGACCCTGGGCGGCTCCAGCTCGGTCAACGGCATGGTCTATGTGCGGGGCCTGCCGGGTGACTACGACGCCTGGGCGGACGAGGGCTGCGCGGGCTGGAGTTGGAACGACCTCGCACCCTGCTTCCAGGCCATTGAAGACCACGCGCTTGGCGAAGGCGGCGGGCGTGGCGTGGGCGGGCCGCTGAAGGTGACGCCGCATCCGACCCGGCCGGCGCTGTGCGAGGCCATGTTGGACGCCGCCGCCGAGCTCGGCCTGCCGATCGCCCGAGACCTCAATGCCGGCGACGGCGAGGCCTTCGGCTACCAGCCACGGACCATCTGGCGCGGCCGTCGGCAGAGCGCGGCGGCGGCCTTTCTGCGGCCAGCGGAGCGGCGGCGGAACCTGCGGGTCATGACCGGGGCCGAGGTGCTGCGGATCGAGTTCGACGGCCGCCGCGCCATGGGTGTGCGCGTCCGCACCGCGGGCGGCGAGCAGAGCCTGCGGGCCGGCCGCGAGGTGATCATGGCCGCCGGCGCCCTGCATTCGCCGAAGCTCCTGCAGCTCTCGGGCGTGGGCCCGGCGGCGCATCTGAAGGGTCTCGGGATCGAGGTCGTGGCCGATGCGCCCGACGTCGGCGAGAACCTAAGAGAGCACCGGTTGCTCGCCCTGCAATTCCGCGTGCGCCGCGGCAGCCAGAACGCGGCCTTCTCGGGCCCCAGGCTGCTGGCGACCGCCCTGCACTATTTCCTGCTGCGGCAGGGCGCCCTGGCCTCGGCCGCGTTCGAAGTCGGGGGCTTCGTGAAGACCCGCCCCGGACTGGCGCGCCCTGACGCCCAGCTCGGCATGGGGCCGATGTCGCTGGACCGCACCGTGCCTGGGTTCAATATCGAGCGGGCGCAAGGCGCGCTCTGCGGCGGCTATCCCATGCGGCCGCAGAGCCGCGGCCAGGTGGCGATCACCGCGGCCGACCCGGATGCGCCGCTGGCGATCAGCCCGAACTACCTTTCCGAAGAGGCCGACCGGCTGACCTCGATCGGCATCGTGCGCCTGATCCGCAGGCTCTACGCCCAGCCGGCGCTGAAGGCCTTCGTGGTCGAGGAAACCTGGCCGGGCGCTGGCCTGCAGCGAGACGACGAGATCATCGACGCCTTCCACCGGATCGGCGCGGCCGGCTACCACGCCGCCGGCACCTGCCGGATGGGCGCCGACGCCCGCTCGGTGGTCGATCCGCAGCTGAAGGTGCGCGGCGTCGAGGGCCTGCGCGTCGCCGACATCTCGATCATGCCCAGCTTGGTCTCGGGCAACACCAATGCGCCGGCCATGGCTATGGCCTGGCGCGCCGCCGATCTGATCGCCGCCTGAGGGAGACACCTGTGAGCCCCGACCTGGAAACCACTGTACGCGAGCTCGCAGACCGCCAGGCGATCCGCGACTGCCTGACCCGCTACTGTCGCGCGGTCGACCGGATGGACCGAGACCTGTTGCTCGCCTGCTACCACCCCGACGCGCTGGACGACCACGGTCTCTTCGTGGGCGGACCGGAAGCATTCGCCGACTGGGTGTTCGACCTGCAAGGGCGGATGCAGACCTCCACCCAGCACATCATCACCAACCACCTCTGCGAGTTGGCGGGCGATGTGGCCCACGCCGAGACCTACTGGATGGCCGCCTCCATGAACCGCGAGGGCGACCCCTTGAGCCTGGGCGGCGGCCGCTACATCGACCGGCTGGAGCGCCGCGATGGACACTGGGCGATCGCCGCGCGCAAGTGCGTGCCGGACTGGGGCGGCAAGCCCGGCGGGTCCTGGCTGCCTCCGGAAGTTGCCGCCCTGATGACCAGCGGCGGCAAGCCGGCGCGCGACCGCACCGATCCGTCCTACGAGCGGCCGCTCACGGTGGCGGCCGAGCGGGTGGGGTTCGTCGCGGCCTTCTAGGCCTGCGCCGCCTTGGCGGCGGCGAGCACCTTCGGCCCCTGCGGCGGGTCGATGCCGACCTGCAGCCCCTGGGTCAGCCGCGCCATGAACATGTAGGCCCCGATCGTGTAGATCGCCTCGACGATTTGCCGTGGGCTGTAGTGGCGGGCGGCCTCGGCGAAGACCGCGTCGGCGACCTGCACATGGCGCACGCTCTCGCGCCCGAACCGCAGCAGGGCCCGTTGCGCCGGGGTAAAGACTGGGTTCTCCCAATCGTCGGCCGCGATGGCCGCAACGGTGGCGGCCGGCGCGCCCATGCTCTCCAGGATCGCCACGTGCTGCACCCATTCGTACTCACCGCCCTGCAGGTGGGCGACGGCCAGCACCAGCAGCTCGCGGTCGATCTCGGGCAGCTCTAGGCTCGTGAACAGGGCCCGCGTCAGCTGCGAGAAGGCCGGCATGCAAGTGGGGGCCAGCGCCAGGTATCCGAACACCTGGGTGCGGCCGGCGGGGCCCTTGAAGGACTCAGCGATCGAGCCGGTGAAGGTGGCGGGGTCCGCCGGGGGCACGCGCGCCATTGGCTCTCTCCTTCGCAGGCGGTGATCTTAAGGACGGCTCAGGCCGCTTGCCACTGGGGCTCGGCGTTGAACTGGATGTAGGCCGCTTCGAGGGCCGCGCGGCGGTGCTCGATGTCGGCCCTGAGTGCGGCCAGGCAGCCGGCGATCATCTGCCTCTCCCGGGGCTCCTCGCCGTTCCGACGAGCTTCCAGGATGACTCCGATCTCGGGCAGGCCCGCGCCCAGGCGGCGCAGCCGTACGATCAGCTCCACATCGCGCCGCGCGGCCGCGTCGTAGTAACGCTTGTTGCGCATGTCGCGGCGGGCGGTGATGAGGCCACACTCCTCGTAGAAGCGCAGCGCCCGCGCGGTGACGCCATAGACCCGGATGAGGTCCGACAGTGTGTAGGTTGGGCCGATACGCAGCGTGCTGGCAGACATTTCTCCTCCTTGGGATTGGAGCGGCGGGGTCATGAGGCGGCCGCCTCGAACAGGGCCTTCAGATCGGGTTGGCTGACCTTCAGCGACGGCGTCCTTGGCAGCTCGCTCACCTGCAGCAGCCGGACCGGCACCTGGTAGGGCAGCAGCCGCTCGCGCAGGAAGCTGCGGATCTCTTCGACCGCCGGTGCGGCGCTGCCGCCCCGGATGGTGTAGGCGGCGGCCGGCACCTGGCCGAGCCGCGCGTCGGGCAGGGCCACCACCGCGGCCTCGCGGATGGCCGGATGCTGCTCCAGGACGCGGACCACATCGTCCGGCAGGACCTTGAAGCCGCCGCGGATGATGGCGTTGTCGAAGCGCCCCTTGATCCACAGGAAGTTATCGGAGTCGAGCACGGCGAGGTCCGTCGTGCGCAGCCAGGACTTGCCGTCGCCGAGATGGCGCGCCTTCAGCTCCAGCAGGCCCTCGTGGCCAAACGGCAGCGCGGCGCCACTCTGGGGATCGACGATGCGGGCCGAGATGCCGGGCATCACCCGGCCCACCGATCCCCGCTTGTCCTTCGGGTGGGCGCGAAAGTCGGCCAGCGTCCAGCCCGCGACGCCGCCGGCGAACTCCGTCGCGCCGTAGTTCTGCAGCACCGGGATCGCGTAGCGCTCGTAGAACTCGTCGGCGAGATCGGGGTCGAGCGGCGCGGTGCCCGCGCGGAAGGCCACCAGGCTCGCCAGATCCTCCTTCGGCGCTTGGGCGTCGAGGATCATCCGGAGCGCCGAGGGCGGCGCGCTCGCCACCTTCGGCCGGTGCCGGCGCACGGCGTCCACGAAGCCCTCCACCGTGAAGCGGTCGAGCAGGCACCCCTGCCGGCCGGCGGAGACGCAGTTGAACAGGGAGAACACGCCGCCGATGTGGGCGAAGGGAGCGTTCAGGATCTGCACGCCCGGACGCAACCGCGGCGGGTCGCCGGGCTTGCGACCGTCGAAAACGCCCGCGTCGAGAATCGCCTGCTCGAAGGTGGCGGTCTTCAGCGGAATGCGCTTGGGCGCGCCGGTGGTGCCGCTCGTCAGCATTTCGATGGCGACGCCCGGCGCCTCGCGGTTGAGGTCCTGGCCACGCACCGTCTCAAGTCCCGGCGCCGGGCGGACTGGTGCGTCGGGATCATCGATCAGCACCAGCCCAAGGCAGCCGGTCGCCAGCGCTGCGTCGCGCACCTCGGCACGGGCCCAGTCCGTCTCCAGCCCCACCACCACCGGCGGCCTCAGGGCCTCGATGTCGGCGGCCAGCCGGACATCGGGCAGGCTGGGATTCAAGGTGACCACGCAACGGTTCTTCGCGACGAGGCCGAGCAGGGCTGCGGCCGTCAGCGGATGGTTGCGCAGCATGGCCGCGACCCGGACGCCCTCGCCCAGGCCCGCCTCGTTCAGGGCGGCATCGAGGGCGCCGATGACCCCGTCGAGCTCGCCCCAGGTGCGCCAGCGGCCGGCGTGTTCCAGGGCATTGGCCTGCGGGTCGACCCGCAGGACTCCTTCGATGAGGTCCGCTAGCCGTGACATCAGGCCCCCACCTCGTCCTGCACCCATTCGACCAAGCGGGCGGCCTCGGCCATGTCGGCCGTCTCGCAGGCCGCCACGTACTCGCCTCGCAGGCGTCGCACGAGGTCGGCCACCGTCGGCACATCCTCGATCAGGTCGATGCCCTGGCCGGCGCTCCACAGGTTGACCCAAGGCCGGACGCCGTCGGGCAGATGGTCGTGGCGCATGCCCTTGCCGACGGGCTCGGGCAGGGCGTCGGGGTCGAGGCCCACCCGGCGCATGGATTCCGCCATCCAGTTGGCGGGCACGCCTGCGATCCTGCCGGTGTACATCAGCCCGGCCGAGCCCTGGCTGACCAGCAGCTCCTTGTAGGCCTCGGGCGCGTCGGATTCGCGGGTGGCGATGAAGCGGGTGCCGAGATAGGCGAGGTCGGCGCCCAACACCTCGGCGGCGCGGATGGCGGCCCCGGTGGAGACCGCGCCCGCCAGCACGATCACCCCATCGAAGATCGCGCGGATGCGAGGGATCAGGGCTAGGTGACTGATGGTCCCGGAATGGCCGCCGCCACCCGCGCCAATGCAGGTCAGGCCGTCGGCGCCCGCCGCGATCGCCTTCTCCGCAAAGCGCAGGTTGGTGACGTCATGGAATACCTGGCCGCCCCAGTCGTGGACGCGGCCGATCAGTTCGGTGGGGTCGCCGGTGGCGCTGATGATGATCTCGACCCCGTACCGGCGGCAGACATCCAGGTGCAGCGCCAGTTCGTCGGCCGGCATGCGGGTGGCGAGGTTGACCGCGATCGGGGCGATGCGCGCAGCCGGGTCCTCGCCGCGGGCGCGGTCGAGGTCGGCCCGGATCTCCGCCAGCCACGCCTCGAAGCGCTCCAGGCTGCGGGCGTTCTGCCGCGGCAGGCCGCCGATCACGCCGGCCTTGCAGGCCTCGCGCACCAGGGCCGGTCCCGTCACGAGGAACATCGGCGCGCAGATGGCGGGCAGCGTCAGCGACGCGCGCAGCTTGGGATCGAGCGGCATCGGACCGGTCTCAGGCTCCGCGATGGCGCTTGGCGCGCAGGAGCTCTCCGTGGCGCTTCCACATCTCGGTGACCCGAGCCTGCAGTTCGATCGGGACCGGCGGCAACACCATCGGTGAGGCGCGGCTGGGCAGGGCGATGGTGGCGTCGGCCTTGACCGTCTGCTCGCCGCGCTGGTTGGTCATCGCCACCATGACGTCGATCAGGTTGCGGCCGCCCTCCTGGCGTTTGGCCACCACCTCGCCGGTGATCACCTGGGTGTCGCCCATGTAGTTGAACTTGCGGATCTGGTCGTTCTGGCGAACCACCCAACCGTCGTCGCCGCACCAGTCGGTCAGATAGTGGAAGACGTAGTTCTCCCGCATCACCCCGTAGTCGTAGGCCATGGGATTGCCGATCGCCTGGGCCCAGGCCGGGTCCCAGTGCAGGCGCTGGGCGACGTCAGGGACGCCGTGCTCGTTCTTCACATAGAAGGGCGCGATCCGCTGCCGGTTCTTCCAGGCGAGTCGGCCGACGCAGGGGGCGTAGGGCACGAAGCCGTATCCTCCGGCATGAAAGCAGACCACGTCGGTGACGGTCAGCGGGCCCTTGGCCATTTTGCCGAGACTGTCGCCCACCTGGAGGTCTTCGAAGTAGCGAGCCTCGGCGCCACGCACGCTCTCCTGGGCGTAGATGGCGTCGATCTCGGCGATGTCTTCATCCGTGTAGGTCTGGGGCTCGATCTGGGCGTACTTGCCCTTGTCAGCGGCGGTCTTGCGCTCGGTCAGGATGCGGATGATCCGATAGACGCCGACCACCTCGCCGCGCTGGTTGAACTTCACATCGCGGCGCACCTGGACGACATTGCGGCCGGCGAACTCCGAAGGGTTCACCTGCAGGGTCTCCTCGCCCTTGAAGCTGTAGATCGTGTCGCCGGGATAGACCGGATTGTAGAACGTCCACTCGCCGCCCGAGACGAAGACGTGGATGCCGCGGAACAGGCTTTTGGTGCGCGCCTTCAGGTCCGGATCCATCGGATCGCCGAGCAGCGGCTTGTTGATCACCCCGGCCATCATCGAAGGCGCGATGACCGAACCCCAGCGAGTGGTCTCGCCATACTCGGGATCGCAGTGGAGCGGATTGTCGTTGCCGCAGCCGACCGCGAAGTTGCGGATGTTGTCGGGGGTGGCGGTCTGGATGTACTCCCGCTCCCGCGCAGCGATGTCGGCCCCCAGCAGCAGGCCCGCCCGCTCAATGTCCTCGTCGCTCAGCGTATAGGCCGTGGCCTTCTCCCAGTCCTGCTTGACGACGTCCGCGACAGCGTCCTGGGTCATTGCTTCCTCCGCCGTTTATTCGTATAACTTAGTTAGATAATATACATGCAACTGACGGATGCAAGCGCGACGTGCGGGCGCAGGGAGAGGAAAGGTCACAGTCTTGGAAACATTGGATTTTGACGGTGTCCGGCTGGATCTGGACGGGTCGCTGGCCACTCTGACCCTCTCCGACCCGGAGCGGCTGAACGCCCTATCCCTGGCCATGGTCGAGGGGGTGCAGGCGGCGCTGCGCGAGGTCGCCAAGCCGCGTCGCGCGGTACGCTGCCTGATGCTGACCGGAGAGGGCCGCGCCTTCTGCGCCGGGGCCAACCTGGCCCGCCGCGGCGACACCGGCGAACGACGCCCGGCGAGCCCGGTGGAAAGCGTGTTCCATCCGATGATCCGGCGGCTGCGCGACGTCGAGGTCCCGGTAGTGGCCGCCGTGAACGGGCCTTGCGTCGGGATCGGCGTCGCCCTGGCCCTGCTCGCCGACTATGTCATCGCCTCGGATGCGGCCTACTTCCTGGTTCCATTCCGCAACCTCGCCTCGGCCCCGGACAGCGGGCTGACGTGGCTGTTGCCGCGCGCGGTGGGACCCGCCCGGGCGCGCGAGCTGGTAATGCGCGCCGAACGCCTGCCGGCCGCCCGCGCGCTGGACTGGGGCCTGGTGAACGAGGTCGCCCCGGCGGCCGAGTTCAACGTCGCTGCGCAGGCCGCGGCCAGGGGCTTCGCCGACGGACCGACCGTCGCGCTGGGCCAGATGCGTCGGCTGATGCAGGAGAGCGCGACGTCCAGCTTCGACGCCCATCTCGAGGCCGAGGCGCGGGCGGTGCAGAGGACATCCCGCACCCAGGACAACGCCGCGGCCATCAAGGCCTTCGGCTCGAAAGCCCCGGTCAGCTTCACCGGCGCCTGAGCGCGCCGCTAGTCGAGGATCTCGATCACGCTGGTGGAGCCCACCTGCTGCAGCCAGACCTTGCCGGCGTTCTCCATGTGGGCGGCCCAGTGGGCCTCGGCGCCCGGCCCGTCGCCGGCCTCGATGAGCTCGACGAGCTTGCGGTGGGAGGCGAGGCCGAAGCGCAGCTGCTTCTGCCGCTCGGGCAAACTGACCGGCGGCCGATGCGCCTGGGACGTCAGCAGGGACTTTTCGAACACGCCCTTCATGGCCAGCGCCAGGATCGCCAAGGTTTCGTTGCCGCACTGCTCCATCAGGATGCGGTGGAAGTCGGCGATCGCCTGGGTCACCGCCACCACGTCGCCGGTCAAGCCGAACTCGGCCTCAACGTGCGGCCGGAGCACGGCCGCGGCTTCCTTTGGCCGCCGCTCGGCCGCGAGCCTGGCGGCCGGTGGCTCGATCAGCATGCGCGCCTCGTAGACGTCGCGGATGGTGGCGCCGCGAGTTTGTAGCGCCAGGCCCGCCGCGCGGGCGACGATGTCGGAGTCGGGCTGGCTCACGCGGGCCCCGCCGCGGGCGCCGCGCGAGACGCTGATCAGGCCTTCGGATTCCAGAATCCGGATGGCTTCGCGGATCGTCGGGCGTGAGACCTGGAAGTCGGAGATCAGGTGCGCCTCCGACGGCAGGCTATCGCCGGTTCGCAGCTCCCCGGTAACGATCGCGCGGCGGATTCGCCCGGCCACCAGCTCGGCGGTCTTCGGGACCCGCACCTGAGTCGTCAGGTTCGCAGAGTAGGTTCGGTGGGTGTCCTCGGCCATGTGAACATCTAACCTGTTAAGCGGAATTTCTCGTCGACAATTTCACCGCACCTAAGGCGCGGGTCCAGTCCCGGCTGCGATTTCCTCCAGCAGGACCGCCGGACGCAACACCTCGCGCCAGAGGAGGGACCGCTTGAGGAACAGATGGGCGGTGTTCTCGGCGGTCACGCCGGTCGCGCCGTGGATGAAGATGTTGTCGCGCGCGCCGCGACTGGCGGCGTCCTCGCATGCCCTGGCGGCGGCCAACGCCTGGAACGTTGCATCGGGAGCGGTGTCGCGCAGCGAGACGGCGGCGAAGAACAGCTGGGCCCGGGCCCGTTCGCAGCGCACCGCCATGTCGACGCAACGGTGGCGGATGGCCTGGAAGCTGCCGATGGGGCGCCCGAACTGCTCGCGCAGCTTGGCGTAGGCGACACTGGCCGCCAGCGCCGCCTCGGCGATCCCCAGCGCCTGGGCCGCAACGAGCAGCCGGTAGCGGCCAATCGCAGCCGGATCGGCGCTGGCCGCCAACACCTTTCCCGCGGCGGGGACCAACTGGGCCGAGACGGTGGGATCGAGGAAGGGTTCGGCGGCGCCGGCCGTGTGCTCGAAGAGCGAAAGGCCCTCGCCGTCGCCCAGGAGGCAGAGGCTGCCCCGGGCAGCGCCGAGCCGCCAGGCCCGCCCGTCGGCACGCGGTATCGCCAGCGCAACCGCCTGCTCGCCAGCCACGATCGCGGCGGCTAGCGGCGGCGCGGTCTCCGCCACAAGCCGCGCGGCGACGGCGCCGGCGACCAGCGAGACCGGCCCCAGGAAGCGACCGACCTCGCGGAACAGCACCACCTCTTCGGGCGCCGCGGCCGCGCTGCCACCGATTGCCTCGGGCGCCCCGAAGCCGATCCAGCCGAGCTCGGCTGCGAGCGCCCCGAGCCGATCTTCTTCCGCCGCCGCGTCGAGGCCGCCCGCAAACCACCGTTCCAAGGGCGTCTCGCGGCTCAGGACGTCGCCGGCCATGTCGGCGAGCTGGATTTCATCGGCCTGCAGCGTGAGGTCCATCAGCGGCTCCTCGGCAGTTCGAGGACGCGGTCGGCGATGATCTCGCGCTGAATTTCCGCCGTGCCGCCGCCGATCGAGAGCACGATCCCGCCCAGCAGCATCTCCGCCCACGGGTTCGCTGTCAGGTCGCCGCAGAGCCCCTCGGCGCCGGCGATCTCCAGGGCCAGTTCCTGCACCGATCGGGCCACCTCGTTCGTGAGCAGCTTGGTGATCGAACCCTCCGCGCCGGGCGCGTCACCCCGGGCGTAGCGGGAAAGGTTGGCGTAGTTGAGGGCCCTGAGCGCCGCGACCTCCGCCCGCCGGTCGGCGAGCTTTCGGCGCGTCTCGTCGTCGGCCCAGGCGCCGCTCGCCTTGGCCGCCGTCACGGCCTCCTCCAGCCTGAGCGTGATCTCGGTCATCTCGCCCACGAACGACGTGCCGCGTTCGAAGCCGAGCGTCGCCATGGCTGTCGACCAGCCGCCGTTCACCTCGCCCACCACGTTCGATAGGGGAATGCGCACCTCGTCATAGAAGACCGAGCAGAACTCCGCCCGCCCGTTCATCTTGCGGATCGGGTGGATCTCGATGCCCTTCGCCGCCATCGGACAGATCACCCAGGTCAAGCCCTTGTGGCGGGCCGAGTCCGGGTCGGTGCGGATCAGCAGCTCCTGGTAGTCGGCGTGGTCGGCGCCCGTCGTCCAGGTCTTCTGGCCGGTGACCACCAGCTCGTCGCCGTCGACCACGCCGCGGGTGCGGAGCGAGGCGAGGTCGGAGCCGGCGTTCGGCTCCGAGAAGCCCTGGCACCACAGCGCCTCGCCGGTCAGGATCGCCTGCAGGTGCGCGGTCTTGTGCGCCTCGGTCCCGAGCGCGATCAGGGTGGGTCCCGCGTGGTTCAGGGCGACAAAGCGGAAGCCCATTGGTGGGCCGCCGGCCCGAGCGTACTCCTCGTACCAGATGATCTGCTGCAGGATGCTGAGCCCCCGCCCGCCGTATTCGACGGGCCAGTTGATCCCCGCCCAGCCGGCATCGAACAGGGCCCTCTGCCAGGCGCGATCGAAGGCCGCTCCGGCGGTCGGATCGTGCGGCCGACCGGCGTGGGGGACGTGCTCGGCCAGCCAGGCGCGCAGGGCGCCGCGGAACGCCAGATCGTCCGCGCTCCAGGTCAGGTCCATGCTTCAGGTCTTCCGCCGGGCGCTGGGATCTGGATCCCAGACCGGCGCACGCTTGGCGCCGAACGCCGCTGGGCCCTCGGCGAAATCCGGATGGGCCCAATGCAGGCGGATCAGGCTCCAGCCGGCCTCCAGCGCATGGCTGTAGCCCTGCTCCATGGCGCCCCAGATCGCCTGCTTCGAGAGCGCCAGCGCTTGGGGCGAGTTCTTCTTGATGGAATGGGCGAGCTCCAGCGACCTGGCCATCGCGTCTTTCGCGGTCGGCTCCAGCAGGTCGACCAGCCCAAGTTGGTGCGCGCGGGCGGCGGGCATCCGGTAGTCGCGGCCGACCAAGGTCATGAGCAGCGCCGCGCCCATGGTCATCCGCCGCGCCAAGCCAATATTCTCCAGCGCGCCGACCTGACCGACGCTCGCGTGGGTGTCCATGAATGCCGCGGTTTCGGACGCCACCACGATGTCGCTGTCGACCACGAAGTGAAGGCCGCCGCCGGCGACCAGGCCGTTCACCGCGCAGATCACCGGCTTCCACACCTTGTTTTGGTAGGGTGTGAGCCGCACCGCTTCCTCCAGCGGCCGGTTCCGCAGCGCGCCGCCCGCCTTGTCGGTCGACAAGCCAGAGACGGAGGCTCCGGTGCAGAAGTGCCGCTCGCCCGCGCCGGTGACGATCGCCACGCGCACGGCGGGGTTGGCCTTCACCTCGTCCCAGATCAGCTCCAGGTCGTCGTGCATGGTCCGCGTGATCGCATTGCCTTCATGCGGACGGTTGAGGGTGATTACGGCCACCCCGTCCTCGCACGCGTAGGCCACGTCACTCAGCTTTCCCGCGTCGAACGCCTCGTGCGGCATGCCAGCCTCCCTCGCGCATTTTAGCGCTTAACATCTATAACTAATCTATCTATGTTGGCTCGCATAGCCCCGGTGCGAAGTCACCGTCCGCCAGCTCCGGCCCGCGGGCAAGGGGCGCGAAGGCGGAGGACCTGGGCGATGGATCTGGAGCTGGGCTCGGAATACGAGGCCTTCCGGACCGAGGTCGCGGCCTTCCTGCGCCTCGCCTGGCCGCCGAAGCATATCCAGGACCTGCCGAGCGCCGTCGCCCAGTTCCGCCAGGCGGCCATCGCGCGCGGCTACCTCTATCGGGGCTTCCCCAAGCGCTACGGAGGTTCCGAGCAGCCGGCCGACCCGATGCGCGCCCGCATCATCCGCGAGGCGTTCGGCCGGGTCTCCGCGCCGAAGGAACTGGAAGGCCCCGGCGTCTCCATGCTCGCCCCCACCCTGCTCGGCCGCGGCGCCGAGTGGCAGAAGGAGCGTTTCATTGGCCCGACCCTGCGCGGAGAGATCGTCTGGTGCCAGGGGTACTCGGAACCGGGCGCTGGCTCCGACCTCGCCTCGCTGAAGACCCGCGGCGTGCTGGAGGGCGATGAGTGGGTCGTCACCGGCCAGAAGCTGTGGACCACCATGGCCCACCGCGCCGACTTCATGTTCGCGCTCGTCCGCACCGAGCCGGAGGCGCCCAAGCACAGCGGCCTCTCGTACCTGCTGATCGACATGAAGCAGCCGGGGATCACCGTGCGCCCGCTGAAGCAGATGACCGGCGAGCGCGAGTTCAACGAGGTGTTCCTGGACGGCGTCCGCACGCCGAAGGATTGGATCGTGGGCGGGCGCGGGGAGGGCTGGGATGTCTCGCGCACCACCTTGAAGCACGAACGCGACACGGTGGGCGGGGCGACCCGGACCGAAGCTATGTTCGGCCGCCTGGTCGAGCTCGCCCGCGCTGCCGAGCGCGACGGCGATCCCGCGCTGCAGCGCGACGACGTCCGCCAGGAGCTCGCCCGCATCGAAGCCTATGTCCTGGCCCAGCGCTATTCGTCTTACCGTCAGGCCTCGATGGAACTGGCCGGTGCCGCCCCAGGGCTGATCGGATTGCTCAACAAACTCAACGGAACCCTGATCGGCCACCGCATCGCCAATCTCGCCCAGGATCTGATCGCAGACGCCGGGCTTTCCATGCCGCCCGTGAGCCGCGCCGAAAACCGCGGGCCTGAGAAGTGGGTGAACCAGATCATGGGCTCGCTCGGCGTGGCCATCGCCGGCGGCGCGTCCAACATCCAGCGCAACGTGATCGCCGAGCGTGGGCTGGGCCTGCCGCGCGACGCGGGAGACCGGGCGTGAGGTTCCTGCTGTCCGACGACCAGATGGCTCTGCAGGCCGCCGTGCGCGACTACGCCTGCGAGCGCGCCGACGCGGGCGCCAGGCGCAGCGCCTTCGAGGGCGACAGCGGCTTTGATGCTGAGTTCTGGCGCGACCTGATGGCGCTGGGCGCCGGCGGCATCGCCGCGCCGGAAGCCGCGGGCGGCCTAGGCGCGGGCGTGCTGGAGCTGGCGCTCGCCGCGGAGGCCTTGGGCTACGCCGGGGCGCCAGGACCCTTCCTCGGCCACGTGCTGGCGATCCAGGCGATCTCGCTCTGCGGCAGCGAGGCTCAGAAGGCGCTCTGGCTGCCCCGGCTCGCTGCGGGCGAAGCGCTAGGGACCGTCGCCCTGGCGGAGGCCGGCGAGCGGGTGCGTCCGGATCGCTGGGCTGCGAAGTTGCGCAAGGGCGCGCTGACGACCGAGAAGCGCGACGTGCTCTATCCCGAGCTCGCTGACGTCACCGTGGTGGGCGTCGCCGGTGGCTTTGCCCTGGTGGAGAAGGCGGCCGCCGACCAGACATTCGAGCCGCGAGACGTCGCCGACCGGACCCGGCGGTTGAGCCATGTGAGCTATTTCGCCACCCCGGCCGAGCCGATGCCAGCCGATGCGGATCAGGCCGACCAGGTGGTCGACGCCGCCCTGGTGTTGCTCGCCGCAGACGCCTTCGGCGGCGCCCAGCGTCTGCTGGACATGGCGGTCGGGTACGCCAAGACGCGCGAGCAGTTCGGCGGCCCGATCGGTCGCTTCCAGGGGCTGAAGCATCAGCTCGCCAACCTGGCCGTGGACATCGAACCGGCCCGCGGCCTCTGGTGGTACGCTGCCTATGCCCACGATCGCGGCGCGCCCGACCGCTCGCGGATGGCGGCGCTGGCCAAGGCGCACCTGGGAGATGTCTTCATGCAGGCCGCACGCACAGCCGTCGAAGCGCACGGCGGCATCGGCTACACCTGGGAATACGACGCCCAGATCTGGTTCAAGCGCGCCATGTTCGACTTCGCCTACCTGGGCGCGCCGTCGCGCCACCGCGAACGCGCCGCCCAGCTGGCGGGTTGGTGAGCCGATGGCCCTGCGGCCCACCATTCCCGGCGGCTGGCGCGACGTGGCCTCGGCCCTCGATCGCAGCGTGGCGAGCGCACCCGACGCCGAGGCGCTGGTCGGTCGCTTCGCCCGGTACACCTACGCAGAGCTGGACGTGGCCATCGACGCCGGCGCAGCGGCCCTCGCCCAGCTGGGCGTCAAGGCAGGTGACCGGGTGGCCGCCTGCGCGGCCAACCATCCCGACATCGTCATCGCCTTCTTCGCCGTGCAGCGGCTCGGCGCCGTGTGGGTCGGGATCAACCGGCCTTTCGCCGCACCGGAGAAGGCCTTCCAGCTGAAGGACTCCGGCGCCTGCCTGCTGCTCGCCGACGCCGCGACCCGCGCCCAGGTCGAGCCGCTCAGGGCCGAGTTGCCGGATCTTCGCCGCATCGTCGACCTGGAGCCCGGCGAGACGCCGAACGAATGGCTTCGACTCCTCGCCGATCACGCCGGCGCCCGCCGCGCCAAGACTGAGATCGACCCGCATGCGCCCGCCGCCATCGCCTACACCAGCGGCACCACCGGCTTTCCGAAGGGCGCGGTGCATAGCCAGCACAACATGGTCCTGGTGGCGGCCACCACCCATGCGGGGCTGCGCGGCGCGCACCTGACCAGGGACCTTCGGCGCGGCGTGACCCTGCCGCTCACCATCCTCAACCTGATGATCCTGGAGGCGGTCGCCCCGCTCTCCGGCGGCGGCGCCAGCGTCTGCATGGATCGCGCCGACGCGGTGGGCATAGCCGAGTGGGTGAAGGCCGAGCGCATCGAGTGCTTCACCGCCGCTCCGGCCACCGTGTTCGACCTCCTGACGCGTCCTGAGATCGTGGCCGGCGATCTCGCCAGCCTGAAGTTTGCGGCGAGCGGCGGGGCCAATGTGCCGGACGAGCTGCGCGAGCTGCACCAGGCCCGCTTCGGCCGGCCTCTGCTGGGCGGCTATGGCCTGACCGAGGCGCCCACGGCGGTGGCGGGCACCACCATGGACCGACCCTTCGTGGCCGGCTCCTGCGGCCGCGGCTTCGCGCACCTGAAGATCGGCATCCTGGACCCCGACGACCAGGAGGTTGCGACAGGCGACACCGGCGAGATCTGCGTTCGCGCCGCCGACAGCGGCCCTTGGGCCGGGGTCTACACCCCGATGCTGGGCTACTGGGGGCGACCCGACGAGACGGCGGCGGCCCTGCGCAGCGGCTGGCTGCACACTGGCGATCTTGGCGCCTTCAACGCCGCTGGGGATCTCTTTATCCGTGACCGGCTGAAGGACCTGATCATCCGCGGCGGCGCCAACATCTATCCGGCCGAGGTGGAACGCGTGCTGGCGGCCGATCCGCGGGTGCGCGACGCCGCCGTGGTCGGCAAGCCCGACCGGCGCTTGGGCGAGGTCGTCGCGGTCTTCGTCGAGCTGGCGCCCGGCATCGCGGCTGACGATGCCCTGGAGGCGGAGCTGCGCGCGCTCTGCGCCGCCCAACTCGCCCGCTACAAGATTCCAGAGCTCTGGACCTTTGTCGGCCAGATGCCCCGCAACGCCATGAACAAGGTGGTGAAGGCGCGGCTGAAGGAACTCGTCTGATGAGCCGGGCGCCCGCCCACGGCGGCCAGGGCCGGTGGCTGCTCGCAATCCTCTTCCTCGCCTACATGTTCGCCTATCTCGACCGGCAGGTGGTGGGCCTCCTGACCCCGGCCCTGAAGGCCGACCTGCATCTCAGCGACGTGCAGGTGAGCCTGCTGCAGGGCCTGGCCTTCGCCGGCTTCTATGCCGTGGTCGGCCTGCCGCTCGGCGAACTGGTCGACAGGGCGAGCCGCCGCACGGTGCTCGCGCTTGGCATCGCCGGCTGGAGCCTGGCGACGATCGCATGTGGCCTGGCGCACGACTTCTGGCCGCTGTTCATCGCCAGGCTGGGCGTCGGCATCGGGGAGGCTTGCCTGGCGCCCGCCGCCGTGTCGCTGGCGGCCGACGCCTTCGCCCCCGATCGCCGCGGCCGCGCCATGGGCGTGATGCAGGCCGGCACCCCGATCGGCAGCGCGCTGTCGCTGCTGGTGGGCGGCGCGGTCCTCAGCCTGTTCGCGCCTCACGGGCTGCTCGCCGGCCGCGCGCCGGGCGGGCTTGCCCCCTGGCAGATGGTGTTCCTCACCATCGGCGCGCCCGGCCTCGTGGTCGCCCTGATGGCCGCCCGGCTGCGCGAGCCTGCGCGCCTGGAGCCGCCGCGCGAACGGGGCGCGGGCCTCCGCCAGGTGCTGGCCGCCGCCCCGCTCACCTTCCTGCTGTTCTACGCCACCTACAGCCTGGTCTTCGTGGTGGGCTATGGGACCTCCGCCTGGGGCCCGACCATCCTGATGCGCATCTATGGCGCGAGCCCCGGCAAGGCGGGCCTGATCTTCGCGGGCCTGCTCTTGGCCAGCTCTCCGCTCGCGGGTGTGGCGGGCGGCGTCCTGTCCGACGCGCTCGCCCGCCGGCGGCCCGGCGACGGGCGGATGCTGATCCCGGCCCTGCTGCTGCCGGCGGTGATCGCAGCTCTTGCGGGCTTCCTGGCCGCCCACAGCCTGTGGTCGACAGTCGCATGGCTGGGCCTGGCGCTCTTCTTCACCAACCTGATCGCCACAACCAGCTTCGCGGCTCTGCAGGAGCTGGCGCCCAACCGGCTACGCGGCAAGGCCGTGGCCCTTTACCTCCTGATCGGCAACCTGGTGGGCCTGGGCGGCGCGCCCACCCTGGTGGCCCTGGTCACCGACCGGGTGCTGCACGACGAGATGCGGCTGCAGACCTCCGTGGGTCTCGTGGCGCTGGGCGCGGCCGTAGCGGCGCTGGCGCTCGCCCTCCTGCTGCCCCGCCGCTACCGCGCCGCCCGGATCGCCCGGCCTGCGCTCGCCCCCGCCTGAAGGACCGCCCCATGAGCCTCGCCGCCCCTGCGCTGGACGACGTCTTCCGCCGAAACGCGCCGCTGATCGGCGGCGAGTGGCTGGCTGCGACCTCCGGCGGCGTCCAGCCGCACATCGACCCCTCCACCGGCGAGGCGCAGGCCGAGGTGCGGGTCGGCGGCGGCCGCGAGATCGAGCTCGCCGTCGAGTCCGCATTGCTCGCGCAGGCGGCCTGGGCGGCGCTCACGCCCGACCGGCGCCGCGACGCGCTCATCCGGCTCGCGGAGCTGGTCGAGGGCGACCGGCTCGGGTTCGGCCGCATCGGGGCGCTGGAGAGCGGCATGCCCATTGCCGGCTCCGGCGGCGTCGACCTGGCGCTGGCCTGGATCCGCCACTACGCCGGCTGGGCCGACAAGGTGGAGGGCTCCACCTTCGAGCCCTTCGCCGCCCGCGGTTGGGGCGTGGCCCGTCCCGAGCCTTACGGCGTCGTGGGCGCCATCATTCCGTGGAATGCGCCGTTGATCGCCATCTCCATGAAGGTCGTCCCGGCGCTCGCCGCCGGCAATGCCGTGGTCCTGAAGCCGCCGACGCTGACGCCCTTCGCGGCCCTGCGCTTCGGCGAGCTGGCGCTGGAAGCGGGCCTCCCGCCCGGCCTGCTCAACGTGATCCCCGGCGACGCCCCGGCCGGGGAGGCCCTTGTCCGCCACCCCGCGGTGGGAAAGGTCAGCTTTACCGGCGGCGGCGGTGTCGCGCGCCAGGTGGTGGCCGCCTCCGCGGAAACCCTGAAGCCGCTCGCCCTCGAGCTCGGCGGCAAGAGCGCCAACCTGATCTTCGCGGACGCGGATCTGGACGCGGCGATACCGATGGCGGTGGCCATGGGCTGCGTCCAGCTCTCCGGCCAGGGCTGCGTCCTGCCGACGCGGCTACTGGTGCAGGACGCCGTCTATGACGAGGTGGTTGAGCGCGCCACCGCCATCGCCGCCGGCTTCCGCATCGGTCCGGCGATCGAGCCCGAGACCCGCATGGGCCCGGTGATCAGCGCCACCGCCTGCGCCCGCATCCTCTCGGTCATCGAACGCGCCAAGGTCGAGGGCCAGGGCCGGTTGGTCCACGGCGGCCGACGCCTGGGCGGTCCGCTCGCCGGCGGCTATTTCATCGAACCCACCATCTTCGCCGACGTCTCGCCCGCGGCCAGCCTCGCCCGCGAGGAGGTGTTCGGCCCGGTGCTGTCGATCCTGCGGTTCTCTGAGACGGAAGAGGCGGTGCGGATCGCCAACGACAGCCCCTATGGCCTGGGCGCCTATCTGCACACCCGAGACCTCGACCGTGCGCTCGCCGTCGCCGGCCGGATGCAGGCGGGCTACGTCTCCGTCAATGGTTTCGCCGGCATGAGCCCCAATGCCCCGTTCGGCGGCTGGAAGCAGAGCGGCTATGGCCGCGAGGGCGGCCGCGCCGGCCTGGAGGAGTTCCTGCAGACCCGCTCGATCTGGGTGCGGCAGCAAACAGCCTAGGCGGCGCGCGCCGCCAGGATCAGGTCGGCGGCCTTCTCCGCGATCATCAGGGTTGGCGCATTGGTGTTGCCCGAGGTGATCCGCGGCATCACCGAGGCGTCCACCACCCGAAGGCCCGCAAGGCCGTGCGCCTTCAGCTGCGGGTCGACCACGGCCACGCCCTTGGCGCCCATCCGGCAGGTGCCGACCGGGTGGTAGCCCATGCCCATCCGCTCGGTGACGTAGTCGCGCCAGCCCGCGTCGTCCGCCGGGGGTTCTGCGGGCTGGTTGGCCCGCAGCACGTGGTCGGCAAGCGGCCGCTGCGCGAACACCTGCTCGCAGATGCGGGCGGCGCGGGTGAGGGTTTCCAGATCGCGCTCGTCCTGCAACATCCGATGCTCGATGAGCGGCCGCTCGCGGGGGTCGCGGCTCTTCAGCCGGATACGGCCCCGCGCATGCGGACGGCAGATCTGGCCGGCGATGGTCACGCCGGGCTGGTCGTGCAGCTTCGGCGGCCGCGCGCGCAGGTCCAGCGCCAGCGGCATGAAGCTGAAGCAGATGTCCGGCTGGACGGTATCCTGCGCTGCGCCGCTCATCCCGTAGGCCATGGCGTGCACCGCCGGCGAGGTCAGCGGACCACGACGGAACAGCGCGTAATTGGCCGCCGCGAGCGCCGAGGGAACCAGGCCCCGGGGGCTATTGTAGGTCGGGAGATCCACGAGCTTGCTGACCGCGATGGTCGCGTGCTCCTGCAGGTTCTGTCCCACAGGCAGGTCGGCCAGGGCCTTGACGCCCACCTCGGCGAGCTCCTGCGCCGGTCCCAGGCCCGAGCGCAGCAGCAGCGCCGGCGAACCGATGGCGCCGGCGCAGACCAGCACCTCGCGGGCGGCCAGGTAAGTCTCGAGGCGATCGCCGCGCCGCACCCGCACGCCCGTGGCCCGACGGCCGGCGAAGGTCACCACTTCCACTTCAGCCTCGGTGATGACCGCCAGGTTCGGCCGCTTGAGCGCAGGTTTCAGATAGGCATCGTAGGCGCTGCAGCGGCGCCCGTTCTCGGTAGTGCTCCAGATCAGGAAGCTGCCGAACTGATCGCCATTGCAGTAGTCCTCGCGGGGCGGCATGCCGGCCTCGCCACAGGCCGCCAGGAAGGCCCTCGCCAGGGGATGCACCGTCCTGAGCGGCGAGACCGCCAGCGGCCCGTGCGCCCCTCGGGCCTGCGAGGCCGGCCCCAGGAACCGCTCGGACTTGCGGAAATAGGGCGCCACGTCTTCAAAGCCCCACCCGGGGCAGCCGTCCGCCGCCCAGTCCTCGAAGTCGCCGCGCAGGCCGCGAACATAGACCATGCCGTTGATTGCGCTGGAGCCGCCCAGCATCCGGCCGGCCGACCACATCTGCTTGCGCCCGCCGCGCGTGTCGTCGGCTTCCACCTCGTAGAGCCAGTCGGCGGCGGGATTGCCCATCAGCTTGAAGACCCCCGCCGGCACATTGACCAGCAGCGAGCCACCCTTGGGCCCTGCTTCGATCAACAGCACCCGGCTCCTGCCGTCCTCGCTGAGCCGCGCCGCCAGCACGCAGCCGGCGCTTCCGCCGCCCACGATCAGGTAGTCGAACTGAGCCTCTGCGCCCGCTCCGCGCTTGGTCACCGGCGGTCTCCATCCTGGATCTATTTAGATAACCTATTTAGAGGATTAATTCCAAGTTGGCGAGCAAGGCGCCTGACCGCCCGGCGGAACTTTCGAACGGGCTCGTGGGCGTAGCACCGCCCGCATCAGCACCGCGCGGTTCGCCTTTTATCGCGGCTTGCCAACACCGATACGAACCGGCCTCGTCAGCAGCACAGTGGAGAGCGGTTGCGGTCTGATTGCCTCCACCGTCACCGCGCCGGTTCAGCCCCAGTTGGCCGCCAGGGCCTGGATGATCGCCGGGCCGATCAGGATGATGAACAGCGGCGGCAGGATGAAGCTGATCATCGGCACCGTCAGGGTGGCCGGCAGGCGCGCGGCCTTCTCCTCGGCCTTCATCAGCCGCGTGTCGCGGAACTCGGCGGCCAGCACCCGCAGCGCCTGGGCCAGCGGCGTGCCATATTTCTCGGTCTGGGCGAGGGTATTCACCAGCCCGCGCACCGAGGGCATGGCCACGCGGCGGGCGAGGTTGGCGAGCGCCTCGCGCCGGTCGGGCAGGAACGACAGCTCGATGGCGGTCAGGCCCAGTTCGTCGGCCAGCTCCGGACAGCTCTCGCCGATCTCGCGACCGACGCGGGTCATCGCGGCGTCCAGGCTGAGGCCTGCTTCGGCGCAGATCACGAACAGGTCCAGCGCGTCGGGCAGGCCCTTGAGGATGGCGTGCTGGCGACGCAGCACCACGTTGCGCAGCAGCAGGCTCGGCGCATAGCTGCCCAGCAGCATGGCCCCGGAGGTCACCAGGAGGCGCATGATCTGGCCGGAGATGTGCAGGACGCCGGGCGCCAGCGCATAGGCCGCGAAGCCCACCACCAGCGGGCTCGCGAGCCGCAGCGTCAGGAACACGGTGGTGGCGTCGGGCGCGCGCCAGCCGGCCTGGGTCAGCTGCTCGCCGACCTTGCGGGACTCCTCGCTGCGGTCGAGCTTCAGCGTCTGCAGCAACCGCCGGGCAAAGCCGATGGAGGGCGCCCGCCCAGGCCGGCGCGGCGCCAGCCGTTCGGCGCGCAGCTCCTTGCGGCGCTTGGCGTGGCGGCGCGCGCGGGCGGTGACGAGGTCCTTCGGCGACAAGGCCCGGATCACCGCCAGTATGGTCAGGAAATTGCCGAGCCCGGCCACCAGGGCAATCATCGCCCGGCCCTTGTCGTCGATCGGGAGCAGGTCGAGGCTCATATCTCGAAGCTCACCATCTTGCGCATGATGGCCCCGCCGACGACCAGGCTGGCGACGCCCGCGCCCACCATCAGCCGGCCGAGCGGCGCGGTGAACAGCAGGCGCATGTAGTCGGCGCTGACCAGGTACATCAGGACGGCCATGATGAACGGCAGGGCGCCGATGATCAGGGCGCTGGCCGTGGCCTCCGAGGCCATGGCGCGGATCTTCAGCCGCATCTGCTGCCGCCGCCTGAGGATCTGCTCGAGGTTGTCCAGGGTCTCGGCGAGGTTGCCGCCGGTCTCGCGCTGCACCGACAGGCTGATGACCAGGAAATTGAACTCCGGCAGGCCAAGGCGCCGGGCGGTGTGCCACATGGCCTCCTCCAGCGGCTGGCCCAGGCGCACCTGGTCGGCGATGCGGCGGAAGTCCTCTCCCACCGGCGAGACGATCTCGCGGCCCACCACGGCGATGGTCTCGCTGGCCGGCAGGCCGGCGCGCAGGCCGCGGACGATCAGCCCGATGGCGTCGGGGAACAGCTTCAGGAAGGCGTTGCGCCGCCGCTTCATCAGGAGCCCGATGACGGTGTGCGGCAGCCACAGGCCGGTGGCGGTCGCCTCCAGCAGGCCGAGCAGGGCCGGGACCCCCAGCATGGCGGTGACGGCCAGGCCCGCCAGACCCACCACGCAGCAGGCCAGGCCATAGTGGGTGAAGGTGATCGGGTGGCCGGTGGCCTCCAGCCGGATGCGCAGGGCCGCGGGCCGCGGCAGGAGCTTGCGCATCAGCCGTTCCAGCCGGCCGTCGGACTGCTGGCGGAAGGCGCGGCGGGCCGCGGCGCCGGGGCCGGCGGTGCGATCCTGCGACAGGCTCCGCGCGCGCTTGACCAGGCCGCTGCGGGCCGCCTGCGGGTCGAACAGGGCGGCCGCGAACAGCCCGCCGGCGCCGGCCATCATCGCCAGGATCAGCCAGCTCAGGCTCATCCCATGGCCTCCAGCAGCATGCGGTCCAGGCCGTAGTACTCCGCGCGGCTGGAGAAGGCGGGCCTCAGCCCCGAGGATTCGAAGCGGCCCTTCAGCCGGCCATCGGGGCCCTCGCCCTCGAACTTGAAGGCGAACAGCTCCTGGGTGGTGATGACTTCGCCTTCCATGCCGACCACCTCGGTGATCGAGGTGATCCGGCGCAGGCCGTCGCGCATGCGGCTGATCTGCACGATCAGCTGGACCGCCGCGGCGATCTGGGTGCGCACCGCCTTGGACGGCAGGTTCACCCCGGCCATGCCGATCATGTTCTCCAGCCGGGTCAGGGTCTCGCGCGGGCGGTTGGCGTGGATGGTGCCGAGCGAGCCGTCGTGGCCGGTGTTCATGGCCTGCAGCATGTCCATGGCCTCGGGTCCGCGCACCTCGCCCAGGATGATGCGGTCGGGGCGCATACGCAGGGCGTTCTTGACCAGGTCGCGCATGGCGATCTCGCCGCGGCCCTCGAGGTTGGCCGGACGGGTCTCCAGGCGCACCACGTGGGGCTGCTGCAGCTGCAGTTCGGCGGCGTCCTCGATGGTCACCACCCGCTCGTCGGCGGAGATCATCTGCGACAGGGCGTTGAGCAGGGTGGTCTTGCCCGAGCCGGTGCCGCCGGAGACCAGGATGTTGAGCCGCGAGCGGGCCGCGATCTTCAGCACGGTCGCCATCTCGGCCGAAACATTGCCCTGGCGGACCATGCGGTCGAGGTCGATGCCGCGCTTGGCGAACTTGCGGATGGAGATCGACGGGCCGTCCAGCGCCAGCGGCGGGATGATGATGTTGACGCGGCTGCCATCGGCCAGGCGCGCGTCGACCAGCGGGGTGGACTCGTCGATGCGGCGGCCCATCTGGCTGACGATGCGGCCGGCCACCGCCAGCACGTGGGCGTCGTCGCGGAAGGACGCGCCGGTCAGCACCAGCTTGCCGCGCTGCTCGATGTAGATCTGCCTGGCGCCGTTGACCATGATGTCGGTGATGGTGTCGTCGGCGAGCAGCGGCTCCAGCGGCCCCAGGCCCAGCATGTCGTCCAGCAACAGGCCGGCGAGCGCGCGCTGTTCGCGCTGGTTGAGCTGGATCTTCAGCTCGGCGAGGATCTCCTGCACCGGCCCGGCGAGATCGCGGGCCAGCTCCTCGCGGTCCATGCGGCTGGCGACCTCGGAATCGATCCGCTCCAGCACACGCGCCTGCACGGCGGCGGCGGCCTGGCGCAGCTTGTCGTCGGCGGTGTGCGCCAGCGCCGGGCGCGGCTCGACCAGCGTCAGCTGCGGCGGCTCGGCGGCGCTGGGCGCGATCTCGGCGAGATTGGAGGCGCCCAGCCGCAGCGCCGTGGCCGTCCGCTCGGGTCGCGGGTCCTTCTCCAGGCCTCGTCTGCCGAACACGACTACCTCCCGAGGATCTTCTTCAGCCAGGAGCCCTTCTCGACCGGCGGGGCGGGGACGCCGCCGGACAGCCGCCCGGCGAAGCCGCCCAGCGCCACGGCGGCGGGGCTCGCGCGCCCGGCGAACAGCGGCCGCGCCTTCTCGGCGGCGGCCAGGGCGGCCTTCTCGTCGAACGGCAGCACCAGGTCGAACCCGGCGCCCACGGCCTTTTCGAACTCCGCCTGCGGCAGTTCGCCGGCCACGCCGCCGACGCGGTTGGCGACCAGGGCGATCTCGCCCTGCGGGCGCAAGCTCCTGAGCAGGCCAAGCAGCCGCTGGGCGTCGCGCATGCCCGCCAGCGACAGGTCGGTGACCACCACCGCCAGGTCCGCCCGCGCCAGGGCCTCGCGGCTCAGCCGGTCCATGTGGCGCGGCACGTCCATCACCACCGCATCGCAGTCGGCGCAGATGACCCCCAACAGGGTCGACAAGGCCGCGGGTCCGACGTCCAGGTCGTCCTCCAGCGGCTCTTCGGCGGCGAGCACCCGCAGCCGGTCGGAGTGCGTCGCGGTGGCCGAGCCGATCAGCAAGGCGTCGATGCGGTCGGGGCTGGTCAGGATCTCGCGCAGGCCGCGGCCGGGCTCCAGATCGAGCTGCAGGGTCGCGGCGCCGAACTGCAGATCGAGGTCGGCCAGCACCGTGCGCAGCCCGCGCTCGTGCGAGAGCTCCCAGGCGATGGAGACCGCCAGGCTGGTCGCCCCGACGCCGCCGCGGGCGCCGACCAGCGCCAGGGTCGTGGCCGTCGAGGTCGCCGCGGGGTCGGGGGCGTCGGTCTGCTCGGCGCGGCGCAGCGCCTCGTGCAGCGCGACCGGATCGAGCGGCTTGACCAGATAGTCGCTGACACCCATCCGCATCAGGGTCCGGTAGAGGCCGATGTCATTGGTTTCGCCAATCGCGATCACCCGGGTGTGCGGTTCGCAGACCTCCGCCAGGGCTTCCATCTCGGCCTTGACGTCCGCGGCGCCGGACACGTCGGCCAGCAGCACCGCCGGCGCGGGCGCGTCCCGGAGCAGGTCGCGCAGGGCCGCGGCCCCGCCCTCGCGCACGGCCGAGGCCGGCCAGCCGAGCTCGGCGGCGGCCCGCCGCACGGCTTCGCGCGAACTGGCGTCGGTGACGCCCGCCAGGAAGGCCGGCGTCAGGGCCGTGCGGTCGCCGATCAGCGGCAGGTTCATCAATGGCCTCCGGTGTCGTGGATGACGAGCGCGGGCTGGGCCTGGGATTCCCCGCCGGACAGCGGCTTGTCCTGGCCCGTGCGGTGCCGTGCGGCGGCCGCGAAGGCGGCATCGCCGGAGGCCGGAGTCGGCCGCGCGCCGCCATCGAGGTCGCGCGGATCGGCGATCATCGCCCGCAGGTTGGCCTGGTTGGCGCAGCCCAGGTCGGGGATCACCGGCTCGTCGGCGCTGCCCAGCGGCCGCTGAACGCAAGGGCTCAGGCCCGCCGCCCCGACGGCGGGGGGCGGGCCGTGGTCGGTGGCGCAGGCGGCGAGGCCGGCGGCGGTCAGCAGGGCGGGGATCCAGGCGGGGCGCATCGGGCTCATCCCTTCGTCTCCGGCGCGGGCGCCACGGCCTGGACCGGCGCCGCGGCCGGCGGGCTTTGGGTGTCGGCCAGGTGGTCGAGGGGCGTCGCCAGCGGCCGGCTCACCGGCTTCACCAGATAGGGCGTGACGATGATCACCAGCTCGGATTCATGGCGCTGGAACTGCTTGGAGCGGAACAGCTGGCCGAGCACCGGAAGATCGCCGAGGCCCGGATACTTGCTGAGGTTCTGGGTGACGTTGTTCTGCATCAGGCCGGCGATGGCGAAGCTCTGGCCGCTGGCCAGGTCGACGGTGGTCTCGGCGCGCCGCGTGGTCAGCGCCGGGATGGTCACGTTGTTCAGGGTGATCGCGCCCGCGCTGGAAAGCTCGCTCACCTCGGGCTTGACGTTCAGGCTGATCCGCCCACCGTCGAGGATGGTCGCCACGAACGCCAGGCTGACGCCGAACTGCTTGAACTGCACCGTGACCTGGTTGAGGCCCTGAGGGACCGGGATCGGGAACTCGCCGCCGGCCAGGAAGCTGGCCGTCTCACCGGAGCGCGCCGTCAGGTTCGGCTGCGCCAGCACCGTGACCAGGTTCTTCTCTTCGAGCGCGCGGATGGCGGTGTTGATGTCGTAGCGGCCCGCCACATGGTAGCCGCCGATCACCTGGCCTGCGCCATTGGTCGGCACGATGACCTGCCGCGTCGGATCCTGCGGCGTGGGCGTGGTGAGGAAGGGCAGCTTGCCGGTGAAGATGCTGAGCGCCGCGCCGGCGCTGTTCTGCACGGCGGACTGCCAGTCGACGCCCAGCTCCTTCGTCGCGTCGCGCCCGACCTCGACGATCTTGACCTGCAGGTTGATCTGGTCCGGCGCGTCGAGCACCAGGCGGTTGACCACCCGGCCGGCCGTAGCCTCCTTGTCGGTCCCGCGGACGAATTCGCCGGCGATGCGCAGGAGGTCGTCGCCTTCCCGTTCGGAACGGACATTGCCGGTCAGGACGATGGCGCCGCCATCGGAGGTGACATGGATGTCGGCGTCGGGCGACTGGCTCCGCAGCAGGCCGCGCAGGCGCGTCTCGTCGAAGCCCACCGTGATCCCCAGGTTGGCGATCATCTGCTCCTTGGCGTCGACCGCGAACAGGCTGGTGGCGCCAGGCGCCTTGCCGATCACATAGACCAGCGTCGGCGACTTCACGTGCACGTCGGCGATCTTCGGGTCGGCCACGAACACCGTGGCGGCGGGGCGGCTCAGCCGCACCAGCCGGCCGCCGCCGGCCGCCAGCCGGACCTCGGAGTCAGCCGCGCCCACCAGCTCGGCCGTGGCGTGCGCCGGCCTGGCGGCCTGCGCCGCGAAGCCGCCGGCGACCAGCGCCAGGATCAGGGCCAGGCGCTTCACGACTGGCCTCCGCCGGCCACGGCGACGGTCGAGGACTGGCCGCCGCGGATGACCTCGACCTGCGGGGCCTTCGCCGCCGCGGCGGTCGCCTTGCGCGCCGCGGGTCGGACGGCGGCCATCTGGGTCGCGTCGCGGTCGGAGGTGCGGGTGACGACCCGATGCTCAGCCGGCTGCGACCCATCCGCCAGGCTGCGCAGGCTGAGCGACAGCTTGCCCAGCTCGCCCACCACCGCGACCACCTCCGCGCCCTTGGGCGTGACCTCCAGGGTGGCGGTCTGCGGCACGGCGATATCCTTCTTGGGATCCTTGGGATCCTTGTCCTTGGCGTCGTTGGCGCGCTGGTCGAGGCCGACCACGCGGACGTCGCTGAGCACTGTCTCGCTGACGAAGCGCTTGGCCTGGCCGCCTTCGTCCAGGTTTCGGCTGAGGATCAGGTCCACATGGTCGCCGGGCATGACGAAGCCGGCGACGGCGGTGGAGGCCGAGACGTTGATGGTCACCGCCCGGTAGCCCGGCCGCAGCACCGCGGCCATGAAGCTACGGTCGCCGGGCTGCACGACGCCGTCGCGGGTCAGCGGCTGTCCGGCGGCGATGGAGCTGCGGGCCACGGCGCCCTGCACCTGGGCGATCTGGCTGTTGGCCTGGGTGAAATAGGCCGCGTTGACCGCCTCGGTCGGCCAAGCCTGCCATTGCACCTGGTCGGGCCGCAGGATGGTCCCGGCCGGAACGGCGGAGCGGACGACCAGCACCCGGGTCTGCGGGGCCGTCACCGCCGGTCCCTGGGCGCGGGCCTGAGTGGCCGCGCGCATCTCCGCGCCCTGCAGCCACTGATGGGTCAGCACCACCGTGCCCCCGGACATCAACAGCGCCAGGCTCAGGAATTTCAGTCGACGGGCGCTAAGCAGGAGCACGGGCGGCTACAGCATCGGTTGCAGGTGGAGGAGCGCGACCCAGACGCCGCCGGCGGCGAGCGCCACGCCGAACGGCATGGGCTGGCGCAGGCCCCGGGTCGGATCTCCCTCCGGCGCGGCGGGCATTCGCCGGCGCAGGGGCGAGAGCATCACCGCGGCGATGCCGAGACCGGCAAGCCCGGTGACCAGGGCGAACTGGGAGATGAGAGCGGGTCCCGCCCAGAGGGCTGCGACCGAGGCCAGCTTGACGTCGCCGCCGCCCACCAGGCCGCGGGCGAACAGCAGCGTGCCGAGCGCGAGAACCGCGCCACCGGTCGCCAGGCCCAGGAGCCAGGCGTTCATCGGCATGCCGGCCATGGCGATGAGATAGCCGCCGGCCACGAAGACGCAGATGCGGTTGGGGATCAGGAAGCGGCGGAAGTCGCTCACCGCGGCCCAGGCGAAGGCGGCGACCGTGATCGACAGTCCCAGGCCCATGGCCGTCTGGTTCAAGGTCATCATCGGTTCTTGGCCCCCAATGCCGAACATCCGCGGAGGCTCGGGATCGGCCCCGAGCCCCGCACGGGCCTTACTGCAGCGCGTTGCTGATCGTGTTGAACTTCGCCGACAGCGCGTCCCGGATGTTGGGAAGCGTCGCAACCATCGCGAGCGCGATGAAGGCGGCGATCAGGCCGTATTCGATGGCGGTGGCGCCCTTGCGGTCGGCCGCCAGCGCAAGCATGAGCTTCGTCATGTCTGGATCCTTCGAAGACTTCGGACGACGGAAGATCCGGGGCTGACCCCGGATCTTCCCACCCGCGCCGCTATTGCAGCGCGTTGCTGACCGCCTGGAACTTGGCGGCCAGGTTCGTCTTGATCACCGGCAGGGCGGCGACCATCGCGAGCGCGATGAAGGCCGCGATCAGGCCGTACTCGATCGCCGTGGCGCCCTTGCGGTCGCGGACGAGGTCGACAAACAACTTGGTCATTGCAATTGCCCCCTTCTGGCATGGCCGGGGGGCGCTGCGGCGTAGGCGCCACATCCCCCTCCGGATACGGCAACGCTAAATAATACGTTAACCAATCGCAATAGTTGTGGTCTGCGACATAAAAGCAGAGGTTGTTGATATTCTAGATTTCGGGATGAGTTTTCCCGCAGCGACAAGATCAAGCTTGGCTGTACGGGATAATATAACAATGTTCGCACATCAAGATTGGCCACGTTACAGCCAAGCTTGCCGCGATGACCTCCGACGTTCGCCCGTCCACGGACGCCAAAGGGACTCTTACTCAACTAGCTTTGTCGAATACCCTCCTATGGCGCGCACGCCCGCGCCGGCGCAATTGACCTCGAGCGTGGGCGTGCCGTTGAACAGGACCTTGTCGGCCAGCACCTGGGTGCAGCCGCCCTGGGTCGTGGCGTTGTTGCCGTTGAACGTCAGTTGCTGGTTCCGGAAATAGAGCGCGCCTCTGATGCTGGAGCTCGAATTGCCGTTGACGGTGTCGGTCCCGCCGGCGGAGGTCGCGCGGCGGTCCTGGAAGAACACCAGGCCGGCGGTCGGGCCGGTGATCGGGGCGCTGGCCGTGAAGTTGGTCGTCCCGTTCATGAGCACGGTCGCGTAGTTGGAGCCGGTGCTGCTGGTCAGCACGAAGGTCACATGCAGGGCCGTTACGGTCGCATTGCCGTTCATGAGAAACTGGCCGCGGTCCATCACGTAGATGCCCGGGTCGAAGTTCACCGTGACGTTGCCGTTGAGGGTGACGCCACCGCAGAAGACGACCGGCGTACCGTCCGGATGCGCGTGGATGGCGTAGGTCCCCGGTCCTGGACTCCAGTTGGTGTAGTCGCAGCCGCTGAAGGCGGGCACGTTCACGTCGGCATAGGGGTCGGCGATCGCCGCCTGGCCTGTGTGGATGCCGTGCGTCGTGGTGATGTGGACGGCGCCGTTGGTCGAGTAATTGCCCACCAGGTTGATGGCGTCGGCGTTGAGGCTGACCGAGCCGTTCAGCTCCATGGCCGAGGTGCTCGTCGAGTTGGCGTAGAGCGAGCAGCCCGCCAGGTTGACGCTGGGATTGCCGTTCAGCAGCACACTGCCCAGGGCCGCGGTGTCGAAGGCGATGACGCACCCGTTGCCGTTGACCCCGGCGACCGCCACGGCCCGGCCGCGCACCGTGCCGCCGCCCACCCCCAGGAAGCCCGCGAAGAACCGCGCCTGCGGCCGGGTCACGATCACCTCCACCGCCTGGGCGTTACTGGTGAAGCTGCCGGCCGTGGGCGGGGTGTTCACCGCCACCGCCACGCTGCCGGTCCCATCGGTGAATCCGTACTGGGCGGCCACGGCGCGGGCCTGGTCGGTGATGTTGGTCGCCCCGGCCATCTCGCCGTTGGCGGCGGAGAAGGCGGCTGAGTCCGCCGCGTTCTGGGCGGAGCGGTGGGCGCTGTAGGCCGCGCCCAGGTCGATCGCCGCGGCGGTGAATCCGAGGCCCAGCGTCAGCAGCAGCCCGGTCACCAGGGCGGTGACGCCGGAGCGGTCCTTGGCAAGCGCGGCGATGGGGCGACGGGGGGCCATGGCGTCAGTTCCGGCACACCCGCGCGGTCAGCGTCGGCGCGGCTGAGAAGATCGGGAACAGGATGAAGCTGTAGGGCACGCTCGCCGCCACCTGGGTGCCGCAAGCCGGCGTCGTGACGGCGAAGTCGGCGGCCGGGATCGAGAAGCCGGTCATCTTCGCGGCGGCGAAGGCCTGGGTCTGGGCCGTCGTGCCGCAGACGCCGGGCTGGACCACGGCGCAGCGGGCGGCCTCCTGCACCGCGAACTGCAGGGCCGAGCGCTCCCAGGCCAGGCGCGCGAACTCCATGCCGCCCAGCAGCAGGAGCAGCAGCACCGGCAGGATGAAGGCGCTCTCGACCGCGGCGCTCGCCTGCTCGCAATCGCGTAGCCGCCAGAAGATGGGGACGCCGCCGGCCATCAGTTGAGCCTCACGATCGCCTTGGCCGAGACGGTGGCCGGCTGGCTCAGGCCCGGCCACGGCATGATCGGGGCGAACGGCGCCTGGGCCGCCACCGTGATGAAGTTCCCCGGCGTCCCGCCGCCCGCGCAGGTGGGGCCCCCGGGAGCGATGGTCATGCCGGAGACGCAGTCCGCAGCCTGCACGGGCGCCGGGCTGGCGGTCACGGCGATCGAGGTGGCCGAGGTCACCGCGTTGGAAATCCCCGCGGTGTCCCAGCCGTTCTTGCGCGCATAGTCGGCGCCGGCCTGGGCGGCGGCCTTCACCTGCATGGTCTGGACGATCAACCGCGAGCCGTCGATCAGCCCGGCCACCAGCAGGCAAAGCACCGGGGCGATCAGGGCGAATTCCACGGCCGCGACGCCCCGCCGGTCGGCGGCGAGATCGAACGCTGGACAGGTGGAAAAGCGGGTCATGGGATCTGAGGACGCGTGACGCTACGGTTAAGCTTATGAAGACGTTTACAATCTTCAGCATGGGCGCGGACCCGCGGCGTCCGACTCAATGTCGCAGGCGCCGCGCCTCCTCGAAGCTCCAAGCTCCACTGCGGCCACACGCCACAGGTGCAGCCGGCCACGCACAACCGCGCCGGGCATCGGGTCAGTGGGGGGTTGGGCCCTCGTCGCGCAACAGCGCATCGACCTGGGCGATCAGGCTCAGGAGCTCGTCCTCGCTGGCGTGGTCCTGCAATTCGACGATGCGGCGCACCAGGGCGACGATCACCCGCGAGCCGAACGAGCCGGCCGCCGCCAGCCGGATCAGTTCCGCGATCGCCTCAGGCTCAGCTGCCGGCCCCTCGGTCATGCCCAAACCTGTAATGGATTCGAGGCTTCAGTACACTTGCTAGTTGCGACGCCGTTCAGCCGGCTGCGAACCCGCCGTTCAGGGGCGCGCGTCGGGTTCCAAAGGATGGATGGCGAGCGGCTCAGCTCTCGCGGGCGAGGCCGCGGGCCAGCTCCAGCACGGCGCGCCGCACGCCGGGCGAACGGATTTGCGCCAGGGCTTCCAGCAGGGGGGCGGCTTCGGGCTGGGTGAGCAGGTCGGGACTGTCGGCGTCGCGCTTGGCTCCGATGTCGAGCTGCTCCACCTCGGCCACCAGGTCGGAGACGTGGCATCCCAGCGCCTCGCAGATGCGCACCATGGTCGAGAAGCTCACGCGGTTGGAGCCGCGCTCGTACTTCTGGATCTGCTGGAACGAAACCCCGATCGCCTCGCCGAGCGCCGATTGGCTCAGCCCCCGCGCATGTCGCCGCAGGCGTATGGCCAGGCCCAGCGCCTGGTCCAGCCGATCGGGCCCTCCGTCGTCCATTACGCCTCCCCGCGCCGTACAAAATGTTTGAGTCGCGCGAAGCTCTAACCGAAAAGCCTGCACGACGCATCACGTCGGTTTTCGATCAGTGTTATCTGACGCAACCGCGCGTTGCTTCTTCAAGGACGCCCCCGAAGACCCCCAGCCTCAAGCCTGGCCACGGCCTCCTCCAGGACCGGTCGCTGCCCGCGATGGATCTTCCACCGAGCGTCGGCGATGGAGAGGTAGGCCGCCCGGTCGACTTCGGGGAAGGATCGAAGCCGGCCCGAGCCGCGCGGCCATTCCATCTCGAAGAGGTTGCTGCGCAGATCGCTGAGGTCGAGGTCGGCCTCGACCAGCCAGGCGAGGATCAGCTTTCCGCCCGGGGCCTTGCACGGCGTCAGCGGCTGCGGATCGCCGAACAGCCCCTGGCCGATCGGCTGGCCCAGCTCCTCGGCGAACTCGCGCGCGGCCGCCGCCCAGCTCTCCTCACCGGGTTCGACCAGGCCTTTCGGAATCGACCAGGCCGCCACATCCTTGCGGGCCCAGAAGGGACCGCCGGGGTGCACCAGGAGGAATTCGAAATCGTCGCCGGCCCGGCGATAGGCGAGCACGCCCGCGCTGGTCTCCCTGGCCATCGATCAGGCCTGGCGCGTCACCAGCGGCGGACGCGGCCCACGTCCACGTGCACGAAGTCCGAGGCCGGATAGTAGCCGACGCCGCCGCGCTGCAGATCGAGCGCGGCATTGCGCAGGTGGGCGAGATCGACGCCGGGGATGCGGATGTCCATGGCCTCGCCGACCATGTGCAGGCTGTGGTTGGCGACCCCTTCGCTGTGCTCATGTAGCATGGCGTTGGTGTGCGGCGAGCGGTAGCCGGAGATCACATGGACCGTCTGGTTGGTGTCCAGCCGCCCCCGCAGGGTGGCGACCAGGTCCAGCAGGCCCGGTGCGATCGGATGCACGTCGCCGGTGCGGAAGTCCCGCAGCACACGGTTCACGGCCTCCAGGGCCTCGGCCACATACTCGCCGCCCTCGAAATAGGTCGCAGTCAGCTTTTCGCCGGTGTGAAGGTTGAGCAGGGACAGGGTCCTGGGCGCGGTCGCCGCCGCACGGGCCGCGCCGCCCAGCAACGTGGCGCCGGTCAGTCCGATAGCGCCCCGCAACACATCGCGACGATGCGAACTCATCGGCATACCCGCTGACGACCCAAGCTAGGCCGATCCTAACCGGCAGAGGTTAACCGGCCAAGGCGGCAAAGCCGCGCGCCCCGCGAGGCGTCAGATACGCAGGCCGAAGCGCGGTCCGATCCAGGTCATCAGCAGGTAGAGGCCGATGGTCAAAAGGCAGCCCAGGCCCAGCGCCGGCCAGAAGGCGACGCCGCGCCGCAGCAGCAGCGGGATCGCCAGGAACATCGGCAGCGACGGCAGCACGAACCAGAAGGTCGCCTGGGCGTGTGAGGCCATCCGCACGGGGTCGCTGGTGTCCCGCCACAGCCACATCATCCCCATCACCGAGACCAGCGGCAGGGAAGCGATCAGCGCGCCGAACCCGGGGCTTCGCTTGGCGACCTCGGAGACCACCGCGATGATCACCCCGGAGATCGCCGCCTTGAGGATCATGTAGAGCATCGCCTGCCCCTTATTTCTTGGACGACGGACCGGTCCCAGCGTTTGACCGCCCGCGCCGTCGCTGGCAAGCAAGCGTGGCTTGAAACCGCCGCCTCATCCCATCCGGACCTCATCGCCGGGCCTCGGCTTGGCCGTGCTGCTGCTCGTGGCGATGCTGCTGCGCGCCGCCATTCCGACCGGCTGGATGCCCGACACTGCCCGCGGCCCCGCGGCGCTGGTCATCTGCACCGCCTCCGGCGCCCAGCACCTGCCGAACGACGGCGGCCTCCCGGGGTCGGCCCACACCCATCACGAGGTCTGCGCCTTCGCGGGCCTCGCCGCCGCCCCGCCGCCGCCCCCGGCCGCCCTGCCGGCGCCCATGGCCTGGGCCGACGCGCCCCTGACCGACGCGCGCCAGCGTCACCGCGCAGTCCTCCGCCGCCGCCACCGCGAGCAGGCGGCCAGAGCCCCGCCGCTCCTGGCCTGAACCGGACCGTCGAGCGCCGGCCGCCTGCGATCCCCGTATCGCCGGCTGGCGCATCCAATCCCTCGGACCTTCTGGAGCGCATATGCGCAAATCCCTCTTCATGGCCGCCTGCGCGGTCGCGGCGCTTGGCGCCCACGGCGCCTCGGCGCACGCCATCGTCGGCAACCGCTTCTTTCCCGCCACCCTGACCGTCGACGACCCCGGCGTGGCCGACGAGCTGTCGCTGCCCACCCTGTCGTCCTTCAAGACCGGCGACGATCCGGCCGCCCGCGAGCTCGATGTCTCCGGCGAATGGTCCAAGCGGCTCACGGACCGCCTGGCGATCTCGTTCGGCGAGACCTGGACGCGGGTGAAGGCGCCCGACGCCACCGCCGCCCACGGCTTCCAGAACCTGGAGACCACGCTGAAATACGAATTCCTGGCCAGCGCCGAGCACGAGACGATCCTGGCGGCCGGGGTGAGCTACGATTGGGGCGGCACGGGCGCGGGCCAGGTGGGCGCGGAGCGCCACTCCACGGTCACGCCCACCGTCTACTTCGGGAAGGGTGCGGGTGACCTGCCGGACGCGCTGGCCTGGGCGCGGCCCTTCGCGATCACCGGCCTGGTCGGTTACGCCGTCCCGACCCGCGACACGGCGGACGGGGATCGCATTCCACGGGTGCTGAAGTACGGGCTTGCCGTCGAGTACAGCCTTCCCTACCTCGCCGCCCACGTGGAGGATCTGGGCCTGCCCGACGTCATCAACCATCTGACGCCGCTCGTGGAAGCTTCGTTCGAAAGCCAGGTGCGGTTCGCGCAAGGCCGCCGGACCACCGGCACGGTGAACCCGGGGGTCATCTGGTCCGGCCGCCACATGCAGCTCGGCGCCGAGGCCATCGTGCCGATCAACCGCGACAGCGGCCACGGCGTGGGCTTCGTGGTGCAGGCCCACTGGTTCATCGACGACCTGATGCCCCGGTCGCTCGGCCGGCCGGTCTGGTAGGAGACGCCCATGCGGAAGACCTATCTCATCGCAGGCGTCGCCATCGCCCTGTGGGCCGGTCAGGCAAGTGCGCACGCCCGCCTGCTGCACGCCGCGCCGCGGGTCGGCGCCACGGTGGCCCAGTCGCCGTCGGAGCTTCGCCTGGCGTTCAGCGAATCCATCGATCCCGCCCAATCCAGCGTGAGCCTCTCAGGCCCCCACGGCCTCGTCGCGCTCGGCCGGTTGCGGCTGGACGCGGCGGACAAGCGGATCGCCGTCGCCACCGTGCCCGTGCGGCTCGCGCCTGGCGCCTACCGCGTCCAATGGAGCGTGATCTCCCTGGACACCCATCATACGGAGGGCGACTTCCGGTTTAAGGTTGCCCCCGACTGACCGGCCGCCTGGAGTCTGACGCCCGATGATCCGCTTCGCCTGCGCCGCCGCGATCCTGCTGGGCGGCGCAGGAAACGCCCTCGCAGAGCCGGCGGCCCCTGCCGCCCAGCCCATGCCCGATATGCCCGCAATGAGCCACGCCGCCCCGGCGGCTGCGGCGGCGCCCGTGGCGGCCATGCCCGGCATGGACATGCCCATGCACAAGATGACCGGGGCGCTGGGCGGCTATCCGATGACCCGCGAGGCCTCCGGCACCGCCTGGCAGCCGGACGCCTCGGAGCACGAGGGCCTGCACATCATGCGCGGCGACTGGATGGTCATGCTGCACGCCACCGTCAACGGCGTCTACGACTGGCAGCAAGGTCCGCGCGGAGACACCAAGGGCTTTGCCTCCGGAATGCTGATGGGCATGGCCAAGCGCACCTTCGCCAGCGGCGACATGGTCCAGTTCAAGGCCATGCTCAGCCCCGATCCGTTCATGGGTCCGGGCGGCTATCCGCTGCTGCTCGCCACCGGCGAGACCGCCGACGGCAAGACGCCGCTGATCGATCGCCAGCACCCGCACGACCTCTTCATGGAGCTGTCGACCAGCTACACCCACAAGCTCACCGACAGCGACAGCGTCTTCCTCTACGCCGGCCTGCCGGGCGAGCCGGCGTTCGGGCCGCCGGCCTTCATGCACCGGCAGTCGATCATGGACTCCCCCGAGGCGCCGATCAGCCATCACTGGTTGGACTCGACGCACATCACCATGGGCGTGCTGACGGCGGGCTATGTGCACGACAACTGGAAGGCGGAAGTCTCCCGCTATCGGGGCCGCGAGCCCGACCAGCACCGCTTCGACATCGAGGCGCCGAAGCTCGATTCCACCGCCCTGCGCCTGTCGTGGAACCCCACGCGCAACCTCTCCCTGCAGGCCTCCTGGGCCGACGAGAAAAGCCCCGAGCAGCTTGAGCCCGCCTTGAACCAGGAGAAGTGGTCGGCGAGCGCCATCTACACGACGCCCTTCGGCGCCGACGGCTGGTGGTCGACGACGGCCGCCTGGGGCCAGCGGACCAGCTCGCATGGGACCCTGCCGGCCTGGGTGCTCGAGAGCGCCATCAAGCCGGCGGCCCCCTGGACCGTGTTTGCCCGCGCCGAGCGCGTGGACAACGACGAGCTGGTGGCCGGCGGCCCGCTGGCCGGTCGCGTCTTCACGGTCGGCAAGGTCTCGATCGGCGCGATCCACGACTGGCCGGTGGCCGACCACCTGAGCTTCGGCCTGGGCGCGCTCTACGCCTGGAATTTCGTCCCCGAGGCGCTCGGTCCGCTCTTTGGCGGGACCGACCCGCACGGCGCCATGGGCTTCGTTCGGTTCAAGCTGCGCTGAATTTCTCGTGCAAGCGGAACCGTTCGCCAAGCGGCGCTGTTTGGCAGCGTCACATGGAGAGGAGAGCCATGACATCCCTTCACCGGAGCGTTCGCCAGAAGGCGCCGCCCATCGTCGTCCGGGTCCGGCGGATCAAGCACCGCGCGCCCTCCGCTATCGGCCCGCGCGTCCGGCGCGACCTCGGCCGGCAAGACCTGTCCGGCCTGATCTTCTACGGCCAGGGCTAGTCCCAAAGCGGCCGGCGCTAAGGCCCGGCCGCCACGTGGTCGACCCGGTCCAGCGGCTCCGGCCGCGGCCGCGGGGCGAGCTTCAGCCGTGACAGGCTGACCGCCGCCGCGAGCGCCGCCAGCCCTGCCGCCGTCGCCAGGGCCGTGGTCGTCGCATGGGTCCCGGCCAGGTGGAAAAACACCGCCGTGGTCACCGCGCCCGCGGTTTGTCCGAGCAGCCGCGCGGTCGCCAGCGCCCCGCCGGCCGCGCCGCTCCGGTGCAGGGGTGCGGCGGTGACCATGGCCCGGTTGTTGGGCGACTGGAAGAAGCCGAACCCCAGGCCGCAGACCGCCATCCGCCAGGCGATGTCGAGGTTCGTCGCGCCCGCCTGGATCGTCGACAGCAGATAGAGCCCCAGCGCGAACACCGCGAGCCCCGCGCCGCCCAGCGCGCCGGCCCGATAGCGGTCCGCCAGGCGTCCGGCGATCGGGGCGGCGACGCCGACGGCCAGCGGCCACGGCGTCATCAGCAGGCCGGTCTGCACGGCGCTGCGGCCAAGCACCGTCTGGAAATAGAAGGGCAGGCCGACATAGGCCATCATCTGCGCCCCGAAGGCGATGATCGAGGTCAGGATCGACAGGCCGAAGATCGGGATGCGCAGCAGGTCGAAGGGCACCAGCGGCGCCTCCAGCTTCAGCTCGCGGCGCACCAGCAGCGCCCCGGCGGCCAGGCCGAGGGCGAGCTGGGTCAGCCCCGAGGCGAGGCCGCTGCGCGCCATGCTCTCCGCCCCGGTGATCAGGAAGCCGAAGGTCGCCGCGTTGAGCCCGGCCGAGATCAGGTCGAAGCGCCGCCTCGAACCAACGGTCCTCGGCAGGGCCTTCAGGCCCATGGCGATGGCCACGACGCCGATCGGCACGTTGACGGCGAACAGCCACTCCCAGGAGGCCACCGACAGGATCGCCGAGGCCACCGTCGGCCCGATCGCCGCCGAGATCGAGATCACCAGGGCGTTCAGTCCGATGCCGCGGCCGAGCAGCTTCTTCGGATAGGTGAAGCGCACCAAGGCGGCGTTGATGCTCATGATGCCGCCCGCCCCGAGCCCCTGCAGCACGCGCGCGGCGGTGAGCGCGGTCAGGGAGTGCGACAGGGCGCAGGCCAGCGAGCCCACGGTGAACACCGCCAGGCCCGCAATATAGACCCGCCGATAGCCCAGCTTGTCCCCCAGCGCCGCCAGCGGCAGCAGGGTCACGGTGATGGCGAGCTGGTAGGCGTTGATGATCCAGATCGAGGCGGCGGGCAGGGCGTGCAGCTCGCGCGCGATGGTCGGCAGCGCCACATTGGCGATCGCCCCGTCCAGCACCGACATGGCCATGGCCAGCCAGATGGCGGCCATCGACCAGTAGCGCCGCGGGATCGGCAAGCCATCGGGCGTCCCCGCGGCGGCGTGGGCGTCGGTATCGGGGGCGGCAGGCGGCATGGGCGGCAAACCCATAATCCCGCCCTTCGATCCCCGCTAGGCGCTGGCCGCCACGCTCGGCCGCTTGCACACCCGCTCGGCCCAGGCGGTCAGCTTCTTGAAGCCCGGATCCAGCGGCTGGCCCACCTCGCCGCCGAACTCGATGAAGCCGAACAGCAGGATGTCGGCGAGCGTGAAGCGCTCGCCGCAGATCCACGGCCCCTTGAGCTGGCCCTCCAACCATTCCTCGCCGTTCCGGGCCATCGCCTTTAGGCCGGGCGAGGCCTCCGGCACGCAAAGCACCCGGTCCTTGAACAAGCCGAGCCCCTCGCCGAAGCGGAAGCCGTTGGCCATGGGTTCGCAGATCCGAAGGTCGACGCGGCGGGTCCACATGCGCGTCTCGGCGCGCTCTTCCGGCGTCGTCCCGATCAGCGGCGGCGTGGGATGGGTCTCCTCGAGGTACTCGCAGATGGCGGTGATCTCGGCGAGGTGGCGGCCGTCGTCCAGCTCCAGGCACGGCGTCTGGCCCGAGGGGTTGCGCGTCATGTGCGGCGGCTGGCGGTTTTCGCCGCCCAGCAAGTCGACGTCCACCCGCGGGATGTCGAGGCCCTTTTCGGCGATGAACATCTTAACGACACGTGGATTGGGGCCGATCGATTGATACAGTTTCATACGCAACCCTAAGCTTGACCGCAGGAACCGGAACCTTGGCCGCAGCCCAATTTTCGGTCAACGAATCAGTCGGCTGCTCAAAAAAATACGGTTAACGTTCTGTTAGCTGTGGCGTGATGTCGCGGAAAATGGCATAACACCGGCATGACTTACGGCCAGCTGAAACCAGACCTCGTCGGATCGAGCGAGACCCTCGACGACCTGCTCGGGCGCCTCCGGTCCTTTTCCAGGAAGCCTGTTCGGCCCAAGGGGTTCCCCCCGGGCTTCGGGCATTTCGTGAGTTCGCGCCGGCCTCCCGGCGGCATGGGCGGCGCCGAGGCGCCGATCCCGGCGGACAAGCCGCTCGCCGACGCCTGCGCCTACTGAGCAGGGCTTAGGCCTTACGAACCCTGAGCCGATCCAGCGCCTGCGGGCGCGGGCCGCCGGTCGCCCAGTCCAGCAGTTCCACCGGATGCACCACCGGCGTCTCCAGCGCCGGTGCGATCTGCGCCATGCAACCGACATTGCCGGCGGCGACAACCTGGGCCTGGGTGCGGGCGATATTGGCCGCCTTGCGGTCGCGTAGGCGCGCGGCCAACTCCGGCTGCAGGATGTTGTAGACCCCCGCCGAGCCGCAGCAGAGGTGGCCCTCCGGCACCGTCCGCACGTCGAAGCCGGCCTCGCGCAGCAGCCGCGCCGGCTCGGCCAGCACCTTCTGGCCATGCTGCAGCGAGCAGGGGGCGTGGTAGGCGACGCTGATCGGCTGCGGATTGGCGATGGGCGGCAGGCCGACCTCGCCCAGGAATTCCAGGATGTCGCGCGCCTTGGCCGCGGCGCCCGCGCGGGCCTCGCCCAGCAGGTGGTCGTAGGCCTTCAGCGTCGTGCCGCAGCCGGCCGCGGTGGTGACGATGGCGTCGACCTCGCCCGCCGCGGCCCAGGCCCGGACGTTGCGCCGCGCCATGCCGCGCGCCTCCTCCGCCCGGCCGAGATGTTCCGAGAGCGCTCCGCAGCACCCCTCGCCCGCCGCCAGCACCACGTCGAAGCCCGACCGGGCCAGCAACCGCACCGCCGCCTCACGGATCTGGGGCGCCATGGCGGGCTCGACGCAGCCCTGCAGCAGGATCACCCGGCCGCGCCGGTCCTCGACCGCCGGGTACAGGCCGACGCCGCGCGGCGCCTGGGCGGCTGCGGGCACGAGCCGCAGCAGGGCGGCCAGACCGCCCAGCCGCAGCCGCTCGAACCACGGCTCGAACCGCTGCACGGCGCGGCCCAGCGCCAGACCGGCCTTCAGATGCCGCGGCCTCGTGAGCACATGGGGGATCGCCCAGCGCAGCAGCCGCTCCGGCAGGGGCCGCCGGTAGTTCGCCTGCACATAGGCCCGCGCATGGCCGATCAGCTGGCCGTAGTCGACGCCGGACGGGCAGGTCGTGGCGCAGGCCAGGCACGAGAGGCAGCGGTCGATGTGGGTGACCTCGGCCCTGGTCGGCGCCTTGCCGCGCTCCAGCATGGCGCGGATCAGCTCGATCCGCCCGCGCGGGCTGTCGCGCTCGTCGCCCAGCAGCACATAGGTCGGACAGGTCGCCGTGCAGAAGCCGCAGTGCACGCACTTGCGGATCTCCGCATTGCTCGCGGCATAGTCCGGATCGGCGAGCTGGGCGGCTGTGAAATCGGTGCGCATCAGCCCAGCCGTCCCGGATTGAGGATGCCGTGCGGATCGAACGCCGCCTTCACCCGCGCCGTCAGCGCCGATAGCGCGCCCTCCAGCGGTTCGAAGGCGGCCAGCGCCGCCTCGCCTCGCCACAGCGCCGCGTGCCCGCCGGCCGCCCGCGCGGCGGCGCGCACCGCCTGGGCGTCGTCCGATTGCGCCCAGACCAGGCCGCCGGCCCAGTCGTAGAGCACCTCATGACCGCCCTCCTGGCCTTTCAGCGCCTCGCCGATCCGCCAGCCCGAGGCCGGCGGCGTGGAGACCCGCCACAGCGGCCGGGCGTCCTTCTGGAACACCTCGACCTCGCGCACCTGGGCCCAGAACCCGCGCGAGAGGGCCGCGTCCAGCCGCTCGACGCGGCCGAACGCCTTCAGCGCCTCGCGCAGCGTCTCGACCCGCGCCGCCACGGACTTGTCGAAGCCCTCCAGCCTGAGCGCCGTTACCGCCATCTCGGCCTTCAGGGGCGCGCGCGCCGCGATCGCCGGCGGCAGGTGCGCCGCGCCCGACACCTCGACCGGGGCGTTCAGGGCCTGCGCCATGGCCTGGGTCGCGCGGCGGTCGTCGAGGCCGAAGAGCAGCAGGCTGGCCTCGGTCTTGGGCTTGGGCAGCACCTTGATGGTCACCTCGGTCATCACCGCCAGCGTGCCCCACGACCCGGCCATCAGTTTCGACAGGTCGTAGCCGGTGACGTTCTTCACCACCTTGCCGCCGGCCTTGAACGATTCCGCCCGCCCGCTCACCGCCGCAAAGCCCAGCAGGTGGTCGCGCGCCGCGCCGGCCCGGATCCGCCGCGGTCCCGACAGGTTGGCCGCCAGCGCTCCGCCCAGGGTCGGCTCGCCCTTGGCGCCGAGCAGTTTCGCCAGCCGGGGCGGTTCGAAGGGCAGCATCTGCCCCTCGGAGGCGACCAGCTTCTCGAGGTCCTTCAGCTTCGCCCCCGGCCGCGCGGTCAGCACTAGTTCTTCCGGGGCGTAGTCGAGAACCGCGTCCAGGCCCGCCAGGCTCAACGTCAGCTCCGGCCGCTCGACCTTGCCGACGCTCCGCTTGGTGCCGCCCCCCACCACCTCGATGCGCCGCTGGGCCGCGGCCGCCTCGGCGAGGATCTCCAGCACCTCGTCGGGCGTGGCGGGCGTGAGCAGACGGGTCGCTTCGTCCAGCATCAGAACCTGGGCAGTTCGGGGAAGGCGACCTTCCCACGGTGGACGTGCACGCGGCCGAGCTCGGCGCAGCGGTGCAGCACCGGGAACACCTTGCCGGGATTGAGCAGGCCGTCAGGGTCGAAGGCGCACTTCACCCGCTGCTGGCAGGCCAGATCGGTCTCGTCGAACATCTCGCCCATCAGGTCGCGCTTCTCGACGCCAACCCCGTGCTCGCCGGTCAGCACCCCGCCGACCGCCACGCAGAGCTTCAGGATGTCGGCGCCGAACGCCTCGGCCCGCTCCAGCTCGCCCTCCTTGTCGGCGTCGTAGAGGATCAGGGGGTGCAGATTGCCGTCGCCGGCGTGGAACACGTTGGCCACCCCCAGCCCGTAGTCACGCGCCATCTCATAGATCCGCGTCAGGACCGGCGGCAGCTGGGCCCGGGGAATCGTGCCGTCCATGCAGTAGTAGTCCGGCGAGATGCGCCCGACCGCCGGGAAGGCCGCCTTGCGCCCCGCCCAGAACCGCAACCGCTCCGTCTCGTCGCGCGACACGCGGATGAAGTCGGCGCCGCGGGCCTGGGCCAGGGCCTTCACGTGGCCGGCGAGTTCGCCGCACTCCGCCTGCGGGCCGTCCAGCTCGACGATCAGCAGGGCCTGCGCCTCGGTCGGATAGCCGGCGGCGACGAAAGCTTCCGCCGCCTGGATCGCCGGCTTGTCCATCATCTCCAACCCCGCCGGGATGATGCCGGCGGCGATGATGTCGCCCACCGTGGCGCCCGCCGCCTCCACCGAGGGGAAGCCCAGCAAGAGCGCCCGCGCCGTCTGCGGGGTCGGCAACAGGCGCACCGTGACCTCGGTCACCACCGCCAGCAGCCCCTCCGAGCCGGTGACCAGGCCCAGCAGGTCATAGCCCGCGGCGTCGTAGCCGCGCCCGCCGAGGCGGACCACCTGGCCGTCCATCAGCACGATCTCGCAGCCCAGCAGATTGTTGGTGGTCAGCCCGTACTTCAGGCAGTGCACCCCGCCCGAATTCTCCGCCACATTGCCGCCGATGGTGCAGGCGATCTGGCTCGACGGATCGGGCGCATAGTAGAAGCCGTCGGCCTGCACCGCTTCGGTGATGGCCAGATTGGTCACCCCGGGCTGGACCACCGCGCAGCGGTTCTCGTAGTCGACCTCGAGGATGCGGTTGAACTTCGCCATCCCCAGGACGATCCCATCGGTCAGCGGCAGGGCGCCGCCCGACAGGGAGGTCCCCGCCCCGCGCGGCACGACCTTGACCCCATGGGCCTGGCACCAGGCCAGCACCGCCGAGACCTGCCCGACGGTCTCCGGCAGCACCACCGCCAGGGGCCGCTGCCGATAGGCCGACAGGCCGTCGGACTCGTAGGGGACCAGGGCGCTGTCCTCGCCGATCACCCCTTCGCCAGGGACCAGCTTCCTCAAGGCGCGCACGATCTCGGCCTTGTTGGCGATCGTGGCCGCGTCGGGCTGAGGCATCTTCATCGCCGCCAGCAGTACCCCGATTGGTCGCCTGGGCTCCAGCGCTTCCCTGCCGCCGCGACATGGGCGCAAGCTCACCGCCGGAGGGACCCCATGGCCGACATCCTGCTGATCGACGACCCTGCGCCGCACGTGCGCCGCCTGACGCTCAACCGGCCGGAGAAGCGCAACGCGCTCTCCAACGACCTGCGCGGCGCCGTGCTTGAGGCCCTGGAGGCCGCCGACCGCGATCCCGACGTGCGGGTGACCATCCTGCGCGGCGCGGGCTCGTGCTTCTCCGCGGGCTATGACCTCGGCGGCGGGGCGGCGCAGCCTTATCCGTACGAGACGGCCGCCGGCGCCGGCCAGTGGGCGCGCCATGTGGTCGAGGGCTGTTTCAAGGTCTGGGACCTGGCCAAGCCGGTCATCGCCCAGGTGCACGGCTGGTGCCTGGCCGGCGGCTCGGAACTCGCGACCGCCTGCGACCTGGTCTATGTCGCGCAGGACGCCCAGATCGGCTACCCCCCGGTGCGCATGATGAGCCCGCCGGACAACCAGTTCCACGCCTGGCTCTGCGGCCTGCGCCCCGCCATGGAGATGATGCTGACAGGCGACGCCATCGATGGCCACGAGGCGGTCCGCGTCGGCTTCGCCAACCGCGCCTTCCCCGCCGAGCGGCTGGAGGCCGAGGTGCTGGCGATGGCTGAGCGCGTCGCCAAGATCCCGACCGACGTGCAGCAGATGAACAAGCGATCCGTCCACCGCGCCATGGAGATCATGGGCCTGCGCGCCGCCATCCGCGCCGGAACCGAGATCCAGGCGCTTGCGCTCACCACGACCTCCAGCCGCGAGACCTTCGCCCGCTTCAGGGACGGCGTGCGCGAGGCCCTGGACGCCCGCGACGGCGTCTTCGGCGACTACCGCACCAAGAGCTGAGCCGGCGCCCCTGGCCTCAGGAGACCGCCGCGCGGCGGAAGGCCTCGTTGGCGTGGCGCCAGGAGACGGCTTTCATGAAGGCGTCGACGTAGGCGGCGGCCTTGGCGCCATAGTCCATGTGGTAGGCGTGTTCGTACATGTCGAGCGCCAGGAGCGGCGCGCCATCGGCCATCGTCTGCGTGTGGTCGGAGGCCCAGGCGTTCACCAGCCGGCCGTCGTGGCGGCTGTAGGTGAGGACCACCCAGCCGGACCCGCCGCCCAGCGCCTTGCCCATGGCCGCGAACTCCATGGCCCAGCGCGCGTGGCTCCCGAAGTCCCGTTCGAGAGCCTGGGCCAGGGGCGGGCTTGGGGGCGCCGCGGGGGTAAGCCCCGCGAAATAGACCTCGTGCAGGATCATCGAATTCCAGGCGATCAGCTCCTCGCGCTTGAGCCCGTTGATCTCGAAGACCGGCGCGGTGGCGGGATCGAGCTTTCCGAACGCCGCGCGGATCGCGCCCAGCCGCTTCACCGCGCCCACGTAGTTGTTGTCGTGGTGGCTGACCAGGAGCGTCTCCGAGAGGCCGGGCACAGCCTTGGAATCGAACGGCAGCGGTTGCGGCGTGAAGCCGCCGGTCGCGGCCGGTGCGGGTTGGGCGGACGCGGGCGCGCCGGCGGCAGCTCCGGCCAGGGCGAGACCGCCCAGCAGCAGGCGGCGGTCGAGGTTGAGGTCAGTCATGGCGTTCTCCAGGGCTTGAGGGGATTTGGCGGCGGACAGCGGAGAGCCGGCGCAGGAGTGTCTTGGCCAGAGCCTCGGGCGCTTCGTCCGGGATCGGGAAGACCGAGTTCGCATTGATCTCGCAGAGCACGTAGCTGTCCTCGCCGGCCGCCGTCTTCGGCCCGAGCAGGAAGTCGGCGTCCCAGATCACCGGCAGGGCCTCGGGGTCGATCTCCAGGCGCCGCGCCAGGCCCGGCGCCCAGTCGCGCTCCATGAGGGTCCGCAGGCTCTGGAAACGGGCGTCGTCCGGTCCGGAGTAGAGCCTGGGCTCCGCCGGGCCGTCCTTGGGATCGGCCAGGGCGCGGACCATCTGGCGGCCGAAGCCGGCCACCTCGCCGCCCACCATGTAGCAGCGGATCATCCCTTCCAGATGGCGCGGCTGGAACGCCTGATCGACGAGGGGTTCGCCGCCTGAGAAGTCCTCGGCGCGTTCGGCGATGAAGTCCGCCAGCCGCAGGTTGCGGAATTCGCCATCCCCCCGGGCTTCCTTCGCTCGGACGTTGGCCTCGTCGAGCGTCTCGACCCGCCACACACCGATGCCGCCGTTGCCGCGGTTCTGCTTCAGCACCCGGGCGCCGCGGGCCAGGCGCGCGGGGAACTCGCGCGCGAAGTCGTCGTGCGTCTCATAGAGGTGCGTATCGCTACCCCAGCCGAGGTCGCGTGTCCGGTAGAGCACCGCCTTGACGCCCATCTTCGCGGCGACGTCGGGATGGGCGCTGACGAAGACGCCGGTCTCCGCCACCTCGCGCAGCAGCTCGTCCAGCGCGCCGCGCCGATCGCCGGTCGCGGCGGAGATCGGATCCACCCAGACCAGCACGCCGTCCATGCGAAGGAGCTGCGCGCGGACCTCGGCCGTCAGCGCTTCTGACCAGACCGCGGGCTCCGCAGCGACTGCGTGCCGGTTCAGCGCCTCGAAGATGGCCTTGAGGCGACCCGGCTGCGCCTCGGCGCGGGCCTGCGCGTCGCCACGCCAGACGATCGCCACCTTGAAGGGATCCGGTTGTGTCATTTTCACGCTCCTGCCTGACCTCGCGGTCAAGCCGACAGGAGCGGGTCTTGGACGGCGAACCGTCTGGTCGGGCGCCCGCGTCAGCCCGGAAGCACGGACACTAGCGCCTTCGCCTGGCGGTTCAAGCCTTCGCCGACCCCGCCTCACCCGTCGTAGAAGAACGGCGGGTGCAGGCCGATGACGCGGCGCTCGCGCTCGGTGGAGGCCCGCGCGATGGCTTCCGGCGACAGCTGGTTGGCCTGGGCGGTCGGCAGGATCCGCTGGGCGATGTCGCGGCGGCCGTAGTGGACCTGCAGGAAGAACCGCCCGTGGTCGCCGTCCCGCGTCGGCATCCGCCGGTGCCAGATGTCGGAGACGAACAGGCCCGCGTCGCCCGCCTTGGCGATCAGCGGCTCGACCCGGCGGCCGTCATAGTCGAGGTCGTCGTCCAGCAGCCGGTCATGCGGCGGCGGCCGGCCGGACAGGTGGCTGCCGGGCAGGACGCCGGTCGGGCCATCCTCCATCGCGCAGTCCTGCAGATAGAGGTGCACGCCCAGCGCGAACACCGGGTGTGGGATATCGGCCGGCCAGCGCACGCCCTGTGGCAGGGGCACATGCGGCCCGGCGTCGATGTGCCAGTTCTGGCCGCCGTGCGAGCCGGGCTGGCCGGCCGGGTTGCGCCAGGCGGTGTTGGCGATCACGTGGCAGTCCTCGCCCAGCAACGGCTCGATCACCGACAGCAGGCGCGGATGGGCCACGGCCGCCTGCGCCGCGGCGCTGCGGTTCAGCATGGCGTAGCGGAACATGTCGCGGTCTTCCGGCGGCAGCTGGTTGCGCTCGTCGGGCGGATCGCGGGCGAACACCTCGCCGATCTCGGCCCGCAGCTCGGCCACCTCGGCGTCGCTCAGCAGGCCGCGGATGATCGTATAGCCCTCGCGCTCCAGCTGTTCGCTCTCGGCGCTGGCGGGGGCGTCACGGGGTTCGAGATAGGCGCGGCCGCGTCGGATCATGGCAAGGCTCCTCGGCTAGCCAAGCCTAGGCCCGCCGGGGAGCGCCCGGCAATGGCCCGCTGGGTCCGCTCGACCAGGGCGGCGAGGGGCGGCGGGACCGCCTAGCGCTTGGCGGGCGGGGCGGCCGGCGCAGGGGCCGCAGCCGCCTTGGCCTTCTTGGTCGCCTGGTGGTGGCCGATGGCGCAGCCGACGGCGGCCCCGGCAACGGCATGGTGGCCCACGAAATGGCCCGCCACCCCGCCCACGGCGGCGCCCTTCAGGCACCCCTTGGCGTCGGCGGCGGAGGCGGACAGCGCGAGGACCGCGCAGGCCGCGGCGGCGACGAGCATCTTCATTGGCATATCTCCCACTCTTGGCAGCCCTTACGCATGAGGCCGCCGGATGGTTCATTCGCCGCGGAATTGCGGCCTGCGCTTTTCGTTGAAGCTGGCGACGCCCTCGCGCCGGTCGGCGGTCTTGAACAGGCGGTTGTAGTGGGCGAGCTCCAGCGCCATGGCCGCCGCCAGGTCGAGCGAATCGCCCTCGTGGACCACATGCTTCAGCGCCTTCACAGACAGCGGCGCGTTGGCGGCGATCCGCGTCGCGGTCTCCAGCACTGCGGGCATCAGCTGGTCGACGGGGACCACCCGGTTGACGATGCCGGCCTCCAGCGCCTCGGCGGCGCTCAACGGCCGTCCGCTCACCAGGATCTCCACCGCGCGGCGCTCGCCCACCGAGCGGGTCAGCAACTGCGTCCCGCCGAGCCCCGGCATGATCCCCAGCGTCACCTCCGGCAGGCCGAACCGCGCGCCTTCGGCCGCATAGGCGAAGTCGCAGGCCAGCGTCATCTCGCAGCCGCCGCCCATGGCCGCGCCGTTCACCGCGGCGATCACCGGCACGGGCACGGCGAGCTGGGCCCGCACCATGGCCTCGAACACCTTGTGCTGCTCGGCCCAGGCCGCATCGGTCATGCCGTTGCGCTCCTTGAGGTCGGCGCCGGCCTGGAAGTGCCGCCCCTCGCCGGTGAGGATCACGCAGCGGACGTCAGCGCGTCCTCCCAGCGCCGTCCAGGCCTCCAGCAGCTCCATCCCCATCTGGGTCGAGAGCGCATTGGCGACCTCGGGCCGGTTGAAGGCCACGACGGCGACGCCGGGGGCGGGCTCACGGATCAGGATCGTCTCAGGCATGTCCGTCCTCGCGCCCCTCCCCCTTGCGGGGAGGGGTTGGGGTGGGGGTGCTGGCTGTGAACATGCCGGCGATGCCTCGCTGTGGTTCGAAATCAGAAGCGCCGCGCCGACACCCCCACACCCTACCCTCTCCCCGCAAGGGGGAGAGGATCGCCAAGTCCTGCAGCACCCCGCACATCCTCAAAACGACTTCGGCAGGTCCAGCACGTGGGTGGCCACGTGGGAGAGGATCAGGTTCGTGGAGATCGGCGCCACCTGGTAGAGCCGCGTCTCGCGGAACTTGCGCTCGATGTCGAACTCCTCGGCGAAGCCGAAGCCGCCGTGGGTCTGCAGGCACATGTCGGCCGCGAACCAGCTGGCCTCCGAGGCCGCGAGCTTGGCCATGTTGGCCTCGGTCCCGCAGGGTTGGCCCGCCTCGAACAGGGCCGCGGCGTGGCCCACCATGTGCTCGGCCGCCGTCATCTGGACGTAGGCCCGGGCGATCGGGAACTGCACGCCCTGGTTCGCCCCGATCGGGCGGCCGAACACCTCGCGGTCCTTTGCGTAGGCGCCCGCGCGGTCGATGAAGAACTTCGCGTCGCCGATGCACTCCGCCGCGATCAGGATCCGCTCGGCGTTCATGCCGTCGAGGATGTAGCGGAAGCCCTGGCCCTCCGCGCCGATCAGGTTCGCCGCCGGGACCTCCAGATCCTCGAAGGCGAGCTCGGTCGTGGCGTGGTTCAGCATGGTGCGGACCGGGGTGATGGTCAGGCCGTTCCCCACCGCGTCGCGCAGGTCGACCAGCAACACGCTCATCCCGTCGGAGGGCTTGGCGGCCTCATCGCGCGGCGTGGTCCGGCAGAGCAGCACCATCAGGTCGGAATGCTCCGCCCGGCTGATCCACAGCTTGCGGCCGTTGACGACATAACTTCCGCCGACCTTCTTGGCGAAGGTGGTGATCCGGGTGGTGTCGGTGCCGGCGTCCGGCTCGGTGACGCCGAACGCCTGCAGCCGCAGCTCGCCCGAGGCGATCTTCGGCAGATAGGCCGCCTTCTGCGCGGGGCTGCCGTGCCTGAGCACCACGCCCATGGTGTACATCTGGGCGTGGCAGGCGCCGCCGTTGCCGCCCGAGCGGTGGATCTCCTCCAGCACCGCGGCGCCCGCGCTCAGACCCAGCCCCGAGCCGCCATAGTCCTCCGGGATCAGCACCGAGAGGAATCCCGCCTCGGTCAGGGCGCGGACGAATTCCGTCGGATAGGCGCGCTCGCGATCCAGGGCCCGCCAGTAGGGGCCGGGGAACCGCGCGCAGAGCCGACGCACGGCCTCGCGGATTTCGGGGAAGGATTCGTTGGCCACGGGCGCATCAATGGCGCCTCGTCTTGGGCGCGCCAACCCGAATGGGCTAGGCTGCCGCCAAACAGGGTTCGGGGAGGAGCTCATGGCAGAGCCCAGCTACGTCAGCGGGACCGGCGACAAGCCGTTGATCGGACGCACCATCGGCGCCGAGTTCGACCGTGTCTGCGCGGAATACCCGGACACCCTGGCGCTGATCTCACGCCACCAGCAGATCCGCTGGACCTACGCCGAGCTCAAGGACCGCGTCGACGCCCTGGCGGCCGGCCTGCTCGCGCAGGGCCTCGCCCGCGGCGACCGGGTCGGCATCTGGGCGCCCAACTGTGCAGAGTGGGCGATCACCCAGTTCGCCACGGCCAAGGCCGGCATGATCCTGGTCAACATCAACCCGGCCTACCGCCCGGCCGAGGCCGAGTACGCGCTCAACAAGGTGGGCTGCAAGGCCCTGGTCACGGCCGTGCGCCACAAGACCAGCGACTATGTCGCCATGCTGCGCGAGCTCGCCCCGGAGCTTGCGGGCGCCACGCCCGGCAAGCTCGCCGCGGCGCGCCTGCCGCACCTGAAGCTGGTCATCACCATCGGCGAGGATCAGCACCCCGGCTGCGTGGCCTTCCCCCGAGCGCTGGAGGCGGGCCGCCCCCGGGACCTGAAGGCGCTCGAGGCCTTGGCGCCTGAGCTGCAGTTCGACGATCCGATCAATATCCAGTTCACATCCGGCACCACCGGCTCGCCGAAGGGCGCGACGCTCTCGCACCACAACATCCTCAACAACGGCTTTTTCTGCGGCCAGATCATGCGCTTCGCCCCGGGCGAGCGCGTCTGTATCCCGGTGCCTCTCTACCACTGCGCCGGCATGGTGATCGGCAACCTCGCCTGCCTGACCCACGCCGCCACCATGGTCTATCCGTCGGAGGGCTTCGACCCCGGGGCTGCGATGGAGGCGGTGCAGGCCGAGCGCTGTGAGGTGCTCTACAGCGTGCCCACCATGTTCATCGCCATGCTGGGCCATCCGGAGTTCGACCGCTTCGACCTCACCACCCTGCGCACCGGCATCATCGGCGGCGCGCCCTGCCCCGTGGAGGTGATGCGTCAGATCATCGAGCGGATGCACATGCCGGAGGTCTCCATCGTCTATGGCATGACCGAGACCTCGCCCGTCTCCTTCCAGACCAGCCCCGACGACACCCTCGAGCGTCGCGTCGGCACCGTCGGCCGCGTCCACCCGCACGTCGAGGTGAAGATCGTCGATCCCCAGGGCCGCATCACACCCCGCGGCGAACCGGGCGAGCTTTGCACCCGCGGCTATTCGGTGATGCTGGGCTACTGGGACGATCCGCAGCGCACCGCCGAGGCGCTGGACGCCGCCGGCTGGATGCACACCGGCGACCTGGCGACCATCGATGACGCCGGCTATTGCAACATCGTCGGGCGCATCAAGGACATGGTCATCCGCGGCGGCGAGAACATCTATCCCCGCGAGATCGAGGAGTTCCTCTACCGCCACCCGGCCATCCAGGACGTGCAGGTGATCGGCGTCCCCGACCGCAAGTTCGGCGAGGAGCTGGCCGCCTGGATCGTCGTGAAGTCCGGCGCGAGCCTGGCGGAAGACGAGGTGCGGGCCTACTGCCAGGGTCAGATCGCCCACTACAAGATTCCACGCTACGTCCGCTTCGTGGACGGATTTCCCACCACCGTCACCGGCAAGGTGCAAAAGTTCGCCATGCGCGCGGCGATGATTGCGGAACTCGACCTTGTGCTGGAAAAGACAGCATGAACTGTCATCCCGGCCAACGAAGCAGCGAAGCTGCGTAGGCCGAGCCGGGACCCAGGGGGCGTGCGCGGTGTCATCTAAGGTAGGTTCATGACAAAACTCGCCACGACCGTCGATCCGCGCTCCGACGCGTTCGCGGCCAATGCGAAGATCAACCGGGGGCTGGTGGACGAGCTGCGCCAGCGGGCCGGCGAGGCGGCGCTGGGCGGGCCCAAGGCCTCGCGCGAACGGCATGAGGCGCGCGGCAAGCTGCTGCCCCGCGACCGCGTCATGCGGCTCATCGATCCCGGCGCGCCGTTCCTGGAAATGGGCCAGCTGGCCGGCAATGGGATGTACGACGACGAGGCGCCGGGCGCGGGCCTGATCACAGGCGTCGGCCGCGTATCCGGGCGCGAGGTGATGATCCTCGCCAACGACGCCACGGTGAAGGGCGGGGCCTATTTCCCGATCACCGTGAAGAAGCATCTCCGCGCCCAGGAGATCGCGATGCAGAACCGCCTGCCCTGCGTCTACCTGGTGGATTCCGGCGGCGCGAACCTGCCGCACCAGGCCGAGGTCTTCCCCGACCGCGAGCACTTCGGCCGCATCTTCTACAACCAGGCCCGGATGAGCGCCGAGGGCATCAGCCAGATCGCCTGCGTCATGGGCTCCTGCACGGCCGGCGGCGCCTACGTCCCGGCGATGAGCGACGAGACGATCATCGTGAAGGGCCAGGGGACTATATTTCTGGGCGGCCCGCCGCTGGTCAAGGCGGCCACCGGCGAGGTGATATCGGCCGAGGAGCTGGGCGGCGCCGACACCCATGGCCGCAAGTCCGGCGTCGTCGACCACGTGGCCAACGACGACGAGCATGCGCTGGCCATCGTCCGCTCGATCGTGGCCAACCTGAACACCGTCAAGCGCGTGGACCTCGATCTCGCCGAGCCGCGCCCGCCGGCCTATGACGCCGAGGAGCTCTACGGCATCGTGCCCACCGACGTGCGCGCGCCCTACGAGGTGCGCGAGGTGATCGCCCGCGTCGTCGACGGCTCGGAATTCCACGAGTTCAAGCCGCTCTACGGGTCGACCCTGGTGACCGGCTTCGCGCGCATCTGGGGCTATCCGGTGGCGATCCTGGCCAACAACGGCGTGCTGTTCTCCGAGAGCGCGCTGAAGGGCGCCCATTTCATCGAGCTCGCCTGCCAGCGGAAGATCCCGCTGATCTTCCTGCAGAACATCTCGGGCTTCATGGTCGGCGGCAAGTACGAGGCCGGCGGCATCGCCAAGGACGGCGCCAAGCTGGTCACCGCCGTCGCCAGCGCCAATGTGCCGAAGTTCACCGTCCTGATCGGCGGCTCCTTCGGGGCCGGCAACTACGGCATGTGCGGCCGCGCCTATTCCCCGCGGTTCCTGTGGACCTGGCCCAACAGCCGCATCTCGGTGATGGGCGGCGAACAGGCGGCCAGCGTGCTGGCCACCGTCCATCGCGACGCCGACAAGTGGACGGCCAAGCAGGAGGAGGCCTTCAAGGCGCCGGTCCGCCAGAAGTACGAGGACGAGGGCAACCCCTATTTCGCCACCGCCCGCCTGTGGGACGACGGCATCATCGACCCGGCGCAGACCCGCGACGTTCTCGGCCTCTCCATCTCCGCGGCGCTGAACGCCCCGATCCCCGAGACGCGCTTCGGCGTCTTCAGGATGTGAGCCGATGAGCGCTGCGACCCCCGACGTCGACGCCGCCACCGCCGCCGCCATCGCCGGCGAGGCCGGCCGCGCCTCGAAACACGCCCTGCCGGTCGGCGCGCCCTGCCCCAATTGCGCCAAGCCCCTGCAGGGCCCCTGGTGCTACGCCTGCGGCCAGAAGGGCGAGGACTACCACCGCTCGATCTGGCGGCTGGCGGCCGAGGCGGTCGAGGGCCTCGCCGACTTCGATGGCCGGTTCTGGAAGACCCTGCCGCGGCTGATCTACCGCCCGGGCCAGCTCACCCGCGACTACCTGGACGGTCATCGCGCGGCGCAGGTGCCGCCGTTCCGGATGTACCTGGTGACGGTGATCCTGCTGCTGTTCGCCTGGGGCGCGAACCAGAACGGCGCGCGCCCGCACTATCACCTGGCCGCGCCGACCCTGGCTGTGGCCACGGCGGCCCGCGCGAAGGTCGAGGCGGCCCGCGCCCGCGCCACCGGCGGCGTGGTGCGCGAAAACTCGATGCAAACCTGGATTCGCGCCCGCCAGGGCAAGGCGATGGCCCATCCCGAGGCTTTCTTCGGTGTGATGGAGCGCCTGGCGGAGACCTCGGGCGTGCTCATGCTGCCCATGACCGCCCTGCTGCTCAGCCTGCTGTTCGCCTTCAGCCGCGGCGTCTATGTCTTCGACCACCTGATCTTCTCCATGCACGCCCTGTCCTTCCTGGCCCTGCTGCTGAGCGCGGTGCTGCTGGGCGGCGTGCTGATCGGCCAGGCCGCCTGGCTGCTGCTGGCCGCGCCCGTGCACCTCTTCGTCCACCTGCGCGGAGCCTATCGGACCAGCGTCGTCGGGACCTTGCTGCGCATGGTGTTGCTGATCGTGGGGCTCGGACTGTCGTTCATCCTGGTGCTGGCCGGCCTGGTGCTGGTCGCCCTCGCCCTGACGCCTTAGGAGCCGGCGAATGTTCGCGCGGGAACTCGAGATCATCGGCGCCGGCGCCCTGGGCGGACTGCTCAAGCGCAAGGCCAGGCACGCGCCGGCCCCGGGCACGCCCTGCGCGAACTGCGCAACGCCGCTCGAGGGCCCTTACTGCCATGCCTGCGGCCAGCCCGCCGACGACCACCACCGCTCCCTGCCGCACCTGGCCTGGGAAGGGATCGAGGGTCTGACCCACCTGGACGGCCGCCTCGCCCAGACCCTGCCGGCCCTGTTCTTCCACCCCGGCAAGCTGGCGCGTGACCAGTTCGAGGGCCGCCGCCAGCGCCACGTTCCGCCCTTTCGCCTGTTCCTGGTGGCCCTGCTGGTCTTCATGTTCGTGCTGGAGGGCCTGTTCCACGGGGGGATCAAGCAAGCCGAGACCCACGGCCAGACGGTCACGCTGAAGGACGGCAAGGGCGGCGCCACCAACTTCGTCGTAATGACCCCCGAGCAGGCGAAGTCGCTGCACGTCACGACCACGACCGCCGACCCCTCGAAGCCGGTGGTCGTGACGGTCAACGGAAAGCCCGTCAGCCTCTCGGACCAGCAGGCCGTGGACGCCGCCTTCGACATGGATACCGGCGACAAGGTGAAGGACCCCAAGCGCAACGCCGCCGTCAGGGGATGGCTGAAGCCCCGCCTGCGACGCGCCGTCGCCAACAAGGACTACTACCTGATGGTGCTGTTCACCTGGGCGCACCGCCTGGCCTTCCTGCTGCTGCCGATCCTGGCCGGCCTCCTGGCCCTGGGCTACCTCAGCCGCCGGAAGAAGTTCTACATCTACGACCACCTGATCGTGGCGATGCAGTTCCTGTCCTTCGTGTTCCTGATCTCGGCGCTCGCCTGGATCCTGCCCGAGCCGGCCCGCGGCTGGGCCGTCCTGGTCGCCTCGATCTGGGCGCCGATCAACCTCTACCAGACCTTGCGCGGCGGCTACGGCTCCGGCCGGCTGGGCGCGGTGGTCAAGACCGGCCTCCTGTGGACCTCGACCCTCTTCCTGTTCGGCGTGCTGATGGTCGGCCTTATGACGCTGGCCCTGGCGCAGATGTGAGCCCGATGAAATCCCTCCTGGTCGCCAACCGCGGCGAGATCGCCGTGCGCGTCTTCGCCACCGCCCGCCGCATGGGCCTGCGCACCATCGCGGTCTATTCCGAGGCGGACGCCGAGGCCCTGCACGTCCGCCAGGCCGACGAAGCCGTGCCGATCGGCCCCGCCGCCGCGCGTGAGAGCTATCTGGTGGGCGAGAAGATCATCGCCGCGGCGCGTGAAACCGGCGCCGACGCCATCCATCCCGGCTACGGCTTCCTCTCGGAAAACGCCGACTTCGCCGAGGCGGTGATGGCCGCCGGCCTCACCTGGGTCGGGCCGCCGCCCGCCGCCATCCGCGCCATGGGCCTGAAGGACGCCGCCAAGGCGCTGATGGAAAAGGCCGGCGTGCCGGTGACCCCCGGCTACCTCGGGGCGGACCAGGACGAGAAGACGCTCGCCAAGGAGGCCGCCCGTATCGGCTATCCGGTGCTGATCAAGGCGGTGGCCGGCGGCGGCGGCAAGGGCATGCGCCGCGTCGATGCGGCCGCCGACTTCTCAGCCGCCCTGACCAGCGCCCGCCGCGAAGCCAAGGCCGCGTTCGGCGACGACCGGGTGCTGCTGGAGACCTACGTCACCCGCCCGCGCCACATCGAGGTGCAGGTGTTTGCCGACGCCCACGGGGCCGCCGTTCACCTGTTCGAGCGCGACTGCTCCCTGCAGCGGCGCCACCAGAAGGTCATCGAGGAGGCGCCCGCCCCAGGCATGGACGCCGCGACCCGCGCGGCGGTCGCCTCGGCGGCCGTCAAGGCGGCGCTGGCCGTCGGCTACCGCGGCGCTGGCACCGTCGAGTTCATCGCCGACGCCTCGGAGGGCCTGCGCGCCGACCGCATCTGGTTCATGGAGATGAACACCCGCCTGCAGGTGGAGCACCCCGTCACCGAGATGGTCACCGGCCTCGACCTCGTGGAGTGGCAGCTGCGCGTCGCCGCCGGCGAGCCCCTGCCGCTGACGCAACACCAGATCAAGCTCACCGGCCACGCCGTCGAGGCCCGGCTCTATGCCGAGAACACCGCCGAGGGGCGCTTCCTGCCCTCCACGGGTCGCCTCAAGCACTTCCGCCTGCCCTCGAGCCTGCGCGTCGACTCCGGCGTCGACGAGGACGGCGAGGTGACCGCCTTCTACGATCCGATGATCGCCAAGCTGGTCGCCTATGCGCCGACCCGCGAGGCGGCGCTGATGGAGCTGGCGCAGGCCTGCGAGGACGTCGAGGTCTGGCCGGTGAAGACCAACGCCGGCTTCCTCGGCCGCTGCCTGGAGGCGCCCGACTTCATCGCCGGCGACGTGGACACCGGCTTCATCGAGCGCAATCTCGCCGCGCTGACCGACGACGCCGAGCCGTCGGCCGCCGCCCTCTCCGCCGCCGCGGCGGGTGCGATCCTCGCCGCCGAGGATGACTTCATCGAGCCCGAGCCCTCGCCCTGGCGCGAGTTGGTGGGCTTCCGCCTGAACGCGGAGCCCTCGTCCTCCGTACGCCTGTTCCGCCATGGCCAGGCCATCGTGGCCGAGGTCGTCGACGACGTGCAGCCCCGCTCGGTGCTGGTTACCGACGACGACGAGATCGTGGTCTTCGAGGCCGGCGAGGCCTTCGCCTTCGCCACCCATCCGCCCAGCGCCGCGGCGGCCGAGGGCGCCGCCAGCGACGGCCAGGTGCGCGCCCCCATGCCCGGCAAGGTCACCGCCGTCTCGGTCAAGGCCGGCGACGCCGTAACCAAGGGCCAGACCCTGCTCACCCTCGAAGCCATGAAGATGGAATACGCCCTGACCGCCCCCTTCGACGGCAAGCTGGCGAGCCTCTCCGCCAAGGTCGGAGACCAGGTGGTGGAGGGTCAGGTCCTGGCGGTGCTCGAAGCCTGAATTCCCGGAGAACGCGGTTCATCCATTGTTCAGCCGCGGGGCGCGATCAAGCTTGGCCGTAGCAACACCCAAAGGGGGGTCCCGCCATGTCCAAGCTTCGTCCCATCGTCCTGCTCGCGATCGCCGCCATCGCCCTGTCCGGCTGCCTTGTCATCCAGACAGAGCGGCGCCACACCGACACCGTCCAGGCGCCACGGCCCTGAGATCGGCGCGGCGGCCTATTTCCGCGCCGCCGCCTTCTCGCGCTCGATCGCCCGGGCGCCGGCCAGGATGTCGGGCAAGGCGTAGTTGCCCTCGTGGCAGGCGAATTCGAGGATCGGCTGCTTGGTCCGGTAGAGAGAATATTCGGCCAGCCAGGGGCCCGTGTAGATCGCCGGGTCCTTCACCGTGTACTGGTAGAGGAGCTCCTTGTCCGACACCCGCCGATAGCGCTCCTCCACGACCGCGCTCGGCGGCACCAGCAGGGTGGGCAGCGGCCGCACGGTGTCCGCGGCCGGCAGGCGGATGGTCTCGATCACCAGGGTCTCGCCCTCCCAGCGGGCGATGGAGTCGCCGAGCGGTCCGTCGAACGTCTTCGGCCCGTGCTTGTCGGTGAGCGGGATGACCCGCAGGTCCGGCCCGTACTCGCTCAGCACCACCACCGCGTCCTTCGTCTGCAGGATCTCGCGGGGGTTGATGTCGTTGGTGACCATGATCGGCGGCTGGCCCTGGCCCACCAGGCAGCGCTCCCAGTTGCGCCGCCCCTCGGGACCATCGGTGGGGATCGGCGGGTCCTCGCTGTTGCGGATGAAGGTTTCGATGGCGCGCACCTGGCCGCGCGCGCGGGCCGTCATCGGGATGATCCCATCGAGCGGCAGCACCACCTGGCGCGTCCGCCGCTGGCCTTGGACGACGCCCAGTCCGGACCTGGCGTTGTGCTCGGCGAGGTCTTGCACCTCGCCGTCGATCTTGAACGCCGCGTAGCCATGCACGGCGTCGGCGAGCTGGCGGGCGAAGGCCTTGGCGGCGGCCTCGTCCAGCACCAGCGGCACGCCGGGGGTCGCCTCCAGCGGCATGGCGTAGTCGGAGGTCCAGACCCCGCCAAGGTCCGGCTGGCCGACGGCGTTGCGCGGCGGGTGGTACGGCGCGGCCGCGGCGCTTGCGGCCGAGAGGCCCAGAATGGCGATCAGCAGGCCGATGCGGCGCATCTCAAATCCCCCGCCGCCCAGGCTCCGGGACGGCCCGCGCCGAGGCAAGCGAAAAAGTCGCACATGACCTGTGCCTAGGACGCCCCCGCCACCACGCCCGCATCGTGCAGCCGCGCGATCTCGGCCTGGCTCATCTGGAGCACCTCGCTGAGCACCTCGTCGGTATGCTGCCCCAGCTTGGGCGCGGGCGCCACCGGCCGCCGTTCGTCCTGCGGGATGGTTCCCATGGCGCCGGGCGCCGCGTAGGTCAGGCCGCTGGGATGCTGGATCGCCTGGAACAGCGGATTGTCCTTGTAAAGTCGAGGATCCTTGAGCGCGGCCTCCAGCGGCTGGTAGGCGCCCCAGGTGACGCCGCCGGCATCGAAGGCGGGCGCAAGCTCCGCGGCGGTGCGGCCCGCGAAGGCCCGCTCGAACAGCGGATAGAGCCGCGCGCGGTGGGCGAACCTCAGACCCTCGTCGGTGGCGAACGAGACCCCGAGCTCGCCCTCCAGCGCCGCCACCTCGCCGCTGAGGCCCAGGGCCTCGACCGCCTTCGACCACTGCTTGGGCGTGATCGCCAGGATCATCAGCTTGACGCCGTCGCGCGTCGTGAAGTCGCGCCCGAAGGCGCCATAGACGTCGTTGCCCATCCGCGGCCGCTGCTGGCCCGCGAACAGCGTCTCGGCCATGAAGCCCATGTTGGCCATGGTCGCCGCCGCAATGTCCGACAGGGGCGCGCGGATCTCGCGGCCCTGCCCGTCGCGCTGCCGGGCCATCAGGGCCGACACCAGGGCGAAGGCGCCCCAGGCGCCGGTGAGCAAATCCCAGGCGGCCAGCACATGGTTCACCGGCCGATCGTCGTCGGCCGGGCCGGTCATCTGCGGCAGGCCAAGGGCGGCGTTGATCGTGTAGTCCATGCCTTGCGAGCCGTCGGCCCAGCCCATCACCCGCAGGCAGATCAGGTCGGCCCTGAGCGCCTTGAGCGTCTCGTAGGACAGGAAGCCGTCCACCGGGAAGTTGGTGACGAAGAGCCCGCCCGCGTCGCCCGGCGCGGTCGCCAGCCGCTGCGCGATCTCGCGGCCTTCCGGCCGGCCAAGGTCGAGCGCCACGGACTTCTTGGCCTTGTTCAGCCCCTCCCAGTAGAGGCTCGATCCGTTGTCGGCGAGCGGCCAGCGACGGAAGTCCGGCCCGCCGCCGATGTTGTCGAAGCGGATCACCTCGGCCCCGAACTGCGCCAGATAGAGCCCACAGGTCGGCGCGGCCACGAAGGCCGACCCCTCGACCACGCGCAGGCCCTTCAGCAGATCGTACATGCCTCCCCCGTAAGCCCGCGGACCCTAGGTCACGCCACCAGCTTCGACACCTCGGCCACCTCCGCCGGGCTCAGCGCCCAGTCGGCGGTCGCCGCATTGGCGTGGACCTGTTCGGGGCTGGTCGCCCCGGCGATCACCGAGGACACCACCGGATGGCCCAAGAGCCAGGCGAAGGCCAGCTCCAGGATCGTGCGGTCGCGTTCCGCCGCCCAGGCGGTCAGCTTTTCGACCTTGTCGAAGTTCTTGTCGCTCAGCGCCTGCGCGCCGCGCGGGCCCCACGCGGCCAGCCGCGTGCCCTCCGGCGGCGCCTCGCCGCGCTTGTACTTGCCCGACAACAGCCCCGAGGCCAGAGGGAAGAACGGCAGGAAACCTAGGCCGAACCGCTCGCAGGCCGGCAGCACCTCGTGCTCCACGCGGCGCTCCAGCAGGGAGAACTGGTTCTGGGCCGAGACGAACGGGCTCGAGCCCGCGTTTTTCGCTTGCCAATGAGCGTCGGCGATCTGCCAGCCGGCGAAGTTGGAGTTGCCGATGTAGAGCACCTTGCCCTGGCTCACGAGATCATCCAGCGCCCGCAGCGTCTCCTCGATCGGCGTGTCCGGGTCGGGGCTGTGGAACTGGTAGAGGTCGATGTGGTCGGTCTTCAGCCGCTCCAGGCTGTCTTCCACCGCCCGCATGATCCAGCGCCGGGAGCCGCCCTTCTTGGCCTCGTTGTCGCCGTGGCGCATGCCGAACTTGGTGGCCAGCACGATCTTGTTGCGCTTCTTGCCCAGCGCCTTGCCGAGGAACTCCTCCGACTTCGTCGCGCCATAGATGTCGGCCGTGTCGAACAGGGTGACGCCCGCGTCGATCGCCGCATCCACCACCGCCTGGGTCTGCTTCTCGTCGATGCGCATCCCGAAGTTGTTGCAGCCCAGGCCCACCTCGCTGACCTTCAGGCCCGAGGCCCCCAAACGGCGCAGCTTCATGGTCGTCCCCTCGTTCTTGGTTGAGCGGGCCGGACCCTAATCCATCGCCCCGGCCCCGGCCATTCGGAATGGTTTCCCGGCGTTCACTGCGTTTGTTGGCGATATCGCAAGGCGGGGCCGCTAACCCTATGAACGATCTCATGGTTTCGGCGGGCTTTGGCATATGCGCATGATCACCATCGTCAGTCTTGGCGCCTCGGCGGCGCTGGGCCTGGCCGCTCTCTTCGTCGCCAAGACCGTGCTGCCCAACACCGCGGTGGCCAAGCCGGTCGCCGCCAGCGTCGCGGTCGGCGCGCCGGTGGTCGTGGCCGCCAAGGACATCAAGTACGGCGACAAGCTCGACGCCGGCATGCTGACCCTCGTGCGGATGCCCGCCAACGCCGCGCCGCAGGGCGCCTTTTCCACCGTCGAGCAGGTGCTGAGCCAGGATCACGGCGGCGCGCCCGTGGCGCTGCAGCCGATCGCCGCCCATGAGGCGCTGCTGCCCATCAAGCTCTCGGGCCCCGGCGCGCGCCCCTCAGTGGCCGCCGAGATCGCAGAGGGCATGCGCGCCTACACCATCAAGGTGAACGACGTGGCCGGCGTCGGCGGCCACGCCCTGCCCGGCGACCGGGTGGACGTGGTGCTGATGCGCGACCTGACGCCCACCGCCCAGAACCGCACCTATGTCTCCGACGTGGTGCTGCAGAATGTTCGCGTCCTGGGCGTCGACCTCAACGCCGACCTCAGCTCCAACAAGCCGGCCGAGCCGAAGAACGCCACCCTCGAGGTGTCGGTCGAAGACGCCCAGAAGCTGTCGATCGCCGCCACCCTCGGCGCCCTGTCGCTGGCCCTGCGCCGGACCGGCGCGGCCGATGCGGAGCCGGTGCGCATGCTGGCCACCCGTGACTTCGTCGCCGGCGGCGGGAGCCCGCACGAGGGCCATCGTGGGCACGCCTCCGTGCGCAGCGGTTCCGGTCTGATCACCATCGTCGAATACTCCGGCGGCGGCCACGGCCACGCCACGCCGGCGGCGGCCGCACCGGCGGCCCTGGCCGCGCCTTCGGCTTCGGCTTCGGCTTCGGCGTCCGCCGCCTCGTTCACCGGCAAGTCGCCGGCCTGACCCCATGCAAAGTAACCCGCTCATGATGCGTCCCCTGCTCGGCGCGCTCGCCGCGGCCCTGGCCTTCGCCGCGGTCGCCTCGACCCCGGCCCATGCCGCCCAGCCGATGTCCAGCGAACCGGCGGTGGACCGCCGGATCACCGTGCCCAAGGACAAGACCCTGGCCTTCCGGCTCAACGAGGCGGCGAGCAAGATCGTGGTCGCCCAGACCGACATCGCCCAGGTGGTCGCCACCTCCGACCGCACCTTCTATGTGCGCGGCAAGGACATCGGCTCGACCAACGCCCTGGTCTACGGCCCCGGCGGCCGCCTCGCCGAGGTGATCGACATCGACGTCGCCTATGACGCGGCGGGCATGCAGGACGCCATGGCCGTCGCCTTCCCGGGCCAGCACATCCAGGTGCGCAACGCCGGCCAGGGCCTGTTGCTCACCGGCCAGGTCTCCGACACCGGCGTCGCGGCCCGCGCCCAGAAGATGGCCGAGAAATACGCGCCTGACTTCGTCACCAACAGCCTGACCGTCCGCGCCTCGCAGGAGGTGATCCTGGAGGTCCGCGTGCTGGAGGCCTCGCGCTCCCTGCTGCACGACGTGGGCGTCAGCGCCTCCGTGCAGAACAACTCGTTCCAGTTCCTCACCGGCCGCGGCCTGGTGGGCTCGGATTCGCCCAACGCCCTGCTGTCGCTCACCGGCGGGGCCGGTCACACCTCCATCGACGTCCAGCTGGCGGCGCTGGAGAACAAGGGCCTGATCCACACCCTCGCCCGGCCCAACCTGGTGGCCCTCTCCGGCGAAAAGGCCAGCTTCCTGGCCGGCGGCGAGTTCCCCTATCCCGTGCCGCAGTCGAGCAGCAGCGGCCAGGTGGTCATCACCCTCGACTTCCGCCAGTACGGCGTGAAGCTCGACTTCAAGCCGGTGGTCCAGGACAACGGCCTGATCCGGCTGGAGGTCGCCCCCGAAGTCAGCCAGCTCGATCCGTCCAACGCCCTGCGGGTCAACGGCTTCACCGTGCCCGGCCTGATTACCCGCAAGACCTCGACCGTGGTCGAGCTGCGCGACGGCGCCTCGCTCGCCATCGGCGGCCTCTTCCAGCGCAACTACCAGAACACCGTCAGCCAGGTGCCCGGGCTGGGCGAGATTCCGGTGCTGAGCGCCCTCTTCCGCTCCACCCGCTGGCAGAACAATGAGACCGAGCTGGTGATCATTGTCACCCCGCGCATGGTGGGGCCGAGCGACCTGGCCGACGCCGCCGCACAGCAGGCCGCGATCGCCGGCCACGAGCCAAGCCCCGCGGACCTGATCCTCAAGGGCGTGGCCCTCGACAAGCCGCTGGCCGGCCCGGGCGGGCGCTAGCCCATGGCCCCGTTCCCCGACAAGGCGCCGGCCCTGTCCGCAGCCGGCCTGCAGGGCCGCCGCGTGCTGGCGATCGGCGAGAGCCTCGCGGCGCTCACCGACGGTCCGCTGGCCGGCGCCCAGGTCGCCTCCGGCGCCATCGCGCAGCTGGAGGGCCTGAAGCTTGCCGACTGCGACCTGGTGCTCATCGACGCCGACGCGTGCGAGGCGCCGGCGCTGGCCGCCGCGGTCAAGGCCCTGGCGCTGGCCAAGTCGCCGCCGCCGGTGCTGATGACCGGCGCCAACCTGCCCGCCGGCCTGGTGCGCAACCTGCTCCGCCTGGAGCATGCCGACATCCTCGAATCACCCTTCTCGCCGGAACAGCTGACGGCGGCCATGGCCGGCCTCCTGGCGGGGATGGCCGCGCCTCCGCCGTCGCCGGCCGGCGCCTCGCGCTGCTGGGCCGTGACCGGCGCGGTCGGCGGCTCCGGCGCCACCACCGTCGCGGTGGAGATCGCCCACGCGCTCTCCGTGCAGGAGGGCAAGGAACGGGTTTGCCTGATCGACCTGAATTTCGCCGACGGCGCGGCGGCGGCCTATTTCGGGGCCACGCCGGGCATGCGGCTCGCCGACTTCGGCGCCTCGGCCGAACGCATCGATCAGGCCATGCTGCGGGCCTTTGCCACCCCGGTGAGCGAGCGGCTCGATCTGCTGGCCCACCCGCGCGAGCCGCAGGCCTTCGACGCCGCCTCGCGCGAGACGGTGCTGCGCGTGCTGGAGATCGCCTGCGAGAGCTACGACTGGGTGATCCTCGATATGCCTCGCCATCGCCGCGACTGGACGCTGGAGGCGCTCGCCGGCTCCGACGAGGTGCTGGTGATCTCCGAGTTGACGGTGCCGGCCCTGCTCGCCGCCCGGGCGCTCTCCGACGAGATCGAGACGGCCCTGGGCACGGGCCTCAAGCCGCGCATCGTCCTCAACCGCCTGGCCAGCCGCATGTTCGGTCCCGCGCCCTCCATGGCCGAGGCCGAGCGGGCCCTGCAGCGCAAGGCGCTGGGCGGGGTCAGCTCCGACTGGGAAGCCGCCGCCGCCTCGGTGAACCTGGGCGGCCCCATCGCCCAGCACCGGCCCAAGTCGAAGATCGTCAAGGACGTGCTGGCCCTGGTGGAGACGCTGGCCGCCGAGTCCGCGCGGCGTGACGCCACGACGAGGGCCGCCTGATGGGCCGCTTCAGCCTGAGCCGCGCGGCGCCCGCCGCGGCCCCGCCCGAGGCGGAGAAGCCCAAGGCCGCCCGGCCGGTCGCCGCGCCCGCGCCGGTCGCCGTCAAGGTCGCGCCGGCCCCGAAGCCCGCGGCCAAGTCCGCGCCCGCCGGCGCCCCGGCCGGCAAGCCGCAGCACATCGACATGCGGCTGAAGCTGCACGCCCGGCTGATCGACGAGCTCGACCTCTCCAAGCTGGAGCAGCTCGAGGAGGCGGAGCTTCGCCGGCAGGTCAACAACCTGGTCGCCGACTTCGCCCGCGCCGAGCGGCTGGCGCTCAACACCGCCGAGCTCGAGGAGCTGGGCGCATCGATCTACGACGAGATGGTGGGCCTGGGTCCGATCGAGCCCCTGCTCAAGGACGACACCATCAACGACATCCTGATCAACGGGCCGTTCCAGGTCTATGTGGAGCGGCGTGGCGAGCTGGAGCTCACCGGCGTCCACTTCCGCGACAACGACCACCTGCTGCGCATCGTCAACCGCATCGTCGCCGGCGTCGGCCGCCGCATCGACGAGAGCCAGCCCATGGTCGACGCCCGCCTGCCGGACGGCAGCCGGGTGAACGCCGCCATCAATCCCGTCACCATCGACGGCGCGGCGGTCTCCATCCGCAAGTTCTCCAAGAAGCCGCTCAGCCTGGAGCGGCTGGTGGAATTCGGCGCCATGACCCAGTCCATGGCCGACTTCCTCCACGGGGCGGTGAAGGCGCGGGTCTCCACCGTCATTTCCGGCGGCACCGGCTCGGGCAAGACCACCCTGCTCAACGCGCTGTCGGCCGCCATCAGTCCGGGTGAGCGCCTGATCACCATCGAGGACGCCGCCGAGCTGCAGCTGCAGCAGCCGCACGTCGTCCGCATGGAGACCCGCCCGCCGAACATCGAGGGCAAGGGCGAGATCCGTCAGCGCGAGCTGGTGAAGAACGCCCTGCGCATGCGTCCCGACCGGGTGATCCTGGGCGAGGTCCGTTCGGAGGAAGCCTTCGACATGCTGCAGGCCATGAACACCGGCCACGAAGGCTCCATGGCCACCATCCACGCCAACAATCCGCGCGAAGCCATCGGCCGCCTCGAGCAGATGATCGCCATGGGGGGCCTGAGCCTCAGCCCCGACGCCATGCGCGCCCAGATCGCCTCGGCCGTCGGCATGGTGGTGCAGGTCAACCGCCTGTCGGACGGCAAGCGCAAGGTCACCCACGTGACCGAGATCGTCGGCATGGAGGGCCAGGTGGTGCAGATGCAGGACATCTTCACCTTCAACCGCACCCACACAGATCCGGACGGCGCGGTGCACGGCGAGTTCCGCGCCTCGGGCCTGCGCCCCCGCTGCCTCGACGAGATGATCCGCCGCGGCATCCCCTACGACGTGACCAACTTCGACCCCTCCAAGCCGCTGGGCTGACCATGGGCGGCGACAAGACCATCTTCATGATCCTGGTGTTCGCCGCGGTGTTCACCGCGGGCCAGGCGGCGATCGGCCTGATGACCACCGCGAAGGAGCGGCGCAAGCTGACCCAGCGGTTGAAGGTCGCCGACAAGGTCGACGGCATCTCGGCCCTGGTGATCGAGCTGCGCAAGCAGCGTGGCCTCACCGCCAGCGGCGAACGCGCCGGGCGCCTGCAGTGGCTGTCCAATCTGATCGTGGCCTCCGGCCTGCCCTACGATCAGAAGAAGTGGCTGACCTATGTCGGGGCGGTCGCCCTGATCGCCGGCATCGGGGCCTTCGCCTTGACCCATGCCCTGCTGGCCGTGCCGGTCGGCGCGCTGCTGGGCGGCGCGGCCCTGCCGGTCTTCTATCTGAAATTCGCGGCCGGTCGGCGCGGCAAGGCGCTGGGCTTCCAGCTGCCGCAGGCCCTGGAGATCATCGTCCGCAGCCTGGAGGCCGGCCACCCGGTGCCCACCGCCATCGCCCTGGTGGGCCGCGAGATGAGCGACCCCGTAGGTTCGGAGTTCGGCATGGCCGCCGACGAGATCGCCTATGGGGCGACGCTGGCCCAGGCCGTTGAGCGCATGTCCGAGCGCTGCCAGCATCCCGACATCGATCTGTTCGCCGCCACCGTGCGCCTGCAGGAGCGGGCCGGCGGCAATCTGACCGGCCTCCTGAAACTCAACGCCGCCACGGTGCGCGAGCGGCACAAGATGCGCCTGAAGATCAAGGCGGCCTCCGCCGAGGGCCGCGCCTCGGCGATGATCCTCACCTCGGCGCCCTTCGTGGCATTCGGCCTGATCAACGTCACCAATCCCCACTTCTACGGCGACGTCTGGCACGTGGGGATGGTGCGCTATGGCCTGATCGGCCTCCTGGGCTGGCTCGGCGTGGGCAACCTGGTGATGCGCAAGATGATCGACATGAGGCTGTAGGCGACCATGGCGTTTACCCTCGACACCCTGATCTATGGCGCGGGCCTCCTGCTCCTGACCGGCGCGCTGGCCGGCGGCGGCTGGCTGGCGGCGACGGAGCTTCGGCTGCGCACCGTGCGGCGCTCGCGCCTGGCCACGGCGACGGCCGGCGGCGCGGGCGGCCCCAAGGCCGTCCCCGGCGGGGCGATCGCCGGCCAGGTGCTGGCCGGCGTGCGCCGGCTCGGCCAGCAGAGCGCCGTGCGCGACCCGGCCAAGCTGTCCCTGCTGCGCACCCGGCTGATGCAGGCCGGCTTCTACAGCCGCGAGGCGCCGGTGATCTATCTGGGCGTCCGGGCCGCGGCCCTGGTGCTGGCGACGCTCGGCGTGGTGCTCACCCTGCCGATGATCGCCGGCGGCAAGGGCATGGGCGGCCTGATGGTGGCCTTCGCCTTCGCCGGCGCCGCCATCCTCGGCCCCGACCAGGTCCTGAACCTGCGCCGTTCGGGCCGCGAGCGGGAATACCTCGACGGCTTCCCCGATCTCCTGGACCTGCTGGTCGCCTCCGTCGAGGCGGGCCTCAGCCTCGACGCCGCGGTCAGCCGGGTCACCGACGAACTTGCCCGCCGCTATCCGAACCTGACCATCCACCTGCGCGCGCTGACCCTCGAGCTGCGCGCCGGCCGCGCCCGCAAGGACGCCTGGCAGAGCTTTGCCGAGCGCCTCGGCATCGAGGACGCCCGCACGCTGGCCACCATGCTGCGCCAGTCGGAGGAGATGGGCACCAGCCTCGGCGAGACCTTGGCCGTCTTTTCCCAGGACATGCGCTCCAAGCGGATGCTGAAGGCCGAGGAGAAGGCCCTCGCGCTCTCGGCCAAGCTGACCGTGCCGCTGATCCTGTTCATCTTCCCCTGCCTGCTGGGCGCCCTGATGCTGCCCGCGGCGGCCCGCCTGGCCCACGTCTTCGGCAACGGCCAGTAGGCCGGGGGTTCAGCCCCACATCTTCATCAGGTTGGCGAACACCGCGGTGAGCCGCCGGCGGTTGGCGTCGTGCGGCAGGGCGGCCACGCCCAGTTCCAGCTCGTGCAGCAACAGCCGCTGTTCGGCGTCGCGGATGCGGCTCTCGATCCAGCCCACCGCCGCGCGGCGCGCGCCCGAGCGGACCGGGGCCACCGCATGCAGCACCGAGGTCGGGTAGAGGATCGCATCCCCGGCCGCCAGCTTGATCGGCTGCGGCCGCCGCTGGCTGTCCAGCACCAGCTCGCCGCCCTCGTAGGACGCCGGATCGTCCAGGAACAGGGTGAACGACAGATCTGCCCGCATCTCGGCCCCGTCGTCCGCGCGCATGAACGGCGCGTCCACGTGCTCGCCGTAGGCGTCGCCCGGGCCATAGCGCGAGAAGATCAAGGGCGCCCAGCGCACCGGCCGCGCATAGCCCGACACCTTGCCGTTCGCGCCCAGGGTCTGCTTCACGAACCGCCGCAGCTCCGCCAGCGAGGCGTCGGCGGCCTCGGCGTTGCGCTTCACCTCACGGGCCGAGCCCATGGCGCTCACCTTGCCGTCGGTGAAGGCGGCGCCGTCGAGCGCCGATCTGACGCGCGCCAGATCCTCGCCGTGCAGCACCTGTTCTACGATCAGCACCTGGACATCCACAGCTGTTAGGGGCCGCGAGTGAAGCCGAGCGGACCGGTTGAGGCAATGGCGCGGGCGTGCGACACCGCCGGGCCGGGCGCGTGGTTGACTTCCGCAGCGCATGAAGATATCCACCGCCGCTCGATTTTCGACCCGGAGCCCTCTCGTGAAGCGCACCTTTCAGCCGTCTCGCCTCGTGCGCGCGCGCCGTCACGGTTTCCGCCTGCGCATGTCCACCAAGAATGGACAGAAGGTGCTCGCCCGCCGCCGCGCCAAGGGCCGCAAGCGCCTGAGCGCCTAGGCAAGGCTTACTATATGGTGTCGGCATGGCCGACGCCGTCTTCACCATCGAACGCCTGAAGAAGCGCGCCGACTTCCTGGCCTGCGCCCGCGCGCCCTCCTGCGCCCGCGGCGCGATCGTGGTGCAGGCGCGAATCCGCCCGGAAAATGGCGAGGGGGCGGACCGGCTGGTCCGGGCCGGCTTCACCGCCACCAAACGGGTCGGCGGCGCCGTCGTGCGCAACCGCGCCAAGCGCCGGATGCGCGAGGCCGCCCGCCTGCTGCTGCCCGCCCTGGCGCGGCCCGGAGTCGACTATGTGTTCATCGCCCGCGGCGGTGTGACCACCCGGCCGTGGGAGCGTCTGCTTGACGATGTGAAAAGCGCGCTGATAAGGCTCGCCGCTGACCGCGACAGCTCGGCGCCCGATCTCAGCCGTTCCGCCCGACCCTCCGCCCCTTCCTCAAAAGACGATTGAGCGTCCGCCCGCCGATGCAAGACGAGTCCCGCAACACGATCATCTTCCTCGTGTGCGCCCTGGCGCTGTTCGTTCTCTATAACTTCTTCGTCCTGGCGCCCGCCTCGAAACGGCACCAGGTCGAGGCGGCCCATGCCGCCGCGGTGGCCCAGGCCCAGGCGGTCGCCGCCACGCCGCCCGGCGGCGCGAACCTCGCCCCCCCGGTCATCACCCGCCAGACGGCGCTCGCCGCCAGCCCCCGCGTCGTCGTCGACACGCCCTCGCTGAAGGGCTCGATCGCGCTGCGCGGCGGCCGCATCGACGACATTTCCCTCAAGCAGTACCGCGAGACGGTCGACAAGAACTCCCCACCGGTGGAGTTGCTGCGCCCCGAGGGCCTGCCCCGCGCCTGGTTCGCCGACCTCGGCTGGACCGGTCAGAACGTGCCGGGCCTGCCGGCCTACAACACCGTCTGGACGCTGAGCCAGGGCTCGACGCTCACGCCCGCCTCGCCGATCACGCTCACCTACGCCAGCGGCCAGGGCCTGACCTTCACGCGCCAGATCTCGGTCGACGACAAGTTCATGTTCACGGTCACCGACACGGTGGCCAACAGCGGCCCCGCCCCGGTGACGCTCGCCCCCTATGGCTCGATCCAGCGCCAGGGCCTGCCCGACAAGCCCGCCAACAGCCAGATCGTCCACGAGGGCGCGGTGGGCGCGCTCGGCCTCGACAAGCCCATCCTGCAGCTCATCGACTACAAGAAGTGGGCGAAGAACGGCGGTTCGGAGACCGACTCCAAGGGCGGCTGGGTCGGCATCACCGACAAATACTGGCTGGCCGCCGTGGCGCCCGCCCAGACCGAGCGCGTGCACGGCCGCTTCGACCACAAGAAGGAGGGCGCGGTCGATCTGTTCGACGCGGACTTCACCGCCGCCCCGCGCGCCGTCGCGCCCGGCCAGTCGGCGACCGCCGTCACCCACGTCTTCGCCGGCGCCAAGACCGTGCCGGTGCTGCGCGCCTATGAGCAGAACCTGGGCATCCCGCGCTTCGACGACGCCGTCGACTGGGGCCGGTTCTTCTTCTGGCTGACCCGGCCGATCTTTTCGCTGCTCATGTACATCTTCCAGCACGTGGGGACCTTCGGGATCGCCATCCTGCTGCTCACCGTGGTGGTCCGCGGCCTGTTCTTCCCGCTCGCGAACAAGTCCTACGAGTCGATGAGCAAGATGAAGAAGGTCCAGCCGCTCGTGGAGGAGCTGCGGAAAAAATACAAGGACGACCCGGCCAAGCAGCAGCAGGAGATGCTCGCTCTCTACAGCCGCGAGAAGGTCAACCCGCTGGCCGGCTGCCTTCCCATCCTGCTGCAGATCCCGGTGTTCTATTCGCTCTACAAGGTGCTGACCGTCACCATCGAGATGCGTCACGCGCCCTTCCTCGGCTGGATTCAGGACCTCTCGGCGCGCGATCCGACCACCGTGTGGAACCTGTTCGGCCTGGTCCCCTGGAACCCGGCGCACGCGCCGCTGCTGGGCGGCATCCTCGACACCACCCTGCACATCGGCGTCATGCCGCTGATCTACGGCGTGACCATGTGGCTCTCGACCTCGATGAACCCCCCGGCGCCGGATCCGGCCCAGCAGAAGATCTTCCAGCTGATGCCGATCATCTTCACCTTCATCATGGCGCCGTTCGCCGTGGGCCTGCTGATCTACTGGACCTGGTCGAACATCCTGACGACGCTCCAGCAGTACGTGATCATGCGCCGCTTCAAGGTGGACAACCCGATCGACCGGATCATCAACCGGCTGACGGGGCGTCCCGGCGCCCACGCGTGAGCGAGGCCCGGACGGACGAGATCTTTGACACCGAGGCGCTGGAGCGGGCGCGCAAGTTCTTCGCCGGCGAGGTGCGTTTCCTGATGGGCTGCGTCCAGATGGAGGGCCTGCCGGACGCCGATCTGCCGGAGGTGGCCTTCGCCGGCCGCTCCAACGTCGGCAAGTCCTCGCTGATCAACGCGGTCACCGGCCGGCTGAAACTGGCGCGCGCCTCCAACGAGCCCGGCCGCACGCGTGAGGTGAATTTCTTCGTCGCCGACGAGGCCCTGCGCCTGGTCGACCTGCCCGGCTACGGCTTCGCCAAGGTCAGCCGCGGCGCCGCCAACCGGTTCCAGAACCTCGGCCGGAACTACCTGCGCGGCCGCCCGAACCTCAAGCGCGCCTACCTGCTGATCGACGCCCGCCACGGCCTGAAGTCGGTCGACACCGAGGCCCTCGACGCGCTCGACGAGGCGGCCGTCTCCTACCAGATCGTGCTCACCAAGGCCGACAAGCTGAAGCCCGCCGAGGTCGAGGCGGTCACCGCCAAGACGCTGCAACAGATCTCCCGCCGCGCCGCCGCCTTCCCGCGCGTGCTGGCGACCTCGGCGGCCAAGGGCGCCGGCATCCCCGAGCTGCGCGCCGAGATTCTCGCCGCCTGCGGGCTCTAGCCGGTCGCCGGCTCACCGCGCTATTCCTGGCTCGGGGGTGCGCATGCGGGGTCGAACAATCGCCTTGGCGGCTGCCGTCGGCCTCGCCGTCGTGGCTGGCGCAGCCCTCGGCCTCTATCAGCTCAGCCGCGCCCGCTGTTTCGCCCTGGGACTCGCACCGATCTGCCGTGTCGCGACGAGCCGGCCCGAGGTCGCCCTCACCTTCGACGACGGCCCCACCGCCGACGGGCTCGCGGCCATCCTCCCCGAGCTGGAGCGGCGGCAGGCGCACGCGACCTTCTTCCTGATCGGCGCGGACGTCGCCAAGCACCCGGCGATGGTCGCGACGCTGCTGGCCGCGGGCCAGGAGGTGGGCGACCACAGCTTCAGCCATGTGCGGATGGTGGGCCGCTCAGCGCGCTTCTACGACCAGGAGATCGAGCGGACCCAGGCCGCCTTGAAAGCGGCGGGCGCAGAGGCGCGGTTCTTCCGTCCGCCCTACGGCAAGAAACTCATGGGCCTGCCGCTCGCCGTGAAGCGGCACGGCCTCGCCATGATCATCTGGGACGTCGAGGACCCGGCGACGACGGACCCCCGGGCCTTCGCCGATGAGATCGTCCGCCAGGCGCATCCTGGCGCCATAATCCTCGTTCACGCCATGTACCCGACCAACCGGACCGCCCGCGCGGCCTTGCCGATGATCCTGGACGGACTGACGGCCAAGGGCCTGCGGATCGTGACGGTCGGCGATCTGATCGCCGACGCGCGTTAGGGCCGGCGCAGCACGGTCTCGCCGCCCTTCATCACGAACACCGGATGTTCCAGAACGGTGACGTCGCTGAGCGGATCGCCCTTCACCCCCACTAGGTCGCCGAAGCGGCCCGGGGCGATCTGGCCCACGTCGTGGGTCCAGTTCCCGCCTAGCGCCTGGGCCGCGTTCACCGTCGCCGTCTGGATCGCCTGCAGGGGCGTCGCCCCATAGCGGACCATCACCGCGAACTGCTTGGCGTTCAGACCGTGCGGATAGACCCCGGCGTCGGTGGAGAAGATCATCTTCACCCCCGCCTTCAACGCCTTGCGGAAGTTCTGCCGCTGGATCTCGCCGATGTCGCGGTCCTTCTGCAGGCTCTCCTCGGGGATGCCGTTCTGCTTGCCGAAGGCCTGGGTGTAGTCGGTGTTGTAGATGTCCATGCCGAACCAGGCGCCGTGCTGCAAGGCCAGCCGGATCCCCTCGTCGTCCACCAGGCTGGCGTGCTCGATGGTGTCGACCCCGGCGAGGATCGCAGCCCTGATGCCGGCCGCCCCGTGGGCGTGGGCGGCGACCCGGAGGCCCAGCGCATGGGCTTCGTCGACGATCGCCTTCATTTCCTCGTAGCTGAGCTGCTGGGCGCCGGGCGTATCGCCATGGCTGAACACCCCGCCGGTGGCGCAGATCTTGATCACCTTGGCGCCGTACTTGTGCAGCAGGCGGACCATGCGCCGCCCCGCGTCGGGGCTGTCGATCACCGACGGCTCGGAGGCGTTGAACGAGGGGGGCAGATAGGTCTCGTCGCAATGGCCGCCGGTCGCCCCGATCAGGTTGGTCGCCGGAATGATCCGCGGGCCCGGATTGAAGCCCTCGTCGATCGACTGCATCAGGGCGACGTCGCCGTAGAACTCCGCGCCGACGTTGCGCACCGTCGTGAAGCCGGCGTCGAGGGTGTCCTTGGCCTGCCGCACGCCGATGGCGATCCAGAAACCGTCGGTGAACTCGAAGCGCCGATAGCCGCCGTACTGGTGCGTCGACGTCAGGTGAACGTGCATGTCGATCAGGCCCGGAACCAGCGTCACGCCCGGCAGGTCGACCCGCTCCGCGCCCGCCGGGACCGCGTCGCCCTGGCGCTCGACCGCCGCGATCCGCCCATCGACGATCACCACCAGCGGCCGCTCGACATAGCGCCCGCTCACCACGTCCAGCGCCCGGTCGGCCGAGACCGCCACGGTCCTGGCGCTCGCGCCTGCCGCGATCGCCCACAGGGCCGCGGCCGCGGCCGCCAGCTTCAGCCATTTCATCGAGAACCCCCATCACGCGACTTGCAGCCAAGGCTTAGCATGCGGCCGCAAAGGTGACAGGGGGCGGCGCGTCCGCTATCGGAGCGCTCCGACGACCGGAGCAGGCCCGTTGAGCGACGACACCCAAGGCCAGACCAAGGAAGGCGAGGGCTGGGCGACCGCCAGGACGCTGGCCGAGGCCCTGCCCTATATCCAGACCTATGACCGCTCGACCGTGGTCATCAAGTACGGCGGCCACGCCATGGGCGAGGAACAGGTGGCCAAGCTGTTCGCCGCCGACGCCGTGCTGCTCAAGATGCTGGGCGTCCACCCGGTGATCGTCCACGGCGGCGGCCCGCAGATCTCCGCCTGGCTCGCCAAGGCCGGGGTGAAGTCGACCTTCGTCGACGGCCTGCGCGTCACCGACGAAGCCACCATGGAGGTGGCCGAGATGGTCCTCTCCGGGGCGATCAACAAGGAGATCGCCAGCTGGATCACCCAGGCCGGCGCCGAGGCCGACGTGCGCGGCGTGGGGCTGTCGGGCAAGGACGCCCGCCTGATCGTCGTCGAGAAGGTCACCCGCACGGCCAAGGACCCGGATTCCGAGGTCGAGCGCATGGTCGACCTGGGCTTCGTGGGCGAACCGAAGACCGTCGATCCCAAGATCCTGCAGGCCCTGATCTATGCCGAGGAGGACTACATCCCCGTGGTCGCCCCGATCGGCGTCTCGGCCAGTGGCGAGACCTACAATATCAATGCCGACACCGTGGCCGGGGCGCTGGCCGGCGCGCTGGGCGCCAAGCGCATGCTGCTGCTCACCGACGTGGCCGGCGTGCTGGATGCGAAGGGCGAGCTGATGCGCCAGCTCACCGTCAAACAGGCCCGCAAGGCCATCGCCGACGGCGTCGCCACCGGCGGCATGATCCCCAAGCTGGAAACCGCCATCGCTGCGGTCGAGGCCGGCGTCGAGGCCGTGGTCATCCTCGACGGGCGGCGGCCGCACGCCATGCTCGTCGAGCTGTTCACCGAGCACGGGGCGGGCACGCTGGTCTGCAAATGAGCGGCGCGGACCTACGTCACATCGACACCTGGCTGTTCGACCTGGACAACACCCTCTATCCGGTCGAGAGCGGCTTCATGGGCGAGATCGAGCGCCGCATCACCGCCTTCGTCATGAAGGTCACCGGCCTGGAGCGTGACGAGGCCTTCAAGCTGCAGAAGGTCTACCTCAAGGATCACGGCCTCAGCCTCACCGGCCTCACCCTGCACCACGGCGTCGACCCGGCGGAATTCCACGCCGCCTTCCACGACCTGTCGCTGGAGGGCCTGTCGCGCGACCCCGAGCTGACCACCGCGCTTGAGCGCCTACCAGGCCGGCGGTTGATCTTCACCAACGCCGACGACGTCCATGCGCGCCGGGTGCTCGAGCGCCTGGGCCTCGGCGACCTCTTCGACGAGGTCTTCCACATCGGCTCGTTCGGCTACGTGCCCAAGCCCGATCCCCGGGTCTTTGAGCGGATGAACGCCGCCCACCACATCGACCCCGCCACCACCGCCTTCTTCGAGGATTCCGAGCGCAACCTGGCGCCGGCCGCGGCGCTTGGCATGACCACCGTCCTGGTCGGCCCGCACGCGCCGGCCTCCACCGCGCCCTTCGTGCAGTACAAGACCGCGACGCTCGCGCCCTTCCTGAGGGACGCCCAGCTCAAGGACGCCGCCTGATATGGACGAGCTGAAGACCATCATCGAACAGGGCTGGGCGGATCGCGAGGCGATCACCCCGGACACCAAAGGACCCCTCCGCGAGGCGGTGCTGGAGACCCTCGAACGCCTGGACGCCGGGACCCTGCGCGTCGCCGAGCGGGGCGCCGACGGGATCTGGACCACCCACCAGTGGGCCAAGCAGGCGATCCTGCTGTTCTTCCGCCTGACCGCCAACCAGATCGTCGAGGCCGACGCGCCCGGCCCCTACTGGGACAAGGTCCCCCTGAAGTTCACCGGCTGGGACGCCGCCCGCTTCGCCGCCGCCGGCTTCCGCTGCCTGCCGGGGACCGTCGTGCGCAAGGGGTCCTTCATCGCCAAGGGCGTGGTCATGACGCCCTGCTTCATCAACATCGGGGCCTATGTCGACGAGGGAACCATGGTCGACACCTGGGCGACCATCGGCTCCTGCGCCCAGATCGGGAAGCACTGCCACATCTCCGGCGGCGCCGGGATCGGCGGGGTGCTTGAGCCCCTGCAGGCCAATCCGACGATCATCGAGGACAACTGTTTCATCGGCGCCCGCTCCGAGGTGGCCGAGGGCGTCGTCGTGCGCGAGGGCTGCGTGATCTCCATGGGCGTCTACCTGACCTCCACGACGCCCATCGTGGACCGCCGCACGGGCGAGACGATCACCGGCGAGGTGCCGCCCTATTCGGTGATCATGTCCGGCTCGCGCCCGAACGCCGTCGACCCGTCCCTGCCCTCCACCTACTGCGCGGTGATCATGAAGACGGTGGACGAACGCACGCGTTCGAAGACCAGCATCAACGAACTGCTGCGCGACTAGCGGCTGCGCGCCGTCTTCGTATCCTCATAAGGCCGCCCGTCGCGGTGGCGGTACTCGGTCGCGCCCTCGTCCAGCACCAAATCGATATCCGGGTAGTCGCAGCCGTCGGTGTCGGGCGCGCGCGAGCCGACCTCCAACAGCACCGCCTCGCCGTCCGATCGGTTCTGGATATGGTGGCCGTTGGCGACGCCTGCCGGAAAGCCCGCGCAGTCGCCGGCGCGCAGCACCTGCTCGCCCTCGTCGGTGACCAGCACCACCTCGCCCTCGACCACCCAGACGAACTCGTCCTCGGCGGTGTGCCAGTGCCGCTGGCTGGTCCAGGACCCCGGCGGCAGGCGCATCAGGTTGACCCCGAACTGGGTCAGGCCGGCCGCGTCGCCCAGCTTCCAGCGGCGCCGCGCCTTGCACGGCTCGTCGTAGGGTGGCGGATAGCCCGTGCCGAAACGGGTGGGGGCGGCGTCGATATCGATCTTCGGCATTCGTCAGTCCTGCGGATAAGGCGTGCCGTCGTGGTGGCGGTAGTGCGCGCCCTGCGGGTGGGACACCATGTCGATGTCGGGATAGTCGCAGCCGTCGGTCTGCGGCCGCCGCGAGCCTACCTCCAGATAGACGGCGTCGCGGTCGGCGCGGTTCTGCACGTGGTGCCCGTTGGCGACGCCGGCCTTCCAGCCGCAGGCGTCGCCGGGCCGCAGCACCTGCTCGCCGTCGTCCTCCACCAGCACCACCTCGCCCTCCAGCATCCAGAGGAACTCGTCCTCTTCGGAGTGCCAGTGCCGCTGGCTCGACCATTTGCCAGGCGGCAGGCGCACGAGGTTGACGCCGAAATCGGTCAGGCCGGCGGCGTCCCCCAGCTTGCGCCAATCGGCGCCCAGGCAGATTTCGGCGAACGGCGCCGGATAGTTGCAGCCCGTGCTGGGCGCGATGGCGGCCAGATCCAGCTTCGGCATGGACAGTCCGTCTCCTATGAGCCAACCACGAGATAGCAAAAGGCGCCCGGCGGACCTACCGGGCGTCTTCTCCTGAAATCGCTGGCATTCACAAAGTGAAGCGGCCCCTCTTGGTAAGGCCCCGACGGAATCGGCCGCGGGCTTCCTCCACGCCCGCCTCGATGGCATCGAAAATCTTCTCGACCTCAGAATCTTCAAATTCGTAGTTGGCCGAGGAAAGATTGGAGAGTTTCCGAAGCGCTTCCAAAACTTGATCCGTGCGGCCGACCGCAAGGCGACGGAAGTTCGCGTGTTTTTCGGACCTCGGCGGCATCTGCCTATCGATTCGACGCGAATGGGTTGAATGAATATTGAGCATGGGTCATGATACCTTTCTATCGCGAGGATGGCGGTAGGGTCAACATGCCGCCGCCTGAATGCTTGGTATTATGATCATATCTACCGAGTATGCAAGATATTTACCGATTCTCCGGCATATTTCTGGTAAACGCTGGGAATCGTTCTGCAATTGCCGCCCCTTGCCGCGTGCAGGAGATGACGGTGCGAGCGACGGCGGGTAGGACAGGTCGATGTCCGCCATAGACGCCGTCGAACTGACCCGCGAACTGATCCGCAAGCCCTCCGTCACCCCGGCGGACGCCGGCGCCATGGATGTGGTGGAGCGGACCCTGGCCGGACTCGGCTTCGTCTGCCGCCGCATGAGGTTCGGCGAGATCGAGAACCTCTACGCCCGCTACGGGACGACGCGGCCGAACCTGTGCTTCGCCGGCCATACCGACGTGGTGCCCGTTGGCGATGTCGCCGCCTGGTCGAAGGACGCCTTCGCCGCCGAGGTCGTGGGCGGCGTCCTGATCGGGCGCGGCGCGGTCGACATGAAGAGCGCCATCGCCGCCTTCGCCGCCGCCGCCGCCAGGGCTATCGCGGCCGGCCAGGTCCCGGGCTCGATCTCCTTCCTGATCACTGGCGATGAGGAAGGCGTGGCGCTCGACGGCACCAAGCGCGTCGTGGAGGCCCTGGCGGCCGAAGGCGAGGCCATCGATCACTGCGTGGTGGGCGAGCCCACCTCTTCGGAAATCTTCGGCGATATGGTCAAGGTGGGCCGGCGCGGCTCGATCAACGCCGAGATCGAGGTCACCGGCGTCCAGGGCCACGTGGCCTATCCGCACCGCGCGGCCAATCCGGTTCCGGTGCTGATCCGAGCGCTCGCCGCCCTGCAGGCCCGGGTGCTCGACGAGGGCTATCCCGAGTTCCAGCCGTCGAACCTGGAAGTGACGAAGATCGATGTGCCCAACACCGCCACCAACGTCATCCCGGGCGTCGCGCGGGCGCGGCTGAACATCCGCTTCAATCCCACCCACACGGGCGCTGAACTCGCCGCCTGGATCGCCGCCGAGGCGGACAAGGCCGCTGAAGGCACGCCCTGCAAGGCCGCGGTCACGCCGCAGATCAGCGGCGAGGCCTTCCTCACCGAACCCGGACCCTTCACCGAGCTGGTCGCCGCCGCGGTGGCCGACGTCGCCGGCCGCGCGCCGGAGCTTTCCACCACCGGCGGCACCTCCGACGCCCGCTTCATCCGCGCGCTCTGCCCGGTCGTCGAGGTCGGCCTCGTAGGCCAGACCATGCACCAGGTCGACGAACGCGCGCCCGTCGCCGAGATCCGCATGCTGCAGGCCGTCTACGAACGCCTGATCGCGCGCTATTTCGAGGCGTTCAAATAGATCGTCATCCCCGGTCAGCCGCAGGCTGATCCGGGGACCCAAGCTGATCGTCAGATTGCAAGGCCACTTGGGTCCCCCGGATCGCGCTGACGCGCGCCCGTGGATGACGGTCAAGATCGGTAGCTGACTCCCGTCAGATACAGCCCGTCGGCCGGGGCCACCGGCCCGCAGGCCTTGCGGTCGCGCGCCTGCAGCGCCGCCGTCACATCCGCCGCCGTCCAGCGCCCGACGCCGACCTCCGCCAGCGTCCCCGTCATCGAACGGACCTGGCGATGCAGGAAGGAGCGCGAGGCGAACTCCAGCACCACCGCCTCGCCTTCGCGGCGCACGCGGGCCAGGTCCAGGGTCTTCATCGGCGACTTCGCCTGGCAGGCGAGGTCGCGGAAGGTGGTGAAGTCGTGGTGGCCAACCAGCGCCTGGGCGGCGGCATGCATGGCCTGCGCATCCAGCGGCTTCTTCACATGCCAGACGCGGCCCTGGTCCAGCGCCGGCGGGCTCGCCCGGTTGAGGATGCGGTAGAGGTAGCGCCGCTCGGTCGCCGAGAACCGCGCATGCCAGCCCTCGGGCGCGACGCTGGCCTCCAGCACCGCGATCGGCTCGGGGACCAGGTGGGCGTTCAGCGCATTGCGCACCACCTCGGGCTTCCAGTCCTTTGCGAGGTCGACGTGGACCACCTGGCCGGTGGCGTGGACGCCGGCATCCGTGCGCCCCGCCGTCTGCACCCGCGGGGTCTCGCCGCAGAAGCCCTTCACAGCCCGCTCGAGGGAGGCCTGCACGGAGGGCAGCGCGCCCTGCGCCTGGAAGCCGTGATAGGGCCGGCCGTCGTATTCGATGAGGAGCCGGTAGCGGGGCATCAGCCGAGCTTCGTCCCGGGCGCTACGGGCGCCCCGCGCAGGAAGACCTCGGCGTCCTGCGCCGCGCGGCCTTCGCGCTGCACGCGCAGCAGCCGCACCGCGCCCTCGCCGGCCGCCACCAGCAGCCGGTCATCGAGCACCTCGCCCGGCGCGCCGTCGCCTTCCTCCAGGCTCGACAGCATTGCCTTCACCCGCACCGGCCCCTTGTCGCCGGGCAGCTGGAACCACGCGCCGGGGAAGGGCGACAGGCCGCGGATCTTGCGGTCCACCTCGGCGGCGGGCTTCGTCCAGTCGATGCGCGCCTCCCTGGGCCGGATCTTCTTCGCGTAGGTGACGCCGTCGTCGGCCTGCGGGGTCTCGCGCGCTTGGCCCGACGCGATCAGGGGCAGGGTGCGGGCCAGCAGATCGGCGCCGGCCTCAGCCATCCGGTCGTGCAAGGTGGCGGCGGTGTCCAGCGCGCCGATGCGCAGGGTCTGGGAGGCCAGGATCGGGCCCTCGTCGAGGCCCTCGGTCATGCGCATGACCTGGACCCCGGTCACCGGATCGCCAGCCATGATCGCCCGCTGGATGGGCGCCGCGCCGCGCCAGCGCGGCAACAGCGAGCCGTGCAGGTTGAAGGCGCCGAGCCGCGGCGCCTCCAACACCTCGCGCGGCAGGATCTGGCCAAAGGCCACCACCACCGCGGCCTCCAGCTCCAGGGCGCGGAAGGCGGCGATCTCGGCGGCGTCGCGCATCGAGGCCGGCGTGCGGACCGGCAATCCGTGCTCCAGGGCGAAGGCGTGGGTCGGCGAGGGCTTCAGCTCCTGGCCGCGGCCGCGCGGGGCCGGCGGCTGGGAATAGACGGCCGCAATCTCGTGCCCCGCCTCGACGAGGCGTTTCAGCGAGGCGACCGCGAAGTCGGGGGTTCCCAGGAAGGCCAGGCGCATGGGCGTCCTGTAGCGGCCGCCGCGCTTGTGTGCAAAATCCGGAACCCGGGTCCAAGCTTGGCAGTTAGAGGCCCGACCCCAGGAGCGCGACCATGCCGACCCCGAACCGGACCCTGATCACCGCCGCCCTGATGGGCTTCACCTTCGCGGTGGCCGGCTGCAGCAAGTCCGATCAGGCCAAGACCCAGGCCGACGCCAACGCCACGGCGGCGGACGTGAAGACCAGCACAGACAAGGCCGGCGCCGAGGTCAGCGCCGACGCCAAGAAGCTCGGCGAGGACGTCAAGACCAGCGCCAAGGGCGCGGGCGAGGATATCAAGGCGATCTCCAAGGACCCGGAGGTGAAAAAGGCCGCCGGCGAGCTGAAGGGGTCGCTGAAGGACCTGGGCTCGGCGCTGAAGGACGCCTCCAAGAAGCACCACGCCGAGGGCGACGACGCGACCACGACCACCACCACCGTCACCACCACGACGGAAAAGACGACCGAGAAGAAGTAAGGAGACAGCCCTTCTCCCCTTGCGGGAGAAGGTGTCAGCCGCAGGCTGACGGATGAGGGGTTGAAGATCGGATCAGCGGCGACCGGCGGGCGTGAGGTCCGCGCGACCCCTCTTCCGACCTGCTTCGCAGGCCACCTTCTCCCGCAAGGGGAGAAGGTAAATGGTCTACGCCGCCTTCACCATCTTCTTGACCTTCTTGATCGCCTGCTCGCGCTTCAGACGCGACAGGTGGTCGATGAACAGCACGCCGTCCAGATGGTCCATCTCGTGCTGGATGCAGACGGCGAACAGACCCTCGGCGTCCTCGACGATCTCCTCGCCCTGGTAGTTCAGGTACTTGAGCTTCACCTGCGACGGCCGTTCGACCTCGTCATAGATCTCCGGCACCGAGAGGCAGCCTTCCTCGTAGGGCGCGGTCTCCTCCGAGACCCAGAGGATCTGCGGATTGACGTAGTAGCGCGGCTGCTTGGGCTCGTCCTCGCGGGCCAGGTCCATGACGATCACCCGCTGGGGCACGCCCACCTGGATCGCCGCCAGGCCGATGCCGGGCGCGGCGTACATGGTCTCCAGCATGTCGTCCATCAGCGCGCGCAGCTCGTCGGTCACCGCGGCCAC
>NZ_DASZBG010000009.1:0-10424 GCF_035944335.1 Phenylobacterium sp. | reverse complement strand
GGGGATCGCCTGATGGCCATGTCCAACGTCGGCCGCCCGACCACCCCCAACGCCGGCGCCGCATCGGCCGGCTTCACCTCGCTGACCGGCGGCCGCGGCCTGCTGCAGGACGAGCCGCTGATCTTCGAGGAAGGCGGCTGGCAGACGACCGGCGTCGACCTGCCGGCCGCCGAGCACGACGCGTCGGACCTCGGCGACCTGGTCCGCGCCGCCCCCATCGGCCTGCCCGGCCTCACCGAGCCGGAGGCGATGCGCCACTACGTGCGCCTCTCCCAGAAGAACCACGCCATCGACCTGGCGCTCTATCCGCTGGGCTCGTGCACCATGAAGCACAACCCGCGCCTCAACGAGAAGATGGCCCGCCTGGCCGGCTTCGCCGACCTGCACCCCATGGCGCCGGTCTCCACGACCCAGGGCGCCCTGGCGCTCATGGACCGCCTCGCCCACTGGCTGAAGACGCTGACCGGCATGCCCGCCGTCGCCCTGACCCCCAAGGCCGGCGCCCACGGCGAGCTCTGCGGCCTCCTGACCATCAAGGCCGCCCACGACGCCGCCGGCCAGGGCCACCGCCGCACCGTCCTCGTCCCGACCTCGGCCCACGGCACCAACCCCGCCACCGCCGCCTTCGTCGGCTACTCGGTCACCGAGATCGCCCAGACCGCCGACGGCCGCGTCGACCTCGCCGACCTGTCCGCCAAGCTCGGCCCCGACATCGCCGCGATCATGGTCACCAACCCCAACACCTGCGGCCTGTTCGAACGCGACGTGATCGAGATCGCGCGCATTACGCACGCGCACGGAGCTTATTTTTATTGTGACGGGGCCAACTTCAACGCCATCGTCGGCCGCGTCCGCCCCGGCGATCTTGGCGTCGACGCCATGCACATCAACCTGCACAAGACCTTCTCCACCCCGCACGGCGGCGGCGGGCCGGGCGCCGGCCCGGTGGTGCTCTCCGCGGCGCTCGCGCCCTTCGCCCCGGCCCCCTGGGTGGTCTCCGACGCCGAAGGCTTCCACCTCGTCGAGGAAGCCAAGGACGAGGCCGCCCAGGCCTTCGGCCGCATGTGCGCCTTCCAGGGCCAGATGGGCATGTTCGTCCGCGCCTATGCCTACATGGCCAGCCACGGCGCCGACGGCCTGCGCCAGGTCGCCGAGGACGCCGTGCTCAACGCCAACTACATCAAGGCCCGGCTGGCGGCCGCCATGACGCCCGCCTTTCCCGACGGCCCCTGCATGCACGAGGCCCTGTTTGACGACACCTGGCTCGAGGGCTCCGACATCACCACCCTCGACCTCGCCAAGGCGCTGATCGACGAGGGCTTTCACCCGATGACCATGTACTTCCCGCTGGTCGTCCACGGCGCCATGCTGATCGAGCCCACCGAGACCGAGCCGAAGCGCGAGCTCGACCGGTTTTGCGACGCCATGCTGGCGCTCGCCGCCGCGGCCAAGGCCGGCGAATCGCAGCGCTTCAAGGGCGCGCCGCACCTGGCCCCCCTGCGCCGCCTCGACGAGACCCTGGCGGCCCGCAAGCCCCGCCTGACGTGGCGCCCAGAGCCCACAGGTGTGGCGCCGGCGCCATTGGCTGCGGAATAGAGTCGCGCCCCGGAAAATTAACGGGGCGTTGCCTTTACGTTTCGTGGGCGCGTTCGCATATCTGGCAGGCGCGACGACGGTTCAGACCTCCCCATCGGGGCCGGCCCGCGCTTCCCAGGTAAGCTCCAGTGTCCCTCGCCATGCCCTCGCTGCGCGTGTACCGCGCCTCCGACGAATTCGCCCGAGAGCTGATCGGCCGGATCGGTCGCGGGCTGCTGCTCGCCGTGGGCAGCGCCTTCATCCTCGTCGGGCTGGCGATCGAGTTCCTGCCGCTGCCCCTGCATCTGCCGGGCATGGCGGTCATCGTCATCGGGCTGATGATGGTGCTGCGCAACTCGTTCAAGGCGCGGCGCCAGTTCGTGCGCATGCAGCACAGCCACCCGAACTTCGTCTTCCCGTTCCGCCGGCTGCTGCGCCGCGAGCCGGAGGTGTTCCCGGTGGCCTGGCAACAGATCCTGCGCATGGAACGCGTGATGCTGCCCAAGCGGGCCCGCTTCGCGAGCCGCTTCCGCCGTCGCCTGAAGGGCCGCGGCCGCCTGCGGACCGCCTAGGCGCGGACGTCCACCCGATTCGGCTTGGGCGGGTTGGAGCTGGCGATCTTCCGCGGCTCGCCGCTGTTGGCGTCGCGGCGGCGATGTTCGACCTGCGCCTGACCCACTGACTGCGGCGGCTCGGGATGAGCCGGCGCCCAGCTGGCGGGCGTGACGGGGTTTGCTTCTGAAATACCGGATGCGGACATGCTGTCCTCCCACGGAATCCATTCGATTCCCTAGAGGATTCCCATATCACGGTTAAGAAATCGGACGACCCGCCAAAGAAAAGACCGGGTCATCGCCCGGGCTTCTCATTCCGCATAGGTCCGAAGACCTATTGCAACTTGCTCGAAAGCTGTCCGATAGCTTGGTCGACCAAGGGGTCTGACTTGGCGACAGCCAGTCGTGCGCGCAGGACATCTTCCGCCATCTGCGACGCCAGCTCCGCGGCGGCGGCCTTGACCTCGGCGGCGGCCTGGGCTTCGGCTGTGGCGATGCGGCGTTCGGCCAGCTGGCCGCGGCGCTCGATCTGCTCGGCGAGCTTCACCTGCGCGTCGGCCTGCAGGCGCTGCGCCTCATCCCTGGCGTTGGCGAGAACCTCCTTGGCCAGCTTCTCCGACTGTTCGCGCTGCACCTTGATCTGGTCCAGCAGCCCTTGCGCCTCGGCGCGCAGGCCCTCGGCCTCGGCCAGCTGGGCGCGGACCTTGTCGCCAGCGTCGCCCAGCGCCTTCCAGGCGAACTTGTGCACGCCGGCGACGACCAGCACGCCCAGAAAGACCACGAAAGCCAGGCCCACCCAGAAGTGGGCGTCCATCAGGAGTTCCATCGGCCTATCCCCGCGCGGTCTTCAGTTCGGCGGCGCTGGCGGCGCGGCCGGTCAGTTTCTCGACGATGGCGCCGGCCGTGTCGCGGGCGATGCCCTGGACATTGGCCATGGCGGCGTCGCGCGCGGCCGCGATGCGGGCTTCGGCCTCGCCGCTGGTCTTGGCGAGCTTGGCTTCTTCCTCGGCCAGGCGCGCGGCGATCTCGCCCTGCGCCTTGGCGCGGGCTTCGGCGCCCAGCTTCTGCGCCTGGGCGCGGGCCTGGGCCATGTCGGCCTGGGCGGCCTGGGCCTGGGCGTCGGCCTCGTCCTTCATGCGCCGCGCCTCGGCGATGTCGTCGGCGATGCGTCGATCCCGCGCGTCCAGCGCGCCACCGACGCGCGGGACGGTGAACAGCCGCATGAACACCAGCATCAGGGCGAAGATGATCAGGAACCAGGCGATCTGGCCCGGCCACCACTGGAAGTCGAACTGCGGCAGGCCGCTGGAGTGCCCCTCCGCGGCCGTGCCTTCCTGGGTTTCAGTCGCCATCGGTCAGGGTTTTTCTTTAGGCGCCGGCGCCGAACAGGATGATCAGGGCCACGACGAAGGAGAACAGACCCATGGTCTCGGTGAGCGCCATGCCGAGGAACAGCATGGTCTGCTGGCTGGCGGCCGCCGAGGGGTTGCGGATCGCGGCTTGCAGGTAGTTGCCGAACAGCACGCCGAGGCCGACACCGGCCCCGATCATCCCCGAAGTGGCGAGGCCCGCGCCGATCAGGCGGGCGGCATGAGCGTCCATATTGATAGTCCTCTGTTGAGCTCTGGGTTGTTAGTGGCCGTGACCGAAGTTCACGACCTCGTTGAGATAGACCGTGGCCAGCGCCACGAAGACGAAGGCCTGCAGCACCGCCACGACCAGCTCCAGGCCGGTCAGCGCGACGATCATCGCGAAGGAAAGCACGCTGGGCACCAGGGCGAGCGACGCCATGCCGCCCTGTAGGGCCAAGAGGCCGAGCGCCACGACGAACGAGCCGAACAGCGCCATGACCACATGGCCGCCCAGCATGTTGCCGAACAGGCGCATGGCGAGCGTGATGGGCCGCACGAAGTAGGAGATCATCTCGATCGGGGCCATCAGGATCGCCCCGATCACGCCCATGCCCGAGGGGAAGAACAGGCCCAGGAACTTCGGCCCGTGCTTGATGAAGCCCAGGAAGAAGACGCTGAAGAAGGTCAGCACCGCCAGCGTCGCGGTGATCGCCAGTTGCGAGGTCACCGTGAAGGTCATGCTGAGGCCCGCCACGTTGCCGATGGCCAGCAGCACGCCCATCAGGTTCAGCACCAGGATGACCGTGAACAGGGTGAACAGGTAGGGGATGTAGGGCCGGCCCTGGTGGCCGATGATCGGCGTCACCAGCACCTTGTCGACGATGTTGTAGAGGCTCTCGGCCAGCGCCTGGCCGCGGTTCGGCACGATCTCGCGCCGCGCGGTCAGAGCGAAGAACACAACCAGGATCACCGCGCCGGCGATCATGCTGGCCACCGAATTGGTGATCGACATGTCCACGGGCAGGCCGCCGACATGGAAGACCGGGCCCTGCCAGATCTTGTGCACCGCGAACTGGTGCATCGGGTCGATGGCCGGCTGTCCCGCCATTAGCGCCTAATCCTCGTCCTCGTCGTCGCTCGCGCGGGGCGACGGCCCGGCGCGTGTCGTCTCTGTCGTCGTGCTCCGGACGGCGGACCTCACCGCCACCCAGATCGAAAATCCCGTCCCGATCAGCAGACCGCCGATCAAACCCAGGGGAGCCGTCCCGGTGAAGCGATCGACGAGCCAGCCGAAACCGGCCCCTGCGAGCACTCCGCCCACCACTTCGCCGAGGAAGCGGTAACCCTGCGCCATGGCCCGCTGGGCGTCGCCGCCCTCGCTACGGGCCCGCGCCGCCTCGACTGCGCCGAGTCGCTCGTCGAGGCTCTTGCGGGCCTCTTCGGGCTGGTCGTCCGTCTTGGGCATGCGTCGGAGGGCCTAATGACCGCGACGTCGCCGCCACGGCGGGGGCTTCAGGTCGCGCGGAACCTATAGACGGCGCCGCAGCGCGTCAAGGCTGCCGGAATGTACAGTATCGCACTGTATTCGTTACATTTTTTCTAGACCGCGGCAGAACACCCAAACCTGGGTTATTGCGCGGCCATCGCCTCGGCCTGGGTCAGGTCCACGGAGACCAGCTGGGAGACGCCGCGCTCGGCCATGGTGACCCCGAACAGCCGGTCCATCCGGGCCATGGTCACCGGGTTGTGGGTGATCACCACGAACCGCGTCTCGGTGCGGCTGTGCATCTCGTCGAGCATGTTGCAGAACCGGTCGACGTTGGCGTCGTCCAGCGGCGCGTCCACCTCGTCCAGCACGCAGATCGGCGCCGGCTGCGACAGGAACACCGCGAAGATCAGCGCCATGGCGGTCAGCGCCTGCTCGCCGCCCGACATCAGACTCATGGTCGACAGCCGCTTGCCCGGCGGGCAGGCGTAGATCTCCAGGCCGGCCTCCAGCGGGTCCTCCGACTCCACCAGCCGCAGCTCGGCCTGGCCGCCCTGGAACAGCGCCTCGAACAGCGTCTTGAAGTGGCCGTTGATCACCTCGAAGGCCGCGGTCAGCCGCTCGCGGCCCTCGCCGTTCAGCTCGTCGATGCCACGCCGGAGCGCCGCGATGGCCCCGCTCAGGTCGGCGCGCTCGGACTGCATGGTCCCGATCCGGCCGGCGTATTCGCCCGCCTCTTCCTCGGCCCGCAGGTTCACCGGCCCGATGCTGTCGCGCTGCCGTTCCAGATTATAGAGGTGCGCCTCGATGCCTTCCGCGTCGGTCGGGATCGCCACCGCGTCGTCCGACAGCTTCTGGGCCAGTTCCTCCGGCTCCATCCGCGCGGTCTCGCGGATTTGGGCGGTGACCTCGATCAGCCGCGTGTCGGCCGCCTCGGCATGCGCCGAGAGGCTGGCGCGAATCTCGCGGGCCTCGGCGGCCGCGGCGTCGGCGGCCCGCAGGCTGCGGTCGGCGTCTGTGCGCTCGGCGTCGGCGGCGGCCAGCGCGTCGGAGGTCTTGGCCCGCCGGGCTTCGGCGAGGCCCAGCTCGTCCAGCAGGTCGGCCCGGCGCGTCTCCAGCGTGCCGGGCGCGGCGCGAGCCGTCTCGAGGTCGGCCTGCGCCTGGGCGCGCGCCTTGCCCAAGGCCTCGGTGCGCTTGGCCGCGGCCTCGGCGCGTCGGGTCCAGTCGTCGCGTTCGCGGGTCAGTTGCTCCAGGCGCCGCGCCCGGCCGTCGCGCTCGCGCACCTCCAGCTCCAGCGCCGCGCGGGCTTGCGCCGCGGCGTCGCGGGCCGGCCCGGCGGCCGCCCGGGCGCGAGCCAGCGATGCGGCGAGGTCGTCGCTGGTCGCCACCGCGCCTGCCGCCTCGGTCGCCGCGGCCAGGACGGCCTCATGCTCGGCCAGCTCGGCTTCGAACCGGCCGATCACGTCGTCCAGCGAGGCGGCGTGGGCCTCCTTGCGGGCGGCCTCGCGCTCGAACCGCTCCAGCGCGGCCCGCGCCGCAGCGGCCGTCTGCTCGGCCATCGCCGGCTCGCGGCGGGCGGCGCGCAAGGCGTCTTCGGCGCCGCGCAGGCGCTCCGCCGCCTCGGTCAGCGCCGCCTTGGCGGCGTCGGCCTTGGGCTGCAGCTTCTCGATCTCGGCCTCGACCTCGGCCAGCCGGGTCTTCTGCTCGAGCCGCGCGGCGGCGGGCTTCGGCGCCTCGGCGCGCGCCACGAAGCCGTCCCAGCGCCAGAGGTCGCCTTCCTTGGAGACCAGGCGCGCACCGGGCGGCAGGCCGGCTTGCAGCCGGTCGCCGTCGGCCTTGTCGACAAGTCCAACATAGGCCATGCGCGCGGCCAGCGCCGGCGGCGCCTTCACCACATCGGCCAGCGCCGTCACGCCCTTCGGCCAGGTCGGCGCCGCGGCGTCGCGGCCGCCCCAGAAGGCCGGGGCGGTGCGGTCCAGCGCCGCGTCCAGGTCATCGCCCAGGGCGGCGGCCAGGGCCTTTTCATAGCCGCGGTCCGGCGCGACGGCGTCCAGCGCCGGGGCAAACCCGCCCCGCCGGGCCTGCGCCACCAGCTGGGCCAGCGCCCGGGCCTCGGCGGTCAGCCGGCCGAGCTGTTCATCGGACTTGCGGGCGATCTCGCGGGCGGCGGCTTCCGCCTCCACGGCCTTGCCACGCGCCTCCTCGGCGGCCTCCAGGGCGGCGCGGACCTGCGCCAGCGCGGCCTCGGCCGCCTCCAGCTCGGCCCTGGCGGCCTCGGCCTGCGGACCGCCGACCACGCCCAACGCTTCGCGCTCGTGACGCGCCTGGTCGAGCGCCCGGCGGGTTCGGCCCACCCGGGTCTGGGCCTCCTCCACCCGATGCGCCGCGGCGTGGCTCTGGGCCTCCTGCGCGGCCAGTTCGCCGGCCAGTCGCTCCACCTCGGCGTCGGCGGCGGCGCGGGCGGCCTCGGCGGCGCTGGCGGCGGCTTCCAGCTCCGGCTGGCGCTCGGGCGCGCGAGCGATGGCGGCCTCGATCCCGGCGAGGTCCTCGGCCAGCCGCTTCAAGGCCGCGTCGGCGTCCTCGACAATGTGCGCCTCGCGCGCCGCGTCGGCCTCGATGCGTTCGATGTCGCCGTCGAGCCGTGCGATCTCGGCGGCGTGGGCCTCGTGCTCGCGGTCCAGCCGGTCCTTGTCGATGGCCAGCTTGTGCAGCACCGCCGCGGCGATGGTCTCGGCCTCGCGCAGCGGCTTGATGGCTTCCTCGGCCGCGGCGGCCCGCGTCGTGGCGACCGCGGCCTGGCGGGCGGTCTCCTCCACCGCGCGGACCGCGGCGGCGGCCTCCGCGGTCAGCCGCTCGGCGGCGGCCCGGGCTTCGTTCCACCGCGCGTAGAGCACCGCGCCCTGCAAGGCGCGGATCTCGGCCGACAGCTTCTTGTAGCGTTCCGCCTGGCGGGCCTCGCGCTTCAGCCGGCCGTAGGCGCCTTCCAGCTCGCGCGCCACGTCCTCGAGCCGGGCGAGATTGGCCTCGGCCGCGCGCAGCCGCAGCTCCGCCTCGTGGCGCCGCGAATGCAGGCCCGAGACGCCGGCCGCCTCCTCCAGGATCATCCGCCGGTTCTGCGGCTTGGCGGCGATCAGCTCCGAGATCTGCCCCTGGCGGACCAGGGCCGGAGAATTCGAGCCCGTGGACGCGTCGGCGAACAACAACTGCACGTCGCGGGCGCGCACCTCGCGGCCGTTGATCCGGTAGGTCGAGCCCGCGCCCTTGTCGATCCGCCGGACCACCTCGATCACCGGATGGTCGTTGAATACCGCCGGCGCACGGCGGGCGGCGTTGTCGATGGTCAGCGCCACCTCGGCGTGGTTGCGCGACGGCCGGTTCGAGGCGCCGGCGAAGATCACCTCGTCCATGCCGCCGGCCCGCATGGCCTTGGCGGAATTCGCGCCCATCACCCAGCGCAGCGCCTCCAGCAGGTTCGACTTGCCGCAGCCGTTCGGCCCCACCACCCCGGTCACCCCCGGTTCGATCCGAAATTCGGTCGGATCGACGAAGGACTTGAAACCGGTGAGCTTGAGCCGCTGGAACTGCACCTAGGGCCTCTTGGGCTTTTTCGGTGCGCGGTGATGAGCCGCCGCATGGCCCGGCGCACCCTTGCCCGCCGCGGCGATCGCGGCGTCGAGCGCGGCCAGCGTCGGCTCCGCCACGGTCTTGCCGTTGACCCTCAGGGTGGGCGTCGAATTGACCCCGTCCTTGGAGCTCGCCTCCACCCGTCCGTTCAGCGCCTTGAGGGCCGCCGGGTCGGTGAGGCAGCTGTCCACCTGGGCGACGCTCAGCCCGTTGGCCACGCCGACCTGGGTGATGATCTGGCCGATCTTGCCGTCGTCGCGCCACTGCGCCTGGCTGCGGAACACCTGGTCGAGGATGGTGAAATACTTCGCCCGGCCGCCGCAGCGGGCGGTCAGGAAGCCGGCCGCCGCAACCTCGGCCGGATCGGTCAGGAACTCCTTCAGCGTGAACTGCACGCGGCCGGTGTCGATGTACTTCTTCTTGAAGGCCGGGAAGACCTCCTCGTCGAAATGCGCGCAGTGCGGACAGCTGGCCGAGGCGTATTCCACCACGTGGACCCGCGCCTTGGGATTGCCCAGGCTCATGTCGCCGTTCACCGCGTCGGCTGGAACGCCGGCCAGCCCCGGGCCCGCCGCGAGCGCCAGGGCCGCGGCGGCCAGCACGATCCTGCGGGTCATGGCGGTCATGGGGCTACTTCGACGCCTCCGCGAAGGCCTGGTCGAGCTGGGCTTCCGTCACTTCGCCCTCGGCCACCTTCTTGCCGTTGAAGAAGAAGGTGGGCGTGCCGGTCACCTTGTCCTGGTCGACGGCGCGTTTGAACCGGTCGTTCAGCGCATTCATCGCCTTCTCGTCGTTCAGGCAGGCGTTGAACTGCGCCTCGGTCAGGCCCGCGCTCTCGGCGATGCGCAGCAGCACGCCGCGGAAATCACCCGTCTGGAACATCTCCTGCTGCGAGTGATAGACCGCGTCGAGGACGGTGAAGTACTTGTCCTTGCCCGCGCAGCGCGACACCAGGAAGCCGGCCGCCGCGACGTTCTCCGGCGGCGTCAGATATTCCTTGAACGTGTAATAGGCCTTGCCGGTGTCGATGTACTTGGCCTTGAAGCCCGGGAAGATGTCGTTGTTGAACCGCGCGCAGTGCGGGCAGCTCGCCGAGGCGTACTCGACCACCTTCACCTTGGCGGCGGCATTGCCCAGGCTCATGTCGCCCTCTGCGGGCCCGGTCGGACCACCGGACTTGTTGCAGGCGGCGAGCGCCAGGCTGGCCGCTGCGGCGGCGAGGATCATGAGGCGTCGGCTGAACATCTAGGGCGACCTTTCCCGTCGGCGCGATTGCGGAGTAAAGCGCGATTCCAGCGGTGGTCTCCACTCGCGGCGCGCCCGCCACTTACGCGATGGGACAACGGCGGTTTTGAGTCAATTCGCCCAGGCGTCCCAGTCTCGCGCCGCAGGCGCCGCTCCGCGCTTAGCTTCCGCGCCGCAGGACCCCGCGCCCGAGCGTCAGCAGCGCCTGTTTCAGCGGTCCGTCGGGCGCGTCGGCGAGGGCCTTGGCAAGCCTCGCCTCCTCCGCGGCGTCGAGCGGCTGCAACCGCTTCGACGGCGGGCGCTGCGGCTCGGGCTTGTGCCTGAGCGGCCCCTGCACGACGCGCAGCTTCTGCACCGCCTCGGCGCCCAGGAACAAGTTCACCCGCGCCAGGATCTCATGCGCCTGGTGCTGGATGATCGCGGCCGACGGCCCCGCCACGCGGATCTCCAGCGAGGACGGCCCCCCGGCCCGGCCCTTGGTCAGCTTCACCGGCTCGGTGCGCCGCGCGATCTCCGGCCCGACGATCTCGCGCCAGCGGGCCTGCAAGGCGCCGGTCCCCTGCCCGAACTTGGCGTCGAGGTCCTTCA
>NZ_DASZBG010000008.1:0-5827 GCF_035944335.1 Phenylobacterium sp. | reverse complement strand
CCAAGACCGACAAGCTCGTGCTCAAGAAGTACGATCCGGTGGTGCGCAAGCACGTGGAATTCCGCGAAGGCAAGATCAAGTAATCAGGCCAACCGGCTGTTTTCATTTGAAGACGCCCGGCCTCGGCCGGGCGTTTTTCGTATGGGGACAGCCATGGCCGCCACCGCCGCTACCCTTTGGACAGATGCCGCGCGCGAGCGCTTCGAGACCCGCGGCCTGGTGCGCTTCGAGGCCGCCCTGCCCCGCCGCGCGGCCGAGGCCATGGCCGACCGGCTGTGGGCCGACCTCGAGCGCCGCGAAGGCGTCCGCCGGGAGGATCCCGCGACCTGGACCACCGAGCGCATCTTCGGCTTCCAGGCGGTGCAGGCCTCCGGCGCCTTCGATGGCATGGCCGCGCCGGCCGTCCGCCGCCTGCTCGACGACCTGATGGGTCAGGGCCGCTGGGCCGAGCCCGCGCACTGGGGCCAGCCGATCACCTGCTTCCCGACGCCCGGGCCCTGGGCCCTGCCCCACCGGAACTGGCACCTCGACGGCCCCGGCGAACCCGCGTCGCGGCGCGCGATGGTCGCACGCCTGTTCCTGATCCTCGGCCCGCTCGCCCCGCAGGGCGGTGGCACCGTCGTCGCCACCGGCTCGCACCGCATCGTCGAGGCCATCGCCGATGAGGCCGGCGAAACCGTGCGCTCCGGCGACATGCGCCAGCGGCTGGCGGCGCGATATCCCTGGATCGCCGAGCTGACGAGCCGCTCGGACCGTGAGGACCGCACGCAGCGCTTCATGGACCGCGAGACCACCGTCGCCGGCGTCGCCGTGCAGGTCGAGGAGATGACCGGCGAACCCGGCGACCTCTATCTCATGCACCCCCGCGCCCTGCACGCCGGCGCGCCCAACGCCACGGACCAGCCGCGCCTGGTGCTGTCGCAGTTCGTGACGCCGAAGGGCTGAGCGGCGGACCTTCGGAGGGTCCGCCCTCGAGGGTCGTGGCGCTCAGTAGGCGAACCAGGCGAAAATTCTCATGGTGTTGTTGTCGGAGGCGTTGGCGCCGGCGCCGTCGAAGTTTTTGCTGGCGCCGTTGAAGCGGCTGTAGAGCGTGTACTGGACGCCGACCCGCATGTTGAAGCGCGGGCCGAGCGGGCTCTTGCCTTCGCCCCAGGGCGTGCCGTCGAGTTGCAGGGTCACACCGCTGCTGTCGGGCTTGAGCGTGCGGTTGTCGGGATAGAGATCTGCGTTGGCGGGTCCGTAGGTGTCGAACAGGGCGATGGTCGCGCCCACCTTGTCGCGCCAGTAATACGAGACGTCGGCGCGAAGGTCGGTGAGGCGCGCGTCGGCGCAGTTCGGCCCCACGGGCCCCATCAGGGCGCATGTGGCGCTGAGAGTTTGCCGTTCTCGCAGAATCCGCGCGTCGAAACTGAGGACGTCGCCGCTGTCGAGGGCGTTCTGATAGGAGCTGTCGAGGCCCAGGTCGTCGTAGCGGTCGGTGGCTCCTGTCAGGCGGTCGCGGCCCGGATGGATATCGGTCCGCATGCCGAAGGCGCCGACTTCGACCGTGCCGCCGGCGACCTTGCCTTGCAGCGCGACGCGGCCATAGGGCGCCAGCCCCTTGATGTCGCCGGGGGCGAACGGATCGGCGCCCAGCCTTGCCAGCGACGACCGGTTCGGCGACCCGTAGCCCGCGACCTCGACATAGACCGCCGAATTGATCCAGGCGTAGGCCGACGCGCCCAGGGTCTTCTGGGCGAGGCCGCCGAGATAGAGCGGAGAGGCCGACGGAGATGGGGCCAGCGCGGAGCGGGTGTAGGGGAAGCCCCACGCCGGAAGCGTATTCCAGGCGTCCTGTACGCCCGGCGAGTTGTTGAGGCCCAGCCCCAGGACGACCTCGGTGTCCTTGATATGGGTGACGGTCGTGGCGCGAAGGTCAAGATTGTCCCACGACCAGGCCTTGGCGACGCCGTCATAGGTGGTCTGAACGAAGCCGCCCAGGTGCGGGCCCAGGCCGCCGGCGAGGAACAGGCTCACCTGATCCAGGGCGGCATTGTTGTTGGTCGAAAAACCATTCGCGGGCGGGGAGGCCTGATCCTTCGAGGTCCGGAGGTAGGAAGCGACCGCCATGGCGGAGAACGGCACATTCCAGGGGCCGGCCCGCTCGATATAGCCGTGCAGCTTGAAATCACGGCCGTAGGGCGTGAGTTGTGGCCCAAAACCGCCCACATGGCAGGCTTGGCAGGGATGGTCGGTCTGGATGGCGAAGGAGGGCACCGCCAGGGCGGACCCGGCGGCCAGACCGCTGAACCCTAGGGCGAACAACGGGGCGAGGCCGACCCGGCCCAGTCGGCGCAGGACCGACGTCAGCCGCTGAAGGGCGGCCATCACTTCTTCTCATAGAGGTTGCACCAGCCGGCGGGCTCGACGTAGCCATCGACGGTCTTGCATTTCGATGGCGGCTGGAACGCCTTGCAGCTGTTGCAGCTCTTCCCGCCCTTGGCGTGATCCTGGTAGTCGACGGCCTTTTGAGGCTTCTTCGCGGCAGCCGCGATCGAGCGCTCCGCCATCGCAGCGACAGCCACCGCGCCGACCGCCAATCCCATGACGCGTCGTCGCGACGCCGTCCGGCGCGCGGAAACCCCTACGATATGCATGACCTGAGATTGCCCTGCGCGCACTGCCTTCCCAATGGAGCGCAGCGTGCGGGCCCTTCCACCCTTGGGAACGCCGCGTCATATGTTCGGTTCCCGACATTTGCGCGGCCGCACGAAGAACATCGCCGGGACCTTCGGGCCTAGCCGCTGCGCTGGCGCGCGCGCTTGGCTCTGCGCGGGTGGATCGTGTCGCCCCGGCTCAGCATGCTCACCATCTCCGCGACCTTGGCGGCCCGCGTCTCCGGCGTCTTGGCCTGCTGCACCCGGTAGAGGATCGCGTAGCGGTTGGCCGAATCCAGGGCGTCGAACAGCGCGCGCGCCGCCGGTGTGGCGTCGAGCGCAGCCGTGAGGTCGGCCTCCGGCGCGGCCTTGGCCTGGCCGGCATAGGCCGCCGCCCACCGTCCGTCCGCCTTGGCTTGGTCGACCTCCGTCCGCCCGCGGGGATGCATGAGGCCCGCCGCTTCCAGGCGCTCCACCCGCTCGCGATTGACCTGCGACCAGGCGCTCCTCGGCCGCCGCGGGGTGAAGCGGGTCTTGAAATAGTGCTCGTCGACGCGCCCCAGCTGACCGTCCACCCAGCCATAGGCGAGCGCGCAGTCGATGGCCTCGGACTTGCTCACCGTCGGTTCCTGCGCGCCGGCCTTGGCGAACCTGAGCCAAGCGCCCGGCGAGCCCTCGCCCTGCGCATCCAGCCACCGCCGCAGCGCCTCGGCGTCGGGGAAGGTCAGGAGCGGAAGGTCGTCGCGCGGCATGCTGGGCTCCGTGCGCTCTTGCGCTCCGATCGGTAAAGTCAGGTCAAGGGCGCGAGATCAACCTAAGCGCCAACGACCGCTATCCACCCTGTGCGAATAGCATCGCTCAAGGTTTTTCCCGCTCGACCCAAGCTCTGAATATGCCGATCACCGTCGAGAGGTCATGCGCTCCGCTGGACGCCTGAAAGTGCTCACCTTCGACCTTGCAGTGATACCACCTCGCAGCAGGGTCGCGCTCCGGTGCTTCGGTATTCCTAGCGACCGACGTCCCCTCGTCGCCGACCTACGCCGCCCGGGCGATGACCCGATTGCGGCCGGCGGCCTTGGCCTCGTACATGGCCTCGTCGGCGCGGCGCAGGAGCGGCTGCGGGGCCTCCTCGCCGGGCAGGCTGGCGGCCACGCCGATGGAGATGGTGACGCTGAGCAGCTCCTCGCCGCCCAGCACGCGGAACGGCGAGCCGGCCACATGCAGCCGGATGCGCTCGGCGATGCGGTGGGCGTCCTCCAGGCGGGTGTCGGGCATCACCACCACGAACTCTTCGCCGCCGTAGCGGACCGGCAGGTCGATGGCCCGCACGTTGGAGGCCAGGCGCACGGCGAACTCGCGCAGCACGTCGTCGCCCACCTGATGGCCGAAGCTGTCGTTGATCTTCTTGAAGTGGTCGATGTCGATGACCAGGCAGGCCACCGGCTCGCCGCCAGCCGAGGCGCGCTTGGCGAGCGCATCGAGCCGGCCCTGCATGTAGCGGCGGTTGTGCAGGCCGGTGAGCTGGTCGGTGACCGCCAGCTCCAGGGAATGGTCGAGGTTGTCGCGCAGGTAGTCGGTGTAGCGCTTGCGGCGGATCTGGGTGCGGGCGCGGGCCGCCAGCTCCTGTGGGTCGATGGGCCGGGCCAGGATGTCGTTCACCCCGATCTCCAGCGCCTTCACGACCTTCGGGCGGTCATCGAAATCGACGATGGCCAGCACCGGCAGGCTGCGGGTGGATTCGTCGGAGCGGATCTGCGCGGCGAATCTCAGGCCATCGAACCCCCGCGCGTCGGTGTTGACGATCACCAGGTCGACCGCGCCGCGCGCGGTCATCAGGGCCTTCTCCGGGTCTGTCTCGACGATGGGGCGGTGCTCGACGGAAAGCTCGGCCAGCACCCGCTGGGTCTGGCGGGCATGGTCGTCGACCACCAGGATGCGCCCGCCGGTCCCGCCCAGCCGGGCGTGGGCGCCGGCGATGACGCCCATGCGCCGGCCCGAGGCCTCGCGCTCGCGCAGTTCGTCGATCACCGCCTTGAGCCGGGTCAGGCTGCGCACGCGGGCGAACAGCATGACATCGTCGATAGGCTTGGTGAGGAATTCGTCGGCGCCGGCTTCCAGCCCCGCGACCCGGTCGGCCCGGCCGTCGAGGGCGGTGACCAGCACCACCGGGATGTGCCGCGTCTCGGCGTCGTCCTTCAGCCGGCGGCAGACCGAGAAGCCGTCCATGCCGGGCATCATCACGTCCAGCAGGACGATGTCGGGCTTCTCGGCCGCGGCCAGCGCCAGCGCCGTCGGCCCGTCGGCCGCGGTGATGACCTCGTAATATTCGGAGGCGAGCTTGGCTTCGAGCAGCCGGACGTTGGCCTCGATGTCGTCGACCACGAGGATCCTGGCGGACATGGGCCTTAGTCCAGGAGCCGGCGGATGGTGTCCAGGAAGTGCGAGACCGAGATGGGCTTGGAGATATAGGCCTCGCAGCCGCCCTCGCGGATGCGCTCCTCGTCCCCCTTCATGGCGAAGGCGGTCACCGCCACCACCGGGATGTGCGCCAGCTCGTCGTCTTCCTTCAGCCACTTGGTGACCTCGAGGCCCGAGATCTCCGGCAGCTGGATATCCATGAGGATCAGGTCGGGGCGGTGCTCGCGCGCCAGCGCAAGCGCCTGCAGACCCTCGCGGGTCTGGAGGGTCTCGTACCCCTGGGCTTCGAGCAGATCATGAAAGAGCTTCATGTTCAGCTCGTTATCCTCGACGATGAGGACCTTCTTGGCCATTCCCGACCCGGCGCTGTTATGGCGGGGACTTAGGGCGCGAAAGCGCCTTCCCCCACCTTTCCAGCATTGATCACAGGGATATCCTTAAACTTCGTTAGCCGCGTCCGGAGCGCCCTTGGCCGAACCCGCCGCCCTCATGATCCCCAGCCTTGAAAAGCTTGGGATTTCCCGCGACCGCCCGCTGGTGATCGTGGATGTGGACGAGGTGCTGGGGCTGTTCATGAAGGGCTTTGGCGGATTCCTCGACGCCCGCGGCTATGACTTCCGAATCGACCGCTTCGCCCTGTTCCAGAACATCTATCCCCGCGGCGCGGCCGAGCATCTCGACCTGGAGAGCGGCCGGGCGCTGTTCGACGAGTTCTTCGCCACCCAGTGCGCCGAGATCGAGCCGGCGCCGGGCGCCGTGGAGGCGCTGACCCG
>NZ_DASZBG010000007.1:0-21797 GCF_035944335.1 Phenylobacterium sp. | reverse complement strand
GGTCCCCCTCCCCCGTGAACGGGGGAGGCAGGGGGCTTTTCTGGAACGCTCAATGGGTCCCGGCTCGGCCTGCGCGGCTGCGCCGCTCCGTTGGCCGGGATGACAGGATTTAATTGAATGCCATTTGAAGTGGGCGCGCCGGGCGCGCCGGCGGGCGCGAGCCTGTATTCGCCGGAGCTGGGGCGGGAGGTCTGCGGCCGGGTGGCGGGGGGCGAGAGCCTGCGCTCGATCAGCGCCACGGCGGGCCTGCCGTGCCGCCGGACGATCCGCAACTGGGCCGCGGCGCGGCCTGAGTTCGCCGAGGCGCTCGCCTCGGCGCAGCGGGCGGCGCGCCTGGCTGCGCGGCTTCGGGATCGCGACGCGCGACGCGGGATCACCGTTCAGGGCGGTCGGGCTGCGTCGACCTATAGGCCGGACATCGGCGAGACGATCTGCCGGCGGATCGCCGAGGGGGCGAGCCTGGTCGCGATCTGCGCCGAGCCGGGCATGCCCCGCGCGAGCAAGGTCTATGACTGGCTGAAGGCCAACCCCGGCTTCGAGGACATGTACGTCGAGGCGCGCCGTCGGCAGGCCGATACCCTGATGGACGAGGTGCGCGAGGTGGGGCTGGCCGCGACGCCGAAGAGCGTCTGGGCCGACCGGCTGCGTTTCGACACCCTGCGCTGGCTGACCGCGCGGCTGGCGCCCAAGAAATACTGCGAGAAGATCATGGTGGTGGAGGCCATGCGGGCCGAGACGGAGCCGCAGGGGATGACGGTGATCGTCAAGCGCTATTGCGACGTCACGCCGGAGGAATATGCGCGGGCGGAGGAAGGCGAGCCCTAGGGTCCGGCGGCCTAGAGCTTCGCCGGTTCCGGCGTGGCCGGGCGGGGGATGACGGCGGCCAGGTCGGCGTGGGCGCGGTGGCGCGCGGTCACCCGGCGCTCCGCGCACCAGGCGACCACGTGCGAGGCGCTGAGGTGCTGGTCCAGGATGTCCAGGCAGTGGATGAAGGCCTGGCCGTCATCCTCGAGCTCGACGGTCTCGAAGGTCACCGACGAGCCGTCCGGCCTGCACGGATAGAAGGTGTAGAGCGGCATGGCGCGCCCTCTCCGACTTCCCCATCACGGTCTGGCGCATAAAATATCCGGCGCGGCGTGGCCTGGCAAGATCGAAGGCCAAGCCTGGCGCCCGGTTTGGGGCCCGGCTTGGGGCCCCTCGCCCCTCGGATGAGGCCGGCGGTTTTTCGCAACCTGGGATCGGTTGCGGCTCGGCTCAAGTTCCGGTTTTGTTCATGGGTCAGTCCAAGGGAGTGAAGCCATGGTGCGCCGGAATTATGTGGGGATGAGGGATCCCGTCGCGCGGTTCGAGGAGCTGGAGCCGCTGGTCGACAAGCTGCGGGCGCTGCGGCTGACCTGCAAGCCGTTCGGGCGCGACTATCACGCGCTGTCGATCGCCCTGGAGGCGATGGATTCCACCGCCTATCACTTCACCCGGCGGCCGCACTTCTATGCCGGCAAGCCGCACGGCTAGGCGGCCGCGGCGGGGGGAAGGATTGCGGGAGGATCGGGGCGGAATGGCTCTGCGGGATTTTGGGCGGGCGAGGTATCGTGGGCCATGGCTCCGCTGACCGACGGCCAACTGCATGCGCTGCGCAACCTGGCCCGCAAGGGCGGGGGCGACGAGGTGCCGTTCATCAATATCGCCGACGCCCGCGCCCTGACCGAGCTGGGCTACGCCACCCGCGGGCGGGAAGGCTGGGACATCACCGCCGAGGGCCAGGCCCTGCTGGCGCGGATGGCGGGACCGCCGAGCGGGTCCGGCGGCGGGGGGCCGCAGGACCGCTAGGGCCTGGACGCGCGCAGGGCGTATGATCGCGCCCATGCCCTATATGATCATCGCCCATCGCCCCGCCGGCTCGACCACCCACAAGGCCCGGACCGAGGAGAGCGCGCTGAAGATCATGGACCGGCTGCACTATGCCGACGTGAGGTTCGAGGGCTTCGACGCCGACGGCGCGGCGATCGACGAGAACGGCCTGACCGACATCATCGAGGCGCGCGGCGAGGGCGGCGCGCCCGAGGGCGATCAGTTCCGGTAGAGGCCGGTCAGGCGCCGGGCCTCGCGGGGGCTGAGGTCGGCGGGCTGGGCCAGCTGCATGCGCCATTTCACGCGGCGGCACATGGGACAGGGCCAGGCGACGCGGCGGGCGAGGCCGGCGACCGGACTGGGGTGGCCGCCGGCGCGAAGCTTTCGCATGCGGTCGATGACCCGCTCGGGGCTGTAGGCCTTCTGCCAGCCGCACAGCGAACAGGTGAGCAGCAGGCGCGCGGCCGGATAGCGCCGGTGATCGCCGAGCGTCAGGGCGCCGTCGTCGGGGATCGGGTCGTAGCGGGGGCGCAGCGGTGGCATGGCGCCACCTTATGTTCTGCGTATGTTCCGGGCAAGCTCAGCGCACGAAGCTGGCGCCGTTGATGTCGAGGACCGCGCCGGTCATGGAGGCCGGCGCGTCGAGGGCCAGGTAAGCGGCGGCGCCGGCCACCTCCTCCGGCGCCGCGACGCGGCCGAGCGGGATGTCGGCCAGGAGCTTGTCGCCACCGCGGCTGGCCAGATAGTCCTCAGCCATCCCGGTCATCACGAAGCCCGGGCAGATGGCGAACGCCAGGATTTGCTCGGCCGCATAGCCGCGGGCGATGGACTTGGTCATGCCGACCATGCCGGCCTTGGAGGCGGCGTAATGCCAGTGGGCGGGGCTGTCGCCGCGGTAGGCGGCGCGGCTGGCGATGTTGACGATACGGCCGCCTGAGGGATCGCGCGCCCGGAAATGCAGGATGGCGGCGCGGCAGAGGTCGGCGCTGGCCTGCAGGTTGATCTGCAGGGTGCGGGCCCAGGCGGCGCGCCAGTCGGCCAGCGGCGCGTCCACCGCGATGGGCTCGAACACCCCGGCGTTGTTGATCAGCACATCGATGCGGCCGTCGAGGCGGGCGAGCGCCTCATCCCACAGGGCCTGGGGCGCGGCGGGCTGTTCCAGGTTGGCGGCGATGATGTTGTCGCCGGCCGTGCGGCCGTGGCCGACCACGCGGGCGCCGCGGGCCGTGAGCGCCTGCACGACCGCCGCCCCGATCCCGCGGGTGGAGCCGGTGACGAGGACGTGGGGGACGGGGCTGGCGGTCATGGCCCCCTCCTAGCCAGGGCGGAGCCGCGGCGCCAGGGCTTCGGCGCGGCGCTTTGACTTCCCCGCCGTCATCCGCGTTGATTGCCGCCAACAGATGAGGGGACGCGCCATGAAGGAATTCACCGGCCGGTTCGCGGTGGTGACCGGCGGCGGCACGGGCATGGGCCGCGAACTCGCCCGGCAGCTGGCGGCCGAGGGCTGCAACGTGGCCATGTGCGACGTCTCGGCCAAGAACATGGCTGAGACCCTGGCGATCATCGAGAAGGACCGGCCGCCGCAGGGCACGCGGGTGACCAGCCACCTGGCCGACGTCTCGGACGAGAGCCAGCTGAAGCGCTTCCGCGCCGAGTTCGAGCGCGAGCACGACACCGACCGGCTGCACCTGCTGTTCAACAACGCCGGGATCGGCGGCGGCGGCTCGATGATCGCCGACGAGCGCGCCACCTGGGAGCGCACCTTCAACGTCTGCTGGGGCGGGGTCTATCTGGGGGTGCGCACCTTCCTGCCGCTGATGCAGGCCGCCGAGGAGGCGCACATCGTCAACACCTCGAGCGTGAACGGCTTCTGGGCCAGCCTGGGGCCCAGCGTCAGCCACACGGCCTATGCGGCGGCGAAGTTCGCGGTGAAGGGCTTCTCGGAGGCCCTGGTCACCGACCTTCGGCTCAACGCCCCGCACATCCACGTCTCGGTGGTGATGCCCGGCCATATCGGCACCTCCATCGTCGCCAACTCGCGCAAGGTGATCACCGGCCGCGACGAGGACACGCTGAGCCCCGAGGAGCTGGCCCAGGCCCGGGCGCGCATCGGCAAGGCCATGGGCCCGGCGGCCGCCGGGCTGACCGACGACCAGATCGAGGCCATGGCCGCCGAGCAGCACCGCCGCTTCCTGGAGGAGGCGCCGACCTCAGCGGCCGAGGCCGCCACCATCATCCTGGACGGGGTGAAGGCCGACCGCTGGCGGATCCTGGTGGGCGAGGACGCCAAGAAGATGGACCAGTTGGTGCGCGCCGATCCGGAAGCGGCCTATGAGCCGGAGTTCTTCCAGCGGCTGGCCAACGAGGTCGGCTGGAAGCTCGGCGGCTAGACCCTCAGCGCTTCTTGGCGGCGAGGTCGGGCCGCGAGGCGAGGAAGGCGGCGCGCTCGGCGGCGGTGAGCACCTTGGCCCGCTTCTGGCGCGAGACCTTGGGCGTGGGGGCGGCATAGGTCGTGGACTTTCCCGACCCCTTCAGGTCGGAGAGCCGCTTGGGCGGCGGTTTCATTCGCGTCTCCGGGCTGACCGATCGAGCCCTAACCTGATTGCGGCAGGGGCGCGAGGGGCCGCGGCGCCGCATTCCCCCACGGCCAAGCTGTGCTAGCGTGGCGGCCACAGCTCAACGGAGGCCGCCCATGCGCGCCCTGTTCCTCGCCCTGGCCGCCGTCCTGGCGTTCGGCGTCACCGCCCCGCAGGCCCAGGCCCAAGGCGCTCAGAGCGCGCCCGCCAGCTGGAAGACCTTCCGCTACCCCGACCTGCACGTGATCTTCCGGGCGCCGGCGGAGGCCCAGCCGCAGGTGCAGCGCAACACCGCCCAGGTGAGCGGGGTGACCGTCAGCGACGACCACATCGTGGTGATCGGCAAGCCCGACGTCGCCTACATGATCGGGGTCAGCGACTGGACCGGCAACAGCAACGCGATGAACATCGACGGCGTGGCGCCGGCGGCGGTGAAGGGCATGAGCGGCCAGATCGTGGGCCCGGTGCGCACGCTCAGCTGGTCGGGCGGCGAGGCCCGCGAATACGACGCCTCGACCACCAACCTGACCATCCGCAGCCGGGTGATCCTGGTGAACCGCCGCCTGGTGCAGGTGATGGTGCTGTGCACCGGCGGCGTGCTGCCGCCGGACGCGCAGGCCTTCCTCGAGTCGGTGACGGTGATGCCCTAGGGCGGACCGGCGTTCGGTCCTCGCAAGCCGGCGCCGCGAACGCCAGCTAGGGGTGGGGAGCGGACGTTAGCGACGCGCGCCTGGTCTGGGGTCCGGCTGATGCACAAAGCCGCGCAGGTTCGCGCTGGGGTCACCCGCCGCGGGTGGGGTGCGCAGATCGGGCGCGACGACGCAGTCGCCGTAGAGGGCGCGCGCTCGGCTAAGCAGGGTCTGTTGGCTAGCGACGGGCACGGTCGCGTCCAACGGGCGAATACGGGCGAGAAACAACTCCGATCCCCGGGACATTCTGTCGTTCGCCAGCCGCAGCAGCCCGGCCAGGCGTCTCAGGTCTTGCCGACGGGCCGCGGAGGGTTCCCCGGACGGCGGGAGCGCGTCGCGTAGTTGGGCGGCCAGCTCGGATTCACGAGCGTTTGTCTCATTCAGCCCTGGCACGATCCGGTACGCCGCAGACCAGTCGACAAGCCGCTCGGCGCCCATGATGTTGCCGATGTCCGAGGAGACGATCGCCTTCCACGCCTCATTGTCCCAGCTCCTGTACGGCGGCACGTAGGCGGCGACCCACTTGCGCAGCTGATCGGCGGGCGCGGCGAAGGCGCCGTCATGGATCTGGGCGATGCGGTTGTCGAAGCAGTGTGCGAGCACCACGCGCCCAAAGGCTTGCTGCCCGTCGTCCTGGCCTAGCTCCAGGCGCATGGCGCGTTCCGCAACCCTCGCCTCCTCGCTTCGGTGAATCCTTTCCACCAGTTGCTCGCTGGCCAGCGCGGTCAGCACGCCCACCACGATGATCAGGTATTCCTTCAGGAATTCCCGCCAGCCATGCCATGGCTTTGGTTTGTGGATTTCCATGTCGCCGCCCCCCAGCGGTTCACTTGGCCCGACGGTATCCGGACTCGCTCAAGGACAGCAACGGGTGGGGAGCGGACATCCATTTCACCTGAAGGTGGGAAGCGTCTCGCGAGAAAGGCGCTACGCTTGGGGGCCAACCGTCGCCAGATATCCGCGCCAGGACGCGGAGATGTCGGCCACGCCGTCCGTCACCGTTCCGGCCACTAGGCGATCGACGTAGTTGACGTACTCCTTCGTGTATCGGCCCCGAATGACCATCCAGGCGGCGCGGGCGCCCGGCATTGCGAGTTGGAAGCGCATTGACGCCACGGCGGAGGCAAAGGTTTGTTTGTCGACAATCCCCTCGCGGTGCTGGTCGAACATATTTTCGAACATGTTGAACATGGCGCTGGCGAGCCACACGAACCGATTGCATTCGGACCCGTCCAAGGTGGCGTCGCCCGCGAGCCCGCGGGTGAAGATGTCCGAAGATCCAGCCTGCGAGGCCTGTTGGTAGATCATCTGCAGCTGCTGGACCCGTCCATGTCGGATGGTCGCCTGCTGGTGCCGGCTGCTCAGCCGCATCTGGCGCATGACAAAGACGACGGACACCAGAACGGCGAACTGGCTGAAGCATGCCGTTATCGCAGCGAAGGCCGAGAAGGTCATCGCTGATCGCCCATGGCTGCATAGAATTGGCGCACCGCTGAGACGAACCAGTCTCGCTGCTCGCGATGGATGTAGTGGCCGCCGGCCGGGGCGGTGAGGTGGATGGCCCCCGCATAGCGCGCCGCCAGCTCTGCTTGGCCCTGAACCCAGAGGCCGTCCATCGGCGAGGGTTTGGCGCCCAATGGCCGCGACAGCACGAGAACAGGCTTGCGGCGGACCGGGCGGGCGGCCTCTACCTGGGTCATTGTCAGCGCGAGGCTTGCGACCTCATCGCGTACGCCCCTCGCCATCATCCGCACCATGTCGTCGGTCGGGACGCACATGGCGAGACCGGCGGACTCGCACCGTTGCGTGAAATTCGCCGGCCGTGACTCTTCCAGGACGAGACCCCTCACCTGGTCCGGATGATGGGCGGCATAGTATTCGGCATAGAGACCGCCGAGCGAGTGGCCGACCAGGATGTAGGGGCCTCGGACGCCGGTCTGCGCGAGGATGACAGAGAGGTCACTGGCGGCGGCTGACGCGTCTGCGGGACGCGACGCAGGCTCACTGAGGCCATAGCCCGGACGATCGTAAATGATCACGGTCGCGGATTTTGCGAGTTCAGCCGCCACCTCGCTGAAGGAGTCCATGCCGTCGCCGAGTCCAGCCAACATCACAATGACCGGCTGGCCGGAGCCGAGCATCCGATAGGCGATGCTGTGCCCCTCGACCGACGCGGTTCGGACGTCCACCGGCGCTGCCACGACCGACCGCACTCCCAGCCCACAGCTTACCAGAAAACCCACGGCAAGGAGTAGGCCTATGCGACGGCCGATGACCGGGGGCCGCGACGCCGTGATCTGCGCAGCCAGGTCCTCGGGAATTCCATGGGATCGGAAGGCTCCCACGTCGCCGCCACCCGTATTGCCTTCGGGGATCAACCCAAACACGGTCTTGGTCGCCGCGCCTACGATGCGCAGGACCTGAGCCAGCGCTTCGCGCAGGTCTTGCCGGCGGATCGCCCAGCCGAGCATGTGCGAGTGGACCCTGATATGCTCAGCCGTAGAAGCCTGGCTAAGGATGTGGGCCCGCTCTAGCCGCCGAAACGATCCCGTCCAGTTCCCGGATCGCTCCTCGAGCTTCGCTGCTTGCAGTTCCGTCGCCACAAGAGGGCTGATCCGCTGCCGGTATGCCTCGGGCGCGAGCGGATAATCTCGGCCAGCGCTGGGGCGGGCAAGCCGCCAAGCCAGAGCGGCAGCAGCCGTCCAATCGTAGGCCATACAGAACATCGGCCACCAGGCGGGCAGGCCGGGATTGGTGATGAGGCGCCCGTGTCCGAGGTCGAGGGCGCCGTGCGCAAACAGGCCAAGGACGATGAACCAGAGATTCGTCCTGAACCCGACTATCGCTACGGCGGCAAAAACGACGAGCTCCGCCGTTTCCAGACCAAGCGCCCGTCCGGAGCCGCCGAGAATGGCGAAGAGATCGTAGTAGCTGGCGATCACGACCAGCAGCGTCGGGTAAAACGCCCGATCCCGGTCGAATCCGGACCGGGCGGCGAACACCGTCACGCCAAGCGCCAAGGCCACACCTACGAAAAATTCCATGACACATTCTCCAGTCTGAAAGACGGGCGCTCAGGCCGGCCGCGAAGGTCGGCGCTGAGGCTTGGCGTGGTCGAATTACGCGGTCGGGCAGGACGCGGCCGAGCCGCAAGCGCATTCGCCGACGCAGGTGCAGGGCGTGAGCTCGGCCTGGCATTCGCCCGGTGAGCCGCAGTCGCAGGGCTCGGTGCACGGGCACGGTTGGCAGAGGGATTGGTCAGTCACTGGAACCTCCTCGGTTTCCGGTTGTCGATGACCATGACGTAGGCCAGCGGCGGAGGAGGGACTTGAACGGAAGGGCTACGTCATTCGCAGCGACGCCGGAGCGATGCCGAACATCCGCTTGAAGGTGCGGCTGAAGTGAGCGGAATCGGCAAAGCCCGCTTCGTGAGCCGATTGCGTCAAGGACGCTCCATCCGCCAGGTTCTCGAGCGCCCGCGTCAGCCTCAACCAGAGCAGATATGTGCGAAACGCCAGTCCGGTCTGTTCAACAAACAGATGCCGCAGGCGATGGGCCGAAAGTCCGCCCACGTCGCCCACGTCCGACAAACCCACCGGTCCATCCAACTGCCGCGCAGCCCATGCAATCATCTTGCGAACACGAGGGTCCGGCTCGCGCGCCACGGTTCCACCCGCCATGTGAGCTGCCAGTCCACGGCCAAGTTCGATCAGAACGTGGTCGTCCCGGGACCCGCCGCGAAAATTCGCAGCGATCCTGTTTCCGAAATCGCCCAGCATCGATGGCGGCACCGCGGCCAGCGTCTCCTGCCCAAACAGGGTCTTTGAAATCGCCCGCCCGTTTCGGCTCTCCGGCTCGACAAAGAGCATAGCCAACAGACCCTCGGCTTCGAAGGTGTGAGTCGCATCGGCGGCAACGGCGACGGCTTCACCACGGACGTCCGCCCCCCCGGCGTCGAGCCGGAACCAGCCACCGAGACCCAGGGTAATCTGTATGGCGTGATGAGCGTGAGGTTCTGTTCGCCTGGGCGCCGCCGTCACGGCCTGCGTCGCGTCGACGACCCAGAGGCTGCCACCTTCCCACGAAACGATACGTGTGTGCGCCAGCAACTCCATTGGTCACGTTACACCGATAAACAGGCGGTGGTACGTCCGACGCTGAGCATTGCGGCCTGCCCGGCGCCGGCTTTGGGCCGAAGGCTCGCGTTGGCTTTGGCCCGACAAGCGGACGTTCATTGTCGACTTCCGCTGTCGCGAAGCCGGGAGACCGATCCGCGCCCGAGCGGCCGGCGGATCACGGCGCTGAGAGGTGACAACGGGTCCAGGGTCCCGGCTGTCCGAGCCGCGCCGCCGCCCTCTCCCAACCTCTCCCACGATGCTGCGCATCTGGGAGAGGAGGAGGCCCGTGCGGCTGGCCCCTAGCGCTTCTTGAAGCGCTTGGCTTCGGCGGCGAGGTCGGCGCCCCAGCGGTCGGGGGTCTCGGGCGGGGGGGGCTGGAAGGGCAGCTCGCCGGCCACGCCGCGCAGGGCGAGCCAGAGCTGCTGATTGAAATGCGGCAGGACGCGCAGCGGGCGTCGCTTGTCGTCGGTGACGTCCCAGCCTGCCGCCTCGAAGGCCTCGACCTGGCGGGGGATGTCCCAGGTCTCGGCCCCGTCCCAGTCCGCCGGCCGGGCCACGGCCTGGGCCTCATCGGCGGTCAGGCCGAACAGCACCTTGGAACAGGCGTCGATCTCCGGGTGCTCGGCGCGGGCCTGGGGCTCGGCGAACTCCCGCTTCATCACGGCCTTGAACTCCAGCTGCGCCACTCCGGGCAGGGCGATCAGTCGGCGAAGGGTCTGGGTCATAGGCAGGCCCTACCGCGGATGGGCCGGCGTGGCGAGGCGCCTAGTTGCGCGAGGCGCCGAACGGAGGCGGCGGATTGGGCGGAAGGGGTGGCAGGCCGTGCTTGGCGCCGTCCCAGTCGATCTGTCCGCAATAGGCCATGGCCTCCGGCGTCCGCTTCTTATCGCAGCCGTCATGCATGACCAGGCGCAGGCGCGTCATCTCGCTGGTCGCGGCGTCGAAACGGGCGCGGGCCGCGTCGTACTGGGCGCGCAAGGCGGTGAGCTCGCGGTCGAGCGTCTGCCAGCGGGTCTGGATGGCGGTGAACTGCTTCATGACCGCCGTGGCCTGGGACTCGATCTCCAGCTTCCTCTGATCGAGCGGCGCCTTCTCCCGTTGCAGCAGATTCATGCGGTCGCCGCAGACCGCGTCCTGGGCGTTGCTGATCGGATGGCCCGCGCAGTCGGCGTTCCATTGGCGGATCTTGAGGTTGAGCGGAACCATGGCGGCGTTGTTGGTCGCCTCATCGGTCTCCAGCGTCTTGATCCTGACGCCCAGCGGCTTGGCCTGCTCCTCCCAGAGCTTCTGTTCCTTGAGCTTCGGCGGCGCGGCCTCGTTGGCCCGCGTCATCGCCCCGAAACTCTCCGAGGCGATCAGGTGCAGGGCGTCCAGCCGCGCGGACATGCCGGCCATGGAGTCGGGCGCCGGCGGCGTCTGGGCCTGGGCAAGGATTATCTTAGGCGGTGGCGGATGGCCGCCATCGATCGGCTGGTTCGGCCAGCCCGGAGGTCCCCAAGCCGGCCCCGCGGTCCCCGATCCGGCGCCGAGGGAAATGATCAGGCCCGTCAAGGCCAGGACAAATGATTTCCGCATGGCCGTCCCCTTCGGTCGCGCCGGCGGGGTCGGAAAATCGCCATCGGCCCGCACGACGGACAAGCTTCAGCATAACACCGGTCTTGATCGGGCCCTATCGCCCCTTGGAGTTGGGTGGCGGCTAGCGCGGCTTTAGGAAACAAACCTCTTCCAGACGTCATCCGACGACGGGCGGAAGTCACACGGTGGCATAAGTCAAGCTGACGCAAGATGAACAGAACACAACGACAAGCAAGCGAGAACCAAATCCGGCCGTAGGTGTTTATTGGCTCCACAAGCCGGCGACGACGACCTTGCCGGCATGAAACAAAGATTGGAGCGATCCCATGCATGTCCGCATCATTACCGGCGCCGCGATCGCCGCCCTGGCGGCCGGCGCGATCGCCAGCCCCTCGTTCGCCCAGGACCCCTGCCACCAGCAGAAGCACAACAACGGCACGGCCGGCGCGGTGATCGGAGGCATCGCAGGCGCGGTGATCGGCTCGAACGTGGCGGGCCACGGCGCCAAGACCGGCGGCTCGATCATCGGCGGCGTGGCGGGCGCTGCGATCGGCAACAACATCGGCCGCTCGTCGACCAAGTGCGACGGCCGCTACAGCTACTATTACAACGGCCGCTACTACGATCATCCGATCTACAGCAACGGCTACAACGGCGCCTATGACGGCCGCTACGGCTACAACAACCGTTACTATGGCCGGACCTACAACAACGGCTATTACGACAACGGCTATTACAACAACGGCTACACCCCGTACTAAGGCGGCCCAGAGCGCCAGGACCGGCGGCCGCGTCCCAGACGGGGTGCGGCCGTCGCCGTGTCTGGGGACCTAGCCCCCGGAGCGGGCCAGGAGGGCGGCGAGCTGGGCCTGCCACAGCGCCGCCCAGGTGTGGGTGCCGTGGCCGTGGGTGTTGGGGCCGGCGGGGATCAGCACGAACTGACCCTTCTTCAGGCGCGCGGCCTCGCGCCGCGCGATGCCGAGTTCGGGCGGATTGATGAAGTCGTCGGCGGAGTTCACCCAGGTGATGGGGACGGTGATCTTCTCCAGGCCCCTCGAGGGATCGTAGGTGCGCGACGAGGCCACCTGGTAGATCAGGTCGTTGGCGTCGAGGCCCTTCAGCCGCCTGGGCAGTTCGCTCTCATACCAGTCCTTGACCGCCGCCCCGGTGGGATAGGCGATCTGCATGGGGAGCGGCGAGGCGCCGGCCAGGATCAGCAGGTCCTCCGCCGTGGTCAGGCCCCGGACCGGCTGTTCCCTGTAGTCGCCGCCGGCGTAGGCGGGGTCGGTGGTGATGGCGTCGATGACCATCTGGCGCCACAGGCGGTTGCGGCCGGCGATCTCCACCGGCAGGCAGGCGAGCGGCATCAGGGCGCGCACCTGGTCGGGGAAGGCCTCGCCCCACATGAAGGCGTGCATGCAGCCCATGGAGGCGCCCATGACCAGGCGCAGGCGCTGGACGCCCAGGCCCTTGGCGGCCAGCGCATGTTCGGCCTCGACCATGTCGGCGTAGTCGTAGTGCGGGAAATGGGCGCGCAGGCCGTCGGAGGGCTTGGACGAGCCGCCGTGGCCGATGTCGTCGGGCAGGATGATGAAATAGCGCGCGGGGTCGAGGAGGCCGCCCGGCTTGAAGAGGACGTCGGCGAACTGCGGGGCGGCGAACTGGCGCCCCGACCCGCCGGTGCCGTGCAGGATCATGACGGCGTTGTCGATATGCCCGGCGGCGTCGCGGTGCGGCTGGCCCAGGGTGTAGTAGTGGAGCCGCAGCTCCGGCAGGGCCTCGCCCGAGCGGAAGTGGAAGTCGCGGATCGTGAAGTCGTGGGGGGTCAGCTCGGGGGGCGCGAGCTCGGGGGCGGCCTGGGCGGGGGTTGTGACGAATAGGAGCATCGCTCCAAGCGCCAGCGCTGCGTGTTTAATCATCTCGCCCCCCAATAACCGCTCATCCCGGCGAAAGCCCGGACCCAGATACATCCGCTGAGACAGTCCAGCGGTCGGATGCAATCTAACCTGACCCGTAGCCGGATTTCACTGCCCGCCCTGCGCAGCGGGGAGGGGGGACCGTCCGCGGAGCGCAGCGAACAGCGGATGGTGGGAGGGGCAAGCCGGCGCACAACCTGTGGCTCGCCCCCTCCACCACTCGCTCTTCCGCCCGCTTGAGCGGGCGTCGGCGCGTGGTCCCCCTCCCCCGTTCGCTGCCGCTCACAGGGGAGGCAATTACCGCGCGAGCGCCTGGTCCATCATGCGCTCGACGTCGGCGCGCAGGGATTTGAAGGCGTCGGGGTTGAGGTAGACCATGTGGCCGGAGGGGTAGTAGGCGAACTGCACATTGCCGCGCAGGCTCGGGTCGAGCCACATGTGGGCGAGGTCGTATTCCGTCCCGTAGAACGGCGTGGCCATGTCGTAGAGGCCGTTCAGCGAATAGACGTGCAGGTGGGGGTTCTCGCGGATCGCGGCGCCCAGGTCCTGGGCGGTGTCGGCGACCTGGGCCGAGCCGAAGCGCTGGCCCGGGGCCTTGTGCTTCCAGTTCCAGGCCTGGTTGATGCCGTTGCCCGAGGGCCGGTAGGTCAGGTTGGTCGTATAGCCCAGCTCGCCCTCGAGATAGGCGTGGGCGGCGCCGATGAAGGCGCCGGAGACCGCGACGTCGGAGGGGTCGAACTCCGGCCCCTCGCCGCCGGCGTCGGCGTCGAAGCCGGTGTAGCGGCTGTCATAGCGGCCGATGGTCTTGCGCTCGCTGCGCAGCAGCTCCTTGCGGAACCTCTGCAGGTCGAGGCGCAGGTTCACCTCCTTGAGGTAGCCGACCGAGATGCCGGTGTAGGCGCTCATCTGGCGGGCGACGGCGTCGAGCTCGGCGTCGGAGATGTTGTGGCCCTTGGCGAGCGCCTGCTCGTAAGGCCCGGCGGCCCAGGCGCGGACTTCGTTCAGGAAGGCGCCGAGGTCGGCGGGAGCGGCGATCTTGTGGTGGTAGGCGGCGGCCGCCGCAAAGCTCGGCATGTAGGTGACGAAGACGTGGTCGAAGCCGGCGTCGCGGACCCCGTAGTTGAGGATCGAGGAGAGCAGGAAGACGCCGTTGAACTGCATGCCCTGGCTTTGCAGGGCATAGACCAGGCCCGCCGAGCGGGTGGTGCCGTAGCTCTCGCCGAACAGGAACTTCGGGCTGTCCCAGCGGTGGTTGATCGAGACATAGCGGGTGATGCCGCGGGCGAAGGCGTCGATGTCCTCGTCCACGCCCCAGAACTGACTGCCCTTGGTGTCGCCGAGCGGGCGGGAGTAGCCGGCGCCGATGGCGTCGAGGAAGACCATGTCGGTCTTGTCGATCAGGCTGTCGGGGTTGGGGCCCAAGGGATAGGGCGCCGGCGCCATGGCGGTGACGTTGGGGGTGCGGATGCGGACCGGGGCGAAGGAGCCCATGTGCAGCCACATGGACGCCGAGCCCGGGCCGCCGTTGTAGAGGAAGGTGATCGGCCGGGGCGGGGCGCCCGGCGCGCGGTCGGCGACATAGGCCACGTAGAACATCGAGGCGATCGGCTTGCCGTCCTCGTCGCGCAGGGTGAGGGTGCCGGCGGTGGCGGCGTAGGGGATCGGCCGGCCGCCGACCGTGACGGTGTGATGGGTGACCTTGGCCGTCTCGACCACTGGAGCGAGCGCGATGTCGCTGTCGCCGATGCGGCGTTCGCCGGCCTGCTCGCCGCGCGTGGAGCGGCGTTCGACCACCGGGCCGGCCTGCTGCGGCTCGTCGGGGACGGCGGTGGCGGGCGCGCGGGCCGCGGCGGGCGAGCGCTCCTGCGGGCCGCGCTGGGCGGCGGTCTGGCCGAAGGCGGAGGCGCTGAGCGCAAGACAAGAAATTGCCGCCATGACGGCGAGCACCGGACGAACCATCGCTGACATCCCCAATCGCCGGCGCCGACAACCCGGCCGCCGCGATGGCGGGGATAAAAGCCGACCCCGGCAAGCTCTGCAACGGCGCTTCCCGCCTGGGGCTTCGATTGTTGGCCTGCGGCAGGCTGACGCGGCTGTTCAGCCAGGGTTCAGGCGCTGGGCCTTAACCCTGGATGCAAGAGCCGGCGCCCGCCAACCGAGACCCTTGGACCCCGGCTGAGAAGGAGGACTGCAGTATGCGTAAGACCCTCGCCGCCGGCCTGGCGGCCCTCACCTTCGGCGGCGCCGTCGCCGCCGCCGCCATCCCGGCCACCGCCGACGCGCGCGAGTGGCACGGTGGCTATCACGGCGACTGGGACCACCACCGCGGCAACAACAACGCGGCGATCTTCGCCGGCGTGGCCGGCCTGGCGCTGGGCGCCGCGCTCGCCGACAGCGGCCGCCACAGCTACTACCGCGGCGGCTACGCCTATGGTTACGCGCCCGGCTACTACGACTACGATGGCTATAGCTATCGGACCTGCGAGAGCCGCCGCTGGGTCTGGGACCCCTACATCGGCCGCCGCGTCCTGGTGACCAGCCACTACGCCTGCTGATCTGGCGCTGAGAAGGGAGGCTCCAGCCTCCCTTTTCTAGGCCACGAAAAGCACCGAAGGACACGAAAACCCCGTGTCATCCCGGTTTTCGCGGCACGCGAAAGACCGGGACCCCTTGCGCCGGATCGCCGACAAGAGCCGTCGGCGGCGCCGCAGCACATTCGGAAACATCGACGTCGGGGGTCCCGGTCTTCGGCTGCGCCGAAACCGGGATGACACCGTTGTTTGGGCCTGCGGGCGCGGAAAGCGCCTGCTGAAACGTAACGGGAACATGCTATAGGCCTCGGCATGGCCGACGCCGGCGCCCCGCTCCCCGACCTCCTGCCGCCGAAGTTCCAGGCGTGGTTCGCCGGCCGCGGCTGGAGCGCGCGCAGCCACCAGCTGGAGATGATCGGCCGCGCGCGGGCCGGGCGCGACGCCCTGCTGATCGCGCCGACCGGCGGGGGCAAGACGCTGGCGGGCTTCCTGCCGAGCCTGATCGAGCTCTCCGAACGGCCGCCGCCGAATACGGCCTCAGGACTGCATACCCTCTACATCTCGCCCTTGAAGGCGCTGGCCGTCGACGTGGAGCGCAACCTCACCGCGCCGATCGCGGAGATGGGGCTGCCGATCACCGCCGAGAGCCGCACCGGCGACACCGGCCTGGCCAGGCGCCAGCGGCAGCGGGTGAAGCCGCCGGAGATCCTGCTGACCACGCCCGAGCAGCTGGCCCTGCTCTGCGCCTGGGAGGGGGCGCGGCTGTTTTTCGAGGGTCTGCGCTGCGTGATCCTCGACGAGATCCACACCCTGCATGCCTCCAAGCGCGGCGACCTGCTGGCGCTGGACCTGGCGCGGCTGTCGACGCTGGCGCCGCACATGCGCCGCGTCGGCCTGTCGGCGACGGTGGACGACCCGCAGGTGATCAAGCGCTGGATGGCCTGTCACCGGCCGGTGGACGTGGTCATCCCCTCAAGCAGAGAAAATGCGGCAGCCGATTCCCCTCTCCCTATCCTCTCTCCGCAAGGGGGAGAGGACGCCAGATGCGGCGAGGCTTCGATAGACTTGGTGCGCGGGCCGCCGGGCGCTCAGCCGATCGTCGACATGCTGCTGTCGGAGGGCCGCGTGCCGTGGGCCGGGCATACGGCGCAGCACGCCATGGCGGAGGTCTATGAGGCGATCAAGACGGCGCGCACGGCGCTGGTGTTCGTCAACACGAGATTCCAGGCCGAATTTGCGTTCCAGGAGCTGTGGCGACTGAACGAGGACGCCCTGCCGATCGCCCTGCACCACGGGAGCCTGGCCGCCGAGCAGCGGCGCAAGGTCGAGGCGGCCATGGCCAAGGGCGGGCTGCGGGCCGTGGTCTGCACCTCGACGCTGGACCTCGGCATCGACTGGGGCGACGTGGACCTGGTGATCCAGCTGGCCTCGCCCAAGGGAGCGGCCAGGATGGTGCAGCGGATCGGCCGCGCCAACCACCGGCTGGACGAGCCGTCGCGGGCGCTGTTCGTGCCGGCCAACCGGTTCGAGATGCTGGAGTGCCAGGCCGCCCGCGAGGCCATCGCCCAGAACGTGCTCGACGGCGATCCGCCGCGCGACGGGGCGCTCGACGTGCTGGCCCAGCACGTCATGGGCTGCGCCTGCGCCGAGCCCTTCGACCTGCTGGCCCTCTACGACGAGGTGATCACGGCGGGGCCCTATCGCGACCTCGCCTGGGAGGACTTCGAGCAGGTGGTCGATTTCGTCTCGACCGGCGGTTATGCGCTGAAGACCTATGACCGGTTCCGCAGGATCGTGAAGGGTGAGGACGGGCGCTGGCGGGTGAGGAACGGCGAGATCGCCCAGCGGCACCGGCTGAACGTCGGCGCCATCGTCTCCCCGGCCATGCTGGCGGTGCGGATCGCCGGGCGCCGCGGCTCGGTCGGGCGCAAGATCGGCGAGATCGAGGAGGGCATGCTGGAGATGCTCGATCCCGGCGACACCTTCGTGTTCGCCGGCCAGGTCTGGGAGCTGGTGGGGATCACCAACCTCGACGTGCTGGTCAGGCCCGGCGGCGCCAAGGATCCCAAGATGCCGTCCTGGGGCGGGTCGAAGTTCGCGCTCTCGACGTTCCTGGCCAAGCGGGTGCGCGAGCTGATGACCGACCAGGAGCACTGGAAGGTGCTGCCCATGGACGTGCGCGAATGGCTGGAGGCGCAGCGCGACCGCTCGGTGATCCCGGCCGAGGACGAGATGCTGCTGGAGACCTTCGCCCGCGGCAAGCGCCACTTCATGGTCTGCTACCCGTTCGACGGCCGGCTGGCGCACACCACCCTGGCCATGCTGCTGACGCGCCGGCTGGAGCGGGCCGGCGCCGCGCCGCTGGGGTTCGTGTGCAACGACTATGCGCTGGCGGTCTGGGCGCTCAATCCGCTGGACGATCTGGATTTCGACGAGCTGTTCAACGAGGACATGCTGGGCGACGACCTGGAGGCGTGGCTGGCCGAAAGCTTCATGATGAAGCGGGCCTTCAAGGGCTGCGCGATCATCGCCGGCCTGATCGAGCGGCGTTTCCCGGGCGACAAGCAGAAGACCGGCCGGCAGATCACCTTCTCGACCGACCTGATCTATGACGTGCTGCGCCGCCACGAGCCGGACCATTTGCTGCTGCGCTGCGCCCGGGCGGATGCGGCGACCGGCCTCATCGACGTGGCGCGGCTCTCGCAGATGTTGGCGCGCATCCGCGGCCGCATCCGACACGCACGCCTGGACCACCTGTCGCCGTTCTCGGTGCCGATCCTGCTGGAGATCGGCAAGGAGCGCTCGCCAGGCCAGGCGGGCGAGATCATCCTGCACGAAGCCGAAGAAGACCTGATCGCAGAGGCCCTGAGTTGAGCGAGAGCGCCGCCATCTACGCCTACGACTTCGCCGTGGCGCCGTGCGGCTCGCTGCGGCTGGGGCTGGCGGCGAGCGAGGTGATGCTGCGGGCCTCGGGGGCGCTGTGGCTCGAGCAGGCGGGCGCTCTGGTGGTGGCCGACCTGCACCTGGAGAAAGGCTCGTCCTACGCCGCGCGCGGCCAGCTGCTGCCGCCCTATGACACGCGCGAGACCCTGCGCCGGCTGGAGGCCGAGGCGGCGGCGTTAGAACCGCGGATCGTGATCCTGCTGGGCGACACCTTCCATGACCTCAAGTCCGAGGCGCGGCTGGCCGGCGACGACGCCGAGCGGCTGCGGGCCTTGAGCCGCGGCCGCACCCTGGTCTGGGTGATAGGCAACCATGACGCCGACGGCCCGCAGGGGCTGCCGGGGGAGATCGCCGATGAGCTCAGCCTGGCCGGCCTGACGCTGCGCCACGAGCCGCGCGGGGGCCTCGCGCCCGGCGAGGCGGCGGGGCACCTGCATCCGGCGGCCCGGGTGCGGGCGCCGCGCGGGACGGTGAGGCGGCGCTGCTTCGTCACCGACGGGGAACGGATCGTGCTGCCGGCCTTCGGGGCCTATGCGGGCGGGTTGAACGTGCGCGACGCGGCGTTCGCCGGCCTGTTCGCCCGGCCGCCGCTGGCCGGGGCGCTGGGACCGGCGCGGGTGCACGCCATCGGCTGGCGCTCGCTGGCCGCGGACTAGGGCGCGCTCACCAGGTGATCGCGACGACGGCGGCGGGACCGACGCGGCCCGACCGATGTTGCGTGAACAAAGCTTCACTGGCCCGACGGGCGGAGGAATGATTCCTGTTGCGGCCTGTGAAATGCGGGACGAACCGTGACGGTGAAACGCCTTGCCGCCAGCCTGCTGGCCTGCGCCCTCCTGCCCCTCCCGGCCGCCGCGGCGGGCGTCGCCCAGGCGCGGGGCCGAACCGCCGCGCCTCCGCCCGGCCAGGCCGCCTATGTCGCCCCCCGCACCGCCAGCGGCCAGCCCAGCCTGGAAGGCGTGTGGGCGTCGAACGCGCTGCTGCTGCTGGAGTCGACGCCCCGGACGCCTGAGCTCACCGTGCCCGAGCCGGAGGCGAAGGCGCTGGCGAGCGCGGCCGCCGAGGCCCAGGCCGCGGGCCTGGATCGCGCGCTGGACCCCGAGGCGCCGGCGATGCTGCGGGCGACGGACGGCTTCCCCCGGGTGCGCGGCGTGCGGCACACCCGCCTGGTGGTGGAGCCCGCCGACGGCAAAATCCCCTACACCCCGCAGGCCCGGCGCGAGGCCATGGGTCTCGGCAAGCCGCCGTCCTACGACAATCCGGAGGACCGCCCGCCGGTCGAGCGCTGCCTCGTGGGCCTGGGCGCGCCGCCGCTCACCATGCTGAACTATGCGAACCGGCTGCAGATCCTGCAGACCCGCGACCACGTGGTGCTGCACGTCGAATATGGCGACGACGTGCGGATCATCCCGTTTTCCGCAACCCACGGCCCGCCGTTCAAGTCGCAGCTCGGCGATTCCATCGCCCGCTGGGAGGGGGACACCCTGGTCATCGAGACCGTGGGCCTGAGCGACACCAACCGCCGGCGTCTGTTCCCGACCCTGATCGTGCCCGGGGACAGCAAGGTGATCGAGCGGCTGACGCGGGTGTCGAAGACCGAGCTGGTCTATCAGTTCACGATCATCGATCCGAAGACCTTCACCGCGCCGTGGCTCGCGGAATTCTCCTGGTTCCAGACCCCCCAGCCGATGTTCGAGCACGCCTGCCACGAGGGCAACTATTCGCTCCCCAACATCCTCGCCGGCGCCCGCCAGGAGGAGGCGGCGAAGGCGGCGGCGCAGGGGACGAAGGCGGGCCCCTGAAGCCGGGGCCCGAGAGCCGAGCTGAAGTCGCCTCAGCGCTCATCGGCTGCGATGGCCTGGCACATGGTCACCGGATGCGAGGGATGGCGTCCGCGCCAGGCCGCCTGGTCGAAGGCCTTTTGGTCGAGCAGACGGGTGCCCTGGATCCGCTCGACCGTGTGCTCGGCGATGAACCGGACCCGGCCGGCCTGCTCGACGGCGCGCGCGAGGGTGTCGCGGGCCCTGGCTTCTTCCGTCTCGCTGAACCCGCGGGCCGGGCCGGACAGGCTGCGCAGCGCGCCCCATTCCGTCCACTCGTTGGTGGCCGCGTTGTAGAGGTCGACGCCGGACATGGCGATGCGCGAGTAAAGCACCGTCTTGGCTTGCGGCAGGTAGGGCGCGGCGCCTGAGGCCACCATCGCCTCCCAGGTATCGATCTGCCAGGGCAGCGGATAGGGCTGGGGGATCGCGGCGATGGCCGGCAGGCGCCGGGTCTCTCCGGCGCGGTCCAGGATGGTCCGCAGCTCCGCCGCCCGGGCGGCCATGCAGGGGGCCTCCTGCTCGATCTGGGCGGTATATTCGACGAAGCGGCCGAAGTTGTCGGCCAAGGCGTCCTCGCCGCGCGCGACGATCTCCCGATGCCGTCCCGCCTCCACCGCCTGCTCGCCGGCCAGGGCGATCAGCACGCCGATCACGATGGTGCCGATCTCCTTCAGGAACTCGCGCCAGTCGTGCCACGGCTTTGGTTTGTGGATGTCCAAATCGCCGCCCCCCGACGGATCACTCGGCGTGACGGTATGCGGACTCGCTGAACGACAGCAACGGGTGGAAAGCAGACCTCGCGTCCCTCAGAGCAAGGGCGCGCAGAGCCTCGCTTCGTGGATCGCCACGTTCGATGTCTCGGCGCCCGAGAGGTCGCTTTGGGGTCGGATGCCGAGGTCTTGGCCGAGACGGTCGATGTAGGCCTGGTAGGCTGGCATGCTGTCCAAATCGCCTCGAAGCCGCCGCACGAGGCCTTCGATGGTCTGCAGATCCTGCGGGCTGGTCGCGGCGTCGAAGGCGAAGTCGCCCAGCCGGTCCCAGGACGCGAAGCCTCGGTCCATGTTGCGGCCGTGCGCCTGGAGCACGTCGTAGAGCTTCGCGTAGGCCATGCGCGCCTCCAGCGGGATGTGCGCGCGGGCTTCCCCGGTGGCGCCCTCCCAGATCGCGAAGTGCAGGTTGAACAGGTCGGGCTGACCCACGGCGGACTTCAGCGGCGTGAAGCGCCCCGCCCGTTTGAGCGCGACCCACTGGTCGATCTGCGCCAACCGGCCGGCGATGCAGGTTCGCTGCGCGACCTCATCCTTGAAGGCGAACAGATCGTGGGACAACTCCGCGTCCAGCGCCTTGCGTGTCTCGGCGACCTCATGGCGCCAGTGCAGCCACTCCACCGCCTGCTCGCCGCAGAGCGCGATCAGCACGCCGATGACAATCGTGCCGACCTCCTTCAGGAGGTCGCGGAAGCCATGCCAGGGCTTCGGTTTGTGGATGTCCAACCGGCCGCTCCCCACGCGGATCACTGAAGCTCTACCGGTACCCAGACTCTCCGAAAGTCCGCAATGGGTCGAACGCGGACCCTGGCTGGCTTGCCGATGGCCGACCTCGCGGGACTCATGAGGACGCACCCCGGGCCGGCCAAGTCCGTTCGCCGGCTGAGCTTGCGGGTCGTCCGGCCTCAGTTGGCTTCCGAGGCCGAGCCGGACGAGTGGTCCCCCGTCGGTTCCGAGCAGGCGGCGGCCTCCTTGCCGGCGGCGCGCAGGCGCTTGAGCTCGGCGCGCTGG
>NZ_DASZBG010000006.1:0-1912 GCF_035944335.1 Phenylobacterium sp. | reverse complement strand
GCGTCAGCCCGACACGGTATTCGTCCGGCTTGATCTCACGAGGCACGCCAACGCGCATGAGCGGCTCCTTCGGGGGAGGTTATTGCGGAATGCGCGCGGTTTGAGGGGAGAATGTGGGCGGGGTCAAGGGGGATGTGGGGGCGCCCTCGTTAGCCGCCCGGCCCTTACCGCCCCCCGAATACGATGGGGATGATCATGCGGCCTGTGTCCGTGGGCACGCAGTCGCGGGTCTGGGGCCTCAAGTGGAACTGAGCCACAGCCCTGAGGGCGGCCGCGCCAAAGCCATGCCCCGGCGGCGTTTCGTCTTGCACCTGGCAGTTCGTGGGATGGCCCTCGGCGGTGATGTCGCAGGCAATCACCGCGCGCCCGGCGAGGCCGGACTGCGCCGCGGCGAGGGGATAGACCTTGCTGATGATCTGGGGATCGGGCCGCTCGGCCCAATCGGGCTGGGTGATAATCGCCGGCATGCGGGCAAGCTCGGCGAAATACGCCGGCGAGTCGTAGACGACGAACGGCCGATCCACGTCGGTCCCGGGCTTGAACTGTCCGAGCACGCAGGACGGCAGGTGCTCCAGAACCTTGCGGACCACCTCCACATTGCCGGGGTCGACGCCCGCAGGATCACGGACTTGGCAATCCCTCAGCGCCGGCCCCTCGGCCACATGGCAGCGGAAACCGATCTCGCGGCGCGGACCGTCGGCAGGAGAGCCGGTGGGCGGTTGTTGTACGAGAGCGGCGGCGAGGATCGGTGCGAGCGCGAAGATCATGGACGTCAGCCAGGGCTGTTAGCGACGCCATGGATAGCGAGCGGTGGGAAGGCTCGGTTCCGGAGAGAGCTTCGAGGCGTGCACGAATGCGGGCGGGGTTGATCAAAGGCGACGAATGCGGCCCGTCCTTGACGCGCCCGGACGCCGGCGCTGTCATCCGCCATGGACTCAAGGGCAGGGGGTCTTCCCGATGACACCCGCGCGATGACCGGCGCCGTGCGGCGCGCGACGCTCGAGGATGCGCCGGCCATCGCGGCGATCTACGCGCCCTATGTGCTGGAGACCGCCATCTCCTTCGAGGACCAGGCGCCCGACGCCGCCGAGATGGCCCGCCGGATGGGCGCGACGCTGGCCACCCATCCGTTCCTGGTGTTCGAGGACGCCGCCGAGGTCCTGGGCTACGCCTACGCCAGCCCGCACGTCGCCCGCGCCGCCTACAGATGGTCGGTGAACGTCAGCGTCTACACCCGCCGCGGGGTCCATCGCCGGGGCGTCGGCCGCGCCCTCTACGCCGATATCCTGGCGCGCCTCACCGGTCAGGGCTTCCACTCGGCCTTCGCCGGCATCGCCCTGCCCAACGCGGGCAGCGTCGGTCTGCACGAGGCCATGGGCTTCATCCACCTCGGCACCTACCGCGAGGTCGGCTTCAAGTTCGGCCGCTGGCACGATGTCGGCTGGTGGCGGAGGCCGCTGAACGAGGCCCTGCCGCAGGGCCCCCCGGCGACCGCGTGGTGACGCAAACCCGCGCCTGTTCTTCTCCCGCGGCTGGCGGCCCGGGAGAGCCGCCGTTCAAATGGTCTCATTTGGTCTTCTTCGAACGTCAGCAAGGGTGGAAGCTCGACGTTGGCGTGGCCTACCGGCCCGCGGCCCTCGCCTCTTCCTGGCGCGCGCCCTGGAGGATGCCGGGCAGCGAATAGTTGCCCTCATGACAGGCGAATTCGTAGATCGGGCCCTTGAGCGCTCGGAAGGGGATTTCCCCGCGCCACACCTGGGTAAAGACGCCCGGGTCTTCCACCGAAAACTCATAGCGGATTTCGTCGGTCGCCACGCGCGTGAAGCGCTCCGTGACCTTTGCGTCGGCCGACAGATACAGCTGGTTCCGGAACGACTCCCCCGGCATGAAGCCGGTCGTTTCCACGACCAGC
>NZ_DASZBG010000005.1:0-30713 GCF_035944335.1 Phenylobacterium sp. | reverse complement strand
ATGTCGCTGATGCCCGAGATGACGCCCATGTCGCTGGAGCTGAAGGTCAGCTACTTCGCCCCGGCCCGCCCCGGCCGGGTGATCGCCGAGGGCTGGATCGAGCGCCGCGGCCGGGCCACCTGCTTCGCCGAGGGCCGGCTGCTCGACGCCGACGGCAAGGTGCTGGCCAAGGCCAGCTCCACCATCCGCCTGATCCCCCGCGAGGTCGTCGAGGCCAGCGCGCGCCGGGCCATGGAATAGGCGCCGGCATCCCGCCGGTGATCTTCAAGCGACCCCCGGGAGTTCCCGGCTGCGAGCCGACTTGATCGCCCCCCGCGAGTTCATGCTACCCAGGACGTCGGATCGCGCGGTCGTTGGGGGGCTCTAGGTGCATCGTCGTTCGTTCATGGCCACGGCGGGCGCGCTCGCCCTGACGCCCGCCCGGGCCCTGGCCGCGCCCGGCTCCGACGCCGCCCTCTATGACGCCGTGCTGGAGGCCGTGCTGCGCGCCTCGCCCGAGACCGCGACCAGCTATGGCCTGGACGCCGGGCCCCGCGCCGGGCTGAAGCATCGCCTCGACGACCGCGGCGCCGCCAACCGCCTCAGCTATTTCGACGCCATCATCGACGCGGGCCCGAGGCTCGCCAGCGCCGCGCCGCCGGCGACGCCGCGCGCGGCGATCTTCCGCGCCATGGCCGCCTCGCTGGCCGACAACGCCCGGCCGTTCCGCGGCTTCGCCTATGGCGGCATCGGCGGCTTCGGCTATCCCGTGGCCAACGTCGTGACCCAGGTCTCCGGCGCCTACCAGGACATCCCCGATTTCCTGGCGACGCAGCACACCATCGCCACCGCCGACGACGCGAGCGCCTACCTCGATCGGCTGACCGACTTCGGCCGGGTCGTCGACCAGGAGACCGAGCAGGTCCGCGCCGACGCCGGCCGCGGCGTGACCCCGCCGGGCTTCCTCATCGACCGCACGCTGGCTCAGTTGGGGAGCTTCCAGGCCGAGCAGCGCGGCCCCACCGCGGGCCTCGTCCGGGCCCTCGCCGACCGCACGGCCGGCAAGACCATCGCCGGCGACTGGGCCGGCCGCGCCCAGGCCATCGTCGACGGGCCGGTCGCCGCCGCCATCGCCCGCCAGGCCGCGGCCCTCGCGGCGCTCCGCCCCCACGCCCGCGAGACCGCCGGCGTCGGCGCCCTGCCCGACGGCCAGGCCTACTACGCCCACTGCCTGCGGTTCCAGACGACCACGAACCTCTCGCCGGACGCCGCCCATGCGCTGGGCCTGGAGCAGGTGACGGCCGTCACGGCGCAGACCCGCGCGGTGCTCGATCAGGCCGGCGTCCGCACCGGCACGGTCAGCCAGGGCATGGCGGCGATCTCCCGCGATCCCGCTCAGCTGTTCCCCGACACCGACGCCGGGCGCGCCGAGATGCTCGACTACATCCGCGCCCGCCTGAAGGACATGTACGCCCGCCTGCCGCGCGTCTTCGAGACCCTGCCCAGGACGGCGCTGGAGGTCCGCCGCGTGCCGCCCGCCAACCAGCTCGGCTCGCCCGGCGCCTATTCGCTCTCCGGCAGCATCGACGGGACCCGCCCCGGCGCCATCTATTTCAACCAGGCCGACACCAGGAACTGGCCGCGCTGGAGCGTCGACACCACCGTCTACCACGAGGGGGTCCCCGGCCATCATCTGCAGGGGTCGATCGCCAACGAGACCGCCGACATCCCGACCCTGTTCAAGCTCCTGAACTTCAACGCCTATGCCGAAGGCTGGGCGCTCTATGCCGAACAGCTGGCTGACGAGCTCGGCGCCTATGACGACCATCCGCTGGGCCGACTGGGGCGGCTGCAGGGATCGCTGTTCCGCGCCTGCCGCATCGTCGTCGACACCGGCCTGCACGCCAGGGGCTGGACCCGCGAGCGGGCCATCGCCTTCCTGGTCGACAAGGCCGGCTCGACGCCGGACGACGCGCGCCGCGAGATCGAGCGCTACTGCGCCTGGCCGGGCCAGGCCTGCGGCTACAAGATCGGCCACCTGGAGTTCCTGCGCCTGCGCCAGCATGCCCGCGACCGGCTGGGCGCGCGCTTCGACATCAAGGGCTTCCACCGCACCGTGCTCGAACAGGGCGCCATGCCGCTCGACGCCATGGGCGTCGCCGTCGACGGCTGGATCCGCCGGCGCGCCGCCGCCTGACATTTTCGGCTTCTAAGCGGCGCGCCGGGGCTCTAGCGTCGCAACCTTCGGATCGGGGACCCTTGCATGCGTTCAGCTCTCTTCGCCGCGGCCATCGGCCTTCTCGCCCTGGGGGCCTCGGCGCCGCACGCCGCCCGCGCCCAGACCGCCGCCACCGACGCGGCCGATCCCTACATCTGGCTCGAGGAGGCCAATTCGCCGCGCGCCATGGCGTGGGTGAACGCCCACAACGCCAAGGCCACCTCCGTCCTCGAAGCCGACCCGCGCTACCCCGCCCTCTACCGCGAAGCCCTGGCGCTCGCCGAGGCCAAGGACCGCATCCCCACCGGCGGCTTCCTGCACGGGGCGATCTACAACTTCTGGCAGGACGCCGACCACGTGCGCGGCATCTGGCGCAAGACGACGCTGGCCAGCTACCAGACCGCCGAGCCCGACTGGACCACCGTCCTGGACGTCTCGGCCCTGGGCAAGGCCGAGAACAAGAGCTGGGTCTTCAAGGGCGCGCCCTGCGCCAGGCCCGCCGAGCGCCTCTGTCTGGTCCACCTGTCCGAGGGCGGCGAGGACGCGGCGACCATCCGCGAGTTCGACCTGGACACCGGCAAGTTCGTCGACGGCGGCTTCGTCATCCCCAAGTCCAAGGCCCGCGTCGCCTGGGAAGACGAGAACACGCTCTTGATCTCCAACGCCTGGGCGCCGGGCGAGCTGACGGCGTCCGGCTATCCCTACATCGTCAAGCGGCTGAAGCGCGGCCAGGCGCTGGACCAGGCCGTCGAGGTCTATCGCGGCGACAAGGCCGACGGCGGCTACGGCGTCTCGCCGGGCGTGCTGCGCGACAGCGCCGGGCGCACCCTGGCGGTCATCGTCCGGCCCTTGGACACCTTCCGCCACGAGACCTATGTCCTGACGCCCAAGGGGACCAGGCGCCTCGCCATTCCCATGAAGGCCAGCGTCGAGGAGCTGATCGCCGGCCGCGTGGTGATCCGCACCGAAGAGGACTGGAAGGCGGGCGGCAAGACCGTCCCGGCCGGCAGCCTGGCCTGGGTTCCGCTGGCCGCGCTGAAGGCCGACCCCGCACACCTGAAGCCCACGATCCTCCTGACGCCCAGCCCGCGCCAGGCCCTGGAGAGCACGGCGACGACGCACGACAAGCTGCTGATCACCATGCTCGACAACGTCAAGGGCGCGGCCTTCGTCTACACGCCCACCGCCAAGGGCTTCGCCAGGGCCCGCCTGCCGCTGCCGGACAACGCCTCGGTGCGCCTGGCCGCCACCGACGACGACAGCAACCGCGCCTTCATCGGCGTCTCCGGTTTCCTGACGCCCTCGAGCCTGTGGCTGGCCGACGCCGGCGCCGGCGCGGTGAAACAGATCAAGACCCTGCCCGCCAAGTTCGACGCCTCCCAGGACGTGGTCGAACAGCTGGAGGCGACGTCGAAGGACGGCACGCGGGTGCCCTACTTCGTGGTCCATCGCCGCGACATCAGGCTGGACGGCTCCAGCCCCACCCTGATGACCGCCTATGGCGGCTTCCAGGTCTCCTCGACGCCGGCCTACAGCGCCACCAACGGCAAGCTCTGGCTGGAGCGCGGCGGGGTCTATGTGCTGGCCAATATCCGCGGCGGCGGCGAGTTCGGGCCCAGGTGGCACGAGGCCGGCCTCGTCGAGAAGCGCCAGGTGATCTACGACGACTTCGCCGCGGTGGCCCGCGACCTGATCGCCCGCAAGATCACCTCGCCCCGCCGGCTCGGCATCGAGGGCGGCTCCAACGGCGGCCTCTTGATGGGCGTCGAGTTCACCCAGCATCCGGAGCTCTGGAACGCCGTGGTCATCGACGTGCCGCTGCTGGACATGATCCGCATCTCGAAGATCGCGGCCGGGGCCAGCTGGCAGGGCGAATACGGCGACGTGAACGCCAATCCCAAGGCCATGGCCTTCTGGATGAAGACCTCGCCCTACCAGAACCTGCACACCGGCGTGAAATATCCGGAGCCCTTCATCTTCACCACCACCAAGGACGACCGCGTGGGCCCGCAGCACGCCCGCAAATTCGCGGCCCGCATGGAGGAGATGCATCTGCCCTACCTGTTCTACGAGAACACCGAGGGCGGCCACGGCGCCGGCGCCGACCTCAAGCAGCAGGCCCACACCACGGCGCTGACCATGACCTATCTGCAGATGAAGCTGATGAACTAGCGCTCAGCTGCCGTCGGCCGCTTTACAAGGATCGCGACGCGGCGAATCCTCGGCGGCGTTGAATCGCGGATCTGGGCTGTCGGGGGCCGATGCAGACGACGACGGAGCGGGCGGAGGCCCAGAGCCTGGCGGCCGCCGTGGAAGGCCTCGCCACCCAGATCGCCACCGGTCGCCGCGGCCTCGCCAGCCGGATCGAGATCGGGCTGGTGGCGGCCGCCATCGGCATCGGCGCCCGCAGCGCGCTCGATCCGGTGCTGGGCGACCACCTGCCCTTCTCGCTGTTCTTCCCGGCCATCCTGCTGGCGGCCCTGTTCGGCGGCGCGCCGGCGGCGACCCTCACCCTGGTCATGACCACCGTCGCGGGCTGGTACATGTTCCTGCCGGAGAAAATGAGCTGGAGCGTCACCGACGGCAGGGTCGTCGATGTGCCGATCTTCATGGCTGTGGGCGCCCTGACCGCGGCGCTCGGGCTCCTGCTGCGCGCCGCCCTGATCCGCCTGGAGGCCCACCGCCGCCGCCACGAGGTGCTGGTGGTCGAGCTCAGCGAGCGCCTGGAGAAGGACCTCGCCACCATCGCGGCCCTGGCCCAGTCCACCCTGCGCGGGGCCGGCGAACGGCGCGCCGCCGGCGAGGCCTTCGTCGACCGCGTGGCCATCCTGCGCGACGCCCACCGCGAGCTCGGGGCCCAGGACTGGACCTCCGCGCCGCTGCGCCGGATCGCCGAGCGCTCGATCCGCCATCTGGCGCGCGAGGCCGCGAGCCGCATCCTCATCGAGGGACCCGCCGTCCACCTCGACCCGGACGTCGCAGTCATGCTGTCGTTGTGCTTCTGGGAGCTGGCCGACAACGCCCGGCGTCACGGCGCCCTGTCCGCGCCGGAGGGCAAGGTGCGATTGGAATGGACGCTCAGCGCCTCGGGGGTCGTGGATCTCGCCTGGATCGAGACCGGTGGCCCGCCACGCGGGTCCCAGACCCGCGGCTTCGGCCTCGACATGCTGGAGCGCGGCGCGGCGCGCCGCCTGCCCTGGCGCTCGGAATGGCTGCCCGGACTGGTCCGCTGGACCCTGCGCTTCGAAACCGAGGCGCCGCAGACGCCGCTCCGCGTCCGCCGCGCGGCCTAGGGTCTGTACCATACCGCTCATCCCGGCGAAGGCCGGGACCCAGATCTCAAGGGTGGGTGGCGGATTGGGCGAACTCTGACGCCATAGAGCCCGCGTCTGAGTCTTTCCATCTGGGTCCCGGCCTTCGCCGGGATGAGCGGTGAGGGGGATTCGGGCGCTTGAATTCATTCGGCCGGAATGAGTCCGGACCCTAGCGCGGCGCTCCCGACCCGCCCCCCTGGCCTCCGGCGCGGCTTGGGCCTAGTCTGGCGTCTGGCGTTCAGGACGCCCCCGGTCCGCGGGAAGGACAGAGTCCGCCTGATCGAAACCGACCCCTTCTCCGGTTCCACGCGAACCTCCTTGCCCGAACATGCGGACGGCGGGCGCAAGAGGAGGCTCGTCATGCCTGAATACCGTGCGCCGGAATTCCACCTTCCCGTCCGCCCCGACCTCGGCCAGCTCAAACGCCAGGCGAAGGAGCTGCTGCGCGCGGCCCGCGCCGGCGCGCCGGAGGCGGTCGACCTGTTCGCACGCTTCCACCCCGGCGGTCGCGATCCGGCGAGCATCCGCCTGTCCGACGCCCAGCTCGTCCTGGCGCGCGCCTACCAGGCGCCGTCCTGGCCGCGGTTGGCGCTAGCCTGCCGCTTGGTCGAGGCGATCTGGCGCGACGATGTGGCCGCCGCCCGCGACCTCATCCGACGTCATCCCACCCTGCTCCACGAGGAGGTGCTGATCCGCAAGAACAACTGGGGACCGCCGTTGAGCTACGCCGCCAACCTCGGCCGCGACGCGATCATCTCGGCCTTCATCGAGGCGGGCGCCACCGACTTCGCCAAGGCGATCAACCGCGCGGCCCTGCAGGGCCAGATCGGCACGGCCCGCAAGCTGCACATCGCGGCCGGTTCGCCGCCCCCGGCGCCGACCGCGCTCGACGACCCGGCCTATACGCTCAACGTCGAGGGCACGGCCTTCATCTTCGAGATCGGCGGCAAGGTCTACGACGAGGCCGGCGCCCCGCTGGCGCCGGTGGGCACGGTGCTCGGCAGCGACAGCCGCCGTCCCGCGGCCAAGCACGAGATCCTGGAGACCTACGTCCGCCACGGGCTGGAGCTTGAGGACACCCCCGCCATGGCGCTGCATCGCGGCCGTATCGACCTCCTCGAGCAGCACCTCGTCCGCGACCCCGGCCTGCTGAACCGCCAGTTCGCCTATGCGGAGATCTATCCGCCGCACTGGTGCGGCCCGCCGGACGAGATCACCGCCACCCATGGCACGCCGCTGGCCGGCGCGACCTTGCTGCACATGAGCATCGACTATGACGAGGTGGAGATCGCCCGCTGGCTGATCGCCCAAGGCGCCGACGTCAACGCCCCGGCCGCCATCGATGGCGAGGGCTTCGGCGGCCACACGGCCCTCTTCGCGACCGTGGTCTCGCAGCCGAACTTCTGGACGAACCGCGGCCAGCGCCCCCGCGACGCCGTCTTCGCCGACCTGCTGCTGGCGCATGGCGCCGACCCCAACCTGCGGGCCTCGCTACGCAAGCAGCTGCATCCCGGCTACGGCGCCGACACCCTGCATGAGTACCGCGACGTGACCCCGCTGGCCTGGGGCGAACGCTTTCACCGAAAGGAATTCGTCAGCGAACCGGCGATGCAGGCGATCCGCGAGGCCGGCGGGCGGCCGTGAACCGCCTGAAGCGGCGCCGGTCAGGCGACGAGGGGGCGCGAGACCGCCTCGACGCTGGCCTCGCTGGCGGTCCAGGCGTGGACCTGCTCGCAGACGGTGCAGCGGAAGGACCAGGATCCGGACTCGGTCTCCAGGTCGACGTCGGCGGAGCGGTACCCCGTGGGGACCTCTTGTCCGGTGGTCGGGCAGGTCGTCAGGATGCGCGGCATGGCCAATGAAGCCCCAGGCGGCGCATTGGTTGCGTTCCGCGCCCAATCCGATGAGCGGAAGCTGTTGAATTGTCCTGCGTTCAATCGGGCCGCGAGCCCTTAAGCCGGCGTCAGCTTCGCCGTCTCCAGCATCCAGCAGCGCAGGGCGCGCAGGAACGGCAGGACCTCGCGGAATTCCTTCGAGGTGAAGCCTTCGCGCAGGCTGGCCATGCGCGGCTTGATCGCCGCCATGGCGCGATAGTAGGTGGCCCGCCCCTCGGGCGTCAGCGCGATGCGCTTCTTGCGCCGATCGACCGGGTCCGGCTCGACGGCGGCCAGGCCCGTGGCCTCCATCCGCTGCAGGGTGTTGGTGATGGCCCCAGGCGTCATCTGCAGGATCCCGGCGAGCTTGGCCGGCGCCAGGCCCTCGCCGCGCCGCATCAGGACGTTCATCACCTCGAACTGGGGATAGGTCACCCCTACCGGCAGGCAACGGGTGATGATGGTGCGCACCCCGGCCTCGATCAGGCCGATCTCGTCGAAGACCTGCACCTCGGGATGTTCTTCCGCCACGGACGCCATGACGACCCTCCTCGTTCAACGCTGAACAGGCTGGATCCTACCATCTCGGAGATAATCGTTCAATCTTGAACGATCAGGCCGCGCCCGTCGCGCCCTTCGCATTTCGGGCCTCGAGCACGTCCTGGATCCCCCGTCGCGCCAACGCGTCAGCCAGCTCGTTGAGCTCGTGACCGGCGTGACCTTTCACCCAGCGCCACTGTACGTCGTGACGCAGGCGGGCTTCGTCAAGGCGCCGCCAGAGATCCTCGTTCTTCACCGGCTTCTTGTCGGCGGTCAGCCAGCCGCGCTTCTTCCAGGCGTGGATCCACTCGTGGATGCCGGTCTGGACGTATTTGCTGTCGGTGTGCAGGGTGACCTTGCAGGGCTTTTTCAGGCTCTCCAGCGCCTGGATCGCGGCCATCAGCTCCATGCGGTTGTTGGTGGTCGCGAGGTCGCCGCCCCAGATCTCCTTGCGGTGCGCGCCGGACATCATCACCGCCCCCCAGCCGCCGGGTCCGGGATTCCCCGAACAGGCGCCGTCGGTGAAGATCACGACATCGGGCATCACCCGGCTTCGCTCCCGCCGGCCGGTCCACCGACGCCCCGGGGCAGGCGGACGCTTCGCGGCGCCTTGCGCTCCGAAGCCTTGGCGGAGGAGGGTCCGAACAGCACCAAGTCCGGCGCGGCGCGGTGCACGGCGAGCTTGCGCTCGTACTCCAGCGGGTCCTTCGGCTTGACCAGGGCGCCGGGCGGCGTCGCCCCCCAGTCGGCGAGCCGGGTCAGGAAGAAGCGCATGGCCGCCCCGTGCGCCAGCACCGGCAGGGCCGCCCGTTCGGCCGCGCTCAGCGCCCGCCGGCTCTCGTAGCCGGCCACCAGCTGCCGCGCCGAGGTGATGTTGAAGCTGCCGTCCGCCTCGAAGCACCAGGCGTTCAGCGCCACGGCGATGTCGTAGGCGAAGGTATCGGTGCAGGCGAAGTAGAAGTCGAAGGCCGCGGCGAACCTTCGATCCTGAAAGAACACGTTGTCGGGAAAATAATCCGCGTGGATCACCCCCGCGGGCAAGCCCTCCGGCCAGCCCGCCGCCAGCCGTTCGAGGTCGCCGCCAATGGTCGCCGCCAGGCCCGGCTTCAGCGTCTCGGCTTGATCCTTCAACGTTGAAAAAAGCGGCGCCCAGGCCGCCTGGCCGAGGTCGTTGGCGCGTCGCATCGCGAAGCCCTCGCCCGCCTGGTGCAGCCAGGCGAGGCTCTGGCCGGCCTCGCGGCAATGGGCGGCGGAGGGCCGGCGCACCGACAGGCCGGAGAGGTAGCTGACCAGGGCGCAGGGCTTGCCGCGCAGGGTCTTCAGCAATCGCCCCTGGCGATCGGCGATCGGCGTGGCGCACGGAAAGCCGCGCGCCGCCAGATGCTGCATCAGGCCCAGGAAGAACGGCAGGTCGGCGGGGTCCACCCGCTTCTCGTAGACCGTCAGGAAATAGCGCCCGGCCCCGGTCTCCAGCAGGAAGTTGGAGTTCTCGATCCCCTCGGCGATGCCCTTGAACGACCGGGCCTGGCCCAGGTCGTAGTCGGCCAGCAGGCCCGCCAGCTCCTCGTCGGTGATGTCGGTATAGACCGCCATGCCCCCCGATGGGCCGAAGCGCCCGTCCGGGTCAAGAGTGGCGCGGTCAAGACGCCCGCCCCGCCCCGTGCTAGCTTCCGCGGCCTTCCTTCCCCCAAAGGAGCCTCCCCGATGATCGCCCTGAAGGTCGAGAAGATCGGCGACCAGATCGCCCTGGTGCTGACGCAGGAAGCCCTCGAGGTGCTGAACGCCGAGGTGGGCGGCGTCCTTCACCTGGAGCCCTCGGCCGATGGCGCCACCCTCGTCGCGGTGACCCAGGAGGTCTGGGTCGACGACCCGCACGCCCGCGGCCGCGCCTTCCTGAAGCGCTACAACCGCACCTTCGAGCGTCTGGGATCCTGAAGCCGGCCGCCCGGAGGCCCTGATTGTCCTTGCTCGTCGCGCTGGCCGTCGCCGCGATCCAGCTTCGGCCCGACCCACCCCCGCTGAGCCTTGCCCAGGCGCGCGGCCTGACCCCGGCGGGCCTCGCCGATCTCCTGCTCGCGCCGGGCCACCCGAGGGTGGTCGAGGCCCTGGTCGGCCAGGACGGCATGCAGCCGCCACCGCCGCCGGGCCAAGGCGCCGTGACCCTCTATACTGAGGCTCGCCCGAGCGATCGGCCGGGCTTCTGCGAGCGGATCGTCGCCTACGTCCAGCTGAAGGCGACGGCGACGACAGCGGGCGGCGGCGCTTCGGACTTCACGCCCGCCAACATCGCCTGGCGAGCGGCCTACCGATGGGCGGGCGCCAAGCCCACCGCTCAGGCCTGCGACGCGCCGAGATCGGACTTCTTCTCGCCCGAACCGGCCGAGCCGGACCGGGCGCTGGCCACGGTCCGGCTGCTCGCCAGCGCCCAGGCGCGGTCCGAACGGCCCGGCGCCTTGCCGTTCGAGGTCTCCGTCGACGACCGCGAGGCGCCTCAGATGCAGACCTTCGCCCGCGCGCACCCCGAAGTCCCGTCGCGCTACACCATGAAGACCATCACCGACGGCAAGGCGGCGCTCCGCGGGCTGCCCCTTGGCCAGGTCCGCGGAGTCTTCCGTCCCGAACAGGGTCGGCGAGACCTCCTGACGCCGTCCGACCTCGCCGATATCGAGCGCGGTCGGCTGGCGGCCCAATCCCTGTTCGTCAGCAGCGACTGGACCGCGACCCTGCTCCTCGACGGCGACCGGATCGTCCGCATCCGCCTGCGTCGCGAGATTCCGCCCCCGTTCTGAAAAACGGCGACCGCCCCTGCGGCAGGGCGACGCGCGGCGCCTTCTTTCTTTGACAGACCCAGGTCGGGTCGGGCCTATGCCGCGACCTTGTTTGCTGGGAAGTCATTGATGTTCCGTCGTTTTATGGTCGCGCTTGCGGCCCTGTCGCTCACCGCCTGCGCTTCGCCCTATGTGGCCAAGCCGTTCGATCGCGCCGCCGCCAGCGTGCAGACCCTCGGCCTGGCGGGCGACGCCGTGCCGGAGAAGGCCATGGCCTATGAGTCGGCCTCCGTCGGCTCCAACTTCGGCCTGATCGGCGCCCTGGTGGACGCCGGCATCCAGTCCAGCCGCCAGAACGCAGTCAACAACGCGCTGCAGGGCGCGAGCTTCGATCCGGAAGCCAGGCTGCAGGCCCGCCTGGTCGGCCAGCTCGCCGCGGAGGGCTACAAGGTCCAGCCGCTCCCCACCGCCGCGCGGCCCAAGCGCGAGTTCCTGGCGACCTACGGCTCCGACCAGGAGGTCGACGCCTACCTCGACGTGGTGCTGGCCAGCTACGGCTACCTGTCGGCCGGCGCGGGCAAGCCGTTCCGCCCCACCGCCTACGCCAACGTCCGCCTCGTCAGCGCCAAGGACCCGACCAAGACGCTGATGCAGAACCGGATCGTCTACAATCCGCTGCTCGCGGAGAAGGGCGTCATCACCCTGACGCCCAACCCCGCCTACGCGTTCAACAACCGCGCCGATCTCTTGGCCGACCCCAAGCGCCTGGCCGCCGGCATCGAGGACGCCCTCGACCAGGTGGCCGACGCCGCCGCCCAGCTGGTCCGCTGATCCACCCATGAGCTGGACCCGAATCCCGACCGCGGCGCTGCTGGCCGCCGGCTTGGCCGCCGGCTGCGCGACCCCGAAGCCGCCGCCTGCCACCCTGAGCTTCACCGGCCGCGACTGCGCCGCTGCGCCCGACCTGGCCAAGGCGGTCAGCCTGACCCCGCCGAAGCCGAAGCCCATGTTCGTGGTGACGACGCCCATCGGGGCCCAGGTGGGGACTCCGGTGGCTGGACCGCCGGCCTGCCTGGAGCGCGCCGGCGCCCAGCGGCCCTATGCGCTCTACGCCCTGCCGAAGGACCCCGCGGGCAAGACCCTGATGGTCGGATCGGTGCTGGAGGGCGCGCGAATCTTCTCGCCGGAGGTCGCCCTCCTCGACGCCACCGGCCAGGTCACCCGCAGCTTCACCCCGGCCGACTATTTCTACCGCGCCGACGTCTATTCCGTGCAGTTCCAGCCCAAGGCGGGCGAGACCTACATCCTGGTCGACGCCGACCCGGCCCGGGTCAGCCGGCGTTACGACTCCATCGCCATCGGAGTGAACACCACCGCGACCTATGTGGCCGGCGTGGGCGCCGTGACGATCCGCACCGGCGTCGACGCCAAGCAGTCGCGCACCTTCTCCTACGACGGCCAGGTTCAGGTGACGGTCTACGACGCCGCGGCGGACGCGAAGAAGAAGTAGCGCGTCCCACCGGCCCGGCGCCATGGAACGCCCTGCGGGACCCTGGCTTTCATGGGCTGCGGCGATGAGCCGACGCCTGGGTGGAAGGAAGGGCCGCACCGCGCCATGCCGGCAGGGCAGCGATTTCGCATCGGAACGGCGGGCTGGGCGATCCCGCGCGCGGTCGCCGAGCACTTCCCCGCCGAGGGCTCGGGGCTGCAGCGGTATGCGGCGCGCTTCGATGCGGCGGAGATCAATTCGACCTTCTATCGGCCGCACCGGGCCAGCACCTTCGCGCGCTGGCGCGACAGCACGCCGGACAGCTTCCGCTTCGCGGTCAAGGTCCCGCGCGCCCTGACCCACGAGGCCAGGCTGGCGAACTGCGAGGCGGGGCTCGCGAGCTTTCTCGGCGAGGTGGCCATCCTCGGCCCCAGGCTCGGGCCCTTGCTCGCGCAACTGCCGCCGAGCCTGGTGTTCGATCCGCCGGTGGCCCGGGCGTTCTTCAGCGCCCTGCGCGGCCGATGGGCCGGCGGCCTGGTCTGCGAGCCCCGCCATCCGACCTGGTTCGAGGACCGGGCCGAGGCCCTGCTCGCCGACCATCGGGTGGCGCGCGCCGCCGCCGATCCGGCCCGCCATCCGCGCGCCGCGGCGCCCGGCGGCTGGAGAGGCCTGGCCTACTGGCGAATGCATGGTTCGCCGCGGATGTACTATTCGGCCTATGACCCGGCCAGGCTCGACGCCCTGGGGGCGGCGCTGCGAGCGGCCGCGCCCGGCGAGGTCTGGTGCGTCTTCGACAATACGACCTCCGGCGCCGCCACCGCCAACGCCCTCGATCTGCAGGCCCGATTGGGCGAACCGTAGAGGCGAGACGGCGGCTGGTCCCGGCAGGCCTGCGCCATGTCGCGGGCGTGCAGCTCGCCCCCACCCGACGCCGCGATTCCCGACCGGCCAGGAACCGGCCGCGGCGGCGCGGATCGCCGAAAGAATTCGGAGGCTCAAAATATTTGATTTTGACCTTTGACTATAAACAAAACTATGCGCAGATCAGTCCTGTTATTTGGTTTATTCTGTAAACGCTCGGAACCTTGGCTGTAGTAAGACGTTCCCGGCCTGATCGAAAACTATAATCCGGCGTGGCTTTCGCTCCGCGAGCCTCCGGTTTGACGAAGGGCCAGCCGTGGCTGCCCGCCCCCTTGTTTCCCGACGGAACCTGTGGCGCCCGCGCTCGCGGCGGCTCGCTGCGCACAATCGAAAGACCCTCGCCACAATGACCCTCACGACCCTCGCCTCGCGCCCTACCGAGCTGGAGCTGGCCAAGTCTCCGACCGGCATCGACGGCCTGGACGCCATCCTGTTCGGCGGCCTGCCGGCGGGTCGGCCCACCCTGATCGCCGGCGCCGCAGGCTGCGGCAAGACGCTGTTCGGCCTGACCTTCCTGGTCAACGGCGCGACCCGGTTCGGGGAACCCGGCGTGCTGATGAGCTTCGAGGAGCGCGGCGAGGATCTGGCGACGAATGTGGCGTCGCTGGGCTATGATCTCGCCGCCCTGGTCGCCGAGAAGAAGCTGGCCATCGACTATGTGCGCCTCGAGCGCAGCGAGATCGCGCAGAGCGGCGAGTACGACCTGGAGGGCCTGTTCGTCCGGCTGGGCTACGCCATCGACCAGGTGGGCGCCAAGCGCGTCGTGCTCGACACCCTGGAGGCCTTGTTCGCCGGCCTCGGCGACGGCCCGCAGGTGCGCGCCGAACTGCGGCGGCTGTTCACCTGGCTCAAGGAGCGCGGCGTCACCGCGGTGATCACCGCCGAACGCGGCCGCGAGGGGCAGCTCACCCGCAGCGGCCTGGAAGAATATGTCTCCGACTGCGTCATCGGGCTCGACAACCGCGTCGAGGAACAGATCACCACGCGCCGGCTGCGGGTGATCAAGTACCGCGGCTCCGCCCACGGCACCAACGAGTACCCCTTCCTGATCGACCAGGGCGGCATCAGCGTGCTGCCGATCACCTCGGCGGGCCTGGAGCATTCGATCTCCGACGCCATCGTCCCGAGCGGGGTCACCGGCATCGACGCCATGCTCGGCGAAGGCGGCTACTACGCCGGCTCCAGCGTGCTGATGAGCGGATCGTCCGGCACCGGCAAGACGATCCTCAGCGCCCACTTCATCGACGCCGCCTGCGAACGCAAGGAACGCTCGATCTTCTTCTCCTTCGAGGAAGCGCCCTCGCAGATCCTGCGCAACCTGCGCTCCGTCGGCATCGACCTCGCCCGCCACGTGGATAGCGGCATGCTCCGCTTCGAATCCGCGCGGCCGAGCCTGTTCGGTCTGGAAATGCACCTCGTGCTGATGATGCGCGAGATCGACCGCTTCAAGCCGTCCATCGTCGTGGTCGATCCGATCTCGGCGTTCCGCGGCTCGGCCAGCGAGGTCGATTCGACGCTGCTGCGGCTGGTGGACCTCCTGAAGGTGCGCGGGATCACGGCCCTGTTCACCAACCTGGTCGGGTCGCACGAACTGGACCTGACGGTCACCCGGCTCTCGTCGCTGATGGACACCTGGATCGGGCTGCACGACATCGAAGCCAATGGCGAGCGCAACCGCGGCCTCTATCTCTTGAAGTCGCGCGGGATGAGCCACTCGAACCAGATCCGCGAATACCTGCTCACCGATCGCGGCGTCGAACTGGTCGATCCCTATATCGGCGCCGAGGGCGTGCTCACCGGCAGCGCGCGGCTCTCGCAGGAGGCCAGCGAGCGCGCGGCGATCCTGCATCGCCAGCAGGCCGCCGCCCGCCGGCGCCGCGAATTCGACAGCCGGCAGGCCGCCGCCGAGCGGCAGATCCTCGACATGCGTACGGCCCTGGAGGGCGAGGCCGAGGAGCTGGAGGCGTCCGCCCGGCAAGGCGAGGCCGAGGAGGCGGCGCTGGAAGGCGGCCGCATGACCATCGCGGCCCGGCGCGGGGCGGCCTAGTGACCATGAAGCCCACCCCGACAGCTAGCGCGCTGCGCCTGGTGCCCGCCGACCTCGGCGGCGAGGCCGCGCGGCCCGGAGACTTCTACGGCCTGACGCTCTATGTGGCCGGGGAGACCCCCAAGTCCCTGGCCGCCATCGCCAACCTGCGCAGTCTCTGTGAGACCCACCTTCCCGGCTGCCATTCGATCGAGGTGGTCGACCTGGCGAAGAACCCGGAGCTGGCGGCAAAGGACGAGATCGTCGCCATACCGACGCTCGTCAGGCGCCTCCCCGCGCCGATCAAGCGGATCATCGGCAGCCTCGCCGACACGGAGAAGGTGCTGATCGGCCTCGAGGTCAGGAGCCCTCCGTCATGAGCACCGCTCCCGAGGTCGAGGTCGGACCCAAATACGTCCTTCGTCTCTACATCACCGGCACCACGCCGCGGTCCCTGCGCGCCATCGCCAACCTGCGCCAGATCCTGTCGACCCAGCCGGCCGAGCTGTTCGATCTGCAGGTGATCGACATCTACCAGCAGCCCGAGGCCGCGTCGGAATACCAGATCATCGCGGCTCCGACGCTCGTGAAGCTCTCCCCCGAGCCGGTTCGCCGGATCATCGGCGACCTCTCCGACAATGCCCGCGTGCTCAAGGGCCTCGAGATCGAGCCGGCCCCATCGGAGGCCGCCGTTGGCGAACCCGATCGCGAATAGCGCCGCGGTGGCGAACCCCTCGCCGCAGGCCGTCGACAGGCGCCGCATCGGCGAGCTGGAAGCCCAGCTCGCGGAGGCGCGCGAGACGCTCGACGCCATCCGCAACGGCGAGGTCGACGCGGTGGTTGTCGGCGCGCCTGAGTCCCGGCGGATCTACACCCTCGAGAACGCCGATCGATCCTACCGCCTGCTGATCGAACAGATGCGCGAGGGCGCGGTCATGCTCAGCGCCGACGCGGTGGTCCTCTACGCCAACGCGGCCTTGGCGGAGCTGCTGGACCTGCCGCCGGAACGCGTCCTGGCCCACCGCTTCAGACGCTTCGTCGTGGAGTCCGACCGGGCCATCTTCACCAGCCTGCTGGCCAGCGGCGGCAGTGCGGAGATCGCGCTGCGCCGGGCGGACGGCGAGAGCTTTCCCGCCCGCCTGTCCCTGGGCGCCCTGACCACCGACGCCGGGGCGGTGATGTGCGGCGTGATCACCGACCTGACCGACGCCAACGCCCTGGCCGGCGAAATCGCCGAAGCCCGCTCGCGGCTGGCCGTGGAAGCGGCGCGTCGCGAGATCGACGAGCGCTACCGGCTGATCCTCGAGAGCGCCACCGACTTCGCCATCCTCTCCACCGACTTCGAAGGTCGGGTGACCATCTGGAACGCGGGCGCGCGCAACATCCTGGGATGGGAGGCCGACGAGGTCATCGGCGGGATCGCGCCCACGATCTGGTCGCGCGAGGACCGCGCCGCGGGCGTCCCGCAGCAGGAGATGGCGACGGCGCTGCAAAAAGGCCGCGCCGAGGCCGAGCGGTGGCACCTGCGCAAGGACGGCTCGCGGTTCTGGGCCAACGGTCTGATGATGCCGCTGCGCAGCGAGGAGGGCGACGCCATCGGCTTCCTGAAGATCCTGCGCGACCGCACCGAACAGCGGCGCGCCGCCGACAACCAGCAGACCCTGATCAATGAGCTGAACCACCGGGTGAAGAACACCCTGTCCACGGTCCAGTCGATCGCCTCCCAGACGCTGCGCACCGCCGCGACGCCCGAGGAGGCGCGCGAAGCCCTGGAGGACCGTCTGATCGCCCTGTCGCGGGCCCACGACGTGCTCACCCGCCAGAGCTGGGAGTGCGCCGCGCTCAGCGACATCGTGCGCGAAGCCCTGGCCGCCTATCGCGACCGTCGGGAAGACCGCATCCATATCGGCGGGCCCGACATCCTCCTGCCGCCCAGGGTGGCGCTGGCCCTCTCGATGGCCTTGCACGAACTGGCCACCAACGCCGTGAAGTACGGCGCCCTGTCGAACGCCACCGGGCGGGTCTCGATCGACTGGACCTTCGACGAGGCGGCCGATTGCAAACGTCTCGGATTTCGTTGGACCGAGCGCGGCGGCCCGCCCGTCGAGCCGCCATCGCGGCAGGGCTTCGGCTCGCGCCTCATCAAGCGGACCCTCGCCGCGGAGCTTGGCGGCGAGGTCACCTTGGACTTCGCGCCCACCGGCGTCGTCTGCGCCATCGAGGCCGTCGTCGAGGAAGCCGAGCGCCGCTAGGCGGGCGAAACCGCCTCAGACGCCCCCCGCCTACCTCCTCGGTGCGCTCCGCCCGGCCCCGGCGGCCGGCTTTCGCGGAGCCTTGCGCGCCGGCGCCTTGCGGCCCGACCGCTCCTCCTGCAGCAGCTGGGTGAGGTCCTGGATCGCCTCGGTCAGGAACAGCACCTCCTTCTCGCGCAGCGCGTCGATCTTCTGGTGCAGCAGCTCGATCTCCAGCTCGGCCTTGATGTTGATCTTGTGATCCTCCTCGGCCTCCTTGCGGTCGATGTCCTGCTGCCGGTTCTGGCTCATCATGATGAAGGGCGCGGCATAGGCCGCCTGGAACGACAGGGCGAGGTTCAGGAGGATGAAGGGATAGGGGTCCCACCGGTGCACATAGGCGGTGACGTTGAGCGCGATCCAGACCAGCAGGATCGAGCTCTGGATGATGATGAAGCGCCACGATCCCATGCCGGCGGCCACGGTGTCGGCGACGCGCTGGCCGAGGGTCAGCTCGCGCTTGCCCAGCACCGCCGCGGTCTCGGCGCGCAGGTTGCGGCGCAGCAGGCGCAGCTGCACCAGCAGCTGGTGTTCGGCGTCCTTCAGATCGTGTTTCAGGTCCTCGACGACCGTCATCGGGCTCTCCTTCAGGGCTTGGCGTCGCCGACAGGATCGGCCGAGTCGGGCGAGGGTTTGGCATCGGTGAGCCGCAGGCTCGACGGGTCCGCCGCCGTGGTCGTCTCCGCCACGGCCTGCGTCTCCTTCAGCGCCTCGAGCACCGCTTCGGGGTCCGCGGGCTGGGACAGCACGTCGGCCTGGAGGTCGGTGCGGTTGCGCACGCCGGGCATGTCGCGCCGCAGCTCCTCGAGGAGTTCGATGATCTTCGCCGCCTTCTGCTCCGACAGCATGGCCAGCTCAAGGGTGAGCTGCTCGCGGAGCTCGCTGAGCTGGTCCTCGCGCCGCTGGGTCACCAGGATGAACACGGTCATGAACAGCGCCGTCACCCCCGCCGCGCCCTGTAACAGGCTGAAGGGCGGCGGATCGAACGGCGTCCGCCCGCCGGCCCGCAGCATGAGGTTCGCCCCGATCCAGACCACCACCACCAGGGCCAGCAGCCCGGCGGCCCGCGGCCGGCTGAAAAACCGCGTCAGCCGCTCCACCGTCTCCTGCAGACCCGTGGCGCCGCGCCGGTGGTCGATGTGCAGGCGCGCGATCGCCTGCAGGGTGTCTTCGATGTGCGCGGGCAGGATCTGGCTGCCCTCGCCCGGCGGTGTCGAGGGCGTATCCATCCCGGCCTAACGCGCCGCGAGCCCAAATCGTCCCGTCGCCGGCTCTCCGGCGCCAGTTCCCGGCCCCCCTAGCCGCAGCCCGGAGAGTCCGGCTAGGGTTCATGACAGTTGGGGGCGTTCCGTATCGATGGCGGACATATTCATTTCCTATGCCCGCTCGACAGCCCGGCAGGCCCGCGCGGTCGCCGATGCGCTGCGCCGCGAGGGCTATAGCGTCTGGAACGACGACAACCTGCCGACCCACCGCGCCTATGGCGAGGTGATCGAGGAGCAGCTGGCGCTTGCCAAGGCGGTCGTGGTGATCTGGTCGGCGGAGGCGGTCCGCTCCCAGTGGGTCCGCTCGGAAGCCGATCGGGCCCGCGGCGAGAACAAGCTGGTGCAGCTCTCGGTCGACGGCGCGCGCCTGCCCATGCCCTTCGACCAGATCCAGTGCGCGGACCTCTCCGGCCCGGCGATGGCGCACACCCATCCGAACTGGGCCAAGGTCACCGCCAGCGTCGCCGACCTGATGGGCGCCGCCGCGCCCGCGCCGTCCGCCCCGCGCCGGACCAGCCATGCCGGCGGCGGCGGGCCGCTCCTGGCGGTGCTGCCGTTCGACAACCTCTCCAACGACGCGGAGATGGAATTCTTCTCCGACGGCGTCAGCGAGGACATCATCCAGCGCCTCAGCCGCGGCGCTGGCCTGAAGGTCATCGGCCGCACCTCGAGCTTCCAGTTCCGGGGCGGCCACAAGGCCGAGGCCGCCGAGGCTCTGGCCTGCACCCACGTCCTCGACGGCTCCATCCGGCGGGCGGCGGGCCGGGTCCGGGTCAGCGCGCACCTGGTGGACACCCGCTCGCGCACCACCCTGTGGTCGGACCGCTTCGACCGGGACATCGAGGACATCTTCGCCGTCCAGGACGAGATCTCCGAACAGATCGCCGCCGCCCTGGGCCACGCCTTCGACCTCGACGCCAAGGCCGTCGACGTGGGCGCCTACGACCTCTACCTGCGCGCCACGCCGCAGTCCGACACCCCGGAAGAGGCGCAGCGGTGCATCGCCCTGCTCGAGCTCGCGGTGGAGAAGGACCCCGATTTCGCCGACGCTTGGGCCAGGCTCGCCGACGCCAGCGCCCACCACCTGCTGTTCGAGCCGTATCGGGGCCGCCCCGCCCGGGCCAAGGTGATCCGCCGCCATGCCGAGCGGGCGCTGAAGCTCGATCCGGAACACCCCGTGGCGCTGAACGCGCTGATGTCCCTGGAGCCGCCGTTCGGGGCCTTCGTCGAAATGGAGTCCCTGGCGCATCGGATGATGCAGGCGCGTCCCGTCCCGCAGGGAATCCAAGGCACCGGTTCGGCTGCGGTCCAGTTCCATCTCAATGTCGGCCGGCTCCGCGAAGGCCTCGAGAGCGCCGAGCGATGGTTGAAGATGGATCCCCTCAACCGCAACGCCGCCAACGGCGTCGGCTTCTACCTGTGCGGCGTGGAGCGGTATGGCGAGGCCGCGGAAATCTTCGACGCGATCATCGCCGACTACGACGCCGCCCCCTTCTCATGGAATGCGCTCGTCACCCGGGCCTACATGGAGGACTGGGAGGAGTTCGATCGCCGGATGCAGCCCGACTGGCTGGCGGCGCATCCGCTGCGCGAACTGCGCGGCATCCTTCCTCTCCTGCGGGTCTGGCGCGACCCCACCCCGGAGAATCTGGCGGCGCTCGCCCAGCGCGTCACCACCGGCTCCCAAGCCGTCGGCGGCATCCAGCCGGGCACGCTCGCCGTCACCGCCCGCGCGGGGCTCGTCGACCTCGCCTATGAGCTGGCCGAGCGCTTTCCCCTTGGTCCGCAGGGCAACAGCCGCGACATCGTGGGCATCAACGCCTATCGCACCGAACTGCTCTTCCAGGCGCCCTACAAGGCGCTGCGCGACGACCCTCGCTTCCCGACGATCTGCGCGCGGCTGGGTCTGGTCGACTACTGGATGACGAGCGGCGCCTGGCCGGACTGCGCCACCGAGGTCCCCTACGACTTCAAGGCCGCCTGCGAACGCGCCGCCGCCGAGGTCCCGAAGGAGCCCTTCTGGCCCAGCTAGCGCGGCCGCAGCCCGAGGCGCCGCGCGCCTCGTCCTACCCCGCCAGCGCCCGCGGCAGCTTGAACGAGACCGTCTCGCGCTCGGCGTCGAGCTCCTCGACCTGGACGGCGAAGTGCTCCGCCAGCCGGTCGATCACCCCCTGCACCAGCACCTCCGGCGCCGAGGCGCCGGCCGTCACGCCCACGGTCCGTGCGCCCTCGAGCCAGGCCACATCCAGCCCCTCGGCGTCGTCGATCAGATAGGCCCGCGCCCCGGCCCGCCGTCCGACCTCGGCGAGCCTGACCGAATTGGAGGAGTTGGCGCTGCCCAGCACCAGCAGCACCTCGCTTCGGCCGGCCACCGCCTTCACCGCCTCCTGGCGGTTGGTGGTGGCGTAGCAGATGTCTTCCTTGTGCGGCGCGGCGATGGCCGGGAAGCGCGCGCGCAGCGCCGCCACGATGTCGGCGGTGTCGTCCACCGACAGCGTCGTCTGGGTCACGAAGGCCAGCGTCGCGGGGTCGCGCGGGATGTAGGCCTGCGCATCGGCCACCGTCTCGATCAGCGCCACCGCGCCCTCGGGCAGCTGGCCCATGGTGCCGACCACTTCGGGATGGCCGGCGTGGCCGATCAGCACGATCTCGCGGCCGGCGTCGAAGTGGCGCTGGGCCTCCACATGCACCTTGGAGACCAGCGGGCAGGTGGCGTCGAGGTAGAACATCTTGCGCGACTTCGCCTCGGCCGGCACCGCCTTGGGCACCCCATGGGCCGAGAACACCACCGGCCGGTCGGCCGGGCATTCCTCCAGTTCCTCGACGAACACCGCGCCCAGCGCCTTCAGGCGCTCCACCACATGGCGGTTGTGGACGATCTCGTGGCGCACATAGACCGGCGCGCCATATTTCTCGATCGCCTTCTCGACGATCTGGATCGCCCGGTCGACGCCGGCGCAAAAGCCCCGCGGCGTCGCCAGCAGCACGGTCAGCTCGAGTTTGGAAGGGGCGTCGTTCATGGCGGGCGGAACTTAGGCGCGACCGCCCGCCGCCGCCAGCCTATGCGCTCGCCCGACGGCCCGCGCCGATCAAGAGATCGGCGGGGATATTCCAGGCCCGATGGATCCGGCGGATATGCTCGATCGACAGCGCGCGCCGATGCGACATGACCTCGGTCGCCCGCGACGCGGAGCCGAGCACCGCGGCAAGGTCCTTCCGGCTGAGGTCGTTGTTTTCCATATAGGCTTCGATCACCGCCACGGGATCGGCGTCGGGCAGCGGGAAGCGCTCGTCCTCATAGCGGTCGACGAGCGTGGCCAGCACCTCCAGGGCATCGCTTTCCGGCGTGCCGGGTTCGGCGCCCCACAGCCGTTCGATCTCCCGAAGCGCCGCGGCGTGATCTTCATCGTTGCGGATGGGTCGAATAGCCATCGGGGCCTCCTCAGAAGATCGAAACGGTCAGGGCGTCCACGTCGTCGTATTCCGCGTGCGTCCCGAGGAACTTGATGAAGGCGATCTGGCGCGCGAAGTCGAACGCCACGATCAGCCGATAGTCGCCTCCGCTCACTTCGAATCGCACCCGCTCCCCATTGAGCGCCTTGGCCTTCGAAAACGCCGCCTGCACCTCCGCGGCCGTCGTCCATGCGGCCGCCTTGGTCACCGACAGCCAATGGGCGAGCGAGGCTCTGGTCGCCGGATGACGCTGGGCGAAGGCCGCCAAGGTGCTCCGGGCGATCACCCTCATGCCTCATGTTCCCATATTGGGAAGATCGAGGCAAGACAAAATTCCCATGTTGGGAATCGGCGGTCGCTACTCGCCGGCCCCGGCCGCCGTGGCGATCAGCTTCCGCAACCGATCCTCAAGGTCGTCGAGGGCCTCGGGGCCGTAGGCGGCGCGGTGCTGGGCGGCGATGGCGCGGATCAGCGGCAGGAGCTCTTTGACGATCGCCGAACCGGCCGGCGAGATGGCCACCAGGACCACGCGGCCGTCCTGCGGATCGGGCCTTTTGGCGACGTAGGCCTTGGCGGCGAGGTCGCGCACGATGCGCGTCAGGCTGGAGCCATGCAGAAAGACCGCCCTGGCCAGGCGCGTGGCCTCCATCGCCCCGTCCACGTCGAGGGTGCGAAGGACGCGCCATTGCGCCTCGGTGAGCGCATGGCGTCGCAGGATCGGGCGCGCGGGTTCGAGCACCGCCTCGCGGGCGCGCAGCAGCAGCATCGGCAAGGTGCCCGCGAGGCGCCCTTGAGCCTCGGGAGGCCCCAAATTGGGTCCATCCGTCACGGAACGGTCTTGCATATCGGGTCCTGCGCGCCGGCCGGGTGAGCTTGCCACGATCGGCTCATCTCCTCGCGGGGATAGCACGCGGGGCCTCTCGCGTGACCTCCGGATGAAGCCGCGGGCGAGCCGTCGAGCGGGCGTCTGGTCCTCGCGCAGAATCTTATCATGTTAAGAAGTTCGGCGTACCAATGTTGCGCGCGGCTCAGCGACTGAGGGTCGGCGCCGGATTGGTCATGCACACCAGGTTTGCCGTGGGGAAAGATGACGGCTGAGGGTTATCGCGAACAGGCCGCCAAGCTGCGCCGACAGGCGGGGCGGGCAAAGGACGGCTCCGTCCGGGAACAGCTCCTTCTCATGTCCCGCGACTGGGACAAGCTGGCCGACGAGGCCGAGGAGCTGGAAAAGCGACGGCGGGCCGGCGCGAACTAGCGGCCGACCCCCCTCTCCCGCTCGGCGGGAGAGGACGCCAGCCGCGTTGCCGCCGCATTCGATAGGCTTTACTGAAGGGCTCGAACCGCGGGGTTTGCCCGCGGCGTTCACGCCTGCCCGGACCTTATCCCCATGCGCCGCCTCCTGTTGATCTCCATCGCCGCTGTCCTGGCCGCCGCGCCGGGGCTCAGCTTCGCCCAGTACGGCGGAGGCGCCGGGGGTGGCGGCCGGGGCGGCCGCGGCGGCGACGAGGATTCCAAGCAGCAGCAGCAAGACGCCGCCAAGAAGAAGCGCGACAAGGAGTGGAGCGACAACCAGGCCCCGCTGCCGGCCCTGCGCAACGCCGGCCCCTGCCCCTATGTGAAGGCGCTCTACGACGCCGCCCGCTACGTCGAGTTCAAGGAGAACAAGGAGGCCTCGGCCAACGTCGGCTTCACCGGCGAGATCCAGGGCGTCTCCGCCGGCTGCGCCTACAAGGAGGCCGAGCCGATCAAGATGGCCATGGAAGTGCTGTTCGAGTTCGGCCGCGGCCCGACCGCCGGCGGCGCGAGCAAGACCTATCACTACTGGGTCGCCGTCACCGACCGGAACCGCGAGGTGCTCGCCAAGCAGAACTTCGACGTGCCGATCACCTTCCCGGCCGGCCAGGACCGCGTCTACCGCCGCGAGTCGATCAACGACATCGTCATCCCGCGCGCCGGCGCCGGCACCTCGGGCGAGAACTTCGAGGTGCTGGTCGGCTTCGACGTGACGCCGGAAATGGCCGACTTCAATCGTCTGGGTAAGCGCTTCCGGCTCAACGTCGGCCAGGGCCAGGTCGCCGCCGCCACGAAATGAGCGACCTGAAGAAGGGCCTCGGCGAAGCGGTCGCCGCCGCCTTCGCGCAGCTTGGCCTGCCGCCCGAACTGGGGCGCGTCACCGCGTCCGACCGTCCCGACCTCGCCGACTTCCAGTGCAATGGCGCCCTGCCCGCCGCCAAGCGCCCGGAGAACAGCTCGGGCAAGACCCCGCGCGAGATCGCGACGGCGGTGGCCGAGACCCTGCGGACTGACCCGCGGCTGGCCTCCGTCGAGGTCGCCGGGCCCGGCTTCATCAATATGCGCGCCAGCGACGCGGCGCTGTCCGGGCGGGCCGACGAGATCGCCGCCGACCCGCGCGCCGGCGCCGAACGGGTGGCCCATCCCCGCCGGGTCATCGTCGACTACGGCGGTCCCAATGTCGCCAAGCCCATGCACGTGGGCCACCTGCGCGCCTCGATCATCGGCGAGAGCGTCAAGCGGCTCTACCGCTTCCGCGGCGACGAGGTGCTGGGCGACGCCCACTTCGGCGACTGGGGCTACCAGATGGGCCTCTTGATCGGCGCGGTCATGGACGAGGACGCCGAGATCGCCGGCCTGGTGGAGCGGCTCAACACCGAGGGCGGCGCCATCAATGGCCCGATCCCCGAGCCCTTCCAGCGGGTCAGCCTGGACGACCTCGACCGGCTCTATCCGCTGTCGGCGCAACGCGGCAAGGACGACCCGACCTACCGCGACCGCGCGCGGCGCCTCACCGCCGAACTTCAGGCCAAGCAGGCCGGCTGTTATCTGCTGTGGCGCCGCTTCCGCGAGGTGACCCAGGTCGCTCTCGAGCGCGACTTCCATGCGCTGGGCGTCGACTTCGATCTCTGGAAGGGCGAGAGCGACGTCGACCCGCTGATCGCCCCGATGATCGGCGACCTCGACGAGAAGGGCCTGTTGATCGACGACCAGGGCGCCCGCATCGTCCGGGTGGCGCGCGAGACCGACAAGAAGGAGCTGCCGCCGCTGCTGGTGGTCTCCTCCGAGGGCTCGGCCATGTACGGCACGACCGATCTCGCCACCATCCTCGACCGCAGGCAGACCTTCGATCCGCAGCTCGTCATCTACTGCGTCGACCAGCGCCAGGCCGACCATTTCGAGATCGTCTTCCGCGCCGCCTACCTGGCCGGCTACGCCGCGCAGGGCCAACTGCTGCACATCGGCTTCGGCACCATGAACGGTCCCGACGGCAAGCCCTTCAAGACCCGCGAGGGCGGCGTCCTGAAGCTGGGTGAGCTGATCGAGATGACGCGGTCCAAGGCCCGCGAACGGCTGCACGAGGCGGGCCTCGGCGAGGACCTGCCGGAGGCGGAGTTCGAGGAGATCGCAGGCTCGGTCGCGGTCGCCGCGCTGAAGTTCGCCGACCTCGCCAACTTCCGCGGCACCAGCTACGTCTTCGACCTCGACCGCTTCACCGCCTTCGAGGGCAAGACCGGCCCCTACCTGCTCTACCAGGCGGTCCGCGTGAAATCGCTGATCCGCCGCGCCGCCGAGGCCGGCCACACCTCGGGTCCCATCCGGGTCGCCGAGCCGGCCGAGCGCGACCTCACCCTGACCCTCGACGCCTTCGAGGACGCGCTCACCGAAAGCTACGATCGCCAGGCGCCCAATGCGGTGGCCGAGCACGCCTGGCGCCTGGCCCAGGCCTTCTCCCGGTTCTACGCCGCCTGCCCGATCCTCCAGGCCCCCGACGCCGCCACCCGCGCCTCGCGCCTGGCCTTGGCCGCCGCCACCCTGAAACAGCTTGACCTGGCCCTGGACCTCCTGGGCATCAGCGTTCCGGATCGGATGTAGCGCCGCCCAATCCCTCCTCTTCAGGGGAGGGATGGACTAACTCACTTCGCCCCCGGCTTGCCCTTCGCCGGCGCCACCGCGGCCGGAACCGGCGCCGCGGTCTTGGCCGCCGCCGCCTCCGCCGCATCCTTCTCCTGGCGCCGCGCGCCCGCCAGGATCGCCGGCAGGGCGTAGTTGCCCTCGTGGCAGGCGTATTCGTAGACGATGCCCTTCAGCGGCGCGAAGTCGTACTCGCCGCCCCAGGGCTTGTCCCAGGTGTCGGGGTCGCTGACCTCGAAGCGGTAGTTGATCCGGCTGGGCGAGACCCGCGTGAACCACTCGGTCACCTTCAGGTTCTTCCAGGATCCGAAGAACTGCTGGCCCTGCGGGATGTTGGTGGTCTCCACCACCAGGGTGTCGCCCTCGTAGTGGCCGACGCTATCGCCCATCCACGGCCGCACCCCGTCGGTGCGATGGCCGCCCGACAGCCGGATGATCCGGGTGTCGTGCACCAGCTCGGTCTGGATCGCCACGGCGTCCGGCGTCTGGATGATGTAGTAGTCGTTGTTGTAATAGCCGTTGGCCAGCATCGGCGGCCCGGCGTTGCGGCCAAAGCCCATGATGCACCGCTCGCCGATCCCGCGCGTCTCATAGCTGTCGTAGCTGTCGCGCCCGCCGCCGTAGAAGCTGGTCGCCTTGCCGTCCTTGCGCGGCGGCGGCAGGCCGTTCTCCGTGGTCAGGATCGAGGTCCGGAACTCGCCGTTCACCTCCATGATGTGGGTGCCCGGATCGATCCAGGCGACGTTGTAGCCGCCCACGTCGCCGCCCGCCGCGGCGAAATCGGGGCGGATCTTCAACAGCTCCGAATTGCCGAACTTCTTCTGCACGGCTTGGGTGCTCTCGTTCGGGTCGGTCGGCTTGTCGCTGTCCTCCAGCGCCTGGGTGAACGCCCCCTCCAGGCTCCGCGCCTCGGCCAGCGTCAGCCTGGGCTTGTCGGTGATGTTGCGGCTGCGGGTCAGCGGCGTCAGCGTGGCGTTGGACCAGTAGCCCGAGAGGTCCGGCTGGCCCATCGCATTGCGCATGGTCCAGCCCGGCCGCCGGATGGTCGGATCGGCCACAGGGCCGGCCGCCGCGGCCTTCGCCTTCCCGGTGATCGGCTTGGCGGACGGCGCGGCGGCCATCGCAGCCCCGAACCCCAGTGCCCAAACCGCGGCCCCAACCGCCAGAACCCGCGCGCGACGCATGGCCATATCCTCCCGACGGCCCATCCCAGCAGGCCTTGGCCCGGAGAATACACCTCGCCGCGCCTGACGCACGGGCAACCTCGCCGCACCCCCCCCCGCGCCCCTGCGCGCACCCTCAGGCCTTGCCGCCGCGCCGGAACGGCCTACTGTGGCAAGCGTTGCTATGGCGCGGCGGTGCGAACCCGCCGCCTCACACGGACCCGGCCCCGGCGGGCGTCGCCACTCCGCCGGGGCTTTCCATGTCCGGCACCGGGCGTCGCCCGGCCTCCAGCCCCCAAATGAAAATCCCCACGCCTTTGGGGCGCGGGGATTTTGGGACGACGGAGACCGTGGGCTCGGATCCGGCCGCCGACTTGTGGTTAAGACGGCGCCGCGGCGGCCTGCCCCTACCTTTGCCCGCGCGCCATCTCGGGTACGCCGCCGCCGGTCCGAGGAATGGGCCGGGCGAGCCGCCGATTCCACAACCGGAAACCGCGCCGGCCGCGCCTGCGCGGCGGCGGGACGGAGACCCTACGCCGAGGGCGCCGACCGCTCCGGATAGACTGAACCTATCCAAAACCACGAAACAATCGATTGGACCTTTGATGGGCCCTCCCCTAGCTGGAGGGTCAACGGGGCCCGCGCGCCCACCATTTCAAGACAGGATCCACATGCAGGGCCGAACCCTTCCCGACATCACCTTCAAGACCCGCGTCCGCGACGAGTCCATCGGCGGCGAAAACCCGTTCCGCTGGCAGGACGTCACCACCGCCGACGTCTTCGCCGGCAGGCGCGTGGTCGTCTTCTCCCTGCCGGGCGCCTTCACCCCCACCTGCTCCAACGAGCAATGCCCGGCGTTCGAGCGGCTCTACGAGGCGTTCAAGGCCCTCGGCGTGGACGACGTCGTCTGCGTCACCGTCAACGACGCCTTCGTCGCCTATCAGTGGGCTCGCCACCTGGGCCTCTCGCGGATCAGGATCCTGCCCGACGGCTCGGGCCACTTCACCCGTCGGATGGGAATGCTGGTCAACAAGGACCATCTGGGCTTCGGCTACCGCAGCTGGCGCTACGCCATGGTGGTCAACGACGGCGTGATCGAGAAGTGGTTCGAAGAGCCGGGCATCAACGACACGGGCTCTGACGACGACCCCTATACGGTCACCAGCCCCGAGACGCTGCTCGCCTATCTGCGCGACCAGCCGGCGACGGGCCGGGCCGCGTAAGACCGGCAAGGCGGCCGGCGCGCGACCGCATCTCACCCGCGTCCCTATCCCGCCGGTATGATCACCGCGTCCGGCGGCGTCGGCGCCCAGCCCGCAACGTCGGTCCGCTCCATCTCCCCGGTCAGCGGATTGGGGCACAGCGACACCACCTTCATCTTCCCCGTCACCGGATCGACCTCCGAGGTGAAGGTCCGGATCAGCACGGTCAGCTTCTCCTGCGCCGCCTCCCCCTCCGGCCGCCGCGCGCCGAATACCCTGGGCGCCATCACGCCCGCCATCCAGCGCAGGTGCCCCAGCCGCACATGGGTCAGGTAGGCGGTCTCCGGCGTCGCGGCCATGGCCATGTCCCAGCCCTCGTCGGCCATCCGCTCGGCGCGCACCCGCATGCCCAGCTGCACCATCTCCTCGAACTCCGGAAAACGCCGGCGCCAGCGCATCAGGGTCGACAGGCACGGCATGGCCGCATCGGCCCCGATCCGCGTCAGGCTTTCCCCGTCGCAGAGCCGCTGGAACACCTCCTCGGCGACCTCTGCGCAGATGGTGTCCACCGGCCCCCGCGTCCCGGCCGCCCGCCCCCCGGCCCGCCGGGCCGAGACCAGCGCCGCCCCGAACCCGGGCTTCGCCTTCGCCCACTTCGCCACCGCCTCCGGCGTCGGCATCCCCGGCTCCCGGCAGATCACATAGAGCAGCTCGCCCGCCGCCAGCCGCTCGCACAGCCGCCGCCCCAGCGCCTCCGACCACATCACGTACTCGCGCCGCCGCCGCAGCTCCGCCGGAACCCGCCGATCCTTCGCCATGCATCCTCCTTCCTTTCCCGCGCAGCGGGGGAGGGGGTGAGGCGCGGTCGGCGCAGCCGAGCGATCGATCCGGGGGATCGATCGCAGCAACGAACGCCGCGAGCCGAGCGAGCGGCCGGAACGGCCACGCGCACAGCGCCTTAGCCAACCCACCTCAGATTAATGAAAACCGCCGCCCCGCACGCCCAGCCCCGAACCCTTGGGGCCCCAAGCTCAAGCCGCACTCCGCAACGATGCCCGAATTCTCCCACAAACGCGCGCAGCCGTCAAGAACAAAATGGGAACGATCGGGTACGTGGCTCAGCCGCCAACCCGGCCGGCCAGAACCCCCGCCTCACAGCTCCAGCTTGGCCACGCAGCCGTCCTGGCCGACGAACCACGCCCGCTGCGGCTCCTCGTCCGACTGGGCCTCCTTGCAGCCGGTGAGCCCACCGTAGACCCCGATGTTCCCGGGCGGCGTCGGCCCCGGGGTCCAGGTCAGGCCGTCATCCGTGATCCACATCTCGTTCTGAGGGTGGAACGTGGCCCCGCCGACCAGGCACAGGCTGCCGCCCAGCTTCGCCACCGCGATCTCGGAGCGCCCGTTCCACGGCGGCGTGGGCGCCTGCGTCCAGCTGGCGCCACTGTCGTCGCTGTACCAGACCTCGTTGACGACGGTGTTTCCCCTGTGGCCGCCGAATTGAAAGAGGCGCCCGTTCCAGCAGACCCCGGCGGCCTGGTCGACGGCGCCAGGCCTGCCCGGTTGCCTTGTCCACGGACCGACCCATCCCGTCGTCGACCACACGTCGCCTGGTTCGTTGAAGGCGAAGTTTCCGCCATAGATGAAGAGGCCCCTGGACGAGCCCCAGGTGGCGGTCTCGAGGCCAGGCTCCAGGCTGCCCGCCATACAGGCGCCGAAACGGCCGGTCGGCAGGGGGTTCGTCGGCCGGGTGGTCGACACCTTCTGCCAGCCGCCCCCCGGGCGCCACGAATTCCCGGGATCGTTGACGAAGCGCGCGCCCTCAAAGGTCCACAGGTCGCCGAGTATCACCCCCTCCGCGAAGCCGCCGAACAGATTGAGGGTCGTGAAGCCGGTCGAGGAGGCGCAGGGGCCCAGGCGGGGGACGTAGTCCGCCGGCATCGGGGTCTCGGTCCACGCCAGCCCGTCCCGGGACGTCCAGTACGAAGGTCCTGAGCCGACCAGCATCAGGGCCATGGGCGCTGTTCGCGTGACCGGATCGTAGAGCCGCAGGCTGACCAGGACGCCGGCGAGCCCGTTGTAATTCGGCCCACCGGTCGCCGTGACCAGGGTCCATCTGGGTGAAATCGTCCCCGAGGTCAGGGCGGCTGGCTTCGCCTTGCGGGCTGCGGATTTCACCTTGGGGCGAGCAGGCGCGACGGGGTCCGACATGAGACCCTCCTGAGTTGCGGATTGGGGATCACGCCACTCCCCCGACAGTGCGCCCAGGCCCACGCCCTGTCAAAA
>NZ_DASZBG010000004.1:0-135270 GCF_035944335.1 Phenylobacterium sp. | reverse complement strand
AGCCGGCCGCCCACCCGGATCGGCTCGATGCGGCGGGCGAGCCCGGTGGCGTCGTCGGTCTCCACATAGACCCCGCAGACGGTGGCCGGGCCCTCGGCCGGCTTGAAGCGGCCGCCGGAGATGCGGGTCGTGAAGCGCCGGAGCGGCTCTTCCTTGTCGTTGCCGATGACGCTGTCGTAGTCGGCGCAGGCGCCGGCGTCGGTCTGGAAGGCGGTGCCGCCCGGCAGGATCTGGGCGTCGGCGGTCGGCACGTGGGTGTGGGTGCCCACCACCAGGCTCGCGCGGCCGTCGCAGAAGTGGCCCATGGCCATCTTCTCCGAGGTGATCTCGGCATGCATGTCGACCACCAGCGCATCGGCGACCGCGCCCAGCGGCGAGGCCTCCAGCTCCCGGTCGACCGCGGCGAACGGATCGTCGAGGCTATCCATGTGGAGGCGGCCCAGGAGGTTGATCACCACGATCCGCTTGCCGCCCTGGGTCTCGAACAGCTGCGCGCCGCGGCCGGGCGCGCCAGCGAAGGGCGGATAGTTCAAGGGCCGGATCAGCCGCGGCTCGCGCACGATGTAGGTCAGGGCTTCCTTCTGGTCCCAGGCGTGGTTGCCCAGCGTCAGCGCATCGGCGCCGGCGTCGAACAGCTCGCGCGCCGTGGCCTCAGTGATGCCGAAGCCGGCCGCGGCGTTCTCGGCATTGGCAATCACGAACTCCAGGCCCAGCCGCCGGCGCAGGCCCGGCAGATGCTCGGCCAGGCCCTCGCGGCCCGATCGGCCGACCACATCCCCGAAGAAGGCAATCCGCATCGTCTAGTCCCGTCGCAAGGCGATATAGCCGGCCTCGGTGAGGACGGCGTCAAGCGGCTGGTCGTGCGGCTCCATCGGGATCTCATCCACCAGCTGGCCGGCGTAGGCGAGACCCAGGACAAAAACCGCGCCCGCCGCCCGAAGGGCCTGCAGCGTCAGGTCATAGTGGCCGCCGCCCTGGCCCAGCCGGCCGCCGCGGCGGTCGAAGGCGAGCAGCGGGGCGACCACCAGCTGCGGCGTCACGGCGGCCGCGGCGGGGGGCGGCGAGGGCACGCCGACGGCGTCCGGCTCCAGCGCCTCGCCCGGCGTCCAGTGGCGGAATTGCAGCAGGCCCTCGCGGCGGCGCGCCACCGGCAGGGCGACCGTCCGGCCCTCCGCGATCAGCCGCCGGGCGAGCGGCGTCGGATCGAGCTCGGAGCCCTGGGCGTAGTAGACCGCCGCCGCCTCGAAGTGCGGCAGGCGATCGAGCGGCAGGTGCCGCGCGGCGCGGGCGGCCGCGTTGGGCGCATCGGCGGCCAGGCGGGGGCGCAGGTCGCGCATGCGCAGGCGAAGCGCGGCCTTGTCGAAGGTGGAGGTCACGCCGGCTGCTATAGCGGCGCCGGGGGGCCCGGGGAAAGGGGGCGGGGAAAGGGTGGCGGCGCCGTGAGAACCGTGAAGGACTGTTTCATTCCCTCGACCTGGTTAGACCAGGTGGGCGCCGTGTGCCCGAGACCACGGTCTCGGCCAGGGACAGCTCCCTAAGAGTGAATTAAGGTCGCTGGAATATGTCGCCTTCGACGAGGGCCGCAGCAGACCCGCCACCTCGTAAGGTAGTGCGCCGGGAGCCTTTCCTCAAGCGACGCCGCAATTCAGCTGTGCGCGATCAGCATGGCGAGCTGCACGGCCGGGAAGATGAAGGCCACCGCCGCCGAGCCCCACAGCCCCATGGTCCAGGCCGTGCGCCGGTAGCGGGCGATGTCGGCCGGCTTGACCCAGCCCTCGACGGCGGGACCCAGCAGGAAGGCGACATTGGCGAAACCCATCACCACCAGCCAGACGATGCCGAGGAAGATCGTCATCCCCAGGCCGCCGCGCCAATCCTTCCACACCGGATGGCCGAAGCCGTAGTTCAGGCCGACGGCGAGCCCGTAGGCGATCCAGCCGGCCGCCGCGAGCGTCAGGTTGTAGCCAAGCCGGCGCGCCTGCCACCAGGTCCAGGCGTCGGAGGCGAAGAAGCCGTCGGGGGCGTGTTTGGGGGCTGTGTCGAGGAAGGCCATGGGCGCGCTCCAAGGATGGCGAAGCTTACCACCACCTCTCGCGCAGGCGAAGCGAGAGGGCGGAGGGGTGCGTCAGGCGCCCTCGTTGGCCAGCTTCTCGATCTTCGCCGCGGCGCTTTCCAGGGCGGCGACGGCGCGGGTCTCGATGCGGGTGCGGTCGGCTTGCGAGCGGCCGGCTTCGGCCTGGAGGGCGGTGAGGCGCGCGCGGGCGTCGGCGAGCTCGTCGGCCAGCAACAGGGCGCCCATCAGGAACAGGCGCGTGTCGCCCAGCTGGCCCATGTCCTCAGACACATGGCGGACCTGCTGGTCGAACATCTTGGCGAGCTCGGTCAGGTGGTGTTCCTGGCCGTCCTCGCAGCCCACCGCATAGGGGCGTCCGTTCACCTCGACGGTCACCTGGGCCATGGACGTCAGTGCTCCTGGGCGGGATGCGAGGTTGAGGCGGCGCCGTTCAGCGCCTGGCGGATCTCGGCGATGGCCCGGCCAAGGGCGGCAGACGCCTCGGCGCCGGCCTCCTCCAGCTGGCGTTCGCGGGCCCGGGCGTCGTCGAGCTGGGCCGCAAGGTTGGCGCGGTCGGTGTCGAACAGACCGCCGGCTTCCGCGCCGGCCGCCTTCAGCCGTTCCGCCAGCCGCTGCTCCAGCAGGAAGACCGCGCGTTCCAGCCGCTTGGCGGCGATGTCGAGAGCGCTATCGCCGGACATCTCGTCCTCCTCGAACCAGGCTCATCTGCCCCGATCTTAGGCATGCGTCGCGGCTTCTGCGAAGGCCGCTTTCTTGACCCCGCCGCGCCTGCGTGCGACCCCGCCCTCGCAGCCCCTTCCCGAGACGATTCCAGGACCCAAATGCCCGCGCCCCTCAAGCTCATGGCCGACGCCATCCGCGTGCTCTCCATGGACGCCGTGGAGCGGGCGAACTCGGGCCATCCCGGCATGCCGATGGGCATGGCCGACGTGGCCACGGTCCTGTGGTCGAAGGTCCTGAAATACGACGCCGGCGATCCCAACTGGCCCGACCGCGACCGCTTCGTGCTGTCGGCGGGCCACGGCTCGATGCTGCTCTACAGCCTGCTGCACCTCTCCGGCTCCAAGCTGATGACCCTCGACCAGCTGAAGGCCTTCCGCCAGCTCGGCTCGGCGACCCCCGGTCACCCAGAGTACGGCCATACCCCCGGCGTCGAGACCACCACCGGGCCGCTGGGCCAGGGCTTGGCCATGGCGGTCGGCATGGCGATCGCCGAGCGGCACATGGCGGCCCGCTTCGGCGCCGACCTGGTGGACCACCGCACCTGGGTGGTGGCCGGCGACGGCTGCCTGATGGAGGGCGTCAGCCACGAGGCGATCAGCCTGGCCGGCCGGCTGAAGCTCAGCCGCCTGACCGTGCTCTGGGACGACAATCGCATCACCATCGACGGCGCGGTGGCGCTGTCGGACGCCACCGACCAGCTGGCCCGCTTCAAGGCCGCCGGCTGGGCGGTCAAGGCCATCGACGGCCATGACACGGCCCAGATCCGCCGGGCGCTCGCCTGGGCGACGCGGCAGGAAAAGCCGACGCTGATCGCTTGCAAGACCAAGATCGGCAAGGGCTCGGCCAGCCTGGAGGGCCACCACGACACCCACGGCAAGGCGCTGGGCGCGGCCGAGGTCGCCGCCACCCGCGAGAAGCTGGGCTGGCCGCACCAGCCCTTCGTGGTCCCCGACGAGGTCTACAAGCCCTGGCGCGCCGCCGGCCGCCGCGGCCGCAAGGTGCGCAAGGCCTGGGAGGCCCGGCTCGCCGCCTCGCCCGCGCGGGCGGAGTTCCAGCGCGCCATCTCCGGCTGGCTGCCGCCGCAGGCCCTCGAGCGGGTCGACGCCTTCATCGCGCAGGCCGAGGCGAGCCGGCCCGCCGCCGCCACCCGACAGCATTCCGGCGCGGTGCTGGACGTCATCTTCGGCGAGATCCCCGACCTGATCGGCGGCTCGGCCGACCTCACCGGCTCCAACAACACCTACGTCAAAAATACCCAGGTGCTCGACGCTCCCGACTACGCCGGCCGCTACATCAACTACGGGGTCCGCGAGTTCGGCATGGCCGCGGCGATGAACGGCCTGGCCCTGCACGGCGGGGTGATCCCCTACGGCGGGACCTTCCTGGTGTTCTCCGACTACGCCCGCCCGGCGATCCGGCTGGCGGCCCTGATGGGCATCCGGGTGATCCATGTGGGCACCCACGATTCCATCGGCCTGGGCGAAGACGGCCCGACCCACCAGCCGGTGGAGCACCTGGCCAGCCTGCGCGCCATGCCGAACCTCAACGTCTTCCGCCCCGCCGACGCGGTGGAGGTCGCCGAATGCTGGAAGCTGGCGCTGGACGCCAAGACTACGCCTTCGGTGATGGCGCTTTCCCGCCAGAAGGTCCCGGCGGTCCGCACGACCCCGATCGGCGAAAACCTGAGCGCGCGCGGCGCCTATCAGTTGGCGGGCGCCGGCCATCCGGCCCAGGTGACCCTCTTCGCCACCGGCTCGGAGGTCGGCGTCGCCATGGCCGCCCGCGACCTCCTGGAAGCCGACGGCATCGGCGCGCGGGTAATCTCGGTCCCCTGCTGGGAGCTGTTCGAGACCGCCCCGGCCGACTACCAGGCCGCGGTGATCGGCGAGACGCCGGTGCGGGTGGCCGTGGAGGCGGGCGTGCGCATGGGCTGGGAACGCTTCATCGGCGAGGACGGCGCCTTCGTCGGCATGACCGGCTTCGGCGCCAGCGCCCCCGACAAGGCCCTCTACCAGCACTTCGGCATCACCCCCGAGGCCGTGGCCGCGGCGGCCAAGGCGAAGCTGTAGCGCCATGCGCCTCGGCACGCCGCTCTCGCCCACGGCCGTGAAGGTCATGCTCCTCGGCTCGGGCGAGCTCGGCAAGGAAGTGGCCATCGAGCTGCAGCGGCTGGGCTGCGAGGTGATCGCGGTGGATCGCTACGCCAATGCGCCGGCTATGCAGGTGGCGCACCGGTCGCACGTGCTGGCCATGACCGACGCGGCGGCGCTGCGCCGGCTGGTCGAGGCCGAGCGGCCGCACCTGATCGTGCCGGAGATCGAAGCCATCGCCACCGACGAACTGGCGCGCATCGAGGCGGACGGTCTGGCCGTCGTCATCCCCACCGCGCGCGCCGCCCAGCTCACCATGAACCGCGAGGGCATCCGCCGGCTGGCGGCCGAGGAGCTGGGCCTGCCCACCTCGGCCTACGCCTTCGCCTCGACCGAGGCAGAGCTGGCCAGGGCGGCCGCAGACGTCACCGGCTTTCCGTGCTTCGTGAAGCCGGTGATGAGTTCGTCCGGCAAGGGCCAGTCCTATGTCGAGCGCCCCGACCAGATCGCGCAGGCCTGGCGCTACGCCCTGGAAGGCGGGCGCGTTGAACAACCCCGCGTCATCGTCGAGGCCAGGGTCGCCTTCGACTTCGAGATCACCCAGCTCACCGTCCGCAGCCTGCAGGACGGCGAGATCGTCACCAGCTTCTGCGAGCCGATCGGCCACCGGCAGGTGAAGGGCGACTATGTGGAGAGCTGGCAGCCGCAGGCGATGAGCGCCAAGGCGCTGGCCCGCACCCGCGAGATCGCCGGCGCGGTCACCGACGCGCTGGGCGGCCGGGGGATCTTCGGCGTCGAGCTGTTCGTGAAGGGCGACGAGGCTGTCTTCTCGGAGGTCAGCCCGCGCCCGCACGACACCGGCCTGGTGACGCTCGTCACCCAATATCAGAGCGAGTTCGCCCTTCACGCCCGCGCCATCCTCGGCCTGCCGGTGGACGTGGCCCTGCGCGAACCGGGCGCCAGCGCGGTGATCTATGGCGGCCTGGACGCGCGCGGCATCGCCTTCGACGGCGTCGCCGAGGCGCTCGGCGTCCCCGGCGCCGACCTGCGCCTGTTCGGCAAGCCCGAGAGCTACGAACGCCGCCGCATGGGCGTGGCCCTGGCCCGCGCCGGCGATGTCGATGAGGCTCGCCGCCGCGCGACCGAGGCTGCGACGAAGGTGAAGCCCGTCCGGGCCTAGCGGACCGGCAGGCCCCGGACTAGCCTGCGCGCCATAACCTGGGGGAATTCACATGCGCCGCATCTTGCTGGCCTGCGCCGTCTCGGCCGCCGCCGTCGCCACCGTTTCCATGGCTGCACCCGCGTCCGCGCCGCCGCTCATCGCGCGCACCAAGCTGTTCGGCAATCCGAGCCGCTCGGCCGGGCGCCTCAGCCCCGACGGCAAGTGGCTGTCCTGGCTCGCGCCGCGCGACGGGGTGATGAACGTCTGGGTCGCGCCCACCGCCGAACCGGCCAAGGCGCATGCCGTCACCACCGAGAGGGTCCGCCCGATCCGCAGCTACTTCTGGTCGCCGGACTCCTCGATGATCCTGTTCGTCAACGACAAGGGCGGCGACGAAAACTTCCTGCTCTATGGCGTGGACGTCGCCACCGGCGCCCAGAAGACCCTGACCCCCTTCGACAAGACCCGCGTCGAGGTGTTCGGCGTCTCCAAGCTGATCAAGGACCGCATACTGATCGGGCTGAACAACCGCGACCCGCGCTGGCATGACGTCTACAGCCTCGACCTCAAGACCGGCGCCCTGACCAAGGTCATGCAGAACGACGGCTACGCGGGCTTCGGCGTGGACGAGCAGCTCGTCGTGCGCAGCGCCACCAGGCCGACGCCCGACGGCGGCTACCAAGTGTTCAAGGTGACCAACAATCAGGTCGCCGCCCAGCCCGAGGAGACCATCGCCTTCGAGGACTCCGACGGCACCTCGCCGATCGGCTACACCTTCGACGGCAAGACCCGCTACTGGATCGACAATCGCGGTCGCGACACCGCCGCCTTCGTCGCCCAGGACGTCGCCACCGGCAAACGCACGCTTATCGCCCAGGACCCGCGCGCCGACATCGGCGAGGCGCTGATGGATCCCAGGACCGGCCGCGTGCAGGCCTACGGCGTCAACTACCTCAAGACCGAGTGGACGCCGCTCGACCCGGCGATCAAGCCCGACCTCACCTTCCTGAAGAGCCACTTGAAGGGCGAAATCGCGGTCACCTCGCGCACCGACGCCGACGACCTGTGGACCGTGGCCGTCGATCCGGTGACCTCGCCGGTCACCTACTACCTCTACGACCGCAAGGTGAAGCGGCTGACCAAACTGTTCACCACCCGGCCCGAGCTGGAGACCGCGACGCTGGCGGCCATGCGCCCGGTGGAAATCAAGACCCGGGACGGCCTGACCGAGGTCTCCTACCTCACCCTGCCGCCCGGCGTCGCGACCGACGCCGCGGGTCGGCCCGACCATCCCGTGCCGATGGTCCTGCTGGTCCATGGCGGGCCCTGGGGGCGGGATTCCTATGGCTACTCGGGGCTGCCGCAGTGGCTGGCCAACCGCGGCTACGCCGTGCTGCAACCGAACTACCGGGCCTCGACGGGCTTCGGGAAGAAGTACCTCGCCGCGGGCAATCTGCAGTGGGGCCTGAAGATGCACGACGACCTGCTGGACGCGGTGGACTGGGCCGTGAAGACCGGCGTCACCACCCGGGACAAGGTGGCGATCATGGGCGGCTCCTACGGCGGCTACGCCACGCTCGCGGGTCTCGCCTTCACGCCCACGGAATTCGCCTGCGGCGTCGACATCGTCGGCCCCTCGAACCTGAACACCCTGCTGGCCTCGGTGCCGGCCTACTGGGAATCCGGCCGGCGGCAGATGTACCGGCGGATGGGCGATCCCGGCACGCCGGAGGGCCAGGCGGTGCTGAAGGCCGCCTCGCCGCTCTACAAGGCCGACGCCATCCAGCGCCCGCTGCTGATCGGCCAGGGCGCGAACGATCCCCGCGTGAACCCGCGCGAGTCGCAGCAGATCGTCGACGCCATGAAGGCCAAGGGTCTGCCGGTGACCTACATCGTCTTCCCCGACGAAGGCCACGGCTTCGCGCGCCCGGAAAACAACATCGCCTTCTTCGCCACCAGCGAGCGGTTCCTGCAGACGTGCCTCGGCGGCCGCAGCGAGCCCTTCGGCTCAGCCTTCGCCGGCTCCTCGATCACCGCCCCCTACGGCGCGGCCTTCGCGCCCGGCCTGAAGGACGCCCTTGCCGCAGCCGGCAAGCCCGCCCCCTGATCCTCCCCCAAGAAGGGGAGCATCCGACGACGACGACCGCTCGCCCGCCTGGACGCCTGGACGCCTGCGGCTCACCGCCAGGGAACGACCTCGACCATCGTGGATTGAGACCGCGCGGGCCCGCAATGGGGCGTGTCCCGTCACAATCCGTTGTCATGGTTGAGCTTCCGGGCGGCCCTCAAGGGTTGACTTGGACGGCTCAGCCTTCAAGAACCCCCCGCGCGCGTCGCGCCCTGCGCCACGCGTCCGTCAGACGAGAGGAAGAGGCTGCAAGATGACCGTTCGCGTCGCCATCAATGGTTTCGGCCGCATCGGCAGGCTGGTCCTGCGCTCGATCGTCGAACATGGCCGCCGCGACATCGAAGTCGTCGCCATCAACGACCTCGGGCCCGTGGAGACCAACGCCCACCTGCTGCGCTACGACAGCGTGCACGGCCGCTTCCCGGGCGTGGTGACCACCGGCGAGGACTGGATCGACGCCGGCGCCGGCAAAATGAAGGTCACGGCGATCCGCGACCCGGCGGCGCTGCCGCACAAGGCGCTCAATGTCGACATCGCCCTGGAATGCACCGGTCTCTTCACCTCCAAGGAAAAAGCCTCGGCCCACCTGGCGGCCGGCGCCAAGCGGGTGCTGGTCTCCGCCCCGGCCGACGGCGTCGACAAGACCATCGTCTTCGGCGTCAACGACCAGACGCTCACCAAGGACGACCTGGTGGTCTCCAACGGCTCGTGCACCACCAACTGCCTGGCGCCGGTGGCCAAGGTGCTGGTGGAGCTCTGTGGGATCGAGCGCGGCTATATGACGACGATCCACTCCTACACCGGCGACCAGCCGACGCTGGACACGCTGCACAAGGACCTCTACCGCGCCCGCGCCGCGGCCATGTCGATGATCCCCACCTCCACCGGCGCCGCCAAGGCGCTGGGCCTGGTGATCCCGGAGCTGCAGGGCAAGCTCGACGGCTCCTCGATCCGCGTGCCGACGCCCAACGTCTCGGTGGTCGACCTGAAGTTCGTGCCCGGGCGCAAGGTGACGGTGGAAGAGATCAACGCGGCCATGGAAAAGGCCGCCGGCGCCGGGTCGCTGAAGGGCATCCTGGCGGTGACCAAGGAGCCGCTGGTCTCCCACGACTTCAACCACGTGGACGCCTCCTCCACCGTGGCCCTGCCGCAGACCCAGATGGTCGACGGCGGGCTCGGCCGGGTGCTCTCCTGGTACGACAACGAGTGGGGCTTCTCGACCCGGATGGCCGACGTCGCCATGGCCATGGCGAAGCTGATCTAGGCCGAATGCCTTTTATTCCGCTCATCCCGGCGAAGGCCGGGACCCAGACTCAAGACGCAGGCGCGGGTTGGACGGGCTCTGACGTCCTAGAACCCACATTCCAGCTGGCCATCTGGATCCCGGCCTTCGCCGGGACGAGCGGTGGAGGTGTGTCGTGAAGTTCCACACGCTCGACGAGGCGGATCTCTCCGGCAAGCGCGCCCTGGTCCGCGTGGACTTCAACGTGCCCATGGAGGACGGCAAGGTCACCGACGACACTCGTCTGCGCGCCGCCGTCCCGACCATCGAGGAGTTGCGCAAGGGCGGGGCCAAGGTGGTCCTGCTCGCCCACTTCGACCGGCCGAAGGGCAAGGTGGTCCCCTCGATGAGCCTGAGGCCCATCGTCGAGCCCCTCGCCAAAGTCCTGGGTTGCCCGGTGGCCTTCGCCGCGGATTGCATCGGCCCGGTGGCCCGCGCCGCGGTGAACGCCCTGCAGCCGGGCGACGTCCTGCTGCTGGAGAACGTCCGTTTCCATCCGGGCGAGGAAGCCAACGACCGCAAGTTCGCCGATGCGCTCGCCGCCAACGGCGACCTCTATGTCAACGACGCCTTCTCGGCCGCCCACCGGGCGCACGCCTCGACGGAGGGCCTGGCCCACCGCCTGCCGGCCTATGCCGGCGAACAGATGCGGCTGGAGCTAGACGCGCTGGACCGCGCCCTCGGCCATCCCGAACGGCCGGTGATGGGCATCGTCGGCGGCTCGAAGGTCTCCACCAAGCTCGACCTGCTGAAGCACCTGGTCACCAGGCTCGACAAGCTGGCCATCGGCGGCGGCATGGCCAACACCTTCCTCTACGCCCAGGGCCACGACGTCGGCGCCTCCTACTGCGAGAAGGAGCTGGCCGAGACCGCGCGTGAGATCATCCGCCTGGCCGGCCAGAACAACTGCAAGCTGTTCCTGCCGCTGGACATCGTGGTCGCCGAGAAGCTGGCGCCCGGCGCGCCGGCCCGGGTGCGCGACGTGGGCTCGGTCGACGACGACGAACGCATCCTCGACGCGGGCCCGGAAACCGTCGAGCGCCTGTGCCGCGCCATGGCCAATTCGAAGACCCTGGTGTGGAACGGTCCCCTGGGGGTCTTCGAGATGAAACCCTTCGACAAGGGAACCGTTGAAGCTGCGCAATACGCAGCCAAGCTCGTCAAGGCGGGCAAGCTGGTGGCGGTCGCGGGCGGGGGTGATACGGTGGCTGCCCTCAACGCGGCCGGCGTGACGCAGGATTTCACCTTCGTGTCCACCGCCGGTGGCGCGTTCTTGGAATGGATGGAAGGCAAGACGCTGCCCGGGGTGGCGGCGCTCGCCGGATAGACGAGGAAACGCGGGGATGGCCCGGATCACGCTCAGGCAACTGCTCGATCACGCCGCCGAGAACGGCTATGGCGTGCCGGCCTTCAACATCAACAACATGGAACAGGGCCTGGCGATCCTGGAGGCGGCGCAGGCCTGCGATGCGCCGGTGATCATCCAGGCCAGCCGCGGGGCCCGCCAATACGCCAACGACATCGTGCTGAAGCACCTGATCGATGCGCTCTCCGAGATGTATCCGGCGATCCCGATCTGCATGCACCAGGACCACGGGAACAACGAGGCGACCTGCGCCACGGCGATCCAGTTCGGCTTTACCAGCGTGATGATGGACGGCTCGCTGAAGGCCGACGGCAAAACGCCCGCCGACTATGACTACAACGTCGCCGTCACCCGCAATGTGGTCGACATGGCTCACTGGGTCGGCGCCAGCGTCGAGGGCGAACTCGGCGTGCTGGGCAGCCTCGAGACCGGCATGGGCGAGAAGGAAGACGGCCACGGCTTCGAGGGCAAGCTCGGCCACGACCAGCTGCTCACCGATCCGGACCAGGCGGTCGAGTTCGTCAAGGCCACCGAGGTCGATGCCCTGGCCATCGCCATGGGCACCAGCCACGGCGCCTACAAGTTCACCCGCCGGCCCGACGGCGACGTGCTGGCCATGGGCGTGATCGAGGAGATCCACCGCCGCCTGCCCAATACCCACCTGGTGATGCACGGCTCGTCGTCCGTGCCGCAGGACCTGCAGGACATCATCAACCAGTACGGCGGCGAGATGCCCCAGACCTGGGGCGTGCCGGTGGAAGAGATCCAGCGCGGCATCAAGCACGGCGTGCGCAAGATCAACATCGACACCGACAACCGGATGGCCATGACCGGCGCCATCCGCAAGGTGTTCGCCGAACACCCCGGCGAGTTCGATCCGCGCAAGTACCTGAAGCCCGCCATGGAGGCGATGCGCGCGGTCTGCCAGCAGCGCTTCGAGGAGTTCGGGACCGCCGGCCAGGCCGGCAAGATCAAGCCGGTCCCGATGTCGGCCATGGCCAAGCGCTATGCCGCCGGCGAGCTGACGCCGAAGATCGGCATCACCCGCCAAGCCGCCGAATAGGGCGGGGCGGAACTTGGCCGGCGGCTTCAAGATTGCTCTTGCCGCCATGAAGAAGCACGCCATCGTCCTGGGCCTGACCTTCCTCGGTCTCGCCGGCTTTGCGATGTTCGCCGGCTGGGCCTTCTTCGCCAGCTCGAAGCTGGGCGGCGGCTGGCGCAGCCTGGGCCCGATCTGGCCCTATGTGGTCGGCGGCGTGGTGGTCGTGGCCGCCCTGGCGGGCGTCCTGATGTGGCTGGCCTTCTATTCCGCCAACCACGGCTTCGATGAGCCCTACGACCCGGACCAGTTCCACCACGATCCCTGACGGCTAGGCCTCGATGGGCGCGCCGCGCATCTCCTTCACCAAGAAGAAGCCCACCACGGCGGTGAACGAGGCGACCACCACGGGGTACCAGAGGCCGTAGTAGATGTTGCCCGTGGCCGCCACCATCGCGAAGGCCGTGGTCGGCAGGAACCCGCCGAACCAGCCGTTGCCGATGTGATAGGGCAGCGACATGGAGGTGTAGCGGATGCGCGCCGGGAACATCTCCACCAGGGCGGCTGCGACCGGCCCGTAGACCATGGTCACATAGAGCACCAGCAGCCAGAGCAGGCCCACCACCAGCGGCTTGTTCACCTTCGCCGGGTCGGCCTTGGCCGGATAGCCGGCGGTCTTCAGCGCCGCGCCCAGGGTCTTGGTCCAGGCGGCTTTCTGGGTCTTCAGCGCCGCCGCCGGCAAGACGTCGCCGCGGAAGCTCGCCACCTGCGCCTGGCCGATCTTCACGACCGCGATCGCGCCGGCCGGCGCGGCCTGATTCGCATAGGAGACGCCGGCGTTGGCGAGCGCCGACTTGGCGAGATCGCAGGACGAGGCGAACACCTGCTTGCCCACCGGATCGAACTGGAAGGCGCAGTCGGCCGGATCGGCGACCACGGTAACCGGCGCATGGCTGGTCGCCGCGGCGAGGTCCGGATTGGCCGCGACCGTGATCGCCTTGAAGATCGGGAAGTAGGTGAGCGCCGCCACGAGGCAGCCGGCCAGGATCACCGGCTTGCGGCCGATCTTGTCCGACAGCCAGCCGAACACCACGAAGAACGGCGTGCCGAGCAACAGGGCCACGGCCACCAGGGTGTTGGTGAGGGCGCCGTCGACCTTCAGCATCTTCTCGAGGAAGAACAGCGAATAGAACTGGCCGGTGTACCAGACCACCGCCTGGCCGGCGGTGAGGCCCGCGAGCGCCAGGATCACCAGCTTGAGGTTCGGCCACCTGCCGAAGCTCTCGGTGAGCGGCGCCTTCGAGGCCTTGCCCTCGGCGACCATCTTCTGGAACACCGGGCTCTCGTTGAGCCGCAGCCGGATCCACAGCGAGACAGCGAGCAGCACCGCCGACACCAGGAAGGGAATGCGCCAGCCCCAGGCCTTGAAGGCGTCCTCGCCGATGCGGCCGCGGACCACGAGGATCACCACCAGGCTGAGGAACAGGCCGAAGGTGGCGGTGATCTGGATCCAGCTGGTGTAGAGGCCGCGCTTGCCGGCCGGCGCATGCTCGGCGACGTAGGTGGCCGCGCCGCCGTACTCGCCGCCCAGCGCCAGGCCCTGGATCAGCCGCATCAGGACCAGCGCCACCGGCGCGATCACCCCGATCCTGGCGTAGCTCGGCAACAGGCCCACGACGAAGGTCGAGAGCCCCATCAGCACCATGGTGACCAGGAAGGTGTTCTTGCGCCCCCAGAGGTCGCCCAGCCGGCCGAACACGAGCGCCCCGAACGGACGCACTGCGAAGCCCGCGGCGAAGGCCAGCAGGGCGAAGATGTAGCCGGTGGTGGCGTTCACGCCGGAGAAGAACTGCTCGGAGATGACGCCGGCGAGCGAGCCGTAGAGGTAGAAGTCGTACCACTCGAAGACCGTGCCGGCCGAGGCCCCGCCGATCACCAGCCAGGTCTTGCCGCCCACCCGCGCGGGTGCGTCCGCCGTCGCCGCCACCATCGTCGCCTCCCCCGAGACTCTCGTTCTTGGGCGGCAGCCTAAGCGCGGCGCGGCCTTGCGGCTAGTGGACCGTGGGTCTGTCGCGGTTCTTCCGCCAGAGTTCCTCGGTGAGCACATTGGCAAAGCCGATCCACCCGACGTAGGGCGCGACCATGCTGGCGGCCGGCGGGTCGACCGTCCGGGCCCGCCAGACGTAGGCGCCGGCCGTGCCGAGCGCCGTGGTGGCGGTGGCGAGCTGACCGCCCGGCCGGCGCGGGCCCAGCGCCATCCAGGCCGCATTCAGCGCCTGCACGAAGCCCCAGAGCGCCAGCGCCTGGGTCCGGGCGGCGCTCTTCGGCGCGTTCCAGATGCGCAGGCCCGAGAGCGTCAGCGACAGGAAGAGCGGAGGCCAGACCATGGCGAAGACCGGCCTGGGCGGGGTGATCTTCGGCTGTTCCAGATCCTCGTAGTCGGAATAGATCTCCGGGTGGTCTTCGGTGGGGGTGTTCATCCGCGCGATGATCGCCGAGGCCAGCACCGCGCCGGCGGTCAGGCCCAGGCCGATGAGGATGTGCTGCGCCGATCGTCCACGGCTGTTGGCGAGGCTGTCGACAGCCCCGCGGACACTGATGTTCGCCACTATTGGCCTCCCGCCTCTGCTGGTCTGGAAATCCCCGGGCGGCCCCGCCGGTTCCGGCCAAGCTTCACCCGATGCGTCGGTCTGTCGCAGGCCTTGCGAGCTTCGCCATGCGTTTATGCCGATGTGAGGCGCGCCGCGTTCGGGGCTGGCGCGTCCGGGGTTGGCCGATGCACTTCGACGCGCTCCTGCTGTCGCGACCGCAGTTCGGCGTCCCCGTGCTCCTGCTGATCGTCTTCTCGAGCCTCGCCCTCGGTCTCGCGGGCTACGTCGCCGTGCTGGAGGGCCTTTGGCTCACCACCCGGACGGACGCGTTCCTCAAGCTGCGCAGCCTGTGGAGCCGGACCTTCCTGGTCGTTTTCGGGATCGCCGCGCTGGCGGTTGGCCTGGACGTTGCTGCAGGCGCATCGGCCCCGACCTGGGCGGCGGCCACGAACGGCTTTCCCGCACGCCCGGCTCAACTGATCGTCTCCGCCCTCCTGTCCACGGCGCTGGCGGTCGGCGCGGTCTCCGCGGCGCGGCTCTGGAAGGGGCCCGACGACGTGGAGTCCTGCCTGGCGCTGCGGATGGCGAGCGGCATGCTGGTCATCTGCGGTCCGCTGGAGGTCGCGCTTGGCGACGGAGCGCGCCCGCGGCTGATCATCGGCCTGGCGCTCGCCGCCGGCCTGCTTGGCCTGTGGGGCGGGCTCTTGTGCTGGCGAGGGTCGCCGGAACGCTCGCGGCTGTTCCTGAGCGCCTTCGTCCTGATGGGTCCCTTGGCGGTTCTCACGCCCGTCGCCGAATGGCTGGGCGATGGGGCCGCCCTGCGGCTCTGACGGAAGCCTTGAAGACGCCGCGCAGATGGGCTCTAGGGCGCCATGGCCACTCCGCTCTGTCGCCTCTACCTGATCACCCCGCCCCGGCTCGACGACCTGGCGGGCTTCGGCCGCGTCCTGGCCGCGTCGCTGGACGCGGGCGACGTGGCGGCGCTGCAGATCCGGCTGAAGGACGTCGCCGACGACATCGTCTCCGCCGCGGTCGATGCGCTCATGCCCATCGCCCAGGCGCGCGGGGTGGCGGTGATCCTCAACGATCGGCCCGACCTGGCGGCGAAGCTGGGTTGCGACGGCGTCCACATCGGCCAGGACGACGCGCCCTATGCCGAGGCGCGCCGGCTGATGGGCAAGGACCGGACGGTCGGCGTCACCTGCCACGATAGCCGCCACCTCGCCATGGAGGCCGCCGAGCAGGGCGCGGACTATGTGGCGTTCGGAGCCTTCTTCCCGACCGCGACCAAGGACGCCATCGGCCATCCGGAGCCCGAGATCCTGACCATCTGGCAGCAGATCATGCAGGTCCCCTGTGTCGCCATCGGCGGCATTAGCGCGGACAACGCCGCGGGTCTGGCCGCCGCCGGCGCGGACTTCCTGGCGGTGTCGGCCGGCGTCTGGTCCCATGGCGAGGGGCCAGCCGCGGCCGTTAGGGCGCTGAACGCGGCGATCGCCCGGGGCCTCGCCGAGCGTCCTTAAGGGCTCTTCGGGAACACCGGCGCGCCGTTGGGCGGCTCGACCCAGGCCGCCTTGTAGTCCGCCCAGATCAACCGTTGTGGGGCCGGGAAGTCCTTGTCCGCGAAGGCCCCCACGGCGACCGCGATCCGACCCGGCCGCGCCAGGGCTTCCCACCAGACGGTCGAGCCACAGGACGGGCAGAAGCGGAAGAACAGCGGCTTGCCGCTGGCCCCGATGCGTTCGAAGACCGTGGCCTCGCCCCACTCACCGACGACCTGCTCCTCCTTGAAGAAGGCGGTGACGCCGAAGGCCGAGCCGGTGCGTCGCTGGCAGGCCTGGCAGGCGCAGCTCGAGACATATTCCGGATCGCCCGAGAGCTTGATCGTCAGCTTCCCGCAGCAGCAGCCCGCCTCGCGGATCGGCGCCTCGCCCATGGTCTTGCCCCCTGGCCAAGCCTGACAATGGGGACCCCTCGGCGCGGCCGCAACCGCGCGCCTTGCTTTGCCGGACCGCGACCAATAGGTTCCGCCGCCCATGATCACCCAATCGGCCCTCCTGAAAGTGATGAGCGACGCCGCGCGCAAGGCCGCGCGCGGGCTGAACCGCGACTTCGGCGAGCTGGCCGAGCTGCAGGTGGCGAAGAAGGCGCCCGCCGATTTCGTTTCCGCCGCCGACCTGAAATCGGAGCAGGTGATCTTCGAGGCGCTCGCCAAGGCTCGCCCCGGCTACAATTTCCTCGCCGAAGAGCGCGGCATGATCGAGGGCACCGACAAGACCCATACCTGGATCGTCGACCCCCTCGACGGCACCACCAACTTCCTGCACGCCATCCCGCACTTCGCCATCAACATCGCCCTGCAGCGCGAGGGCCAGGTGGTGGCGGCGGTGACCCACAATCCGGCGACCAACGAGCTGTTCTGGGCCGAGAAGGGCAAGGGCGCCTATGTCAACGACCGCCGCCTGCGGGTGGCGGCCCGCACGCGGCTGGACGAGGCGGTGTTCGCCACCGGCATCCCGTTCCTCGGCCATGGCCAGCACGCCCGCTTCCTGAAGGAGTTGCACCAGGTCAGCCAGAAGGTGGCCGGCGTCCGCCGCTTCGGCTCCGCGGCCCTCGACCTCGCCTGGGTCGCGGCCGGCCGCTTCGACGGCTATTGGGAGCGCGACCTGCAGGCCTGGGACACCGCCGCCGGCGTGCTGCTGGTCACCGAGGCGGGCGGCAAGGTCACCAATGCCGACGGCGAGGACGACGTGGTGGGCACGGGCTCGGTCTGCGTCGGCAACGAAGAAATCCAGCGCCAGCTCCTCGAGCGGCTGCGCGCAGCGAAGTAGCCGCGGCCGATATTGCGGCTAAGCTGCGCCCATGCAGCTGACCCGTCGCGCGCTCGCCGCCCTTCCCGCTCTCGCCGCCTTGCCGGCCTTCGCTCAGCCCAGGCGCCACAAGCGGCCCTACGCCATCGCCCACCGCGGGGCGAGCGGCGAGCGGCCCGAGCACACCCTGATGGGCTACCGCCTGGCCATCGCTGAGGGCGCCGACTTCATCGAGCCGGACCTGGTGCCGACCAAGGATGGCCATCTCGTGGTCCGCCACGAGAACGAGATCGGCGGCACCACCGACGTCGCCAAACATCCCGAGTTCGCCGGCCGCAAGACCACCAAGGTGATCGACGGCCAGAAGATCGAGGGCTGGTTCACCGAGGACTTCACGCTGGCCGAGCTGAAGACCGTCCGCGCCCGCGAGCGGCTGCCGCAGCTGCGGCCCGGCAGCGCGAAGTTCGACGGGCTGGAGGCCATCCCGACCTACCAGGAGATGCTCGACCTCGCCAAGGCCGAGACCCGCCGGCTGGGCCGTCCCATCGGCACCTATCCGGAGATGAAGCACCCCACCTATTTCGCCTCGATCGGGCTGCCGCTCGAGCACCGGCTGCTCGATATGCTCAAGAAGAACGGCCTCGATTCGAAGACCGCGCCGGTTTTCGTGCAGTGCTTCGAGGTCGGCGCGCTGAAGACCTTCAAGCAGCTCTCGCGCGCGCCCTTGATTCAGCTGGTGTCGGTGGCCGGCGGCCCGGCGGACCTGCCGGGGGTGACTTACAAGGAGATGGTGACGCCCGAGGGCGTGAAGCGGATCTCGGCCTATGCCGACGGCGTCGGGCCGGAGACGCCGCTGGTGATCCCGGTGGTGGACGGCGGCCTTGGTCCGGCGACCTCGCTGGTCGCCGACTGCCACGCCCACGGCATGGCGGTGCATCCCTGGACGGTGCGGGCGGAGAACTATTTCCTGCCGCCGAAGCTGCGGCGCGGGACCTCGCCCGCCGACCACGGCGACGTGGACGCGCTCTACGAAGCCTTGTGGAAGAGCGGCATCGACGGCCTGTTCAGCGACTTCACGGCCCTGTCGGTCGCGGTCCGCAACAGAATCTACCCCGCTTAGGCCGCTTCGCCGAACTGCAACGCCGCCAGCCGGGCGTAGAGGCCGTTCCTCGCCACCAGCTCGTGGTGCGAGCCCTGTTCGACCACGCGGCCTTCGTCCATGACCACGATGCGGTCGGCCTTGAGCACGGTGGCCAGGCGGTGGGCGATGACCAGGGTGGTGCGGCCTTGCATGGCCTCGTCGAGCGCACGTTGCACCAGACGTTCGTTCTCGGCGTCGAGCGCGCTGGTCGCCTCGTCGAGCAGCAGGATCGGCGCCTCGCGGACCAGGGCCCGCGCAATGGCCAGGCGCTGGCGCTGGCCCCCGGAGAGGCTGCGGGCCCGCTCGCCCACCGGCGTGTCGATCCCTTGCGGCAGGGCCTTCAGGAAGCTCTCGGCCTGGGCGGCGCGGACGGCGGCCTCGATCGCCGCGGCGTCGGCGCTCTCGCGGCCGAAGCGGATATTGTCGGCGGCTGAGCCGGAGAACAGCGGCGAATCCTGCGCCACCAGGGCCATGCGGGCGCGGACCTCGGCCGGATCGGCGTCACGCACGTCGACGCCGTCCACCAGCACCCGGCCGCCTTGCGGATCGTAGAACCGCAGCAGGAGGCGGAAGACCGTGCTCTTGCCCGCGCCTGAGGGCCCGACCAGCGCCACCCGTTCGCCGGGCTTCACCGCCAGCGAGAAGCCTCTCAGGGCCGGCATCTCGGCGCGGGCCGGATAGGCGAAGGTCACGTCCTCAAGCGCCACCTCGCCGCGCGGCGGCTTGGGCAGAGGCGTCGGCCGGGCGGGCGCGCGGACGCCGGGGCGCGCGTCGAGCAGCTCGCCGATCCGCTCCATGGCGCCGGCCGCCTTCTGCACGTCGCCCCAGGTCTCGCCGAGCTGGCCCACGGAGCTGGCGGCCATGACAGCGAGGAAGGCGAACTGCGCGAGCGCACCCCACTGGTGGTCGCCGAGCGCCTGGCGCACGGCCAGCCAGAAGACCACCACGATCCCGCCGAACACCAGGGCGATGACCAGGGCCGTCATGGCCGAGCGCGCGCGCATCCGGCGCAGGGAGGTCTTGAAGGCGTTCTCCACCGCATCGCCGAAACCGCGCGCCGCGGCGCCTTCGCGGCCGAAGGCCTGCACGGTCTCCAACGCATCCAGCGTCTCGCCCGCGTAGCCGACGGCCTCGGCGAACTGGTCCTGGGTGGAGGCGGTCAGCCGGCGCACCTGTCGACCCATCAGGAACAGCGGCGCGATGACGAAGGGGATGAGCAACAGGACGAGCCCGGTGAGATGGGCGCTGACCACCACCATCAGGGCCAGCGCGCCGACCAGCATCACCATGTTCCTGAGCGCGATCGAGATCGAGGTGGAGACCAGCGTCTCGACGATCTGGATGTCGGTGGTCAGCCGCGACAACACCTCGCCGGTGCGGGTGTGCAGGAAGAAGGAGGGGTCGAGGGTCAGGATGTGGCGATAGACGGCTTTGCGCAGGTCGGCCACCACCCGCTCGCCCAGCTTGGTGATGAAGAAGTAGCGGCAGGCGGTGGCGACGGCGAGCGCCAGCGCCACGAGCCCCAGGACCAGGAACCAGCGGTCGACGCCGCCGGGGCCGAGCGCTTCGGCCTTCGGCCCGGTGAGATAGTTGAAGATCAGCCGGACGGCGTAGGTGATCGCCAGCGTGGCGCTCGACGAGGCCAGCAGGAACAGGCCCGCGAGCGAGGCGTCGCCCCAGTGGTCGGCGATGAAGGGCGAGAGCCGGCGCAGCGCGCTGATGTTACGGCTGCGGTCGCGGCGGGCGGCCGCCTCGGCGAGGGTCTGAGCCAGGGACTGGCCGCTCGTTGGCCGGCCAGGGGCGGCCGATTCGCCCGACGGATCACTCATAACCCACTCAAACCTTGCATCTCGGCTGGCGTTTCAGCTATACGCGCGGCTCGTTTTCGGCCGCCCGTCGCTGGCGGCCCCATTCCTTGGACTCTGGCTTCGGCCGCTCCTTTACGTCAGGCGCCCGCGCGATGAAACAAGACACGCACCCCGACTATCACTTCATCACCGTGGTGATGACCGACGGCACGTCCTACCAGACCCGTTCGACCTACGGGAAGGAAGGCGCGACGCTGAACCTGGACATCGACCCCAAGACCCACCCCGCGTGGACCGGCGGCGCCCAGCACCTGATCGACCGCGGCGGCCGCGTGTCGCGTTTCAACGCCAAGTTCGGCGCCTTCACCCGGAAGTGAGCCGCCGATAGCCGGACTCATCCCCGCGCGCGCGGGGATCCGGTTCGAGCAGCGCCACAAAAGCAAACGCCGCGGAGGGTCTCCCCTCCGCGGCGTTTTCCGTTTCTCCCCCCAGAGACCCGGAAGCTCTGAATTCCTAGGAGCCGAACGCCTGCTTGAGGCGATCGAGCTGCGACAATACCGGATGCGGCCCTTCTTCGACGGCGTTTTCGACGTACATCCGCCGGTCGAGGTGGCGCACGCGCTCATAGAGCCGTTCGGCGCGGTCGACGAGTTCCAGCAGGTCGAGCGGCAGCTCGCGCAGCTCGGCCTCGATTTCGGTGCGCTTGTCCTCGGCGTTCAGCCGATAGCGGTCTTCGCAGGCGGCGTTCGGCGCCATGTCGCCCTCGCGCACGGCGCGCTGGACGAGCAGCCAGGAGGCCACCTGCATCAGGCGCGTGGTCAGGCGCATGCTTTCCGACGCATAGGCGAGCGCGGCGTCGCGCGACAGCGACTTGGACGCCTGGCGTCCGGCGCCGTCGAGATAGCCGGCGGTCTCCTCGACCAGCTCCATGCCCTCATGGAAGGTGCGTTCGAAGAGCTCGGAGCGGGCGAAGTCCTGGATGACCCCGGCGCGCCAGTCGGCGGAAGCGTTCACGTCGATGGTCAAGCCTCTAGTCCCCCAAAGCTTCCCGCCGCAGGACGCAAGCCCCCGACTGGCCCGCGCCCCTGCAACGCCTGTGCCAGACGCTCTCTCACCCCGACCGCGTCCCGAACAGGGCGTCGGCCGCGGCCCGGCCGGCGCGCTTGCGCTCCAGTTGCGCCTCGACGCGGCCGATCTCGGCGCGCAGGGTCTGGATACGCTCCTCCAGCTCCACGACCCCGAACAGGTCGAGGTCTTCGCGGACGGCTTCGGCCAGCCGCTGACCGCGGGTGATCCGAACTTCAGCGGGTTCATCCATTCGCGAGCCTCCTTTGCCGGCCCCCGTTTGAGCGCTATCCAAACCCGCCTTGCCGGTTGAAGCAAGTTTCGCACAGAAATCGAAGGGCCGCCGCGCCATGACCGACACCATGACCGCCATCGCCGTCGAAGGCGGCAAGGGCCCCGCCGAGGCCCTGAAGCCCGAGGAGATCGCGCGGCCCGCGCCCGGCCCGGGCCAGATCCTCATCAAGGTGAAGGCCGCCGGCGTGAACCGTCCCGACATCCTGCAGCGGCTGGGCGGCTATCCGCCGCCGCCCGGCGCGCCGGCCACCATGGGCCTGGAGGTGGCGGGCGAAGTGGTCACAGCCGCCGGGCGCTGGAAGGTGGGCGACAAGGTCTGCGCGCTCTTGGGCGGCGGCGGCTATGCCGAATACGCCGTCTGCGACGCCCGCCACGCCCTGCCGATCCCCAGGGGGCTCGATTTCGTCCAGGCCGCCGGGCTGCCGGAGACCGTGTTCACGGTCTACGCCAACGTCTTCGAGCACGGCAGCCTGAAGGCCGGCGAGACCTTCATGACCCACGGCGCGACCTCGGGCATCGGGGTCACGGCGATCCAGATGGCCAAGGCGGCGGGCGCCAAGGTGATCGCCACCGCCCGCGGCGCCGCCAAGGCCGCCCAGGCCAAGGCGCTGGGCGCCGACGTGGCGATCGACGCCACGTCCGAGGACTTCGCCGAGGTGGCCAAGGTCGAGGGCGGCGTCGACGTGGTGCTCGACATGGTCGGCGGCGACTATTTCGCCAAGGAGCTGGACGCGCTGAAGACCGGCGGCCGCATCGTGTTCATCGCCGCCCTGGGCGGCGGCGAGATCAGCTTTCCGGCGTTCCGCATCATGCAGAAGCGGGCGGTGATCACCGGCTCGACGCTGCGTCCGCGCGACGCCGACGAGAAGGCCCGCCTAGCCGCCGAGGTGGAGCGCGTGGTCTGGCCGTGGATCGAGGCCGGCAAGCTCAAGCCGGTGGTCGATGCGACCTTCCCGCTGCGCGAAGCCGCCAAGGCCCACGCCCACCTGGAGGGCGGCGAGCACCTCGGCAAGGTGGTGCTGACCGTCGACTGATGCACCCGTCTGGTCGTGAAAGATCGCGGCCAGCGCCTCGAAAGCGTCACATACCAGATGGTCAAATCCCTCGGTTGACGGCGGCCGCGCGCTCCCGCACGGTCGGCCGAAGACCTACGAGGCGGGGGCGTCAACCCCGTCGGGAGGACAGGTTTGACCGCCACAGCCGCCGGTCTGCCGGGCGCGCGCCGCCTCGGCTTCCCCACCCGCTTCTTCTATGGCTTCGGCTCCATCGCCTTCGGGGTGAAGGACAACGGTTTCTCCTACTTCCTGGGATTCTTCTACGCCCAGGTGGTGGGCCTGCCGGCCGCCACGGTCGGCCTGGCGATCATGTTCGCCTTCATCCTCGACGCCTTCATCGATCCGATCATCGGTCAGTTGTCCGACAACACCCGCTCGCGTTGGGGCCGGCGGCATCCCTTCATGTACCTCTCGGCCGTTCCGGTGGGCGCGTCCTACCTGCTGCTGTGGAACCCGCCCAAGGGATGGGAGCAGGGCGCGCTCGTGGCCTATCTGGTGGCCGTCGCCATCCTGATCCGCACCTTCATCAGCTGCTATGAGATCCCCTCGGCGGCGCTCGCCTCGGAACTCACCACCGACTACGACGAGCGCACGCGGCTGCTCTCCTGGCGCTACCTGTTCGGCTGGGTGGGCGGGCTGGCGATGTACGGCCTGGCGCTGTTCGTCTTCCTGAAGCCCGACGCGGCCCATCCGGTGGGTCAGCTCAATCCCGCCGGCTACGCCCGCTACGGCCTGTTCGCCGGCGGCCTGATGATCTTCGCCATCCTGGTCACCTCGATCGGCACCCACAAGGAGATCCCCAAGCTGCGCGCGCCGCCGCACGCGCGGGTCTCGCTGGGCCAGCTGTCGCGCGAGATGTTCGGCACGCTCGCCAACCGGACCTTCCTGTTCATCCTGTCCTCGAGCTTCTTCTACGCGATGGGGATCGGGCTCGGCTTCTCGATCAACCTCTACTTCTCGACCTATTTCTGGGAGTTCTCATCCTTCCAGATCGGGCTGTTCACGCCCTCGAGCCTGGCCGCCGCGATCCTCGCCTTCGCCATCGCGCCGCGCATCGCCCAGCGGTTCGACAAGAAGCCCGCCGCGATGGTCCTGATCCCGCTGGGCCTGCTGATCCTGGTCGCCCCGGTCATCCTGCGGCTGATGGGCATGTTCCTGCCCAACGGCTCGGCGGCCCTATATCCGACGATCTGGATCCTGAACGTGTTCGGGGTAGGCCTGGGCATCACCGGCTCGATCCTGTTCACCTCGATGATCGCCGACGTGGTCGAGGATTCCGAGCTCAAGACCGGGCGGCGGCAGGAGGGGCTGTTCTTCGCCGCGGCCGCCTTCATCAACAAGGCGGTGTCCGGAATGGGCATCTTCACCTCCGGCATGATCATCAGCGCCATCCATTTCCCGAAGAACGTCAAGCCGGGCGAGGTGCCGCCGGAGACCCTGAGAGCGCTCGGCCTGACCTATCTGCCGGTGCAGTTCGTCCTCTACGGCCTGACCGTGCTGCTCCTGATGGGCTACCGGATCAGCCGCAGCAGCCACGAGGAGACCCTGCGCAAGCTGGCCGCCGCCGCAGACCTCGTCGTCGAGGGCGAGCCGGCTTCAACCCAGGCGAAGCTCAGCTAGCGCCGGCCCTCAGGGCTCGAACAGGCCCATCAGCAGCGGACGGGCGAAGATCGCCGGCGCAGCCTTCGGCTTGATGCCCGGAACCCAGAAGGCGAGCTCGGCGCCGGCGTTCAACGTGGCGTTCAGCATCTGGGCGGCGATGAACGGATCCACCGGCCGCAGCGAGCCCTCGGCGATGCCGTCGGAAATCATCGCGGCGAACCGGTCGGAGACCCGCGCCGACTGCAGCACCATCTGCATGCGGATCGGCTCCGGCACCGCCGACAGGGCCGACATCCGCAGCAGGGGCCCGCGCTCCGAGAGCTGGAATTCACACAGCGCGGCCGCGGCGCTGCAGATTCGCGTCCACTCATCGCCCGGCAGGTCCATGGCCAGCCGCTGGACGCGCCGCATGATCTCGAAGCTGCGCTCGAAGCAGGAGACCACCAGGTCGTCCTTGGCGTCGTTGTGGTGATAGAAACTGCCTTTGGTCACCTGCAGGGCGGCGGAGATCTTGTCCACCGAGGCGCCGCGATAGCCGCGGGCGTTGATCAGCTTGGTGGCGGCGACCAGGAAGGTCTCGCGGCCCTTGTCCTTGCGGCCCGGCGGCTCGATGTCGGACATGGCGATCGGGGCGGGACGCCACTCGGCGCCGGGCGCCGCCAGGCCGCCGACCAGGATCTCGAAGGTGCGGTCGCGGATGCGCGGATAGTCCTCGAGGTCGTACTTCAGCAGCCAGGCGCCGGACCAGAACAGCTGTTCCAGCAGTAGATGGGTGCGGGCGGTCTGCCGACCGCGGGACAGCCATTGAAGCTCCGGCGCGTCGAAGATCTGCCGCAGGTGGCGGAACAGCTTCATGAAGGCGGCGAACACCTGGCCCAGGACCGGCGGGTTGAGCGCCCGCAGGTCGGCGAGCTCGGGCAGCGGCGGCGCCTCGCCGGCCAGCGACTGGCGCAGCCGCTCCATGTAGAGGTCGAGCAAGAGCTTCAGGCGATCCTGCGGCGTCGGCTCGGCGAGCGCGCGTTCCACCATGGCGTCCAGCGCCGCGATGCCGCGCAGCATGCAGGCCCCGGCCAGCTCGTCCTTGCGCCTGAAATAATAGGTGACACTGGTGGTCGACAGATCGACGGCGGCGGCCACGTCGCCCAGGGTCAGGCCCTTCACGCCATGGCGGTTGAGCAGCACGGTCGCGGCGTCGAGGATCGCCTCGCGCTTCCTTTCGAAACGGCTGGTCGCCTTGCCCAATGGGGCCTGCATGGAGGTGCGAACCTTGGCTGTGCCGGCCATTTGCGCATGCGGTCTGGCCCCGCGCCAGCGGCAAGGTGCTCAGTTTGAGGCGAACGGATAGGGCGAGATGGACTTGGTGAAATCGTCCACGGTCAGCGTCCGGCTGATCGGTTCGGCGGCGCGTTGCGGGCAGGCCGGACGCTCGCAGATGCGGCAGGCGGGGCCGATGCCGGTGGCCACCGGATCGGCCAGGTCGAGGCCGCGGGAATAGACCAGCCGCTCAGCGTACTTCAGCTCGCAACCCATGCCGATGGCGAGCTCGGATTCGTCGCCGCTGTAGGGCGTCGACACGCGGGCTACCGTGCGGGCGATGGTGAAGTAGCGCTGGCCGTCCGGTGTCTCGATGATCTGGGTGATGATCCGCCCCGGGGTGCGGAAGCTGGAATGGATGTTCCAGCGCGGGCAGGCGCCGCCGAAGCGGGAAAACGGAAAGGTCGCGCCGGCGAAGCGCTTCGAAATGTTGCCGGCCGAGTCGACCCGCACCATGAAGAACGGCAGACCGCGCGCCCCGGGCCGCGCCAGCGTCGTCAGCCGGTGGCAGGCCTGCTCGAAGGAGACCCCGAAGCGGGCGCGGATCAGCTCGATGTCATAGGCGGTGCGTTCGGCCGCCTCGGCGAACCGGGCGTAGGGCATCAGGACGGCGGCGGCGAGGTAGTTGGCGAGCGATACCTTCAGCAGGTTGCGGGTCGGCCGGTCGGGCGGCCCCGCGCGGTCGGCGAGCGCGTCGAGCAGCTCGCCATTCTCCAGCACCGCCAGCTGATAGGCGAGCGAGAAGGCGCGCCCGGCGCCGGTCAGCACCTCCGACAGGAACAGCCTGCGGCGATGGTGGTCGAAGCGGCGCACGCTCTCCGGCAGCACGTCGACCGGCACGATGCGCACCGCGATGCCATGAACCTTGGCCAGCCGCTCGCGGGCGGCAGCGGCGAAGTCCTGAGGCTCTGGCTTCAGTTCGGCGGAGAGCCGGTCGGCCGCCTCCTCGAGGTCGCCGAAGTAGTTCTTCTGAGCCTGGATGTAGTCGCGCACCCAGTCCGACGGCGAGGGCTGGTCGAAGGTCCCTTCCTCCGGCCGTCCGACGGCGCCGAACTCGCTGAGCCGCCGCTTCTCCAGATAGGCGCGGTAGAGCCGCACGATCGCCTCGGCGACGCCCGGCGCGCTGTCAGCCACCTCGGCGATCTCGTGGCGCGGGACGCCCAGGTCGCGGAACATCTGGTCGGAGAGCACCTCGGTCAGGTCGGTGGCGCTGCCGCTGTCCGGATCGGACGACAGGGACTTCAGGTCCAGATCGTAGGCCTCCGCCAGGCGCAGCAGCACCTGGGCGGTCACCGGCCGCTGGTTGCGTTCCAGGAGGTTCAGGTAGCTCGGCGAAACCCCCAGGTCCTCGGCCATCCGCGACTGGGTCAGGCCCAGGTCGCGACGCAGGCGCTTCATGCGCGCGCCGAGGAACAGCTTTCGGTCAGCGGTGGCGGCCGGCATCTTGTGTGATTGTCACAGATTTACAACCTTGACAAGGTTCGGCTGTGACACACACGCCTTTTCGCAACGCTCAAGCCTGTTCGCACGTGCAATATCAAGCGTTAGAGCCATACAGCGGTTTGTCAAAGACCGCGCAATTCACGCAGTAAAGCGGCGGAAGAGGCAGATGTCCTACCAAGACCACATCATCGAGATGAGCCAGCTCGTCAAAAGCAAGGGCGGGACATGGGACGGCATCGATCCGGAAGGCGTGGCGCGGATGCGCCTGCAGAACCGGTTCAAGACCGGCCTGGAGATCGCCAAATACACCGCCGACATCATGCGCCACGACATGGCGGCCTATGACGCCGATCCGGCCAACTACACCCAGTCGCTGGGCTGCTGGCACGGCTTCATCGCCCAGCAGAAGCTGATCTCCATCAAGAAGCACTTCGGCTCGACGGAGCGCCGCTACATCTACCTGTCCGGCTGGATGGTGGCGGCCCTGCGCTCCGAGTTCGGTCCGCTGCCCGACCAGTCGATGCACGAGAAGACCTCGGTGCCGGCGCTGATCGAGGAGATCTACACCTTCCTCAAACAGGCCGACGCGCGTGAGCTCGGCCTGCTGTTCCGCGATCTCGACGCCGCCCGCGCCGCCGGCGACAAGGCCCGCGAAGAAAAGCTGGTCGACGCCATCGACAACTTCCAGACCCACGTGGTGCCGATCATCGCCGACATCGACGCGGGCTTCGGCAACGCCGAGGCGACCTATCTCCTGGCCAAGAAGATGATCGAGGCCGGCGCCTGCGCCCTGCAGATCGAGAACCAGGTCTCCGACGAGAAGCAGTGCGGTCACCAGGACGGCAAGGTCACCGTCCCGCACGACGACTTCCTGGCGAAGGTGCGGGCCGTCCGCTACGCCTTCCTCGAGCTCGGCGTCGACAACGGGATCATCGTCACCCGCACCGACAGCCTGGGCGCGGGCCTGACCAAGCAGATCGCGGTCAGCCACGAGCCGGGCGACATCGGCGATCAGTACAACAGCTTCCTCGACTGCGAGGAGATCTCGCCGGCCGACATGAAGAACGGCGACGTGGTGCTGAACCGCGGCGGCAAGCTGCTGCGGCCCAAGCGCCTGCCGTCGAACCTCTTCCAGTTCCGCGCCGGCACCGGTGAGGACCGCTGCGTGCTCGATTCCATCACCTCGCTGCAGAACGGCGCGGACCTGCTGTGGATCGAGACGGAAAAGCCGCACATCGAGCAGATCGCCGGCATGATGGACCGCATCCGCGCGGTCGTGCCGAACGCCAAGCTCGCCTACAACAATTCGCCGTCCTTCAACTGGACGCTGAACTTCCGTCAGCAGGTCTATGACGCCTGGGAAAAGGCCGGCAAGGACGTCTCGGCCTACGAGCGCGAGAAGCTGATGAGCGTGGACTACGACACCACGGCGCTGGCCATCGAGGCCGATGAGAAGATCCGCACCTTCCAGGCCGACGCGGCCAAGCGGGCCGGCATCTTCCATCACCTGATCACGCTGCCGACCTATCACACGGCCGCGCTCTCCACCGACAACCTGGCCCGCGACTACTTCGGCAGCCAGGGGATGCTCGGCTACGTGCTGGGCGTGCAGCGCCAGGAGATCCGCCAGGGCATCGCCTGCGTGAAGCACCAGAACATGTCCGGCTCCGACATCGGCGACGACCACAAGGAGTACTTCGCCGGCGAGGCGGCGCTGAAGGCCGGCGGCGTCCACAACACCATGAACCAGTTCGCCTGAGGCGGGGTGCGCGAGATGATGACCACGGAACGCTTCTGGGTCGTCGGCGGCGAGTACAGCTGCCTGGCCTTCAAGACGCTGAAGAACGGGGCCCCGCAGGTGCTGGGCCCCTACCCGACGCGGGAAGAGGCCAAGGCGGCCTGGCGGCGGATCTCCGAGGAGACCCGCAGCTTCGCCACCACCCGCTACGCCATCGCCACCGAGCAACTCACCCTGCCGAACTGATCCCTGGGATCGGAGCCCCGCCATGTCCGTCGATCTCGCCGCCCGGCCCGCCGTCCAGCTGAAGGAGCCGGCGACCGGTCGCGCCGCCGAAGTGCTGACGCCCGATGCCCTGGCCTTTCTCGCCGAGCTGCACCGCCGCTTCAACGACCGCCGGCTGGAGCTGCTGGCGCTGCGCGACGAACGCCAGACCCGTTACGATTCCGGTTCGGCGCCCGACTTCCTGGCCGAGACCAAGTCGGTCCGCGACGGGGACTGGAAGGTCGCCCCGATCCCCGCCGACCTGCAGGACCGCCGCGTGGAGATCACCGGGCCGGTGGACCGCAAGATGATCATCAACGCCCTCAATTCCGGGGCCAAGGTGTTCATGGCCGACTTCGAGGACGCCTCCTCGCCGACCTGGGCCAACATGGTCGAGGGCCAGGCCAACCTGAAGGACCGCTGGGCCGGCAAGCTCGGCTTCACAGACGCCTCGACAGGCAAGGCCTATGCGCTGAAGGACAAGGTCGCGACCCTGATCGTGCGGCCGCGCGGCTGGCACCTGCCGGAGGCCCACGCCCTGGTCGACGGCGAGGAGATGAGCGGCTCGCTGTTCGATTTCGGCCTCTATTTTTTCCACAACGCCAAGGCGACGCTGGCCGCCGGGACCGGGCCCTACTTCTACCTGCCGAAGATGGAGAGCCATCTGGAGGCGCGTCTGTGGAACGACGTCTTCGTCTATGCGCAGCAAGCGGTGGGCGTGCCGAACGGGACCATCAAGGTCACCGTGCTGATCGAGACCTTGCCGGCCGCCTTCGAGATGGAGGAGATCCTCTACGAGCTGCGCGACCACATGGCGGGTCTCAACTGCGGCCGCTGGGACTACATCTTCTCGTTCATCAAGCGGCTGAAGACCCACCCCGAGGCGCTGACGCCGGATCGCGGCGTGATGGGCATGGGCTCCGGCTTCCTGGCCGCCTATTCCCTGAAGCTGATCCAGACCTGCCATCGCCGGGGCGCCTTCGCCATGGGGGGCATGGCCGCCCAGATCCCGGTGAAGGGCGATCCCGCCGCCAACGAGGCCGCCTTCGCCAAGGTGCGCGCCGACAAGGAGCGGGAAGCGTCCAACGGCCACGACGGCACCTGGGTCGCCCACCCGGACCTGGTGCCTGTGGCCCTGGAGGTCTTCGACCGGCTGATGCCGGGGCCGAACCAGCTTTCCAAGCTGCGCGAGGACGTCGTCGTCACCCGCGAGGACCTGCTGCGCGTGCACGAGGGCGAGCGCACCGAGCACGGCCTGCGCGAGAACATCCGGGTCGGGGTCCAGTACATCGAGGCCTGGCTGCGCGGTAAGGGCGCCGTTCCGCTCTACAACCTGATGGAAGACGCCGCGACGGCCGAGATCAGCCGCGGCCAGATCTGGCAATGGATCCGCCACAAGGCGAGCCTCGCCGACGGCCGCGCGGTGACGCCGGAGCTGTTCCGCCAGCTGCTCGACGAGGAGATGGCGGCCCTGCGCCAGACCTTGCCGGCGGAGGCCTTTGATCGTGGCCGCTTCGCCGAGGCGGTGCAGATCTTCACCGACATGAGCCTGTCGGACAGCTTCGAGGAATTCCTGACGCTCCCGGCGTACCGGGCGCTGGATTGATCCATTCAAGATGAGTCCGTCATCCCCGGGCTTGTCCCGGGGACCCAGAAACGGTGGCGTCGGATCAGCTCGCGCGGACCATCCAGCTGCGGTGCTTCTGGGTGGCCGGGCCAAGCCCGGCCATGACGATCAGATTTTTGACGCCTACCCCGCCGCCCCCACCGCCGGCAGGCTGGCCATCGAGACGCCGCCGTCCACGGGGATGGTGACGCCGACCACATAGTCGCCGGCCCGGCTGGCCAGGTAGATCGCGACGGCGGCCATATCGTCGTCGCGGCCGATGCGCCCCTGCGGGATCGCCTTGGCCACCACGTCGCCGTGGTCTCGCGCCGCCCGGTTCATCGCCGAGGGGAAGGCGCCGGGCGCGATGCAGGTGACCAGGATGTTCTCCTTCACCAGCGTCGCCGCCATCCGCCGCGTCAGGTAGATCAGCGACGATTTCGACGCGTGATAGGAATAGGTCTCCAACGGGTTGAGATAGATGCCGTCGATCGAGGCGACATTGATCACCTTGGCCGGCTTGTCCGGGCTCGCCGCCTTCTTCAGCGCGCCATGCAGCGCCTGGGTCAGGAAGAAGGGCGACTTGACGTTGAGGTTCATCACCTTGTCCCAGCCGGCCTCCGGGAACTCGTCGAACGGCGCGCCCCAGGCGGCGCCGGCGTTGTTCACCAGGATGTCGAGCTTGTCCTCATGCTCGCCGTAGCGACCCGCGAGCGCCTGCACGCCGTCCACCGTCGAGACGTCCTGCGGCAGGGAGATGCAGGCCGGGCCGAGTTCGGCGGCGGTGGCGTCGCAGTCGCCGGCCTTGCGCGAGGAGATGTAGACCTTCGCCGCGCCCGCCTCGATGAAGCCCCTGGCGATCATCTTGCCGATACCCCGCGAACCGCCGGTGACCAGCGCCGTGCGCCCCTTGAGCGAGAACAGATCGAGCGACATCGACGCCCCCTTGTCTTGTGTTCCGGACGCCAGGATCGGCGGCCCCTTTTGATCGACGTGCCGCCGCCGTTCCGGCAGCGGCGGGAATTGACTTGGCCCCTTCGGACGGGGCCTATAACAAGCGTTTGAATTTCGCCGGCCGCCACACTCAACGAGCGGCCGCTTCCCGTCAATTCGAGGACGCCCGCATGACCGAGATCAATTCGGTGACGACGCTCACCCGAGACGGCGACATCGCCATCGTGACGCTGAATTCGCCGCCGGTGAACGCGCTGTCGGCCAATGTGCGCGACGGCCTCTTCGAGGGGTTCAAACAGGCCATCGCCTCGGACGCCAAGGCGATCGTGCTGATCTGTGAGGGCCGCACCTTCATCGCCGGGGCGGACATCACCGAGTTCGGCGGCGCCATGAAGGGCGCCAGCCTGCCCGACGTGCAGGCGCAGATGGAGAATTCGCCCAAGCCGGTGGTCGCCGCGATCCATGGCACGGCGCTGGGCGGCGGCCTGGAGGTGGCGCTGTGCGCCCACTACCGCGTCGCGGTGCCCTCGGCGCGCCTCGGCCTGCCGGAAGTGAACCTGGGCCTCCTGCCGGGCGCGGGCGGCACCCAGCGGCTGCCGCGCATCGCCGGTGTCGAGAAGGCGCTGGAGATGATGACCTCGGGCCGCCACGCGCCGGCCAAGGAAGCGCTCGAGATGGGGCTGGTCGACGAGATCGTGCCGGAAGGCCAGCTCAAGGACGGCGCCGTCGCCTTCGCCCGCAAGGCGGTCGCCGACGGCAAGCCGCTGGTCAAGGTGCGGGAGAACAACGCCAAGCTCGAGCCGGCCAAAGGCCACCCGGAGATCTTCGAGGGCTTCCGCAAGGCCAATGCGCGCAAGTTCCGCGGCTTCCTGGCGCCGGAGTACAACATCCGCTGCGTCGAGGCGGCCGTGAATTCGGCCTCGTTCGACGAGGGCCTGGGCGTCGAGCGCAAGCTGTTCATGGAGCTGATGATGGGTCCGCAGTCGGCGGCCCAGCGCTACTATTTCTTCGCCGAGCGGCAGGCCAACAAGATCCCCGACGTACCGGACGACACCCCCACCCGGCCGATCAACAAGGTCGGCATCCTGGGCGCGGGCACAATGGGCGGCGGCATCGCCATGAACTTCGCCAACGCCGGCATCCCGGTGGTGATCGTCGAGGTGAAGCAGGACGCGCTCGACCGCGGGTTCTCCACCATCCGCAAGAACTACGAGCGCTCGCGTGGCGCCGTCGCCGAGCAGACCGAAAAGCGCATGGGCCTGCTGACCGGCTCTCTGGACATGGACGCCTTCGCCGACTGCGACCTGGTCATCGAGGCGGTGTTCGAGCGGATGGACATCAAGAAGGAGGTGTTCACCAACCTCGACCGCATCTGCAAGCCGGGCGCGATCCTGGCCACCAACACCTCGGCGCTGAACATCGACGAGATCGCCTCGGTGACCAAGCGGCCGCAAGACGTCATCGGCCTGCACTTCTTCTCGCCGGCCAACGTCATGAAGCTGCTGGAGATCGTCCGCGCCGACCACACCGCCAAGGACGTCATCGCGACCTCGATGAAGCTCGCCAAGCAGATCGGCAAGGTCGCCGTGCTGGTGGGCGTCACCCCCGGCTTCGTCGGCAACCGCATCCTCGGCCAACGCCAGCGGGAGGCGCAGAAGCTGGTGCTGGAAGGCGCCATGCCCTGGGACGTCGACCGCGTGCTCTACGACTTCGGCTTCCCCATGGGCCCCTTCGCCATGAGCGACCTGGCCGGCCTCGACATCGGCTGGGTAAAGGAGAAGTCCAACGGCGCGACGATCCGCGACGTGCTCTGCGAGATGGACCGGCGGGGCCAGAAGACCGGCGCCGGCTACTACGACTACGACGAGAACCGCAACGCCAAGCCCAGCCCCGTCACCGAGCAGATCATCAACGACTTCATCGTCAAGTCAGGCCGCAACCCGCGCAAGATTTCCGACGAGGAAATCCTCGAGCGCTGCATCTATCCGATGATCAACGAGGGCGCGAAGATCCTCGATGAGGGCAAGGCCATTCGCTCGTCCGACATCGATGTGGTCTGGGTGAACGGCTACGGCTGGCCGGTCTATCGCGGCGGCCCCATGTATTACGGAGACCAGCTCGGCGCCGACAAGGTGCTCGCCAAGATGAAGGAATTCCACGGCGCCATGGGCGAGGACTTCAAGCCCTCGGCGCTGCTGGAAAAGCTGGTCGCCGACGGCAAGAAATTCGCCGATTTCAAGCGTCAATAGAACCCGTCATCCCGGCCAACGGAGGGCCGCAGGGCCCGAAGGCCGAGCCGGGAACCATCCTCTCTTTAAGGACCCCTCCCCATGCGTGAAGCTGTCATCGTCGCCGCCAAGCGGACGCCCATCGGCAAGGCCTACCGCGGCGCCTTCAACAACACCTATGGCGCGACGCTTGCCGCCGAATCCATCCGCGCGGTCGTGGAGCAGGCCGGCGTCGATCCGGGCGAGGTGGACGACGTGGCCTTCGGCTGCGCCCTGGAGCAGGGCACCACCGGCAACAACATCGCCCGCCAGGCGGCGCTGCGCGCGGGCCTGCCCAACACCGTCGCCGGCATGACCATGGACCGGCAGTGCTCCTCGGGCCTGATGGGCATCGCCACGGCCGCGAAGTACATCATCAACGACGGCGCTCCGATCGCTATCGGCGGTGGCGTGGAGAGCATCTCCCTTGTCCAGAACGACAAGGTGAACCGCTACATGGCCTCCGACCCGTGGCTGCGCGAGCATGTGCCCGAGCTCGCCACCTCGATGATCGAGACCGCCGAGATCGTCGCCGACCGCTACGGCATCTCGCGCGAGGCGCAGGACGAATATGCGCTGCAGTCCCAGCAGCGGACCGCCCAGGCGCAGGCCGACAACCGCTTCAAGGACGAGGTGATCTCGGTCACCACGATCATGAAGGTGCTGGTCAACAAGGAGACCGGCGAGACCGCCGACAAGGAGATCACCATCTCCGCCGACGAGGGCAACCGGCCGCAAACCACGCTCGAGGACCTCAAGAAGCTGAACCCGGTGTTCAAGGGCGGCCGCTATGTGCCGGAGGGCAAGTTCGTCACCGCCGGCAACGCCTCCCAGCTGTCGGACGGTTCGGCCGCGGTGCTGATGATGGAGCGCAAGGAAGCCGAGAAACGTGGTCTCACCCCGCTGGGCGCCTACCGCGGCATGGCGGTGGCGGGCTGCGGGCCGGAGGAGATGGGAATCGGCCCGGTGTTCGCCATCCCCAAGCTCCTGGAGCGCAACGGCCTGAAGATCGAGGACATCGACATCTGGGAGCTGAACGAGGCCTTCGCGAGCCAGGTGCTCTATTGCCGCGACAAGCTGGGCATCCCGAATGAAAAACTCAACGTCTCCGGCGGCTCGATCTCCATCGGCCACCCCTACGGCATGACCGGGGCCCGCTGTACCGCCCACCTGATGTACGAGGGCAAGCGGCGCGGCGCGAAGTACGGCGTCGTCACCATGTGCGTCGGCGGCGGCATGGGCGCTGCAGGACTGTTCGAGATCTTCTGATCTGGCCTTCGATCGGAATGCAAAGGGCCGTCCGCGAGGGCGGCCCTTCTGCTATCGGGAGAAGGGGCCGAACGCCGCGCCCAGCATCAGGCCGCGGGTCCAGTGCGTCTGCCAGAGGCGGTCGAAGGTCGCGGCATCAGGCCGGGCCTCGCTCGGCGCGGCGGCTTTGCCGACGCTGCCGGCCAGTCCGCGGAGCAACAGCTTGAGCCGCCGAGCCCAGACCAGCCGGTCCTCGCCGACCATCTCCAGCGCCGAGCCGCGGCCGTGTCGGATCGCCCGGTCGAGCATGAACCCCAGCTCCGTCTGGAAGGGCCGGATCAGGTGCTTCACCCTGGCCGCGGCGACCCCATGGCCTGCGGCGCCGCGGGCGGCGGCGGCCATCATCACCCGGGTGTCCTCGCCCATCGGATAGCGCCGCCGCCAGATCGAATCGAAGCGCGGCCCGACGTATTCCGGCACCTCGGCCAGCACCTCGACGTGGGCTCGCCGCATCATGAAGTTGGGCCCGTAGAGCGCGCCCACCGGCGCGAGGGGCCCGTCGGCGATCTCGCACTTGGCGAACAGCTCGGCGTGGTGGGCGGCGGCGGCCTCGAACCAGGGGCCGGGCTCGCCGTATGCCACCGGGGTGATCGGCCCCCCGAACAGGTCGGCGCCGGGGTTGGCGTCCGCCGCGGCCTCATAGGCGACCAGCCAGTCCGGGCAGGGCTCCACGTCGTCGTCGGTGAACACCAGCAGATCGCCGTCCAGGTGCGGCAGGGCGTGGCGCAGGGCCGAGGCCTTGCCCGGCCGCGGACAGTTCAGCACCTGCAGGGGCAGGTCCATCGCGGCCTCGCTGAGGATGCGCGCCGTGGCGTCGGTGCTCGCATTGTCGACCGCCAGGATGCGGAACGGCCGCCGGGGCGGCTTCAGGCGCCGCAGCGCCTGCAACATCCTGGGGAGCGTCTGTTCGCCATTGTGCGTCGCGAACAGCACGGTGATCGCGGGGGATGAGACCGCAGCCATGCCGAACCCCTTCAAGGTGAAGCTCGGTACGGTAGCGCTGTCAGGGCGTGTCGGGTTCCCGACCGACGGGGTCAGGCGAAGTCCCGGCTGAGCTCCGCGCGCGTGGCCGGGGAAATCCCGGCCAAGTGGCTGTAGTGCTCATGGTCGCAGCCGACCAGGATGGCGGTCGCCGGATCGCGGAAGCGGGCGATGTGCTCCGGCTTCAGCGGGAAGCGCAGGAAGTGCACCGAGGAGGTCTTTCCGTCCTCGCGCGTGCGCTCGATGTCGCCCTCGGGGGCGCCATAGACCCGCTCATCGCCGACGGCCACGAAGAACCTGTCCTCGACCCCGCCGAGCTTGGCCAGGGTCGCCGCGCGGCGCACCGGCTCGTCGATCTCGAACAGCACGGTGGCGACCAGCTCCGAGCCCTGGGGGATCAGCGGATTGTAGGCCGCCAGCTCATCGGCCACCTGAGCCTCGCCGCCCTTCTCGATCAGCAGCATCTCCTGGATCTGGAAGAGCATGGTCTCGAAGCACTCGAAGTGCACGGTGCAGACCGGCCCCAACTCGATGCGGCGCAAGCGCTTGATCGGGAGGAGCTCGGCGCGGCGCTCGCGGCGCACCTTGGCGAACTCGGCGTCGGTCAGCAGGTCCTGGCGGGTCACTGCACGTTGGGCGGCGGGCATCACATCAATCCATAGGCTTGGGCGAGAATCTCGATCGGGTGCGCCTGGCGAGGCGCGGCCTGGCCGTCGGTCACCTCGGTGGCGAGCAGCTGGCCCAGGTGCTTGCAGGCCAGCGGGCAGTCCGAGCACAGGGTCTCCGACCCCTTGGCGGCCACCTGGCGCGCCGCCGGGCGGCCGACCTTCACGGCCGTGGGATAGGTCGCCTTCATCACCCCGAAGGTGCCGCCGTGCCCGGAGCAGCGCTCGACCAGCTCGACGGCCGTGTCGGGGATCAGCCGCAGCATCTCGGCGGACTTGGCGCCCATGTTCTGGGCCCGCGCATGGCAGGCGTGGTGGATCGTGACACCGCCGGCGACGGCTTGCAGGCCGGGCGCCAGGCCCGTCGCGCGGTTCAGCTCGACCACATATTCGCTGACGTCACGCGTGGCCCGCGACAGGGCCGTGACCGCGGCGTTCTCCGGCAGCATCAGCGGCCACTCGAACTTCATCATCAGCCCGCAGCTGGCGGTCAGCGCCACCACGTCGAAGCCGCGTTCGATATAGGGCCCAAAGGCCTTGGCGACGCGCTCGGCGCGGGCCGCCACGTCGCCGACATTGCCCGCTTCCAGCTCCGGCATGCCGCAGCATTCCGGATAGACCAGCTCCACCTCGCAGCCCTGGTGGGCCAGCACCTTGGTGGCGGCGACCGCCGTGTCGGGGGCGTTGTAGTCGACGAAGCAGGTGGCATAGAGGGCCACCTTCTTCTGGCCGAACGCGGGGCCGTCAGGATTGGGGGCCAGCGGCCCCCTCAGCCGGTCGGTGGCGGTCTTGGAATAGTACTTCGGCAGCTCCACCTCGGCGTCGATCTGGGCGATGGCCTCCAGCAGCTTGCGCAGCGGCGTGTTCTTGCGCGCCGTGGCCCAGTTGGCGATCGGCGCCAGGGGCGCCGCGAGCTTGCCGTTGCGGTCGGTCTTGCCGAGCTCCTCGCGCACGAACGCGCGCTCGCCGGCCCGCCGCTTGGCGGCGCGGTAGCGCAGGATCAGATGCGGGATATCGATGTCGAAGGGATGCGGCGGCACGTAGGGACACTTGGTCAGGAAACACATGTCGCAGAGCGTGCAGGCCTGCTCGACGTGGTCGTGCTCCTTGGTCCCGATGCTCTCGACCTCGCCGGTGGCGCTCTCGTCGATGGCGTCGAACAGCCTGGGAAAGCTGTCGCACAGATTGAAGCAGCGCCGGCAGGTATGACAGACGTCGAACTGCCGCTGCAGCTCGTCGTGGACCTTCGCCAGATCGTAGTAGTCGCCGTCGCGCCACTCGATCGGCCTGCGGAATGGCGCGTCGAGGCTGCCCTCGCGGGGAGGGCCTTGTCCGCTGTCGCTCACGATCACCTGCCGGTCGGAATGAGAACGGCGGCTCCGCGAAGAGCCGCCGCTGCGATGTGGCGAATGCCTTAGTCCAGGGTGTCCAACGCCCGCTGGAAGCGGCCGGCATGGGACTTCTCGGCCTTGGCCAGCGTCTCGAACCAGTCAGCGATCTCGTCGAAGCCTTCGTCACGGGCGGTGCGCGCCATGCCCGGGTACATGTCGGTATATTCGTGGGTCTCGCCGGCGATCGCCGCCTTGAGGTTCAGCGAGGTGCCGCCGATCGGCAGGCCCGTCGCCGGATCGCCGACGGCTTCCATGAATTCCAGATGGCCGTGCGCGTGGCCGGTCTCACCCTCCGCCGTCGAGCGGAACACCGCGGCCACGTCGTTGTAGCCTTCGACGTCGGCCTTCTGGGCGAAGTAGAGGTAGCGGCGGTTCGCCTGGCTCTCGCCCGCGAAGGCGGCCTTGAGGTTGTCGAGGGTCTTGCTGCTCGCGAGGCTCATCGTGGGCTCCTTGGGTTGGCCGGCGCGCACTATGGCCGCATGCGTCGATAGAGCCCAATCGCTTCTTTCGATAGTTTGCATAGATCAGGTCTATGGGAACCTTCGGCCCCGTCCCAGCGCTTTTCCCTGCGGACAGAGGAGGCCTGACCATGGGCGACAAGAGCCAGATCCAGGGCGAAGGCAACTACGACGCCGCCCGCAAGTTCGACGCCGAGGAACGCGCCTTCGTCGAGAAGGGCGGCATCGAGAAGAAGGCCCGCGAGGCGGAGGAAGCCCTCGACGGCCCGGAAGGCGAGGACCTCGAGAAGGCTCGCAAGGAGAGCGGGTCGAAGGGCGCCGAGGCCGACGGCTAGGCCGGATGGCCGTTCAGCCGTCGATCTCGGGGAAGGTCTTCCCCTTGGTTTCCTTCGCCAGGAGCGTCGCGACGAAGCTGACGCCGCACGCCACGAGCACATAGATCGCGATCGGCACGGTCGAGCCGGTCGCGCGCAGCAGGCCGATGGAGATGATCGGGGCCAGCGAGCCGCCGACGATGGCCGGCAGCTGGTAGCTGAGCGAGGCGCCGGAGTAGCGCACCCGGGTCGGGAACAGCTCGGCGATAAACGCGCCCTGCGGACCGTTCATGGCGCTGTGGATCAGCACGCCCACCAGGATGGCGAGCGCGATCACGGTGGGCGAGCCGGTGCGCACCAGCGGGAAGAAGACGAACAGCCACAGACCGACGCCCAGCGCGCCGAAGCCATAGACCGGCTTGCGGCCGATCTTGTCCGACAGCCACGACCACAGCGGCATGGAGACCGCGCCCGCCACGCCGCCGGCCATGACGCCATTCAGCGCCACGCTGCGCGGCAGTTTCAGCACCTCGGTGACGTAGGTGATCGTGAAGGCGGTCATCACGTAGTAGGAGATGTTTTCCCCGAGCTTCAGGGCCGCGCCCAGCGCCACGCTGCCGCCCTTGGTCCTGAGCGCCTCGACAATCGGGGCGCGGTGGGGGCCGTCGGCGCCGCCGATGGCCTGCTCGAACACCGGGCTTTCGGCGATCGAGAAGCGCACCCACAGGCCCACCCCGATCAGGGCGGCGGAAAACAGGAACGGCACGCGCCAGCCCCACGAGAGGAAGGCCTCGTTGGTCTGGGTCGCGGCCATGATGGCCAGGATGCCGGTGGCCAGCAGGTTGCCCGCCGCGCCGCCGGCCTGCACGAGGCCGCACCAGAAGCCGCGCCGCGGCGCATCGGAATATTCCGCCGCCATCAGGATCGCGCCCGCCCATTCGCCGCCCAGGCCGAAGCCCTGCACCAGACGCAGCAGGGTCAGCATGATCGGAGCCCAGACGCCCACCGTGTTGAAGCTCGGCAGCAGGCCGATGGCGAAGGTCGCCCCACCCATCACGAAGAGGCTGGCCATCAGCAGCTTCTTGCGCCCGATCCGGTCCCCGAAATGGCCGAAGACCACGGCGCCCAGCGGCCGGGCCATGAAGCCCAGCGCATAGGTCGAAAACGCCAGCATGGCCCCGGTCAGCGGATCCTGGCGGGGAAAGAACAGCTTGTTGAACACCAGGGCCGCGGCGGTGGCGTAGAGCAGGAAATCGTACCACTCGATGGTGGTGCCGATGGCCGCGCCCAGCACCGCGCGGCGGCGGTCCCCCAGGGTCGCGATGCGCAGCGGGCGGGCGCCCGACAACAGCACGGCGGCGTCGCCGGTCATGGGGTCTCCGCGTCGATCTCGGCCCAGCTCTTGCCCTTGGTCTCGCGCGCCATCAAGGCGGCGATGACGCTGACCGTGCAGGCCGCCGCCACGTAGATGGAGATCGGCAGCGAGGAGTGGGTCTGCTTCCACAGCGCCACCGCGATGATCGGGGCGAGCGAGCCGGCCACCACCGAGGTCGCCTGATAGGCGAAGGACGCCCCGGAATAGCGGAAGCGGGTGGGGAAGAGCTCGGCGATGAAGGCCGCCTGCGGGCCATACATGGCGCCGTGGCAGACCAGGCCGACGATCACCGCCAACAGCACCAGCGGCGTGGCGCCGGTGTCCAGCATGCGGAAGAAGGCGAAGGCCCACAACGCCATGCCGCCCGCGCCCAGCGCATAGACCGGCCGCCGTCCGATCCGGTCGGATAGCCAGGAGAAGAACGGCATGGCCGCCACCTCCACCGCCGCGCCGGCCAAGAGGGCGTTCAGCGCCAGGGTGCGGCTCAGATGCCCGACATCGGTGATGTAGGTGAGCGAGAAGGCGGTGATCACGTAGAAGCAGATGTTTTCCCCGACGCGCAGACCCGCGCCGATGGCGATGCCCCCCGGCCGCCGGCGTAGCGCCTCGATCAGGGGGGCCTTCGGGATCGTGTCCTCGCGCCGTTCCAAGGCCTGGAAGACCGGGGTCTCCTCCAACGAGATGCGCACCCACCAGCCAATCGCCACCAGCACGACCGACAGCAGGAACGGCACGCGCCAGCCCCAGGCCAGGAAGTCGTGGTCGGTCTGCACCGCGGCCATGATCGCCAGCACGCCCGCGGCGATCAGGTTGCCGGCCGGAACCCCCACCTGCGGCCAGCCGGCCCACATGCCGCGGCGCCTGGCGTCGCCATACTCCGCGGCCATCAGCACCGCCCCGCCCCACTCGCCGCCCACCGCGAAGCCCTGGATGAGGCGCAGCAGGGTGAGCGCGATCGGCGCCGCCGCCCCGGCGCTGGCGTAGGTGGGGAGCAACCCGATCGCGGCGCTGGAGGCGCCCATCAGCACCAGGCTGACCATCAGGAGGCGCTTGCGCCCGATCCGGTCGCCGAAGTGGCCGAACACGATGCCGCCCAGCGGACGGGCCGCGAAGCCCAGCGCATAGGTGGCGAAGGCCAGCATCGTGCCGGTCAGCGGGTCGGATTTCGGGAAGAACAGCTTGTTGAACACCAGCGCCGCGGCGGTGCCGTAGAGGAAGAAGTCGTACCACTCGATGGTGGTGCCGATCAGGGCGCCGAAGATCACCTTGCGCAGGGTCGCCGGCGAGGCGGCGGGCGGCGCGGCCGTGGTGCTCAAGATATCCCTCCCGACAGCCTTCATGAGGCCTTGGCGCGAGCATGCCCGCGTTCTTCGGCCGCGCACAAGCCGGGGCTCGCGTCGCGGCGGCCGCTGCGGCTACAGTGCCGCAAAGGTACGGGGGAGCGCAGATGAAGGTGCTGATCGGTCTGGCCCTCGCGATGAGCGCGGCGCTGGCGATGGCCGCCAACCAGCCGGTGGACGGGGCGCGGATCGGCGCGGCCGCCAAGGGCGAGTGGCTGAGCCATGGCCGCACCTACGACGAGCAGCGGTTCTCGCCGCTGAGCCAGGTCAACGCGGCGACGGTGGGCAAGCTGGGCCTCGCCTGGTGGGCGCAGTTCGACACCGACCGCGGCCAGGAGGCGACGCCGCTGGTCGCCGACGGCGTGCTCTACACCACCACCGCCTGGTCCAAGGTCTTCGCCTTCGACGCCAAGACCGGCCAGCGCCTCTGGGCCTACGACCCCAAGGTGCCGGGCGAGAAGGGCTTCAACGCCTGTTGCGACGTGGTCAACCGCGGCGTCGCGCTGTGGCGCGACAAGGCCTATCTCGGAGCCCTCGATGGCCGGCTGATCGCGCTCGATCGCAAGACCGGCCGGCCCGTCTGGTCCGTCCAGACCACCGACCCGGACATGCCCTACACGATCACCGGGGCGCCCAGGATCGCCAAGGGCCTGGTGATCATCGGCAATGGCGGGGCCGAATACCCGGTGCGAGGCTACGTCACCGCCTACGATGCGCAGACCGGCAAGCAGGCTTGGCGCTTCTACTTCACGCCCAACCCGACCGGCGCGGCGGATCATGCCGCCTCCGACAAGGTGATGCAGCTGAAGGCCAACGCCACCTGGGGAGCCGGCGCCTGGACCAAGGGCGGCGGCGGCGCCACGGCCTGGGACGCGATCACCTACGACCCCAAGACCGACCTCATCTTCGTGGGCACCGGCAATGCCGGCCCCTGGAACGATCGGATCCGCTCGGCCAAGGGAGACAACCTGTTCGTCACCTCGATCATCGCCCTGAAGCGGTCGACCGGCGCCTATGTCTGGCACTACCAGCCGACGCCGCGCGATGCGTGGGACTATGACGCCGTCCAGCAGCTGATGACCGCCGACCTGAAGATCGGCGGCAAGTCGCGCCACGTGGTCATGCAGGCCGACAAGAACGGCTTCTACTATGTGCTCGACGCGGCCACCGGGAAGGTGATCTCGGCTGAGAAGTTCGTGCCCGTCGACTGGGCCGATCACGTGGACCTCAAGACCGGCCGGCCGGTGGAGCGCCAGGGCGTGCGCTATACTCCCGGCGGCGTGACCGTGCAGTCGCCGGGCGCGCTGGGCGGCCACAACTGGCAGCCCATGGCGATGAACCCCAGGCTCGGCTTGGTCTATATTCCGGCGATGCTGTCGACCGGCGTGTTCGGCGACCCGGATGACTTCCAGTACATTCCCGGCGCCTGGAACACCGGCGAGCCGCGCGGCTCGAAGTCGGGCCCCCACGCGCCGCCGCCGCCGCCCCTGCCCGCGGGGCTGGCCAGGCGGCCGGCCGGCTACGGCGAGCTGATCGCCTGGGATCCGGCGGCCGGCAAGGCCCGCTGGCGCGTGCAGTTCCCGCAGCCCTGGACCGGCGGCGTGCTGGCCACCGATGGCGGCCTGGTGTTCCACGCCGTCGGCCACGAGTTCGCGGCCTATGACGCCGCGAGCGGCAAGAAGCTGTGGACCTACGACACGGTCGCCCCGGCGATTGCCCCGGCCATGAGCTACGCCATCGACGGCGAGCAGTATGTGGCCCTGATGGTCGGCTACGGCGGCGCGGGCGGCATGGGCGGTCTGGAGCCGCGCCGCCTGGGCCGCCTGCTGGTCTTCAAGCTGGGCGCGGCGGCGGCGCCGGCCGCCTATCCGGCGCCGCGCACCTATGCCGACCTCGATTTCACCAAGGCCGAGGCGTCCACCGGCGATGCGGACAAGGGCGACGTGAACTACCGCCGCTATTGCGGCGTCTGCCACGGTGGCGGGGCGTTCCTGCCGAACCTTGCGAAGTCACCGGCCATCCTGCGCAGGCAGACCTTCAAGGCGATCGTCTATGACGGCGCCCTGGCCAGGAACGGCATGCCGCCGTTCAAGCGCTTCATGTCCGAGGCCGAGGTCGAGGACCTGCGGGCCTTCATCCTGTGGAGCGCGCAGCGCCAGGCCGGCGCGCCGGCGCCCGCGGCGGAGCCGGACCACCCGCACTGATCCCGCTTTTCGTCACGCCGGCGCGCCGCCGGCCCTGAAATTGCGGAAGGTGATCGAGTAGCGGAGCTCGGCCACGGGCGGGATCGAGTGCTCCCATTCGGTCCGCGCCGGGCCAGCCAGCAGGTAGGCCGAGCGCGGCGCGAGCCTCAGCGTCAGGCGCTCGAACCCCGTGGCAGTCCGCTTGCGCAGGCGGAATGTGCAGGGCGCCATCAGCGAGACGCCCACCACCTCGGCGAACACCGGCCGGTCGCGATGCCAGCCGATCGGCGCGCCGGGTTCGTATTTGTTGATCAGCACCTGCTGCAGGTCTTCGGGCTTGTGGCCCGCCAGCCCCGCCGCCCGCACGCGCAGCGGCTCGAGCTGTGAGGGCACGTCGTCGGCCTTCAGCAGGTGGCTGCGCGAGAAGTCGTAATGCCAGCCGAACGACACCACCTGACGGCGGCCCTCGAAGCCCTGGAACAGGAACGGCTTGAACGGCAGGGTCTCCAGCCAGGCGGCGAGGTCGCGTTCCTCGGCCGTGGTCACGAATTCGGGCCGATAGACCATGCCCGGCGGCAGGGCGGGCGGGGCCTCGAACAGGCTCGGCTGGTTGGCGGCGGCTCTGGCCATGGCCCATCCTAACGCGCGGTGGGCTTGCCACGATGGCGCCCTTGCAGCGTTGATGCTGGGGCCGTCGCATCGCAAGGTCCCCGCATGCAGCTCGAATGCTTCACCACCCTCGACGATCCGCCGAAGCTCGTGCCCGGCCGCCCCGAACGGCGCTGGATGGACGCCTTCGCCGGCCGCGCGCCCTATCGCTGCCTGCCGCTGACCATGGCCAACACGACCGGATGGGAGATCCTCTGCCCATTCGGCTTCACCGCCGAGTGGAACGGCGGCACGGCGACCTCGGCGATCCGCATCATCCCCGATCCGGACTCCGGCGTGAAGGACCCCTCAGGCTTCGTCATGAGCCACTTCGCCTATGGCACGCTGACCTTCCACACGGGCTACCTGTTCCGCACCGAGCCCGGCTGGGCGGTGCTGGCCGGCGGTCCGCCCAACCATATCAAGCACGGCATCCAGCCGCTGATCGGCCTGGTGGAGACCGACTGGCTGCCCTTCCCCTTCACCATGAACTGGCTGTTCACGGCGCCAAGCCGCGTGCGCTTCGAGAAGGACGAGCCGTTCTGCTTCATCAATGTCGTGGAGCACAACAAGCTGGAGCGCTTCGAACCGGTGCTGAAGACCCTCGACGCCGACCCCGAGCTGAAGACCCAGTACGAGGTGTGGTCCTCGTCGCGCAACGAGTTCAACCAGCAGCTCAAGGACGGCGACCCGGAGGCCCTGAAGCGCTCCTGGCAGAAGTTCTACTTCCGCGGCGAGCGGGTCGAGGGCGGCAAGGTGGAGAGCCATGTCAACAAGCGCCGGCTCAAGACGCCGGAGCCGCAACTCACGCCGTCATCGTCCGCTCGTCCGAAGGACGATGCGGGGGACCCAAGCTGAGTCCGCAGTTCGGAACGGCCGAGTGGGTCACCCGGATCGCTTCGCGACCGTGGGATGACGCAGCTTGGATCACCCCAGTCTCGACACCGCCTCCACCACCGCCGCGGTCTGTTCGACGACGACCATGTGGCCGGCCTCGGGGATGGAGACCAGCTCGGCGCCCTTGATGCCCTTCTTGAAGGCGTGGGCGTAGACCGGCGGGATCAGCCGGTCGGAATCCCCCCAGACCAGCACCGTCCTGGCCTTGATCCGGTAGAGCCGCTGCTGGAGCCCGCGCTCTGGAATGGGAAACAATATGCGCCCGGCCATGCCGAGCTGGCGGGCGTTGGTCACCAGGTACTGCTGCAGGAAACCGGGATCCTCGACATTGCGGCCCGCGGTCATCATCGCCGCCCCGGCCGCTGCATCATGGAACAGTAGCTCCGGCATCTCGTAGGGCATGGTCGAGAACAGGTCCGGGATCGGATGGTCGTCGTCCCAGAGGCCGGCCGGGGCGATCAGCGCCAGGCGCGAGACGTCGTTGGGCGCGACGGCCGCCATCTCGGCCGCGATCATCCCGCCCATCGAGTGTCCGACGAGGATCGGGTCCTTGAGCCCCAGGGCCTCGACCACGTCCCAGCTGTGCAGGGTGAAATCCAGCATGTCGCGGATCTCGGGGCATTCGTCGCTGTCGCCGTAGCCCGGCACCAGGGGCGCGTAGACGTGGTGGCTCTTGGCCAGCGCGGCCAGGAACGGATCCTCCGCCGTGACGCCGCCGGCGCCGTGCAGGAAGACGAGGTCGGGACCCGAGCCGCCTTCGATGTAGCGGACCGGGACGTGTGGGGTCTGGACGGTCTTCAGTTCCATGATCGTCCTCTCCTATTCGGCCGGAATCGGCGCACGCGTCGGCGCGACGGGCAGCGAGCCCGGCGTCACCTGCTTGGCCAGCGGCTTGCACCAAAAGCGGTCGTCGTCGGCATAGTCGGGGAAGATGTTGCGCAGCTTGGGCATCACCTTCTCGGCGAACAGCTTGGTCGAGTACATGCACTTCTCGGCCGGCATGTTCCCCACGTGCATCAGGCAGAACAGGTTGCCGACGTTGAGGCTCTTGGCGAGCTCCTCCAGCCGCTGGCGCACGGTCTCCGGCGAGCCCGCGATCACGTGGCCCTGCTCGGTGAGGTCCTTCCAGGTCAGCTCGGTGAAGCCCTGCGGCCGGCCGTATTGCGAGAGCGCCCCGGTCTGGATGGTCTTGATGGTGCGGTAGCCCGGGGCATCGGCGAAGCCCGGATAGACGTGCAGGCAGCGGTTGTAGAAGTAGTCGATGTGCGGCGCGTAGAGGCGCTCGGCCTCCTCGTCGGTCTCGGCCACGCAGATGGTCTGGGCGAAGCCCGCGCGATAGGGGCTCTTGTCCGGCGCGCCGCGCTCTTCCACCCGCTTCCAGTAGCCGTCCATCAGCGCCTTGGCGCGGATGTAGCCGGTGAAGCTCAGGTATGAGTACGAATAGGTGTTGTCGATACAGAAGTCGTAGGTCTCGACCGAGCCGCCGCCCGGGATGTGCACCGGCGGATGCGGCTGCTGGATAGGCCTGGGCCAGATGTTCACGTGGCGCAGCTTGTTGTAGCGGCCGTTGAAGGCGAACGGGTCGCGCGTCGTCCAGGCCTTGATGATCAACTCATGGGCCTCGGCGTACTTCTCCCGCGTCAGCGAGGGGATCTGGCCGTAGCAGAAGTTGGTGTCCATCGAGGTGCCGACCGGGAAGCCGGCCACCAGCCTGCCGCCCGAGATGCAGTCCAGCATGGCGAACTCTTCGGCCACCCGAACCGGCGGGTTGTAGAGGGCGATGGAGTTGCCCAGCACCACAAGGCCCACGTCCTTGGTGCGGCGGGCCAGGCCGGCGGCGATGATGTTGGGGCTCGGCATGATGCCGTAGCCGTTCTGGTGGTGCTCGTTGACGCCGATGCCGTCGAACCCGAGCGTGCCGGCATATTCCAGCAGGTCCATGTAGGTGTTGTAGACCTCATGGCTCTTCACCGGATCGAACAGACGCTGGTCGATGTCGACCCAGACCGATCGGTTCTTCTCCCGGAAATCGTCCGGCAGATACGGCCACGGCATCAGGTTGAACCAGGTGAACTTCATCGTCGTCTCCTGCCCGCGCCGCCTCTATCCCCGGGCGGTCACTGATCGACGATAACTCATTGCGGGGCGGCGCCAAGCCGACTCGGTCGACGACGCCGCGCGGAAAAACCTCGCCCTTCCCCGACGGCGCCAGGCTATCCTTCGCCAAAGATGTCCTGGGAGGACCGCCGTGCGTGACCTGATCATCCGCAACGGGACCATCGTCGACGGGACGGGCGCCAAGCCCTTCGTCGGCGACATCGCCATCGACGGCGACCGCATCGTCCAGGTGGGCGAGGTCGAGGGCCCCGCGCGCCGCGAGATCGACGCCACGGGGCTCATCGTCACGCCCGGCTGGGTCGACATCCACACCCACTACGACGGCCAGGCGACCTGGGATCCGCTGCTGGCGCCCTCCAGCTGGCACGGGGTGACGACGGCCATCATGGGCAACTGCGGCGTGGGCTTCGCACCCGTTCGGCCCGATGCGCACGACTTCCTGATCGAGCTGATGGAGGGAGTGGAGGACATTCCCGGCTCGGCCCTGCACGAGGGGATCGACTGGACCTGGGAGAGCTTCCCGCAATACCTCGACGCCCTGGAGGCCAAGCCGCGGGTGCTGGATATCGGCACCCATGTGCCGCACGCGCCGGTTCGGGCCTATGTGCTCGGCGACCGCTGCAACACCGACTACGAGCCCAACCGCGAGGAGATCGCCGAGATGGCTCGCCTGGTGCGCGAGGGCGTCGAAGCCGGCGCGCTGGGCTTCTCCACTTCGCGGACCCTGCTGCACAAGGACCTGAAGGGCGTGCACATGCCCGGCACCTTCGCGGGCTCCGACGAGATGCTGGCGCTCGGTCTCTCCATGAAGGGGCTGCAGCACGGCGTCTTCGAGATGGTCTCCGACCATCTGGGCGACGACGACGAGTGGCAGTGGGTCAAGGCCTTCGCCCAGGAGACGGGGCTTCCTGTGACCCTCGTGGCGACCTCGGCCGGCGCCTACGAAGGCAACAAGATGTACAACATCGCCGAGGAGAGCCGCCGCCACGGCATGGACATCCGGCCCCAGATCGCCGGCCGCCCGACGGGCATCCTGCATGGCCTGACCTCCAGCTTCCACGTGTTCCTGGCGAGCCAAACCTGGAAGGAGAAGCTCGCCCACCTGTCGCTGGAAGACCGCCTCGCGGCGATGCAGACGCCCGAGATCCGCGCCGCCCTGCTCTCGGAGGACAGCCCGTTGATCCGCGCGGCCATTGGCGAGGCGCCCACGGACGCAGCGCTGGCGACCGCGCTCGGCGCGTCGAGCCTTCTGTGGCGCATCTTCCCGCTCGGCGAGCGGCCCGACTACGAGCCGGACCGCGAGCAGTCGGTCGCCGGATTGGCCGCGGCCGCCGGCGTCGCCCCGCTGGAGATGATGTACGACCTGCTGCTGCGCGACGGGGGACGTGAGCTGTTCTACCAGCCGCTCGGCGGCTACCAGACCTACAACTTCGACTTCTTCCGCAAGAACATGCAGCACCCCAACGTGCTGTTCGGGCTCTCCGATGGGGGCGCCCACTGCGGCGTCATCGCCGACGCCGGCATGCCGAGCTTCATCCTCACCCATTGGGCGCGCGACCGGACGAAGGGCGAGCAGTTCCCGCTGGAGTTCCTGGTCCGCAAGCTGACCAGCGACACCGCCAAGGCCTATGGCCTGCACGATCGCGGCCAGCTTAAGCCGGGGCTGCTGGCCGACCTGAACGTCATCGACTTCGAGGGTCTGCGGCTGCATCGCCCCGAGGCGGTGCACGACCTGCCGGCCGGCGGCCGGCGGCTGGTGCAGCGGGTGGACGGCTACCGCTATACGGTGAAGTCCGGCCAGGTGACCTTCCAGGACGGGCAGTTCACCGGGGCCCTGCCGGGCTCGCTGGTGCGAGGCGGCCGCGAGGCGGTGATCCTGCAGGCCGCCGAATAGGTCTTGAGCGGTGGCGGCTCGACCGGGCTTCATCGGCTGGTCGCTGGACCGCAGCCAGCGGGAAGACCTGCTGAGGCGCTTCCCGCCGCGCTATGCGGAGGCCGTGGCCGATCACGTGACCTTGAAATTCGGCGATGCGGCGGCGCGACTGCCGACCGAGACCTCGGGGGAGATCGTCGGCCTCGCCGATGATGGCCGCGGCGTCCAGGCCATGGTGGTGCGCATCGGCGGGACTACCGACCGCCCCGACGGCTCGACCTACCACATCACCTGGTCGCTGGCGCCCGGCCGCCGGGCCAAGGAAAGCAACGAGGCGATCGCCGCCCATGGCTGGACGCCGATCGAACCGCCTGTGGCGGTGCAGCTGAAGCCCAGGTCCTACACGACCTGAGCTTGGCAGCAGTCATTCAGCTTGAGTGCTAAGCTCCTGATTTTCAGGAACTATTCAGCGAATCACGCATACGTCTAACTGGCGCGGCGCCCGCGCGGCCCGCGCGTTGGATCAATTGCGCCGAGGTATGCGAATGTTGGCGTCGCCGGAGTTCCGCAAGCAGCTGGAAGGCTACAGCCTCACCACAGCGGAGATCCTCTATCGGATGCCCGATCATCCGAGCCTGCTGCAGAGCTACATCTGGCAGGACTATGACCTGTTCCCCGACTTCCCCGTGCTGAAGAAGTTCCTGGATTTCTGGGAGCGCACGCTGGAGGGCCCGCTGTTCAAGGTGACGGTCGGCCACTGCAAGCTGATCAAGCCGGCGGAGCTGAAGGCGCTGGGCGCGGAGTTCAGGCTGCACTGACCCGACGACCTGCCTCGACATCGCCGGTTTCGCGTGGAGGGATGAGGGCCTCGTGCTGAGGTCCCTGACTTGCGCCGATACCTGATCGCCCTCGTCCCCGCGCTCTCGGCCCTGATGCTCGCCGGCTGCCAGGACAAGCCGCACCGCCCGGCCTGTCCGGCCGGCGCCCAATGCTTCGAGTTCGGCCTCGACGCCGAGCCCGCCACGCTCGATCCGCACCGCGCCAACCTGGTCGAGGAGGCCTGGGTGATTGGCGACCTGATGGAGGGCCTGACCACCGAAGCCGCCGACGGCAGCCCGATCGCGGGCGGCGCCACCGCCTGGGAAACCAGCCCCGACGGCCTGGTCTGGACCTTCCACCTGCGCCACGGCGCGCGCTGGTCCGACGGGACGCCGGTGACGGCCGACGACTATGTCTACGGCCTGCAACGCGTGCTCGATCCGAAAATCGCCTCGATCTACGCCTACCTGGTCTATGTCATCAAAGGCGGCGCGGCGGTCAGCGAGGGCCGCGCGCCGGCGTCCAGCCTGGGGGCCAGGGCGCTCGACCCCTACACCCTGCAACTGACCCTCGAGCACCCGGCGCCCTACCTGCTGGAGCTGACCAAGCACCAGAGCTTCTATCCCGTGCCCAGACATGTGGTGGAGCGGTACGGCGACAACTGGGTCGCGCCCGGGCACTACGTCTCGAACGGCCCTTTCAAGCTGGTCTCCTGGCGCCTGGGCGACCACATCGAGATCACCAAGAACCCGCAGTTCCATGACGCCGCCCACGTCTGTCTGGATCGGGTCGACTATTTCCAGACGCCCGACGCCATCTCCGGCGAACGGCGCGTGCAGAGCGGCGAACTGGACGCCACCAACACCTTCCAGTCCAACCGTATCGACCGGCTGAAGACGGTGATGCCGCGCTACGTCCACACCCATACCGCGCTGGCCACCAGCTACCTGTCGCTCAACACCCGCGGCGTGAAGCCTTTCCAGGACCTGCGCGTGCGCCGGGCCCTGTCGGAAGCCGTCGACCGGGAGTTCATGACCGCCAAGCTGATGCGGGCGGGCCAGCAGCCGGCCTACGCCTTCGTGCCGCCGGGCACGGCCAACTATCCCTTCGGCGTCGGGCTGAGATGGGCCGCCGAGCCGTTCGCCCAGCGCCAGATCGAGGCCCGCGCCTTGCTGGCCCAGGCCGGCTTCACGGCGGCGCACCCGCTAAAGATCGAGATCAAGACCACCACCAACAGCGAGAGCCTGTTGCTCACCGAGGCGATCCAGGCCGACTGGCGCGCCGTCGGCGTCGAGGTCTCCATCGTGCAGAACGACGGGCCCGTGGCCTTCGCCGCCTACGCCGACCGTGATTATCAGGTGGGCTACATGGCCTGGTACGCTGACTTCAACGACCCGCTGACCTTCCTGGGCCTCTTGAAGTCCGACACCGGCGCGCAGAACTACGGCGACTACAAGAACCCGGCCTACGACGCCCTGTTGGCGGCCGCCGACAAGGAGCCGGACGCCGCGCGGCGCGGCCAGATCCTGGCGCGCGCCGAACAGACCATGCTCGATGACGCGGCCATGATCCCAGTCGCCTATACGGTGACCCGCGCGCTGGTGAATCCGCGCGTCAGCGGATGGGTGGACAATCCGGAGAACTTCCACCGCAGCCGCTGGCTGTGCATGGGCCCGGGCCGCTAGCTCCCCGGGGCGCTAGCCTCGTTGCGCGCCTAGTCCCTGCGCCACTCGTAGTGGCAGTGGGTGCTGCCGTTGCTGCGGGCGATCTGGTGGCCCGCCACCGCGCCGACGCCGGCTCCGATCAGGGTGCCGCCGGTCTTGCCGCCCCCGTGGCTGACGGCGTTGCCCAGCAGGCCGCCGGTCACCGCGCCGACCACCGTGCCGGTATTCTTGGCGTGCTGGCTCGCGCCGCAGACCTGCACGCGATGGCGGTGCGGTTGGGCGCTTGCGCTCAGCGGCGCCGCGGCGACGCTGAGCGTGGCCAGGACCAGGGACGCAGAGGCGATCAACTTGTTGCGCAAGGGGGAGTTCTCCTTCGGTTTGCGGGCACACGCTCGGCGGATAGAACCCTCCGCCATGGCTAAGGTTGCTTGCCGCGATCGTCGCTCGGCCAAAACGACGTTCGGAACCTAAGCGGCTCGTCTGGCTTTTTTCGGGCACTCGCCGGCCGCTTCTCACAAAGCCGGCAGCCTGGAGAAAACGCTATGTCAGTTCTTGCCTGGATCGTTCTGGGCCTCATCGCCGGCTTCATCGCCAGCAAGCTTGTGAACAGGACGGGTGGCAATCTGTTGCTCGATCTCGTCCTCGGTGTCGTCGGCGCGTTCGTCGGCGGCTTCCTGTTCACCCGCTTCGGCGCCGCCGGCGTCACGGGCCTGAACATCTATTCGATCCTCGTCGCCATCGTCGGCGCCGTGGTCGTGCTGTTCATCTACCACGCCCTCGTCGGTCGCAGAGCCCTGTAGGCGGCGACCTCCGGCTTCGGTCGGAACGAGATAGTTCGACGACAGTTCGAAAGCCCCGCCATCGCGCGGGGCTTTCTTTTTTCCCGCGCCCTAGTTCATGCCGCTCATGACGCCCGCCCCGCCGGCGCGGGCGAGGATCATGGTCTGGGCGTCGATCTTGCGGCCGCCCTCCACCAGCTCGAGATGGATGTGATCGGTGATGCCGCCGTAACGGGCCTGCAGGCTGTGGGCCGTGCCGATCGGGCGGCCGAGCGCCACGCTGTCGCCGACGCCAACCTGCGGATCGACGTAGAACACCCGCGCCTCCAGGCGCAGGGCCGGGTTCTCGATCTCGACGTACTTGAAGCGCGCATCGCCGGGGTAGGCGTAGCCGATGTGCGACACATAGCCCGAGATCGGGGCCACGACCGCCTGGCCGGCGCGCGAATCGTAGTCGACGCCTTCATGAGGCCGCGAACCGCCATCGCGGCGGGCGTGGAAGAAGCCGTCGCCGAAGGCGTCGTGGCCGCGGGGCGCCTCGCCGGTCGGATTGGCGAAGTCGGGCGCGCCGTCGCCGTCGATGTCGCGGCCCACCCAGGCCGGACCGGAATCGGGTTCGGCCGCCGGCGCCGGCACGGCGGGCGGGGCTTCGACGGCGGTGAGTCGCACGTTCTCGGCCGACAGCGGGGGCGCGGCGAATCCCGTCTGCACGGCGGCGTCGGCGATGCCCAGCGACACCACGGCCAGCCCGAAGCTCAGCGCGATGACGCCCGCGCCGCCGAAGCGGTCCAAGCGCTGCTTTATGAGATGAACAAGCGAAGCTTTTGAGAAGATGTTCAGGTCCATGGCCAGATAAATGGCCGAGGATCGGTGATATATTAATGCGTCATCTCGCCGCTAACGATGACGAGTTCGTTATATACTGTCATCAGTCTGACAATTCGATGTCTTTGTGGCAAAGCTTGACTAAATCTCCGCCGATGGGAGAGTTCGCGACCCTGACCTTGAGAACGGACCTGGCGATGCGCCCTCTCCTGTTCACCGGCCTCCTGTTGGTCCTCGCGAGCGGCGCGGCCGCCGCGGCCGTGAACCCAGACATCCCCGCCGAGGTCATCGGAGGGGCGTCACCCGAGGCCCGGGAAGGCGCGTTCGCCCACCACCCGCAGTCGCGCAATGTGGAGGCCAGAGCGGTGGCCCGTTGCAAGGTGAACGCCGCGGCCGCGGTCTCCGACTGCCAGATCGTCGTCGACACGCCGACCAACTCGGGCCTCGGCCCCGTGCTGCTCGAGGTCGCCCCGCAATACCGCGTGAAGCCTGCGATCCACGCGGGACAGCCCGCGGATGGGCAGGTCCTGATCGAGATGGACACATATCGTTTCGAGAAGCCCGCGGATTGGTTACGCAAACCCACCGCCAGCGACCTGCTGGCGGTCTATCCGGTCGAAGCGTTGCGCGAGGGCCTAGCGGGCCGCGCCCTGATCAGCTGCCTCGCGAGCACCCAGGGCGTGCTGTTCGACTGCTATGTGCAGCGCGAGAGCCCGCCAGGCGTCGGCTTCGGCTCGGCGGCGATCGCGCTGACGCCGCAATTTCTCATGAAGCCGGCGATGCGCGAAGGAAAGCCAGTTGTCTCGGCTGTGCGGATTCCGATCAACTGGGAGAAGAGCGCCCCCGGAAGCGACGGTGGGTTCGGCGCGCGCAAGACGGTGCTTCCAACCCTTGTCTGGCTTGCAGCCCCGGCCTACGCCGACGTGACCGCCGCCTATCCCGTCAAGGCCAGGGCCACCAAGACGGCCGGCCGCGCCACTCTCTACTGCAGCTTTGTCAGTGACGGTCGGCTGACCAACTGCGACGTGATCGCCGAAGAGCCGCGCGGAATGGGCTTTGCGGCCGCGGCGCGCAAGCTGGCGCCGCTGTTTCGAGCTCCGACCGAACTCGGAGACGGCAAGGGGTTGAAGGGAGCCAGCGTACAGCTGCCCTTCACCTTCGATTCCGACATGCTCGCGCCAGGGCGGGCCGCCGTCGGCAAGCCGCAATGGAAGGGGCTCCCGGTCTTCGAGGACGTCCAGACGGCCTTCGCCCACACGCCCAAGAACGTCGGCACGGTTCGCGTAATGCTGAGCTGCGTCGTCCAGCAGGGCGGCTACGTCTCTGACTGCAAGCCAGACTCCGAGGCGCCGTCCGGAAGGGGCTTCGGGGCTGCGGCCGTAGCGCTCGCCGCCAAGTTCCGCCTCAGCACTTGGAGCAACGACGGACTGCCCGTGGTGGGCGGAGCTGTCCGAATCCCGATCCGCTACGAGAGCGACGAGCCGCAACCCGAGCCGCCCGCCAAGCCTTAAGCCCGCACAGCCCGCCCGGCGCTGTCGCCCGCGATCCGGCCGAACACCGCCCCGGCCATCAGGCCCGCGCCCCCCGGATAGTTCTCGTAGAACAGGCCGCCCACCATCTCGCCGGCGGCGTAGAGGCCGGGGATGGGCGCGAGGTCGACGTCCAGAACCTGGGCGTCGGTTGCGATCCGCAGCCCGCCGAAGGTGAAGGTGATGCCGCAGGTGACCGCGTAGGCCTCGAAGGGCGGTTCATCGAGGGTGTTGGCCCAGTTCGACTTGGGAATCTCCAGGCCCTCCGTGCGCCGGCCGTCCTTCACATTGGGATCGAAGGCGATGTCGGTGCGGATCGCGGCGTTGTAGGCCTCAAGCGTGGCCAGCGCCTGCGCCGGGTCGACGTCTTCCAGCTTGGCCACCAGCGCCTCCAGCGTCTGGGCGGTCACCTTGGTCACCTGCTTGATCCGGTACTCGTCACGCAGCAGGTGGGCCACTTTGGCGTCGAACACCTGCCAGGCGAACTGGCGCGGCTGCCTGAGGATCTCGCGGCCGTAGCGGGCATAGGTGTAGTTGCGGAAGTCCGCCCCCTCATCGACGAACCGCTCCCCCCTGGCGTTGAGCATCACCCCGAACGGATAGGAGTGCTTCTGGAAGCCGTCGCCGACAGCCAGGTCGCCGAACTCCGGGGCGTTGCGCTCCCATCCCACCGCATGGCAGCCGGACCAGTTGCCGGTCGGCATGGCCCCGATGTCGAGCGCCATGCGCAGGCCGTCGCCGGTGTTGAACCGCGTGCCGCGCACCTTCGCGAGGTCCCAGCCGGGGCCCAGGTAGCGGGTGCGCCATTCGGTGTTGGCCTGGAAGCCGCCCGCCGCCAGCACCACCGCCTTGGCGGCGATGTCGCGCGTGCGGCCGTCCTGCTTCACGCGCACCCCGTGGACGCCGCCGTCATCGGCGATCAGCGAGATCGCCCGCGCGCCGTAGAGCACCTCCAGCCCTCGTCCGGCTGCGATGCGCGTCCAGCCCTCCACAAGACCCGGCCCGCCGCCCACGGCCTCCACCGTCAGCCCGCCCCAGAACTTGAAGCGGCCATCCACCTTGAAGGCCTGGCGTCCCCAGATGGGCGCGAAGCGGTGGCCCATCTGCGCCATCCACTGCATCGTCGGCTGAGAGCGGGTGACCAGCAGTTCGCAGAGGTCCGGGTCGGTGCGGTACTCGGTGACCCGGCCCATGTCCTCGAAGAACTGGGTTTGCGTATAGGCGCCGAAGTCGGTGGCGGCGACTTCCTGGTCGGTCAGGTCGGGCATCAGGCGGCGCAGGTCGTCCACGCCGTCGTAGGCGAAGCGCATGGCGCCGGCGGTGAAGCGGGTGTTGCCGCCCGACAGCGCCGCGGGCGCGCGTTCCAGCACGGTGACGGCGCAGCCTCGCTCGCCCGCGGCGAGCGCCGCCGCGAAGGCCGCATTGCCGGCGCCCACCACCACCACGTCCGTCATCGCGCCCGCCTCCCGATCCTGCATCAGAGCTTGCACGATTGTCGTCTATTCGGGCTAGCTTCACCGCTCAGCGGGATGGGGAGTATCGCGATGCGGCGGTTGGGTTGGGCGGCGGCCATGGCGGCCGGAATCGTGGCCTGCGCCGGCGTGGCCCAAGGCCAGGGCCTCCAGGCAGGCGAGCCGACGCCCACGGGCTTTGCGATCACGCCCTCCGCCGCGGCGGGCGCGCTGTTCCAGGCGCTGAACCCCGACCTGCCGAGCCTGCCGGGCTTCACCGCCGGCCAGGCCTCGGCCGTGGCGCTGTCACCGGACGGCAAGACCCTGCTGATCCTCACCTCCGGCTTCAACCGCAACCTCGGTCCCGACGGCAAGGCCATTCCCGCCCAGTCGAGCGAATATGTCTTCGTCTATGACGTGAGCGGCGCGGCGCCCGCCAAGCGGCAGGTGATCCAGGTCGCCAACACCTTCCTCGGCATCGGCTGGGCGCCGGCCGGGGACCGCTTCTTCGTTTCCGGCGGCATGGACGACAATGTCCTGGAGTTCACCGGCGGCTCAAGCGGCTTCAAGTCCGGGCGCAGCTTCGCGCTCGGCCACAAGATCGGCCTGGGTCTGTTGGTCAAACCCCAGGCCGCGGGCCTGGCGGTCAGCCCGGACGGCAAGCGGCTGCTGGTCGCCAATATCCAGAACGATTCCGTCAGCCTGATCGATCTGGCGTCGGGGGCCATCTCCGAGCTCGACCTGCGGCCGGGCAAGGGCGCGGCCGGCGGGACCTATCCGCGCGCCGTGTCCTGGGTCTCCAACCGCAAGGCCTATGTGGCCAGCGAGCGCGACCGCGAGATCATCGCGCTTGGCGTCTCCCGCAAAGGCCTCGCCGTCCGGGCCCGCATCCACACCCGCGGCCAGCCAGTGTTCCTGCTGGCCAGCGGCAGGTCGCTGCGGCTCTATGCGGCGCTCGACAACACCGACGCCGTCGCGGTGATCGACCCGATGAGCGACCGGGTGATCGAGGAGATCCCGACCGCCGCGCCGCCGGTGCTGCGCGCCCGCATAGGCCATCTCGGCGGGGCCGGATCCAACAGCCTGGCCCTGTCGGCCGACGCCCGCACCCTCTTGGTCACCAACGGCGGCGAGAACGCCGTGGCCGTCGTGCGCCTGTCGCCCCGGGCGGCCGCCCTGGCCGAGCGCGCGCCGGGCCGCAAGCCGCCCACCCACCGCGGCGGCGACGGCGATGACGACGCCGCCAAGCCCGCCACCCGCTCCGAGGTCGTCGGCCTGATCCCCACCGGCTGGTACCCGACGGGCGTCGCCATCCGCCCGGACGGAGGGCAACTCTATGTGGTCAACGGCAAGTCCAACGCCGGGCCCAATCCCACCGGCTGCCGCAACAACCTCTCGACGGCGAAGGACAACCGATACGCCTGCGGCGCGCGCAACCAGTACGTCTGGCAGCTGGAGAAGGCGGGCTTCCTGACCCTGCCCACGCCGAGCCCGGCGGAGCTTGGCCGACTGACCCGCCAGGTCGCCCGGAACGACCGCTTCCCCGGCGCCCGCGAGGCCGACAAGGGCGAAGCCGTGATGGCCTTCCTGCGCCAGCACATCCATCACGTGATCTACATCGTGAAGGAGAACCGCACCTACGATCAGATCCTGGGCGACCTCGAGGTCGGCGACGGCGATCCGAAGCTGGCGATCTTCGGGCGCGCCATCACCCCCAACCAGCACGCCATCGCCCGCGAGTTCGTCGACCTCGACCGCTTCTTCGATAGTGGCGAGAGCAGCAACACCGGCTGGAACTGGACCACCGCGGCGCGCACCAATGACTGGACCGAGCGCGAGGCGCCGGTGAACTACGCCCAGCGCGGCCTGCAGTACGATCAGGAAGGCGCCAACCGCAACGTCAACGTGGCCCTGGCCACCCTCGCCCAGCGCCGGGCGGCCAACCCGTCGACGCCGAACGACGCCAATGTGCTGCCCGGCGCCGTCGACGTCGCCGCGCCCGATGGACCGGATGGCGCGGCCGGCGCCGGCTACATCTGGGACGGGGCGCTGCGGGCCGGGCTGTCGGTCCGCAACTGGGGCTTCTATGGCGACCTCGTCCGCTACGACAAGGACGCCGGCGCCGCCCAGCTGCCGCTCGACCGCGAGCCCTGGAAGTCCAAGCGCACGGTCTACTACGCCGCCAACCGCTCGCTGCTGGCGATCAGCGACCCCTATTTCCGCGCCTTCGACCAGGCCTTCCCGGACTTCTGGCGCTACCGCGAATGGGAACGCGAGTTCGATGGCTTCATGACCGCCGGGAAGGCGCCCAACCTGATGCTGGTGCGCTTCCCGCACGACCACACTGGATCCTTCGGCCAGGCCATAGATGGCGTGAACACGGTGGAGACCGAGGTCGCCGACAACGACTACGCGGTGGGCATGCTGGTGGAGAAGATCTCCAAGAGCCCGATCGCCAGGGACACCCTGATCTTTGTGGTCGAGGACGACGCCCAGGACGGACCCGACCACGTGGAGGCGCACCGCTCGGTCGCCTTCGTCGCCGGCGCCTACGTGAAGCACGGCGCGGTGATCAGCGCCCGCTACACCACCGTCAACCTGATCCGCACCATGGAGGCGGTGCTGGGGACAGCGCCGCTCGGCCTGAACGACGCCATGGCCGAACCCATGGCCGAGGCGTTCGACATCAAGGGCTCCGGCGACTGGCGCTTCGAGGCCCGCGTCCCGGCCGTGCTGCGCACCACCCGGCTGCCGCTGCCGCCGGCTCGCGAGGCTTGTCTCGCACGGCCGACCCACGACGCGGCCTGGTGGACCGCGGCCATGAAGGGCCAGGACTTCGGCGCCGAGGACCGGCTGGACACCGCCGCCTACAACCGGGCGCTCTGGCGCGGTCTGCGGGGCAATGAGCCCTATCCGGCGGCCCGCAACGGCGCGGACCTGCGGGCGCATCGGGCCGAGCTGTTGGCCAGGGGGACGCACGGGGACTGCGGCTAGCGGCTGCTTTCGAACTGTCACGATCCTGCGCCATGGTGCGGCGCCTGCCGACCATGTGAGATCGCCTTGCCCCTTCGCCGCCTGTTCGCGCTCGCCCTTTCCGCCCTCTCGCTCGCCGGCCCCGCGGCCGCCGCCCGCCCGCACAACCTGATCCTGTTCGTGGCCGACGGCCTGCGCGCGCACATTGTGACGCCGGAAACCGCGCCGGCCATCGCCGCGGTGCGCGCCGAGGGCGTCGATTTCCAGAACAGCCACTCGCTCTATCCGACGGTGACCACGCCCAACGCCTCGGCCATCGCCACCGGCCACCTGCTCGGCGACACCGGCGATTTCGGCAACACCATCTATGTGACCACGCCCCTCGCGGCGCCGGTCTCGTCGGTACTGGCCCCCATCGAGGACGACATCGTCCAGGGGATGCTGAACCAGCGCTACGACGGCGACTATCTCGGCGAGGTGAGTCTGTTGCAGGCCGCCCGCGCCAAGGGTTACGCCACCGCCGTGCTCGGCAAGCTGGGCCCGGTCGGCGTCCAGGACGTGACCAGCCGCGACGGCACGGCCGGCATCGTCATCGACGACGCGACGGGCTGGAACACCGGCGAGGGCGTCGCCTTGCCGCCGGCCATCGTCGCGGCGATCAAGGCCGCCGGCCTGCCGACCCAGGCGCCCGATCGGGGCCTCAACGGCGGCGGCGGGGCCTACAACATGCCCGGCGTCCTGGTGGCCAATGTCGAGCAACAGAACTGGTTCGTGAGCGTCGCCGCCAAGGTGCTGCTGCCGCGCTTCAAGGCGCAGGGTAAGCCCTTCGTGCTGGTGTTCTGGTCGCGCGATCCCGACGGCAGCCAGCACGATCAGGGCGACAGCCTCAACACACTCACGCCCGGCATCAACGGCCCCACCAGCCTGGCCGCCATCCGCAACGCGTCGAACGACCTGCAGGCGCTGCGCGAGGCGGTGGCGCGGCTGGGCCTCGCGGCCGACACCGACATCGTGGTCACCGCCGACCACGGCTTCTCGGTGATGTCGCGGGAGAGCCGAACCAGCGCCTCGGCGCGGACCACCTATCGGGACGTGAAGCCGGGCTTCATCCCGCCGGGCTTCCTCGCCATCGACCTCGCCAAGGCGCTCAAGCTGCCGCTGCACGACGCTGCCGGTCTGCCGGTGGAGGTCGCCGACGGTTTCCATCCCAGGGGCGGCGCTCTGCTCGGCGCCGACCCGAAACATCCCGACGTGGTGGTCGCGCCCAACGGCGGCTCCAACCTGATCTATCTGCCGGGTCCCGACGCCGGCGCGCTCGCCGCGCGCATCGTGCAGGTGCTCACCGAGGAGGACTACACCGGCGGCCTGTTCGTCCGCGACGGCCTCGGGCCGATCCCGGGGACCCTGCCGACCAGCGCGGTGGGGCTGGCGGGCTCGGCGCGCACGCCGGCGCCGGACATCGCCATCAGCTTCGCGAGCTTCGCGACCGGCTGCGCGGATCCGGAGCTGTGCGGCGCCGAGTTCGGCGACAGCGCCCAGCAGCAGGGCCAGGGGACCCACGGCTCCTTCGGCCGCCAGGACACCCACAACTTCATGGCCGCCACCGGCCCCGATTTCCGCAAGGGTTTCGTCGACCCGGCGCCGGTCAGCAACGCCGACTGGGCGCCCACGCTGGCGCGCATCCTCGGCCTCGACATGGCGCCGCGCGGCAAGCTGACGGGCCGGGTCATGGAAGAAGCCCTGGCGGACGGCGCAGCGCCGCCGGCGGCGCGGCGCGTGGTGCTGCGCTCCGAGCCGGCGACCAACGGTTTCATCACCGTGCTCAACGCCCAGACCGCGGCCGGCAAGACCTATTTCGACGCCGCCGGCATGCCCGGCCGGGTGATCGGCCTGGAGCCCTAGCCCCTACCGCCCCTCGAACTTCGGCGCGCGCTTCGCGCGGAAGGCCGCAATCCCTTCGCGGACGTCGGCGCTGGGATTGGTGACCATCACCGCCACCTGAGCATCGACCATCGAGGCCTCCAGGCCGGTCTCCATGGCCTTGGCCATCATCATCTTGGTCAGCCGCACGGCCAGCGGGGCCTTGGCCGCCAGGGTCTCGCAGAGCAGCAGGGTCCGCGCCTCCAGTTCGGCGTCGGCGACCACCTCGGTGACCAGGCCCAGCCGCTCGGCGGTCTCCGCGTCGTAGATCTCGTGCAGCAGGCTCATCTTCAGCGCGCGGTCCAGGCCCATGGCCCGCGGGAACAGCCAGGCGCCGCCCTCGTCCGGCAGCAGGCCCACCTTGTTCGAGGTGTCGCCGAGCTTGGCCGAGGCTGCGGCCACGCGCATGTCGCAGGCCAGCGCCAACGCCAAACCGCCGGCCACCGCATAGCCGCGGATCATCGCCACCGACGGCTTGTCGAGCCGGCGCAGCGCCAGCACCACCGCCTGCATGCCGTCGCGCATCTCGCGCCCGTGGCCCATGGGCGAGGCCGCCACCGCGCGCGAATGCTCGGGATCGGCGCCGCCGATGTCGCCGCCGGTGCAGAACGCCCGCTCGCCGGCGCCGGTGATCAACAGCGCCCGCAGGCCATCGTCGTCCCGGAACGCCACGATCGCCGCCTGCAGTTCCTGCGTCATCCGAAAGGAATAGGCGTTCATCGCCTGCGGCCGGTTGAGGGTGATCCGGGCCACGCCCTGGCGGGGGACGTCGCAGAGGAGGGTCTCGTACGTGGCTTCGAACATCGCGCTCGCCCTTCTTCGCTGAAGCGTCGAAGGTCATCCTGCGTCGCGGCTGGGCGCGCGGCTAGTCCTGCGGTGCGGCTGGGCGAAGGGTGGCGGAGAGGGAGGGATTCGAACCCTCGATACCCTTGCGAGTATGTCGCATTTCGAGTGCGGTGCTTTCAACCACTCAGCCACCTCTCCGGACCGGTGCAGGGCGCTCGTCGATGAGGGCCTGCCGAGTGAGCGGCGGAACCTAGTCAATGGGCCCCGCCGATGCAAGAGCCGGATCGGCGCAGGCAGATCCGGTCAGCGCGGGTAGAGCACCATCTGGGTGCAGCGGAACAGGGCCATGGTCTTGCCGGTGGTTTCGTTGACCGCCTCGGCGTCCCAGACCTGGGTCATGCGCCCGCCGTGCACGAGGCGGGCTGTGCAGGCGACGGTTTCGCCCTCCCGCGCCGTGCCCAGGAAGTTGGTCTTCAGCTCGATGGTGGTGAAACCGGTCGCGCCCTCCGGCAGGCTCGCCACGCAGGCATAGCCGCAGGCGCTGTCGACCAGGCAGATGACCGAGGCGGCGTGCAGGAAGCCGTTGGGGGCCATGTGCTTGCGGCTCGCCGTGAAGCGGCCGACCGCGCGGCCCTGGGCGACCTCCTCCCACTCGAGCGCCAGTTCGCCCGGCAACATGCCCTGCTGGCGCTGGGTGAACTCCGCGGCCTGGTTGCCTTGCATCATGGTCGAGGATGTCCTTCGTGGCGGCCCGCCACCGCGCAGGTGGGGACCCGACGCAGGGGAAGGCAAGAGGCGGCAAGGCAAGGGCTTGCGGAGCCGCGTCGCGATGGGGACAGTGGCGACCGCATTTTTCCAAGGGCGCCGGCCCAAGCCATTCTTCTGATCCATTGCCGGGGAGCACGATGAGCATCAAGGGCAAGGCCTACATCATGGGGGCGTACGAGCATCCGCTCCGCGACGCCCCGGACACCTCGACCCCGCAGCTGCACATGGAATGCGCGCTGGGCGCGCTGGCCGACGCCGGCCTCTCCAAGGACCAGGTGGACGGCTATTTCTGCGCCGGCGACGCGCCGGGGTTCGGCGCCATGTCGATGATCGACTACATGGGCCTGAAGAACGTCCGCCACATGGACTCCACCGAGACCGGCGGCTCCTCCTACATCGTCCACGTGGGCCATGCGGCCCAGGCGATCGCTGCGGGCAAGTGCAGCGTGGCGCTCATCACGCTGGCCGGTCGACCCCGCCACGGCGGCAACCGGCCGGGCGCGCGGATGGGCGCCGGCGGCGGCGGAGGCGGCCTGACCGACGGTCCGCCCGAGGCCGGCTTCGAGAACATCTACGGCGGCTCGACCCACAACACCTACGGCATGTGCGCCATGCGCCACATGTACGAATACGGCACCACGTCGGAGCAGTTGGCCTGGATCAAGGTCGCGGCCTCCCACCACGCCCAGTGGAACGAGCACGCCTTCCTCAAGGACGTGGTCACCGTCGAGCAGGTGGTGAACTCCCGCATGATCGCCGACCCGCTGCACTTGCTGGACTGCTGCGTGGTCACCGACGGCGGCGGCGCGCTGCTCGTCACCAGTCCCGAGGTCGCCAGGAGCCTGAAGCGGCCGAAGGTGAAGATCATCGGCGCGGGCGAGGCGCCCAAGGCCCCGCTCGGCGGCCAGGACCTCGACCTCACCTATTCCGGCGCCGTCTGGTCCGGCCCGCGCGCCTTCGATGAGGCCGGGGTGAAACCCGCGGACATCAAATACGCCTCGATCTACGACAGCTTCACCATCACCGTGCTGATGCAGATCGAGGACCTGGGATTCTGCGAGAAGGGCCAGGGCGGCAAGTTCGTGGCCGACGGCAACCTGATCTCCGGCGTCGGCAAGCTGCCCTTCAACACCGACGGCGGCGGCCTGTGCAACAACCACCCCACCAACCGCGGCGGCATCACCAAGGTGATCGAGGCGGTGCGCCAGCTGCGCGGCGAGGCCCATCCGAAGGTGCAGGTGGCGAACTGCGACCTCGCCATCGCGCACGGCACCGGCGGCTCGCTCGGCACGCGCCACGGCTCGGCGACCGTGGTTCTGGAACGGGAGGCTTGAGAATGTCCGAGACCGAAACCAGGCCCGCCATCATGACCCGGCCGATCCCGGCCCCGGCCGTCAGCGTCGAGACCAAGCCCTTCTGGGACGCGGCCGCCGAGGGGCGCTTCCTGATCAAGCGCTGCGAGGCCTGCGGCAAGGCCCACTGGTATCCGCGCACCTACTGCCCGTTCTGCAATTCCGAGAAGACCGTCTGGGAGGAGAGCCCCGGCGAGGGGGTGATCTACACCTACTCCGTGATGCACCGCTCGCCGAGCGGCCCCTACGCCATCGGCTATGTGACCCTCGACGAGGGGCCGGCGGTGCTCACCAATTTCGTGGACGTGGCGCCGGACGGCCTGTCGATCGGCCTGCGCGTGAAGGTGCGCTTCCAGCCGACGGAGGGAGGCCCGCCCGCCCCGGTGTTCGCGCCGGCCTAGTTCCCCTCGCCGCCCGGGCCGCCGCCGATGTCGTAGGGGCGGCCTTCCTTCTCGGCCGCCCGCGCGCCGGCCAGCATGCCGGTCATGGCGTAGTTGCCCTCGTGGCAAGCGTACTCATAGAGCTGGCCTTTGGACGGATTCAGCGCCAACTCGCCGACGAGCGGCGCGGTGTAGGTCTGCGGGTCTTCCAGCTTGAAGCGGTAGTCGATCTTGTTCGGCGCGATACGGGTGAACCATTCGGTCACCTTGGCCCTGTCCGAGATGCCGCCACGCATGCCTTCCTCCGGCCGCATGCCGACGGTCTCGACTACCAGGGTGTCCCCCTCGAAGTGGCCGATCGAGTCGCCCAGCCACTGGCGGATGTTCGACGGCACGTGGGTCCCGTTCAGCCGGATGTGACGCACGTCGTGGTCCATCTCGACCACGATGATCACCTCGTCCTTGGTCTGCACGATCTGGTAGTTGTTGTTGTACATCACCGGCAGCATCGGCGGCCCGCCGGTGGAGCCGAAGCCGACCAGGCAGCGCTCGCCCGCGGCGCGGGCTTCCGGCCCGTCGTAGAATCCGCCCGAGCGCATCTTCGCCATCCGCTCGCGCAGCTTGGCCTGCGCGTCCGGGGTCATGGGCGGAAAGCGGCCGTCGGCCGGCGAGATGATGATCGAGGCGCGTTTCTCGCCGTTGATGTCGACGACCTTGGTGCCGGGATCCTTCCAGCCCTGGTTGTAGCCGCAGTTGAAGCCGGAGATGCCGTCCGGGCCGCAGTCGGCGTTCTTCAGCTCGGTGACCTTCAGGTTCGGATCTGTGGGCGTATCGGCGCGCTTGATCTGCGCCTGGGTGGCGGCCTCGGCGGCGGCCGCCTCGTCCTGGGTCAGCACATTCCGGGCGCCGAACTTCTGAGGCCGGGTGAGCGGCGTGATGGTGGCGTTGGTCCAGACGCCGGAAAGGTCCGGCTGGCCCAAAGCGTTGTGCGGGGCGTGATAGGCGGTCTTGGGGCCCTGGGCCCAGGCCGGCGCGGCGATCAGCAGCGTGGCGGCGGATGCGGCGAAAAATGTCGCCCGGATGCGCATCGAAATATCCTCCCAACCCCGGCTCTGAAGGCCGTTCGTTCGAACCACAGTCTAAGCCGCTCCCGCCAAACGGGAAGAGGCCGCGTCTGCGGCCAGGGCCGCCAGCATGGGCGCCGCCTCGCGCGGATGGCGCAGGCGGTATTTCGCCAGGTGCGCGGTCGAGGGATCGGCCAGCACCGCCTCATATTCCGCACGGTGGCGATGATAGGTATCCCACGCCCAGCGGATCGGATGCTCCGGGTCCAGCCAGCGGTGGAATTCCTCCCGGTTGCCGGTGCCGGGCCATAGCTCCTTGTTCTCCAGGGCCCGCACGAAGGAGCGCCAGATGACCCGGCGCATGATCACCGGCCGCGGGTAGTCGAGCCAGACCAGATGGGTGGCGCGACCCACCACGATGTCGCGGATCGCGGTGTAGTTGCCCTCGCAGGCCCATTCATCCGCCGCCAGGGCCAGGCTCGCGCGCCTGCGAAGCTCCGCCGGATCGACCTGGCTGAGGTTCCTCCAGCCGGGGTCCCAGTTGAGCGCGTCCTGCTCGATGCGCGCCATGCCCACCCGCTCGGCGAGCCGGCGGGCGAAGGTGGACTTCCCCGATCCGGCCGAGCCCATCACCAGGACGCGCATGGCGCTTAGGCCTCCTCGCCCTCGCTAACCTCGGCGAGCACCTCGTCGGTGTGTTCGCCCATGCGCGGCGGGTGGCGGCGGATATTGGCCGGCGTCTTGGAGAACTTCACGGGCGGGCGCATGGCGCGGTAGCGGCCGAGCTCGGGGTGCTCATAGGTCTGGAAGAAGTCCACGGCCTTGAGGTGCGGATCGTCCGGCAGGTCGTCCAGCCGGTTGGTCTTCACCACGGGGATCGACAGGGGCTTCAGTACGTCGAGCCACTCCTGGGTGGTCTTGGTGGCGGCCGCCTGCTCCACCAGGCCGTAGAGCTCGCTGATGTGCTTCATGCGGGTGAAGTAGTCGGAAAACCGCGGGTCCTGGGCGATGGTCCCGCCCATGCCGGCGGCCTCGAAGAACTGGTCCCACTGCTTGTCGGTGTAGGGCAGGAGCCCGATGTGGCCATCCTTGGTCTTGAACGGCTTACGGTTGGGATTGACCACCCGGATGTAGCCCCACTGGCCGGTGGGCGGATCGTAGGTCTGGTCGTACATGTGCTCGACCAGCAGGAAGCTGGTCACGCACTCCAGCATCGGCACCTCGACGAACTGGCCTTCGCCGGTGCGCGCCCGGTGCAGCAGGGCCGCCGTCACCGCCTGGCTGAAGAACAGGCCCGAGACCTTGTCGGCGACCAGCGTCGGCAGGATGCGCGGCGTCGGGTTGCCGTCGACGCGCGACAACAGATCGGCGCAGCCGGAGGCCGACTGGATCAGGTCGTCATAGGCCGGCTCCCCCGCATAGGGCCCGTCCGAGCCGTAGCCGGCGGCGTGCACATAGACGATGTCGGGCCGGATCGCGGCGACGTCCTCATAGGCCAGTCCTAGCCGCTTCAAGCCCTCGTAGCGCACCGAGGCCGCGAACACGTCGCAGGTCTTGATCAGCCGCCGGATCGCCCGCTTGGCGCTGTCGGACTTCATGTCGAGCACGATGGAGCGCTTGTTGCGGTTGATGGTCAGGAAGATGGGGCCGAGGTCGCGGGGCGCGCCCTCCGGCACGTGGCCGGCCCAGCGCATGATGTCACCGCCGTCGCCGCGATTGCCGCCGGGGTCTTCCAGCTTGATCACGTCGGCGCCCTGGTCGGCCAGCAGCTGGGTGCCGTAGGCGCCGTTGACCACGCTGGTCAGGTCGAGGATGCGGATTCCAGAGAGCGGTCCGGTCGCCTTGCCCGCCAATCGCTTCGCTTCCGCCACGTCATCTATCCCCTGCCCGGTTCCGGTCGCTAAGATCACCCTACAAAGATCGAACGACGCGCGGGAGGGCTTCTATGGACTTCGAGCTCAGCGACGAGCACCGCATGCTCAAGGACCTGGTCGCCCGGTTCGTGAAGGACGAGCTGATGCCGCTGGAGGCTGGCGTCCTGGCCCGCGAGGCCGAGGGCAAGGGCCTGGGGCTCGGCCCGGACGACCACGCCCGCCTTGACAAGGTGGCCGGCGAGCTCGGCCTGTTCGGCCTGGACGCCCCGGAGGACGTCGGCGGCTCGGACCTGCCGATGCTGGCCATGGTCGGCGTCGAGGAGGAGATCGGCCGCTGCGTGACGCCCTACACCCTGCCGCCGGACAGCCCGAACCTGCGGATGCTGATGCAGACCGTCGACGACCGGCAGCGGGAGGCCTATCTCGCGCCCTATGTGGCCGGGAAGACGGTCTCGGCCATCGGCATCTCCGAGCCGGGCGCCGGCTCCGATCCCGCCGGCATGACCACGCGGGCCGTCCGGGACGGCGACGACTGGGTGATCAACGGCCGGAAGATCTGGATTTCGCGGGCCGACCACGCCGACTTCACCATCCTGATGGCGGTGACCGACCAGGAGAAGCGGGCGCGCGGCGGCATCTCGGCCTTCCTGGTCGACAAGGGCACGCCGGGGTTCAACGTGCTGCGCCGCATCCCGATGATCGGCGGGGCCTATACCTATGAGATCGCGCTGGAGGACTGCCGAGTCGAGGGCTGGAAGTTGCTGGGCCAGGAAGGCGCGGGCTTTGCGCCGATGCAGACGCGGCTGGGCACGCGGCGCATCCAGATGGCCGCCTGGTCGGTGGGCATGGCCCAGCGGGCGCTGGACATGGTCATCGAATACGCCCCGCAGCGGAAGACCTTCGGGGTCCCGCTCTCGGAGCGCCAGGCGATCCAGTTCTGGGTCGCCGAGGCCGCCACCAAGATCCACGCCACGCGGCTGATGACCTACCACTGCGCCTGGAAGCTCGACCGGGGCCTGGACGTGCGCAACGAGATCTCGATGATCAAATGGTACGCCACCGAAATGGCCTATGAGACGGTCGACCGGGCCATGCAGGCGTTCGGCGCCATGGGCATGACCAAGGAGCTGCCGCTCTCGCTGATGCAGGCCAAGCTCCGCACCATGCGCATCTATGATGGGCCCACCGAGGTCCATAAGTGGGTGGTGGCGAGGAATCTTTTGGGGACGCGGAAATGAAATCGAACTTCGGCGATCATGTGGGCGTGACGGTGGCGGGCCACGTGGCCGTGGTGACTATCGACCGGGCGCCGCACAACCACGTCACCGTGGACTTCATGCGCGACCTGGCCGACGCCTTCGAGGCCATCGACGGCGAGATCGAGCTGCGCTGTTCGGTGCTGCAGGCGGAGGGAAAGAACTTCTGCGCCGGCGCCGACCTCGTCAGGCGCGAGGACCAGGGCGGCCTGGGGGCGGTCAATCCGCTCTACGACGAAGCGGTCCGGCTGTTCTCAGCCAAGAAGCCGATCGTCGCGGCCGTGCAGGGCGCGGCGGTGGGCGCTGGCCTGGGGCTGGCGGTGATGGCCGACTTCCGCATCGCTTCGCCGGACGCCAGATTCGCCGCCAACTTCGTGAAGCTGGGCTTCCATCCGGGCTTTGGCCTGACCTACACCCTGCCCCGGCTGATCGGGCCGACCAAGGCCGAGCTGATGTGCCTGACGGGCCGCCGGGTGAAGGCCGAGGAGGGCCTGCCGTGGGGCCTGGTGGACGAGGTCGTCCCGCTGGAGGAGCTGCGCGCTGCGGCCCTACGGCTCGCAGAGGAAATCGCCGAGAACGCGCCGCTCGCCATCGTCTCGACCCGCAAGACCCTGCGCGGCGAGGTCGCCGCGGCGGTCCGCGCCCAGACCGACAAGGAAGCCGTCGAGCAGGGCTGGCTGCGCGACACCGAGGACTACAAGGAAGGTGTCCGCTCGGTGAGCGAACGGCGGGTGGGGAATTTCACCGGGCGTTAGCCCCGCAGCCCCGCGGCTTCCCTGGCGAGCGCCGTGATCCGGTCCCAGTCGCCGGCGCGCACGGCCTCGGGCGGGGCGACCCAGCTGCCGCCGACGCAGACCACGTTGGGGAGCGCCAGATACTCGGCCGCGTTGGCCGCGCTGACCCCGCCCGTGGGGCAGAAGCGGGCCTTGGCGAAGGGGCTCTGGAAGGCCCTCAAAGCGCCGGCGCCGCCCGCCACATTGGCCGGGAACAGCTTGAAGAGCTCGAAGCCGGCGGCGAGACCCGCCATCAGCTCGGTGGCGGTGGCGATCCCCGGCAACAGGGGCGTCGGCCCGTCGGGCCCCTCGCCCGGGATCAGGCCCGGGGAGACCGCGAACTGGCAGCCCAGGTCGGCGGCGGCCTGGCGCATGGGGGCGTCCAGCACCGTGCCCGCGCCGACGATCGCCCCTTCGACCTCGGCGACCATGGCCTCGATGCAGGCGGCGGCGGCCTGGGTGCGGAAGGTCACCTCCAAGACGCTCAAGCCCCCCGCCACCAGGGCCCGGCCCAGCGGCACGGCGTGGGCCACGTGCTCGATGACCAGCACCGGAATGACCGGTGCGCGGGCGAGAATCTGATCGAGCGTCATAGCCGCTCCATCTGCTCCAGCTCGCGCGCCGCGCCGAGCAGGGCGGGATAGGGGTGCAGCACCAGCGCGGTCGGAATGTCCTTCACGAACTCGCTGAGCCGGCCCTTGTCCTCGAAGCGCTGCCGGAAGGCGCCGCTCGCCAGCCGATCGGCCATGCGTGGCGCGATGCCGCCGGAGACGAACACCCCGCCCCGCGCGCCGAAGCTCAAGGCCAGGTCGCCGGCCACGCTCCCGAGGATGGCGCAGAACCGGTCGAGCGCGGCGCCCGCCAGCTCGTCGCCCGCCGCGGCGGCCTCGACCACCGCTTTCTCGTCGCCGCAGGTCCCGGCCGTCTGTCCCAGCTCGCTGAGGATGCCGTAGAGATCGAACAGGCCCGCGCCGGACAGCAGCCGCTCGATGGACACCCGGCCGTGCTTGGCGTGCAACCGCCGCCAGACCTCGACCTCCACCTCGTCGGTGGGCGCAAAGCCGGCATGACCGCCCTCGGTGGAGATGGCGAGGTCGCCCAAGGGCCCGCGCGCCAGTCCCGCGACCCCGAAGCCGGTGCCGGCGCCCAGCACCACCAGCGGGCAGTCCGGCCCGCCGCCGCGAAGGGGCGGCCCGATGACCCGCAGGTTCTCCCGCTCGAGCCTCGGACAGGCCAGGGCCTGGGCGGCGAAGTCGTTGAGCAGCTTCACCGCCTCGAACTCAAAATGCGCCAGGAGGTCGCCCTCGGAGACCGTCCATTCCAGGTTGGTGAAGGTGATCTCGCCATCGAGGACGGGGCCCGCGACGGCGATCACCGCGCGCGGCGGGCGGCGGGGACCCATGCTGCGCGTCAGGAAATCGGCGATGATGTCGGCGAGCGAGCCGTAGTCGCGGGCCGGATAGATGTGCAGGTGGCGAACGCGGCCCTCGGCGTCCACCAGGGCGAAGCGGGCATTGGTGCCGCCGACGTCGCCCACCAGTCCGATGTACTGCGGCTTCATGCTCAGGCGGCCTCGAACAGGGCGCAGGCGCCGTCGTCGGCGCGACCGGCGGCCTTGCGCATCCAGCCGAACAGCTCTCGGCCATAGCCGGTGGAGGAGGCCTCGCTCGCCCGCGCGGGCGTCCGGCCCATCAACTCGTTTTTCGCCACCTTGATCTCCAGGGTCCCGGCGTGGGCGTCGAGGCGGATGATGTCGCCGTCGCGGACATAGGCCAGCGGCCCGCCCTCATGGGCCTCCGGCGTCACGTGGATGGCCGCGGGGACCTTGCCCGAAGCGCCCGACATCCGCCCGTCGGTGACCAGCGCCACCTTGAACCCCTTGTCGAGCAGCACGCCGAGGGTGGGCGTCAGGGAGTGCAGTTCCGGCATGCCGTTGGCCTTCGGCCCCTGGAAGCGCACCACGGCCACGAAGTCGCGGTTCAGCTCGCCGCGCTTGTGCGCCGCCAGCAGCGCGTCCTGGTCGTCGAACACCAGGGCCGGCGCCTCGACGACCAGGTGCTCGGCCTTCACGGCCGAGGTCTTGATCACCGCGCGGCCGAGTGGCCCGTTCAGTAACCTCAAGCCGCCCTCGCTCTGGAACGGATCGTCGACGGTGCGCAGGATGTCCGTGTTCAGCGACACCGCGGTCCCCTCGCGCCAGACCAGCCTGCCGTCGGCCAGGAACGGCTCCTGCTGGAACCGGCGCAGCCCCGGTCCGGCGACGGTCTGCACGTCGTCGTGCGCCAGGCCGGCGTCCAGCAGCTGGCGGGTGACGAAGGCCATGCCGCCCGCCGCCTGGAAGGCGTTCACGTCCTCCGCGCCGTTCGGATAGACCCGCGCGATCAGGGGCGTGATGCGGCTGAGATCGTCGAAGTCTTCCCAGGTGATCCGGATGCCGGCGGCGCGCGCCATGGCGATCAGGTGCAGGGTGTGGTTGGTCGAGCCCCCCGTGGCCAGTAGTCCCGCCAGGGCGTTGACGATCGACTTCTCATCCACCACCGCAGAGAACGGCGTGTAGGCGTTGGTTCCATTGCGGATCTCAACCGCGCGTTTCGGCGCCGCGGCCACCAGGGCCTCGCGCAGGGGGGTGTTCGGGTGCACGAAGGCCGAGCCGGGCAGATGGAGCCCGGTCATCTCCATCATCATCTGATTTGAGTTGGCGGTGCCGTAAAAGGTGCAGGTGCCGGGCCCGTGGTAGGATTTCATCTCCGAATCCAGCAACTCCTCGCGCGTCGCCTTGCCCTCCGCGTAGAGGGCGCGCACCCGGGCCTTCTCGGGGTTCGAGATCCCCGAAGTCATCGGCCCGCCGGGCACGAAGATCACCGGCAGGTGGCCGAAGCTCGCCGCCCCGATAAACAGGCCGGGCACGATCTTGTCGCAGATGCCCAGCATCAGGGCCGCGTCGAAGGCGTCGTGGGTCAGCGCAACCGCCGTCGCCATGGCGATCACGTCGCGGGAGAACAGGGAAAGCTCCATGCCCGGCCGGCCCTGGGTCACGCCATCGCACATGGCCGGCACCCCGCCGGCGTACTGGGCAGTCGCCCCGACCTCGCGGGCCGCGGCCTTGATGATCGGCGGGAAGCGCTCCAGCGGCTGGTGGGCTGAGAGCATGTCGTTGTAGGCCGAGACGATGGCCACATTGGGCGCGGAGGGATCGCGCATCCGGGTCTTGTCGCCGTCGGGGGAGGCGGCGAAGGCATGGGCGAAATTGGCGCAGGACAGCTTGCCCCGGCCGGGGCCGGCCTGACGCGCGGCCTCCATCCGCTCCAGATAGTCGGCGCGGCTGTCGCGGCTGCGCGCCGCGATCCGCTCGGTGACCTCCGCCGTGACGCGATGCATGGTCTTCACCTCTTCAACTCGGCGACCAGAAGATCCTCACCGGAACGTCTTGCTGGGCCAGGAGCGCCCGCACGGGCAGGTCCTCCCCGCCCAGCGCGCGGTCGATCACCGAGCGCTTAGCCCCGCCGGCGATCAAGAGGAAGATGGCGCGCGCCGATAGAAGCGCTTTCAGGGTCAGGGTGATCCGCGCCACGGGCGGCGTCCCAAGTCCGGCCGGAACCTCGGCGAGCAGCGCCCGGCCGTCGGGATCGAGGCTCCCCGCCAGTCCGGGGTCGCCCGGGATCAGCGAGGCGACATGGCCGTCCTCGCCCATGCCGAGCATCATCGCATCGAACGGCAGGAGCGCCGTGAGGACGGCGGTTTCGGGCTTCGGCCACAGCGGGACCAGGTGCGCCTTCGCCGCCGGTCCGCAGAGCAGCCGCTCTCGCACCAGGCGGGCGTTGGACCGCGGATCGGCCTCGTCCACGCAGCGCTCGTCCGACAGGGTCACCACCACGCGGGACCAGTCGAGGTCCGCAGCCTTCAACAGGTCATAGACCGGGCCCGGCGCGCGGCCGCCGGTGGCGCAGAGGCTGGCCCGCGGGCGGGTGCGCGTCCCCTCGCGCAGCTGCGCGCCGACGGCCGCGGCGGCCGCCTCGGCCAGCGCTCCGCCGTTCGCAAAGGTCTCGATCATGCCTGCTCCGCGATCTCCAGCGCCCGCCAAAGAGGCGACCCGGAACCGGCGCGCAAGACATACGGGTGAAATCCGCCGCTCAGCTTGACCCTAGCCACGAGGACGCGCAGGTTTGCCCGGCGTCCAAGTCGGAATCCACTCAACTGGCGCCGCTGTCGCGGTGTCCGGTGCTTTCTCTGGATTCGCGTCACATGAGGATCGCGCAGGTCTCCCCTCTGTACGAAGCCGTGCCGCCGAAGCTCTACGGCGGCACCGAGCGCGTGGTCGCCCATCTGTGCGACGCCCTGGTCGAGCTCGGCCATGAGGTCACCCTGTTCGCCAGCGCCGAGGCGCGGACCAAGGCGCGGCTGGCGCCGGTGCGCGACCAGGCGATCCGGCTCGACCCGTCGCCGCTGAAATCCGACCTCGCGGCGCACATGAGCCAGCTCTCGGAAGTTCGCAGACGCGCTCATGAATTCGACGTGCTGCACTTCCACACCGACATGATCCACTTCCCGTTCTTCGAGGAGATCGCGCACCGCACCGTCACCACCCTGCACGGCCGGCTCGACATGAAGGACCTGCCCGAGGTCTACCGCCGCTGGCCGCAATTCCCGCTGGTCTCGATCAGCAACGATCAGCGCAAGCCCCTGCCCTTCGCCAACTGGGCGGCGACCGTCCACCACGGTCTGGATGAGGGGCTCTATCGCTTCGCGCCGCGCAGCCGCGGCTATCTCGCCTTCCTCGGCCGCATCTCGCCGGAGAAGCGGCCGGACCGGGCCATAGCCATCGCCACCCGGCTCGGGCGGACCCTGCGGATCGCGGCCAAGGTGGACGCCGCCGACCGGGTCTATTTCGACGAGAAGATCGAGCCCCTGATGCACAATCCGCTGGTCGAGTTCATCGGCGAGATCGGCGACGACAGGAAGTCGGAGTTCCTCGGCGGGGCGGACGCCTTGCTCTTCCCCATCGACTGGCCCGAGCCCTTCGGCCTGGTGATGATCGAGGCCATGGCCTGTGGCACGCCGGTGATCGCCTACGACTGCGGCTCGGTGCGCGAGGTGGTCGAGGACGGGCTGACCGGCTTCATCGTCCGCGATGAGGATGAGGCGGTGGCCGCCGCCGCCCGGGTCCATAGGCTCGACCGGGCGGCGATCCGCCGGCGCTTCGAGGAACGCTTCTCCGGTCACGCCATGGCGCGGCGCTATCTCGACCTCTATGCGCGGCTGCGGCGCCCGGTCGGGGCCGATGCGCACGCCGCCTGGGCCTGAGGCGGGCATGGATGATCTCGACCTCGCGCCGGGGCAGGACGCGCCGGTCGAATGGGGGCAGATGGAGGAACCGCGGGTCCCCGCGCGCCTCTACGCCCTCAAGGACCGCGACACCTTCCTGGTCGCCGATTCCATGGGCGACGTGCTGGGCTTCGCCGACGGCCTGTTCCACGACGACACCCGCATCCTGTCGCGGTGGCGCCTGAGGCTGGGCGCCCAGTCGCCGACGCTGCTGTCCGGCGCGGTCAGCCAGGACAATGTCTTCTTCACCTCCAACCTGGTGAACGGGGCCCTGGTCAGCCCCGGCGGGCCGGTGGGGCCGCCCGGCGTGCTGCACGTCGAGCGCAAGCGCTTCCTGTGGGACGAGCGGCTCTACGAGCGGGTCAGCATCCGCAACTATTCTCGGGCGGTGGTGATCCTACCGCTGGCCTTCGAGTTCGACGCCGATTTCCGCGACATGTTCGAGGTGCGCGGCGCCCAGCGCGCCCAGCGCGGCGTCCGCCATCCGGTGGAGGTCGGCGAGCGGGCCGTGCGCTTCCGCTACGACGGCCTCGACAAGGTGGAGCGCTGCTCGACGGTGATCTTCTCCGATCCGCCGAGCCGGCTCACGGAGGGCCACGCGGAGTTCCTCTACGCCCTGCAGGCCCACGGCTGCGTCGACCTCTACGTCGAGATCGGGGCGCATGGCGGTCCGACGCCCAGCCGCGAGCGGTTCCGCGCCGCCGCCGCCCGCGCCCGCTTCGCCATGCGCGCCAAGCGCCGCCGCGGGGGCCGGCTGCGCACCACCGGGCGGCTGTTCAACGGCTGGATCGAGAAGTCCCGCGCGGACCTCGCCCTGCTGACCACGCCGCTCTCCACCGGCCCCTATCCCTACGCCGGCATCCCCTGGTTCTCGACCGCCTTCGGGCGCGACGCGATCATCACCGCCTGGCAGATCCTGTGGTTCGACCCGAGCCTGGCCAAGGGGGTGCTGACCTATCTGGCCATGCAGCAGGCCGAGCAGGTCTCCGCCTTCCGCGACAGCGAGCCCGGCAAGATCATGCACGAGACCCGGCGCGGCGAGATGGCGGCGCTCGGCGAGGTGCCCTTCGGGCGCTACTACGGCGGGGTCGACACCACGCCGCTGTTCGTAGGCCTGGCCGGCGCCTATGTAGCGCGGACCGGCAGCCGCGAACTGGTCGACCAGCTGTGGCCGCAGCTGGAGCGCGCCATCGCCTGGGTCGAGCGGCGGATCGACGACAACCCCTATGGCCTGCTGGCCTATTCGAAGACCTCCGAGAAGGGCCTGACCAACCAGGGCTGGAAGGATTCGGGCGACTCCATCTTCCACGCCGACGGCCTGTTCCCGCCGCCGCCCATCGCCCTCGTCGAGGTGCAGGGCTACGCCTTCGCGGCCTTCCGGACCATGGCCAAGCTGGCCCGGCTGCGCGGCGACGGGGAGGCCTCGGACGGCTGGTCCGCCCGCGCCGAGACCCTGCGCGCCAAGGTCGAGGAGATGTTCTGGATGGAGGAGGCCGGCGCCTATGGCCTGGCCATCGACGGCGAGGGCCGGCTGACCCAGGTGCGGGCCTCCAACATGGGGCACCTGCTGTTTTCCGGGCTGCCGTCGCCCGAACGGGCGGCCAGGGTGATCGAGACCCTGCTCGGCGCCGACTTCTCGTCCGGCTGGGGCTTGCGGACGCTCGCCGTCGGCGAGGCGCGCTACAATCCGATGAGCTACCACAACGGCTCCATCTGGCCGCACGACACCGCCATCTGCGCCATGGGCATGGCCCGCTACGGCGAGCGCCGCGGCGTGGTGCACATCACCACCGCCATGTTCGAGAGCGCCGCCCAGTTCGAGATGCGCCTGCCGGAGCTGTTCTGCGGCTTCCCGCGCGAGCCGGGCGACGCCCCGGTCCCCTATCCGGTGGCCTGCCTGCCGCAGGCCTGGGCCGCGGGCTCGGTGTTCATGATGCTGCAGGCCTGCCTGGGCCTGACGGTGGATGGCGAGAAGGGCGTGGTCGAGGTCAAGGATCCGCGCCTGCCCATCGGCATCGACCACTTCAGCCTGCTGAGGCTCGGCCTGGGCAAGGAGACCCTCGACCTGCGCTTCGAGCGCGAGGGCGACCGCGTCACGGTCCGCAGCAAGGCGGAGAAGAAGCTGAAGGTCAGCTAGCGCCGCGGCGTGTGGGCCAGGCGCAGGATGTTGGCCGCGCCGGGCGAGCCCAGCGGCAGGCCGGCCAGGATCAGCACCCGGGCGCCGGGCGGGGCGAGGCCGGTCAGCACCGCCTGCTCGACGGCGATGCGGGCCAGGTCCTCGGGATCGAAGATCTCCGGGATCACCCGCGGCTCCACGCCCCAGGCCAAGGCCAGACGCCGCGCCGTCGAGAGGTTCGGCGTCAGCCCAAGGGTCGGCTGCAGCGGACGTTCGCGGGCCAGTCGGAGCGCCGTCTGGCCGGTGGTGGTGAAGGCCGCGATGCAGGCGGTGGACGCACTCTCCGAGGCCTTGCGCGCGGCGGCCACCAGCGCGTCGGCGTCGGCATCCTCCACCGGATATTCGGCGCGCATCAGCTCCGGCCAGCGGGGGTCCTGCTCCACGCGGGTGATGATCCGGTCCATCATCGCGACCGCTTCGACCGGATAGTCGCCGGCCGCCGTCTCCGCCGACAGCATCAGGGCGTCGGCGCCTTCGTAGACCGCCCCGGCCACGTCGGAGGCCTCGGCCCGGGTGGGGGTGGGCGAGTGGGTCATGCTCTCCAGCATCTGGGTGGCGACGATCACCGGCAGGCCGCGCAGGCGCGCGGCGCGCACCAGCTTCTTCTGGAAGACCGGCACCTCCTCGGGCGCCAGCTCCACGCCCAGGTCGCCGCGGGCCACCATGATCGCCTCGCAGAGGTCGAGGATCTCATCCAGGCTTTCGAGGGCGGCGGGCTTCTCGATCTTCGCCAGCACGCCGGCGCGGCCTTGCACCAGCTTGCGCAGCTCGGCCATGTCGGAGGCCCGCTGCACGAACGACAGCGCCACCCAGTCGACGCCTTCCTGCAGGGCGAAGGCCAGGTCCTGGCGGTCCTTCTCGGTCAGGGCCGGGATCGGGATCGAGAGGTTCGGGAGATTGACCCCCTTGTGGTCGGAGAGCTGGTCGCCCGCCTCGACCACGGTGTCGGCGTAGTCCGGACCATGGCCCACCACCCGCAACTTCACCTTGCCGTCGTCCAGCAGCACGAAGGCGCCGGTGCGCAGCGCCGCGAACACCTCGGGATGCGGCACGCCGATGCGGCTGGCGTCGCCGGGCGTGCGCTTCATGTCGAGGCGCAGGTCCTGGCCGGCCTTGAGGCGGACCACCCCGTCGGCGAACTCGCCCAGCCGGATCTTCGGCCCCTGCAGGTCGGCGAGCACCGCCAGCGGCCGGTCGACGGCGGCCTCGGCCCGGCGCACCGCGGCGATGGTGCGGGCGTGGTCGGCCTGGCTGCCGTGGCTGAAGTTGACGCGGAACACATCGGCGCCGGCCTGCGCCAGCTCGCGCACGCGGGCGGGGTCTCTGCTCGCCGGACCTAGGGTCGCGACGATTCGGGCTCTGCGGGCTCGGATCATCCGGCGTTTCCGTTTTTGGAAAAGTCTGGGTAAGGGATGGCGGGCTGACGGGCAACGCAGGAGCGACCCGCGAAGCTTCCCGGACCCAAGCTTTATCCATGGGCGTTAAGCCCCAGTCGAGCGAAAGCTGGGGAGCGGAAGGCGGGGGCTTCGGAAATGGGCGACTTGCGAATGGCAGGATGCGAGTCTTGAGGCGCACCTCTTGAGCCAGACCCTCGAGCTGTTTCCGATCGGAAACTGCGCCGCGAGCGCCCTCATCGACGAGGGTGGGCGCTTCGTCTGGGCCTGCACGCCCCGGGTGGACGGCGACCCGTTCTTCTCCGGCCTGCTCTGCGGCCGTGACCCGGCCAGCGAGGCGGCCCAGGGCGTCTGGGCCGTGGAGGCCGAGGACGCCGTCTCGATCCGCCAGTCCTACCTGCGCAACACCCCGATCCTCTCCACCGAGGTCGTCGACGCGCACGGCGGGGCCTTCGAGATCATCGACTTCTGCCCGCGCTACCGGCAGTTCGGGCGGGTCTACCGGCCGCTGGCCTTCATCCGCCTGGTCAAGCCGCTCTCGGGCGCGCCGCGCATCCGCATCCGCATGCGGCCGATGTTCAACTACGGCGAGCGGTCCTGCGCGACCACCGCCGGCTCCAACCACATCCGTTATGTGGGCGGCGAGGTGACCATGCGGCTCACCACCGACGCCTCGGTGAGCCATATCCTCGAGGAGCGGGTGTTCCGGCTGGAAGAGCCGATCGCCATGTTCCTCGGCCCCGACGAAGGCTTCGATTCCGACATCGCCATTGTCACCGAGCGGATGCTGCGCGAGACGACCTTCTACTGGCGCAGCTGGGTGCGCACCCTGTCGGTGCCGCTGGAGTGGCAGGAGGAGGTGATCCGCGCGGCGATCACCCTGAAGCTCTGCGCCTATGAGGAGACCGGCGCCATCGTGGCGGCGCTCACCACCTCGGTCCCCGAGCATCCGGTCGAACCGGGTGAGCCCGGGCGCAACTGGGACTACCGCTACTGCTGGCTGCGCGACGCCTACTATGTGGTCCAGGCGCTGAACCGGCTGGGCGCAGCCGACCTGCTGGAGAACTACCTCGGCTACCTGCGTAATCTCGTCGACCAGGCGCGCCACGGCGAGATGGAGCCGGTCTATGGCCCGGCCGGCGCGGCGAGCGCCAAGGGGCTCGGCTCCGCGATGATCGTCGACGCCAGCAAGGCCGGCCACGTCCAGCCGGTCTATGGGGTCGGGCTGGAGCCGGTGCTGACCGAATGGATCGCCCCGCACCTGTCGGGCTATCGCGGCATGGGGCCGGTGCGGATCGGCAACCAGGCGCACGAGCACCACCAGCACGACGTCTACGGCCAGATCGTGCTTTCGACGGTGCAGGCCTTCTTCGACGAGCGGCTGTTCCGGCCGGCCACCGAGGATGACTTCCGCGCGCTGGAGCCGATCGCCGAGCGGGCCTTCGCCATGCACGACAAGCCCGACGCCAGCCTCTGGGAGTTCCGCGGCCGCGAGGCGGTGCACACCTATTCGTCGGTCATGTGCTGGGCGGCCTGCGACCGGCTCGCCAACGCCGGCGCGCGGGTCGGGCTGCCCGACCGCGCCCACTACTGGGCCGACAAGGCCCGCCTCATCCGCCAGACCATCGAGACCCGCGCCTGGAACGAAGAGCTCGGCCGCTATGCCGCGACCTTCGAGGGCGACGAGCTGGACGCGTCCTTGCTGCAGCTCATCGATGTGCGCTTCACCACGCCGGACGATCCGCGCATGCGCGCCACCATGGTGGCGGTGGAAAAGGGCCTGCGCCGCGGGCCGTTCATGCTGCGCTACGCCATCCCCGATGACTTCGGCGCGCCGAAGACGGCGTTCAACTTCTGCACCTTCTGGCTGATCGAGGCCCTGCACCTCTCCGGCCGCACCCAGGAGGCCCGCGGCCTGTTCGAGCAGATGTTGGCGCGCCGCACCAAGGCTGGCCTGCTCTCCGAGGACATCACCTTCGACGGCAAGGAGCTGTGGGGCAACTATCCCCAGACCTACTCCCTGGTCGGCCTGATCAACTGCGCCACCCTGCTGTCGCGGCCCTGGTCGAGCGTGCGCTAGCGGAACCGCGGGGGCCGCTGGCCGCTTTCCTTGCCATGGCAGAGCATGACATGCGCGCGGCCGCCGCGGCCGCGAACCGGCTGATCGAGAAGATCGAGGAGATCATCGCCGACCACCTGCAGCCCGGCCGCGAGGTCGACGAGAAGGCGGCCTTCTACCAGATCGTCACCACCATCGAAGACTCCCGCGAGATCGCCATCGTGCGCATGGCGCTCGACGACGACCCGGTGAGGTTCGGTGAACCGACGCCGTTGGCCGCGGGCGATCGGACGGGCTGACCTTCTCTACGCGCAGCCGGACGCAAAGGCGGTTCCCACCTTTGCTGGCTGTCGCTCGGTTCAGTCGTACCAGGCCCGCTCGGACCGCTCGATGAGCGCGAAGGCGCCGGCCGGGCCCCAGGAGCCGGCGGCGTAGGGCTTGGGCGCCATGCCGGCGTCCTTCCAGGCCGCCGCCACGCCGTCGACCCAGCGCCAGGCCGCCTCCACCTCGTCGCGGCGCACGAACAGGGTGGAATTGCCGGCGATCACGTCCAGCAGCAACCGCTCGTAGGCGATGCGCCGCCGCGCGCCGGGGCCCTCGTAGGCCTTCATCAGCGAGAGCGACAGCGGCAGGGACTGCAGCCGCAGGCCGCCGGCGGTGATGCCCGGCGCCTTGTTCATCAGGAGCAGCTCGATGTCCTCGTCCGGCTGCAGGTCGATGACCAGCCGGTTCGCCACCAGGTCGTCGCGCGCCGATCCGCCGAAGATCGAGTGCGGCACCGGCTTGAACTGGATGGCGATCGAGGTGCGCCGCTCGGGCAGCCGCTTGCCGGTTCGCAGGAAGAACGGCACGCCCGCCCATCGCCAGTTGTCGATGTCGGCGCGGAGCGCCACGAAGGTCTCGGTGTCGGAGGGCTGGCCGCGCTCCTTCTCGTAGCCCGCCGCCGAGCGGCCGCCGACCACGCCCTCGGTGTACTGGCCGCGCACCGAGGCGTTCTGGGCGTCGGCGCGGGTGAAGCCGCGCAGACTGCGCAGCACCTTGACCTTCTCGTTGCGCACCGAGTCCGGCTCCATATCGGCCGGCGGCTCCATGGCCACCAGGCACAGCAGCTGCAGCATGTGGTTCTGCAGCATGTCGCGAAGCGCGCCGTACTCGTCGTAATAGGGCCAGCGGTCGCCGACGCCTTCGGTCTCGGCCACGGTGATCTGCACGTGGTCGATGGTCAGGTTGTTCCACAAGGGCTCGAACAGGGTGTTGGCGAACCGGAGCGCGATGAGGTTCTGCACCGTCTCCTTGCCGAGGTAGTGGTCGATGCGGAAGATCCGCGCCTCGTCGAACACCGCGCCCACCGCCACATTGATGGCCCGCGAGCTCTCGAGATCGCGGCCGATCGGCTTCTCCAGCACGATGCGGCTGTCGTCGGTGGCGAAGCCGGCGGCGGCCAGCGCCACGCCGACCCGCGAATAGAGGCTGGGCGAGATCGCCAGGTAGAACATCGGCCGGGCGGCGCCGGCCATGTGCGGCGCGAGGCCGGCGAGGCCCTCGGCGCTGGTGGCGTCGGCCGCCACATAGTCGAGCCGGCCCGAGAAGCGCGCCCAGGCCGCCTCGTCCAGACCCTCCGGCCGCGCCTTGAGATCGCCCTGCACCAGCTCGAGGAAGGCCTCGCGGGTCAGTTCGGCGCGCGCGCTGGCGACGATCCGGAAGCCCTCGGGCAGGAAGCCGTCCACGTCGAGGAAATACAGCGACGGCAACAGCATCCGGCGCGCGAGATCGCCGGTGCCGCCGAACAGGACGAGCAGGTCCGCGCGTGGCGTCTCAGCCATCGGCTAGAGTCCTTCTGCCAGGAGGATCGGTGCATAGCGCGGGTTTGGCCTGCAACGTCAAGAGGACCACTGGCGTTCTTTTCCCTTACGCCAAACTGGATCGAAGAGGGGCGCCTGCGCGTTTCAATTCGATCCGGGGGCGACGAGTTGATGTCAATCGAAGAGCTCACCGCGCAACTGCCAGCTCCGAAGCCGCTGTCGCTTCGCGAGTGCGCGCTGTTCCTCGACCTCGACGGCACCCTGGCGCCCATCGCCGCGCGGCCGCAGGACGTGCGCCCCGACCGCCGCCGCACCGACCTTCTGGAGCGCCTCGCCGAGGTGACCGGCGGGCGGCTCGCCGTGGTCACCGGCCGCACGCTCGCCGACGTCGACCGTATCCTGGAGGGCCGGGTCATCGCCGTGGCCGCCGTGCATGGCCTGGTGCGGCGCGACTCCCGCGGCGCGGTCGACGCCACCTCCCAACACCCGAAGCTGCGCGAAGCCGCCGAGGCCTTCCGCGCCTTCGCCGCCCGCGATTCCGGCCTGCTGGTGGAGGACAAGGGGCTTTCCATCGCCCTGCACTTCCGCCTCGCGCGCCAGCACGCCGACGCCGCCCGCGTCTGCGCGCGCCGGCTCGCCGCCGAGACCGGCCTGACCCTGCAGGACGGCGACATGGTCGAGGAGCTGCGCACGCCGGGCCCCACCAAGGCCGACAGCGTGCGGGCGTTCATGGCCGAGCCGCCGTTCCATGGGTCCTGCCCGATGTTCCTCGGCGACGACACCACCGACGAGGACGGCTTCACCGCGGCCCGCGAGCTGGGCGGCGCCGGCATCCTGGTCGGCGCGCCGCGGGCCACCGGCGCCAAGTACCGCCTGGCCGGCGTCGAAGCCGCTCTCGCCTGGCTGGAGGCCGCGCTGTGAGTCGGCTGATCGTCGTTTCGAACCGGGTCAACCCGCCGTCCGGCGCCGGCGAGGAGAGCGTCGGCGGCCTGGCCATGGCGCTGGCCGCGGCGCTGCGGGAATATTCCGGCCTGTGGTTTGGCTGGTCCGGCCAGTCGACGCCGACCTTCACCGGCCAGCTCTCCATGCAGAAGATCGACGGCGTCACCGCCGCCACGGTCGACCTCGAGGAGAGCGACGTCGAGGAGTACTACAACGGCTACGCCAACAAGACCCTGTGGCCGCTGTTCCACTACCGCACCGACCTGGTGGCCTACGACCGCGCCTTCGGCGAAGGCTACCAGCGCGCCAACCGCCGCTTCGCCGAGACGCTGCGGCCGCTGATCGAGCCCGGGGACCTGATCTGGATCCACGACTACCACCTGATCCCCTTGGCCCGGGAGCTCAGGAAGCTCGGCCTGAAGAACCGCATGGGCTTCTTCCTGCACGTGCCGTGGCCGGCCTATCAGGTGTTCGTCACCCTGCCGGGCAGCCGCCAGCTGGTGGAGGCGCTGTTCGACTACGACCTGGTGGGCTTCCAGACCGAGGACTACCGCCAGGCTTTCGAGGAATATGTGCTCGCCGAGGCCGGCGGCGAGAAGGTGGGCGACGACGTCTTCAAGGCGTTCGGCCGCACCGTGCGCATCGGCGCCTTCCCGATCGGCATCGATGCCAAGGACTTCGGCCGCCTGCTGAAGAGCAGCCGGGCGCGACGGATGCGCGACCTGATGACCGCCTGCACGGTGTTCCGCCACCTGATCGTCGGCGTCGACCGGCTGGACTATTCCAAGGGCCTCGAAGAGCGCTTCACCGGCTTCGAGCGCTATCTGGACGCCAACCCGGACATGCGCCGCGAAGTGCTGATGCTGCAGATCGCCCCGGTCAGCCGCGAGAGCGTCGACGCCTACCAGGAAATCCGCGGCCGGCTGGACGCCATCTCCGGCCGCATCAACGGCGAGTTCGCCGACGTGGACTGGGCGCCGTTCCGCTATGTGAACAAGAACTATCGCCGCGATGAGCTGGCGGGCCTCTATGGCGCCGCCCGCGTCGGCCTGGTGACGCCCTTGCGCGACGGCATGAACCTGGTGGCCAAGGAGTTCGTGGCCTCGCAGAACCCCGACGATCCCGGCGTGCTGATCCTCTCGCGCTTCGCCGGGGCGGCCCGGCAGCTGACGGAGGCGCTGCTGGTCAACCCCAACAGCCCCGACGAGATCGCCGACGCCATCGAAAAGGCGCTCGCCATGGACAAGCCGGAGCGAATCCGCCGCTGGAGCGCTCTGTTCGACAACGTCCAGCGCGAGGACGTCACCGCCTGGCGCGACGCCTTCGTGGCGGCCCTGAAAGGCGTCGAGGAGCGTCGCACCGCGCTGGCCAGCTGAAGGGGACGCCGTTTGGCCAAGAAGGACCAGCTTAGCCGCTACCGCTCCATGCGGGACTTCACCCGGACCGCCGAGCCCGCCGGGGCCGAGGCGACCAAGCCCTCCAACCGCCTGCGCTTCGTGATCCAGAAGCACGCCGCCACCCGCCTGCACTATGACTTGCGCCTGGAGCTGGACGGGGTCTTCAAGTCCTGGGCGGTGACCCGCGGCCCTTCCCTCGACCCGCATGAGCGCCGGCTGGCCGTCGAGGTCGAGGACCATCCCCTCGACTACGGCGACTTCGAGGGCGCCATCCCCAAGGGCCAGTACGGCGGCGGCACGGTCCTGCTGTGGGACCGCGGCTACTGGGAGCCCGAGGGCGACCCGCACGCCATGCTCAGGAAGGGCGATTTCAAGTTCCGGCTGGAGGGTGAGCGGCTGCACGGCAGCTACGTCCTGGTGCGCATGAAGCGCCGCGAGCGGGAGAAGCGCGACAACTGGCTGCTCATCAAGCACCACGACGGCTATTCGATCGACGACAGCGGCTCGGCCATCACCGATCAGGAGACCAGCTCCATAGCCTCGGGCCGCTCCATGGACGAGATCGCCGCTGGCAAGGGCAAGGGACCGAAGGCCTTCATGACCGGAAAGAAGGGTCGCGCCTCAGCCAAGGCGGTCTGGCGATCGAACCGCGCCCAGCAGAACGACGCGGCGCCGAAGTCCGCGCCGCTGAAGGCCGCGCCGGCCCCCAAGCTGAAGGCCTCCGCCCTGCCCGGCTTCGTGCCGCCGCAGCTCGCCAAGTCCGTCGACCGGCCGCCGCCCGGGGCGGGCTGGGCGCACGAGATCAAGTTCGACGGCTACCGGCTGCAGCTGCGGGTCCACGGCGGCAAGGCGACGTTGAAGACCCGCGCCGGCCTCGACTGGACGGCGAAGTTCAAGGAGATCGCCAAGGCGGCCGCCGGCCTGCCCGATTGTATTGTCGACGGCGAGGCCTGTGCGCTCGACAGCCACGGCGCGCCGGACTTCCCTGCCTTGCAGGCCGCGCTCTCCGACGGCAAGACCCAGGATCTGGTGTTCTTCGCCTTCGACCTGCTGTTCACGGGCGGCGAAGACCTGCGCGAACGGCCGCTCAGCCAGCGCAAGGCGCGGCTGGCCGACCTGTTGGCCGACCAGCAGGCCGAGCCGCGCATCCGCTTTGTCGAGCACTTCGAGACCGGCGGGGAGGCGGTGCTGCAATCGGCCTGCCGCATGTCCCTCGAAGGCATCGTCTCCAAGCGGCTGAGCGCGCCCTATCGCTCGGGCCGCGGCGAGGACTGGGTGAAGGCCAAGTGCCGCGCCGGCCACGAGGTGGTGATCGGCGGCTGGTCGGGCGAGGCGGGCCAGCTGCGCTCCCTGCTGGTCGGCGTCCACCGCGGCGACAAGCTGGTCTATGTGGGCAAGGTCGGCACGGGATTCGGGCGCGACACCGTGCGCCGCGTGTTGCCGCGGCTGGAGAAGGTCGAGGCCAGGACCAGCCCCTTTACCGGCCCGGAAGCCCCCAAGCGCGGCGAGGCCCTGCATTGGGCGAAACCCGAGCTGGTCGCCGAGATCGAGTTCGCGGGCTTCACCGGCTCCGGCATGGTCCGCCAAGGCGCCTTCAAGGGGCTGCGCGAGGACAAGCCGGCCGATCAGGTGGTGGCCGAAACGCCGGCGCCAGTCGACACCGCCGAGGCCGCGCCCGCGCCGCTGATCTTCAAGCCCAAGGCGGAGGCGAGCCCGATCGTGCTCGGCGTTCGGCTCTCCAGCCCCGACAAGCCGCTGTGGTCCGACGGCGGCGACGGCAATCCCGTCACCAAGCTCGATCTCGCCCGATATCTGGAGACCGTCGGGCCCTGGATGATGACCCACATCAAGGGCCGCCCCTGCTCGATCATCCGCATGCCGGACGGCATCGCCGGCAAGGAGCGGTTCTTCCAGCGCCACGCGGGCAAGGGCTCCTCGGCCCTGCTCACCGAGGTCAAGGTGTTCGGCGACCACAAGCCCTACCTGCAGGTGGACCGCATCGAGGCGCTGATCGCGCTCGCCCAGGTGGCCGCCGTGGAATTCCACCCCTGGAACTGCCAGCCCGGCCAGCCGGAGACCCCCGGGCGGCTGGTCTTCGACCTGGATCCCGACGAGGACATCCCGTTCGAGCGGGTTATCGAAGGGGCCCTGGAGGTGAAGGCGCGCCTGGAGGCGCTCGGCCTCGAAGCCTTCTGCAAGACCACCGGCGGCAAGGGCCTGCACGTGGTGACGCCGCTGAAGGACGGGAAGGGCAAGACCGACTGGCCGACCGCCAAGAAATTCGCCCAGGACGTCTGCCTGGCGATCGCCGCCGACCAGCCTGACCGCTACGTCGTCAACATGGCCAAGGCCAAGCGGGTCGGCCGGATCTTCCTCGACTATCTGCGCAATGACCGGCTCTCGACGGCGGTGGCCCCGCTCTCGCCACGCGGACGGCCCGGCGCGCCCGTCTCCTTCCCGATCACCTGGGACCTGGTGAAGCCCGGCCTCGACCCCAAGCGCTGGACGATCCGCACCGCGCCGGACCTGCTGAAGAAAACCAAGGCCTGGGCCGACTACTGCGACGCCGAACGTCCGCTGGTGGACGCGATCAAGAAGCTGAAGCGTTGAGGCTCGCCCGGCGCGGCGAAGGCTGCTGACAAGACTGGGATTGCGTGGCGTGATGCTCCGGGATCCGCAACAGGAGCCCCAACCATGTATGTCTGCGGCTTGGTGATACCGGTGCCGGAGGATCGGCGGGACGCCTATCGCAAGTGGGCGGAGAACGGCGCGCGCTTCTTCCAGGAATACGGCTGCCTGGAGATCGTCGAGTGCTGGGAGGACTTCGTGCCCGACGGCCAGACGACGGACTTCCGCCGCGCCGTCGCGGCCAAGCCGGGCGAGAAGATCGTCTTCACCTGGCAGGTTTGGCCCGACAAAGAGAGCTTCTCCGCCGCCGAGGCGCGGATGCACGAGGATTCGCGCATGGATACGTCGGGCGAGCCGCCCTTCGACGCGCGACGCCTTATCCTCGGCTGCTTCGCCCCGGTCTTCTCGATGGGCCGGGATTGATCGTCGAACGGACTCGACCGGGGCCCGCGCTTTGCTCTAACTCGCCTCGAACCGGCTCAGCGCCGCAGGGAGGGATCACACCATGTTCTCGCACGTCATGATCGGCACCAACGACCTCGACCGGGCCAAGACCTTCTACGACGCGGTGCTCGGCGCCCTGGACATTCCGCCGGCCATGGTCGACCGCCATCGCATCTTCTACCGGACCAAGACCGGCGTGTTCTCCGTGTCGCTGCCCATCGACGGCGAGCCCGCGACCTGCGCCAACGGCGGCACCATCGGCTTCGCCTGCGCCACCACCGACCAGGCCGACGCCTGGCATGCGGCGGGCGTGGCCAACGGCGGGACGTCCATCGAGGACCCGCCCGGCGTGCGCGAAGGCGGCATGGGCAAGATGTATCTCGCCTATCTGCGCGACCCGGACGGCAACAAGATCTGCGCCCTGCACCGGATGGGCTGAGGACCGGCGGCCCGCTCGGACACATTGCCGAAACAGCCGGTCGCTAGTCAGCGGCCCATATTTTGGGGGGAATTTGAGATGATCCGACGGGCATTCGTCGCCGGCGCACTTGCGCTCGCTTTCGCCACCGCCTCCACGGCCGCTTTCGCGCAAGCCGCCGCGCCGGTCGTGAAGATCAGGCAAGGCGCGCTTTCCGGCGCCACCGCCGACGGCGCGTCCAGCTACCTCGGCATCCCCTACGCGGCCCCACCGATCGGCGAGCTGCGCTGGAAGCCGCCGGCGTCGGCCGCCGGCTGGAACGGGACGCGCGATGCGACCAAGCCCGGCGCGAGCTGCGAGAAGGACGTGGAGGACTGCCTCTATCTGAACGTCACCACCCCGGCCGGCGCCAAGCCTGGATCGAAACTGCCGGTGATGGTCTGGATCCACGGCGGGGCCTTCGTCGTCGGGACCTCCATGGGCGCGTTCGGCGCCACCCACGACGGGACCGAGTTCGCCCACCACGGGGTGATCACCGTCAGCCTCAACTACCGCCTGGGGCACGCCGGCTGGTTCGCCCATCCGGCGCTCGACAGGGAAGGCCACACCGCCAACTACGGCCTCGCCGACCAGATCGCGGCGTTGAAGTGGGTGAAGGCCAATATCGGGTCATTCGGCGGCGATCCGTCCAACGTCACCGTCTTCGGCGAGAGCGCCGGGGGCATCTCGGTGCTCTATCTGATGCTCGCGCCAGAGGCCCGCGGCCTGTTCCAGAAGGCGATCGGCGAGAGCAGCTTCCCGCGCCACACGCCCTATGACCTGGCCAAGGCCGACGCCATGGGCTTGGCCGCCGCCAAGGCCGCCGGGGTCGAGGGGACCGATGCGGCGACCGCCGCCGCGCTACGCGCCCTGCCGCTGTCCAAGCTTCCCTATTCCGGCGGCTTCACCGAGCGCGCCCAGCCGATCCTCGACGGCAAGCTGATCGTCTCGGGCATCACCCAGGGATTCGCCGCGGGTCGCCAGGCCAAGGTTCCGCTGCTGTTCGGCGGCAACTCCAACGAAGCGAGCCTGTTCAGGCCCACAGCCGCCCAGCTCGACGCCATGCCGGCGGCCGCGCAGGCGGCGATCAAGGCCGGCTACGATCCGCAGGGGACCGGCGACAAGCTGCGCACGATCAACGAGCTGGTCACCGACGAATTCATAACCGAGCCCGACCGCAACCTGGCCCGCATCGAGGCCAAGGCCGGCGTGCCGGTCTGGCTCTATTTCTTCTCCTTCGTCCCGGAGAAGACGCGCGCGACCTCGCAGGGCGCGGGCCACGTCACCGAGGTCCGCTTCGTGTTCGGCGGCGACAAGCAGAAGTTCGCCCCCGAAGAGGTCGCGCTCTCGAAATCGATGAACGCCTACTGGGCGGCCTTCGCCAAGTCCGGCAATCCGGACAGCGCCGGCGGCGTGCCCTGGCCGAGGTTCGATGTGGCCCACGAGGCGTCCCTCGAGTTCGGCGCCGACGGCGTCCATCCGCACGAGCACCAGTTCAAGGCCCGCCTCGACGTGGCCGAACAACTGCAGCCGAAGTGACGCCCGCAAGGGTGTCATCCCGGTTTTCACCTCGGCGGAAGACCGGGATCCAGTCCTAGACAGCCTGCCCCGCGGCCCAGCCGCTGGCCCAGGCCCACTGGAAATTGTAGCCGCCGAGCCAGCCCGTAACGTCGACCGCCTCGCCCACCACATAGAGGCCGTGGACGGCCTTGGCCTGCATCGTGCGGCTGTCGAGGCCCGCGGTGTCGACGCCGCCCAGCGTCACCTCGGCGGTGCGGTAACCCTCCGAGCCCACCGGCTTCACCCGCCAGCGGTTCACCGCCTCGGCGACCCGGCGCAGGGTCTTGTCCGGTGTATCGGCCACCCGGCCGGTCGCGCCCTCTCGCTCGGCGATGTGATGCGCCAGCCGATGGGGCAGCCAGCCGCCCAGCACCGTCGCCACGGCCTGCTTGCCGTGACCGCTCCGCGCGGCCCGGAGATCCTCGAACACATCGACGCCCGGCGCCAGGTCGATCCCGATCTCCTGCCCCTCGCGCCAGAAGGACGAGATCTGCAGGATCGCGGGGCCCGAGACCCCGCGATGGGTGAAGAGCATCGCCTCGTCGAAGCTCGTCTTGCCGCAGCTCACCCGCGCCTCCACGGCGACGCCCGTGAGGCCCTTCAGCGGCTGCAGCACGCTGACGTCGAAGGTCAGCGGCACGAGCGCGGGCCGCGTCTCCGTCACCGCCAGTCCGAATTGCCGGGCGATCTCATAGGCAAAGCCCGTGGCCCCCATCTTCGGGATCGACTTGCCGCCGGTCGCCACGACCAGGGCCTCGCAGGCGATCCGCCCGCCGCCCAGCGCCAGCTCGAAGCCGTCGGCCGCCCGCTCGATCCGGTCGACCGTCGCGCCCAGCCGCAAGGTCGCCCCGGCCCCGCGCACCTCGGAGAGCAGCATGTCGATGATCTCGCGCGCGCTGCCGTCGCAGAACAGCTGGCCCAGCGTCTTTTCGTGCCAGGGGATGCGGTGGCGATCGACCAGCGCGATGAAGTCGGCCGGCGTGTAGCGGCTGAGCGCCGAGATGCAGAACCGCGGGTTCTGCGACAGGAACTGCGCGGGCGTCGTGCGGGTGTTGGTGAAGTTGCAGCGCCCGCCGCCTGAGATGCGGATCTTCTCGCCGGGGGCCGCCGCGTGATCCAGCACCAGAACGGAGCGCCCGCGCTTGCCCGCCTCGATGGCGCACATCATGCCCGCCGCGCCGGCGCCGACGATCACGACATCGAACCGCTCCATGGCCCGCTCTTAGCCGGCTTGCCGGAGCGACAGCCAGCAAAAGTGGAGACCGCTTTTGCGTCCGGCCGCGCGACCACTTAACAAGCCCTCATGGCCTGGACCCGCCGCTACGACGACGCCGAGCCGCAGCGGGTGAACCGCTGGCTGGCGCAGCAGGGCGTCTGCTCGCGGCGCGAGGCCGAGGCGCTGATCGCGGGCGGGCTGGTCGTCATCGACGGGGCTGTGGTCGAGGACGTCGGCCGCAAAATCCTGCCCGGCCAGACCCTGACGCTGGCCGACCGCGCCGAGGCGGGCCTGGCCGCCCAGCTGACCGCCGTGCTGCACAAGCCGGTCGGCGTGGTCTCCGCCCAGCCGGAGCCTGGCCAGACGCCGGCCGTGCGCCTGCTCTCCAGGGCCAACCTGATGGGCGAGGCGCCCTCCATCCCCGGCGCCGAGGCGAGCCTCGCCCCGCTCGGCCGGCTCGACATGGATAGCCGCGGCCTGCTGCTGCTGTCCGAGGACGGGGTGCTGGCCAAGGCGGTGATCGGGCCGGAATCCCAACTCGACAAGGAATACCTGGTCCGCATCACGGGCCAGGTCACCGAGGGCAAGCTCAAGCAGCTGCGGCACGGCCTGCGGCTTGACGGCCGCCAGTTGAAGCCCGCCAAGGTGAGCGTGGTCGGCGACCAGCGCCTGCGCATCGTGCTGACCGAAGGCCGCAACCGCCAGATCCGCCGAATGTGCGACCTCGTCGGCCTCTCGGTCACCGACCTGTTCCGCGTCCGGATCGGGCCCCTGGAACTGGGCGACCTGCCGGAGGGGAAATGGCGGGCCCTGACGGCGGATGAACGGGCCGCCCTGTTGAAAGCCAGCTAGGCCCGCTTCTTCGCCGCGGCCTTCTTCGGCGCGCTTTTCTTGGCCGAACCCGCCTTGCTCCGCGCCGCGGGCTTGCGCCGGTCGCCGCCGGTCTGGCCGAGGCTGCGCTTGAGGGCGTCCATCAGGTCGATGACCTCGGCCTCCTTGGGCTCCTTCACCGTCGCGATCTTGTGGCCCTTCTCCTTCTCGGCGACGAGCTCGCGCAGGGCGTCCTCGTAGCGGTCGGTGAACTGGCTGGGATCGAAGGGGCCTTCCAACTGGTCGATGATCTTGGCGGCGATCTCGACCATCTGCCGGTTGGGCTTCTCGTCGGGAATCTTGTCGAACAGCTCGTCGGGGTCCTTCACCTCGCGCCGGGAGCGGATCGTATAGGCGAGGATGCCCTTATCGCGCGGCTCCAGCGCCATCAACCGCTCGCGCTGGTGCATGACAAGGCGCCCCAGCGCCACCTTGTCCGAGGTCTCCATGGCCTCGCGGATCACCGTGAAGGCCTCCAGCGCCATGTCGCCGTCGGGGACCAGGAAATAGGGGTCGTTCCAGTACAGCCGGTCGATGTCGGCCTCGTCGACGAACCGCTCGATGTCCAGCGTCCGGGTGGTCGGCAGCCGCACGTTGGCGATCTCGTCGTCGGTGATGACGACGTAGTGGCCCTTCTCCACCTCGTAGCCCTTGACGATGTCGGCGCGGTCCACCGGCCCGCTCTCCGGATCGGTGGGGATCATCCGGATTCGGTTGTGGGTCGTCTTGCTCAACATGTTGAAGTGCACCTCGCTGGTGCGCGACGTGCCCGTGTAGAGCGCCACGGGGCAGCTCACGAGGCTGAGCCGCAGGTATCCCTGCCAAGTGGGTCGCGTGGCCATTCTGGCGCCTCCGGAAGTCGAGAGTCCGGAAACGCCGGGCGCGGCGATTCAGTTCGGAGCTACTTCCCGAGCGCCAGCGTCGGCAGGACGGCGCCTTCCTGGGCGTCGAGCTGGGCCTTGCGCAGGTGCGTCCGCACGCCGGAGGCGGCGCCGAACTCCATCAGCTGATCGCCCGAGGGCGTGTAGGCCGGCCAGGGCTCGGCGCCGCACTTGGGCGCGCCGGTCTTGGCGAAGGCCACCCAGCAGGCGTGCATCAGGGCCGCCGTGCGCTTGTCCTCGTCGGAGACCAGGCTCATCGGCGTGCGCCGGCCCCAGTATTCCCAGACGTACTGGATCTCGTCAGCGTGGCTGGCCCGGGTCTTGGCCGGCCGGAAGCGGCTGCCGATGTAGGAGAAATAGTAGAGCCACGCCGGCTTGCCGCCCGAGGCCCTGGCCGCCACCCAGCGCGCCGGACCGCCCATTACCCGGTCGGTGAACACCGCGCGGGCCACCAGTTCGTCGCTGACCGCCGCCTCGTCGCGGTAGACCAGCTTGGCGGCCGGGGGCGCGAACGCCGCCACCCGCGGCGCCGGCATGGGGCTGGGGCCCAGCAGGGAATCCTCGCCGGAGTTGGAGCCGATGATCAGCGGCACGTCGTCGAAATGCCCGTCGGCCAGCGCCTGGCTCGGCGTCTCCTTCATCAGCACCCCATCGGTGATCGGGCCGTAGTTCATGCTGACCGGGACCAGCTTCTCCACGGGCAGGGACCGCAGTTCCGCCGCGGCGGAGCCCGGCGCGATGCCCGCCGCCGCCAGCGCGCCGGCGCCCTTCTTCTCCTCGGCCGCCAGGGTCGTCGGCTCGAACCAGCCCGCGCCGGATTCCACGATGGCCTTCTGGTAGAGCCCGCGCGCCGAGGGCGTGGCCAGCAGCGCCAGGGTCGACATCCCCCCGGCGCTCTCGCCGAACACCGTCACGTTCTTCGGATCGCCGCCGAACGTGGCGATGTTCCGCTGCACCCACTTCAGGGCCGCGATCTGGTCCATCAGGCCGTAGTTGGCGACCGGCTCGCCGCGCGGCGCGGCCTTCGTCAGGGCCGGATGGGCGAAGTAGCCGAGCGCGCCCAGCCGGTAGTTGATCGTCACCACCACCACGCCGTCGCGGGCGAAGTTCAGGCCGTCATAGACCCAGCCCGCGCCGGTCCGGTGGCCGCCGCCGTGGATCCACACCATCACCGGCGCGGCCTTGGCCTTCTTCGGCGCGAAGACGTTGAGCTGCAGGCAGTCCTCCGAGGTTGGCCCATTGGCGCCGCCGGAGTTGGGGCTGTTGTCGGGGTTCATCGGCTGCGGGCACGAGACGCCCGGGAACACCGCCGGGCGCTCGCCGGTCCAGGGCCTGGCCGGCTGCGGCGGCCGCCAGCGCAGCGGCCCGACCGGCGGGGCGGCATAGGGGATGTTGCGGAACGCATTGCCGGTGTCGTGGGCGATGCCCAGCAGGACGCCGCCATCGACCCGCGTGCGGACCGTGTCGATGCCGGCAAGCGACTGCGCCCGGCCGGCGCCGGCCGCCAGCAGCACCGCCGCGGCCGTGGCGATCAGGATCACTCGCATCGTCCCCTCCGAAAGTCGCGGGGCGATTAGGACGCCAATCCGGCGCCGCCGCAAGGCCGCCTTCGCGGGTCTCACTGGAGCTTCGGCGCGGCTGCCCAGAAGCCCAGGACCTTCGACTTCAGCGGCGCTTAGCGGCGCTGCGGCAAATCTCCGGGAACTTGACTCCCCCCGTTCCGGGTTTAGAACAAACTCGGAACATAAGGAGTCCGAAAGCCGTGTCCGATTTTCGCGGAGGCGCCTTGGCCGCGCTGCGAGCGGAGATCGCCGCCCTCGAAGCGGGCGGACGGGCGGACTGCGACTTCCTGCCCTTCGGCGACCCGGCCGTCGATGGGCTGCTGCCCGGCGGCGGCCTGCCGCTCGGCCGCTGGCACGAAATCACCGGCGGCGGTCTGGAGGCCGAGACCTCCGCCGCGCCGGCCGCCTTCGCGGCCTTGATGGCGGCGCCCCTGGCGGCCCGCGGCGAGGCGGTCTGGGTGTTCCGTCGAGACGACCTGTTCGCGCCGGGCCTGGCCGGCCTCGGCTTCCCAGCCGAGAAGCTGATCCAGGTCTGCGCCCGCGACGCGGCCGAAGCGCTGTCCATCATGGAGGATGCGCTCTCGACGCTCGGCGTCGCCGCCGTGATCGGTGAGGCGGAGGACGTCGACCTGACCGCCGGCCGGCGGCTGCAGCTGGCCTGCGAGAAGCGCGGGTCGACCGCCTTCGTCCTGCGCCGCAGCCCGTTCGGCGAACGGATGAAGCGCGGGGCCGGGTCTGCCGCCGCCACCCGCTGGCGCGTGGCCTCGGCCCCCTCCGAGCCGCCGGCCGGCGAGTTCGGCCTGGGCGCGCCGCGCTTCGAGGTCGCCCTGGAACGCTGCCGCGGCGGACGCACCGGCGCCTTCCTGTTCGAGGCGCCAGAAGCCTATTCTTTGGAGACAACCGATGGCGCGCATCCTTTGCGCCTGGTCGCCGACCTGGGCGATCGCCAACTGGCGCCGGCGCAACACCGACACGCCGCCTGAACCCCAGCCGCCCGCCCCCTTCGCCCTGGTCGAGACGGTCCGCGGGACCCGCCGGATCGCGGCGGTCAGCCTGGAGGCTGCGCGGCTGCGCCTCTATCCCGGCCAGAAGGCCACCGACGCCTTCGCCATCGCGCCGGAACTTGCGACCGCCGAGGCCGAGCCGGAGGCCGACGCCGCGGCGCTGGCGGCCCTCGTCGACTGGTGCATGCGCTATTCCCCGGCGGTGGCCGCCGACGCGCCGGATGGGTTGTTCCTGGACATCACCGGGGTCGACCACCTGTGGGGCGGCGAGGCCGAACTGATGGCCGACTTCCAGCAACGCCTCTTCGCCAACGGCCTGCCGTTCCGCTGCGCCATCGCCGACACCCCGGCCGCCGCCTGGGGCCTCGCCCACTATGGCGAGGACGGGATCATCGCCCCGCCCGGCGGCCAGCAGGCGGCGCTCGCCCCCCTGCCGCCCGCGGCCCTGCGGCTCGAGACCGAGACCGCCGCCCAGATCGAGCGGTTGGGCTTGCGCCGGCTCGCCCAGCTGTTCGCCCTGCCCCGCGCGCCCTTCGCCAAGCGGTTCGGCAAACAGACCTTGATGCGCCTCGACCAGGCGCTTGGCCGCACGCGCGAGGCGCTCACCTATCGCCGCCCGCCGACGCCGTGGGTCGCGCGGCTCGCCTTCGCCGAGCCGATCAGCACGCCGGAGGACATGGCCCGCGTGGCCTTCGACGCGTCGGCCGGCCTGTGCGCGCGGCTGGAGCGCGAGGGCAAGGGCGCGCGCCGCTTCGAGCTCTATTTCCACCGCCTCGACGGCCAGTGTCCCTCGGTGACCGCCGGCCTGGCTCTGCCGGGCCGCGACGCCCGGCGGATCGCCAAGCTGCTGGCCCCCAAGATCGAAAGCATCGATCCGGGCTTCGGGGTCGAGATCGTCACCCTCACCGCCAGCGAGGTCGAGACCCTGTCCGGCCGACAGGCGAAGCTGGAGGGCGCCGCCCAGCCCGGCGTCGAGGACGGACTCCTGCCGCTGATCGACCGGCTGACCAACCGGCTGGGCGAGGACCGCGTCTGGCGCGCCGCCCCCGTGGAGAGCCACGTGCCGGAGCTGTCGGTCGCCCACGCCACGCCGCTCGGTCCGACCGCGGAGGCCCGGCCCTGGGACCCGGCGACGCCGCGCCCCATCCGCCTGTTCCGCCGTCCCGAGCCGTTGGAGGGCGTCATCGCCCTGACCCCCGACGATCCGCCCAGCCAGTTCCGCTGGCGCGGCCGCGTCCACCGCGTGCGCCGCGCCGAGGGGCCCGAACGCATCGCCGAGGAATGGTGGAAACGCCAGATCGAGGACATCAGCACGGGCCGCGTCCGCGACTACTACCGGGTGGAGGACGCCGAGGGCGGCCGCTTCTGGCTGTTCCGCGCCGGCCTCTATGAGCCCAATGAACCGCCCAAGTGGTGGCTGCACGGGCTGTTCGGATGACCCGCTACGCCGAACTGCAGGCCGCCACCAATTTCTCGTTCCTGCGCGGTGCGTCGCATCCGCACGAGCTGGTCAACGGCGCCCATGTGCTGGGGCTGGAGGCCATCGGCATCTGCGACCGCAACTCGCTCGCCGGCGTGGTCCGCGCCTGGTCGGAGATGCAGGCCCGCCGGGCGGCCGGGTCCCAGGTTCGCGCGCTCACCGGCTGCCGGCTGGACTTCGCCGACGCGACGCCGAGCCTGCTGGTCTATCCCTCCGATCGCGAGGCCTATGGCCGGCTTACCCGCCTGCTCACCCTGGGCCAGCGCCGCGCCGAGAAGGGTGGGTGCGAGCTCCATTGGGCCGATTTCCTCGACCACGCCGAGGGCCAGCTGGTGCTGGTGGTCCCGCCCGAGCGCCTGGACGGCGCCTTCGAGATCGGCCTCAAGCGCATCTCAGGGGCGCTGCCCGACGTCTGGCTGGCGGCGGCGCGGCGCTACGGCGCGCGCGACCTGCAGCGCCTGTCGCGGCTGGCCGGCCTCGCTCAGTCGGCCCGCGCCCCGATGGTGGCGGTGAACGACGTGCTCTACCACGGCCCCGAGCGGCGGCCGCTGCAGGACGTGCTGACCTGCATCCGCGAGGGCTGCACGGTGACGCAGGCCGGCCTGCGTCTCGCGGCCAATGCCGAGCGGCACCTGAAGTCGCCGGACGAGATGGCCCGCCTGTTCGCCAGATACCCCGGCGCGGTGGAGCGCAGCGTCGAGATCGCCGAGCGGATCGGTTTCGACCTCGGCCAGCTCCGCTACGAATATCCCGACGAGCCGGTGCCGCCCGGCAAGACCGCCATCGAGCACCTGCGCGATCTCACCTGGGAGGGCGCCGCTTGGCGGTTCGAAAACGGCATGGGCGAGAAGGAGCGGGAGACGATCCAGAAGGAGCTCGACCTGATCGAGAGACTCGATTTCGCCAACTACTTCCTGACCGTCCACGACATCGTCAGATGGGCGCGGGACGAGGACATCCTCTGCCAGGGCCGCGGGTCGGCGGCCAACTCCTGCGTCTGCTTCTGCCTGGGCGTCACCGCAGTCGATCCGACCAAGAAGAACCAGGATCTGCTGTTCTCCCGCTTCATCTCCGAGCGGCGCGGCGAGCCGCCGGATATCGACGTCGACTTCGAGCACAGCCGCCGCGAAGAGGTGATGCAATACGTCTATCGCCGCTACACCCGCGACCGGGCGGCCATCGTGGCGACGGTGATCCACTATCGGCCGCGCATGGCGATCCGCCAGGTGGGCAAGGCGCTGGGCCTCACCGAGGATATCACCGCCGCGCTCGCGGGCACCGTCTGGGGTTCCTACGGCGACGGCGTGCCGGACGAGCACATCAGGCAGGTGGGCTTGAATCCCGATGCGCCGGAGATCCGCCGAGCCACGGCGCTGGCCCAGGAGCTGCTGGGCTTCCCCCGCCACCTTTCGCAGCACGTGGGCGGCTATGTGCTGACCAAGCGCCGGCTCGACGAGACGGTGCCGATCGGCAACGCCGCCATGGCCGAGCGCACCTTCATCGAGTGGGACAAGGACGACATCGACGCGCTCGGCCTGATGAAGGTCGACGTGCTGGCGCTGGGCATGCTGACCGCCTTGAAGGAAAGCCTGACCCTCCTGGGCATCGGCGACATCGCCGACATCCCGCAGGAAGATCCGGCGGTCTACGAGATGCTCTGCCACGCCGACAGCGTGGGCGTGTTCCAGGTGGAGAGCCGGGCGCAGATGTCCATGCTGCCGAGGCTCAAGCCGCGGGAGTTCTACGACCTGGTCATCGAGGTGGCGATCGTCCGGCCGGGCCCCATCCAGGGCGACATGGTCCATCCCTACCTGCGCCGGCGCGATGGCGTGGAGCCGGTGGAATTCCCCTCGCCCGCGCCGGAACACGGGCCGCCGGACGAACTGCGCCAGGTGCTCGGCAAGACGCTCGGCGTGCCGCTGTTCCAGGAACAGGCCATGCGGCTGGCCATCGAGGCGGCGAAGTTCACCGAGGACGAGGCCGACGGCCTGCGCCGCTCCATGGCCACCTTCCGGGCCAACGGCAAGCTGCACGAATACCGCGACAAGTTCATCGAGGGCATGGCGCGCCGCGGCTATGAGCGGGACTTCGCCGAGCGCTGCTTCAAGCAGATCGAGGGCTTCGGCTCCTACGGCTTCCCGGAGAGCCACGCGATCAGCTTCGCCCTGCTGGTCTATGCCTCGGCCTGGGTGAAATGGCATCGCCCGGACGTCTTCCTGGTCAGCCTGCTCAACGCCCAGCCCATGGGTTTCTACCAGCCCGCCCAGCTGGTCCGCGACGCCCGCGAGCACGGGGTGGAGGTGCGCCCGCCGGACGTGATGGCGAGCGGCTGGAACTCGACGCTGGAAGACCCCGACGATCCCCGCATGCCCCGCCGCCCCGTCCGCCTGGGGCTGCGGCAGGTGAAGGGCTTCAAGGAGGCGGACGCCGAGGCCCTGCTGGCGGCCCGCCACGCCGGCGCCCGCACCCTGGAGGATTTCGCCCTGCGCGCCGGCCTCACCCGCCGGGCGCTGGAGCTGTTGGCCGAGGCCGACGCCTTCCGCTCGCTGGGCCTCGACCGCCGCGCCGCGCTCTGGGCGGTGAAGGGACTGGGCGGCGAGATCGGCGTCGAGGCCAACGCCCCCCTGCTCGCCCGCCAGGCCTTCAAGGAAGCGCAGGTCCAGCTGCCCTTCATGAGCGCCCCGCAGCACGTGGCCGAGGACTACCGCACCACCAGCCTCTCCCTGAAAGCCCATCCCGTGAGCTTCTTCCGCGAGGCCCTGGCCCGCGCCGGCGCCACGCCCGCCGCGGCGCTGAAGACCCTGGGCGACCGGCGGCGGCTGTCGGTGGGCGGGCTGGTGCTGGTGCGCCAGCGGCCCGGCACCGCCAAGGGCGTGGTGTTCATGACGCTGGAGGACGAGACCGGCATCGCCAACATCGTCGTCTGGAAGGACGCCTTCGAGGCCAACCGCCGGCTGGTGATGGGGGCCTCCTTCGTCATCGTGCACGGCCAGCTGCAGAAGGAGGGCGAGGTCATCCACCTGGTGGCCGAGCGCTTCACCGACCTCTCCGAGAGGCTCGGCGAGATGCGCGACGACGAGGGCGCCCCGCCGCCCGCCATCCGGAACCGCGTCACGGGCCGCCTGATCCGCAGCCGGGACTTCCACTGACGCCTCGTCCGACGCATGGTGAGCCGACATGGGGGTTGCCGAACGACATAAGGCGCCGCGAGGCCCGAACGCCGAGCGTCGGGCCGCGACGCGGGCGAAGATTCTCGCCGCCGGCGTGAAATGCCTGGCCGAGTTCGGCTACGCCTCGACTTCCACGCCGCTGGTGGCGCGCCTGGCCAAGGTCAGCCGCGGATCGCTGCTGCACCAATTCCCCACCAAGGTCGACCTGATGCTGGCGGTCGCCGAGCATGCCTGGATCGCGCAGCGCGATTTCACCCGCGCCCAGGTGGCTACCAATCCCACCGGCCGCGAGCAGTTCGTCGGCGGCGTGCAGGCGATCTGGCAGAGCCTGCAACTGCCCGAGGCCATCGCCTTCATGGAGGTGATGATCGCCGCGCGCACCGACCCCGAGCTCGCCGAGCGCTACGCCGAATTCGCGTCCGAGCGTGAGGCCGGCATGCACCGCACGCGCCGCCGGATGGCGGTGGGCCAGCTCAGCGCCCCCGAACACGTGGCCGACATCGACGCCATGGCCCACCTGACGCTCGCGGCCCTGCGCGGCCTGGCCCTGGAGACGGTGTTCATCGGCCGGCCCACCGACGAGGCGGAGAAGGTGCTGGGGTTGCTGGAGAACATGCGGCGGCGGATGGCCGACGACATTTCCGCCGAGCGGTTGCGCGCCGGCGGCTGATCTGTAAGCAGGATTGACCACAAACCCGCGGCGGCTAAGCTTGCGGGCAAGGATCGGGGAGGGCGGGCGGCCAGGCATCCCCGGCGCGAAAGAAAGCTGGCGGGGAGGAACGCTTCAGATGACCGATCACCCGGATTCCGGCCGCAGGGCCGTGCTGGCCGCCGGCGCCGCGCTGGCCGCCGTCGCGGCGGCGCCCAAGGCCTTGGCCCAGGGCTCGCCGACCCCGCCCGCCCGTCCGCCCGCGGGGCTGGCGGCCGGCGGCGGCTCCTCGAAGATCTTCCAGACCACCGAGATCGCCACGGGCCGGGTGCAGGGCATCGCCAATGGCCCGGTGTGGGAGTTCAAGGGCATCCCCTACGGCGCGCCCACCGGCGGCAAGAACCGCTTCATGCCGCCCAAGCCCGCCGCGCCCTGGAAGGGCGTTCGCGAATGCTTCGGCTTCGGCCAGTGCTGCCCGCAGACCCAGGCCGACATCCGCGGCGAATACGGCCAGCTGATCATGTGGGACCGGCACGACATCGCCGGCATGGGCGAGGACTGCCTGACGCTGAACGTCTGGACGCCCACCACCGACCGGGCTGCGAAGCGGCCGGTGTTCGTCTCCTTCCACGGCGGCGGCTTCGCCACCGGTTCGGGCAATGCGCCGGGCTTCGATGGCAAGAACCTGGCGTTCTACGCAGACGCCGTGGTGGTGACGGTAAGCCACAGGCTGGCGTCGTTCGGCTACACCGACCTGGTGGGCGCGGGCGCGCCGGCCGAGTTCAAATATGCCGGCGTCACCGGCATGATGGACCTGGTCCATTCGCTGCGCTGGGTGCGTGAGAACATCGGCGCCTTCGGCGGCGATCCCGGCAACGTCATGATCTTCGGCCAGTCGGGCGGCGGGGCGAAGACCTCCACCATGCTGGCCATGCCGCCCGGCAAGGGCCTGTTCCATCGCGCGGCCGTGCAGTCAGGCTCGGCCCTGCGGCTGGTCACCCCCGAGGCCGGCGCCGAGACCGCCGCGAAGCTGCTGAAAGAGCTCGGCATCGGCAAGTCCAACATGGGCGAGCTGCAGCGCATCTCCTGGCAGCGTATCCTCGAGGCCCAGACCGCGACCGGCGGCAACTTCTCGCCGGTGATCGGCACCGACGCCCTGCCCAACCATCCCTTCGACCCCGTCGCGCCGGCGGTGTCGGCGGACATCCCGATCATCGTCTCGACGACCCTGGAGGACGCCGCGCTTGGCCTGACCAATTTCGACCTGACCGAATCCGGCCTGCAGAAGCTGCTGGACCAGCGGTTCCCCGGCCACGGCGTCGAGCTGGTCGCTCTCTATCGCCGCTATGATCCCGGCGCCTCGCCGTTCCTGATCCAGGCCCAGGCCTTCACCGACGCGGGCGGCCGCCGCGCCGCCTACGCGCTGGCCGCCCGCAAGGCGGCGCAGAACGCCGCGCCGGCCTATGTCTATCAGTGGAACTGGCGCACGCCCGCCTACGACGGCAAGTTCGGCGCGGTGCACGGCATCGACGTCTCGGCGTCCTTCCATTCCTACCGCGACGGCTTCTTCGCGGGCTCCAGCCGGGGCAAGGCCATGGCCGACCGGCTGGCCTCCACCTGGGCCGCCTTCGTGCGCAACGGCGATCCGAACAACGCCCACATCCCGCCGTGGCAGCCCTACAGCGACGCCCGCCGCAACGTCATGCTGTTCGACAACGACACGCGCCAGGAGACCAACCCGCGCGCCGAGATCCGCGCCTTCTGGGACGCCCATCCCCCAGCGCCGGGGCCGCGCGGCTAGGCGCCGGCGGGCCGGCCTGTCGGGATCGTGTGGTATCGTTCGTCCTAGGAGCGCAGGCAGCAGAAGTGGGAGCCGCTTTTGCGCCCGCCTGCGCTCGACGTTTCTGATCGGCGCGCCCTCCGGGCGGCGAAGCGGTTCCCATTTCGCCTGAGGGCGCGCGGGTCGGGGAGGACCTTGGATGACCGATGCGATCCAGCTGCTAGTCGGCACCCGCAAGGGCGCCTGGGTGCTGAAGAGCGACGCCGAGCGTCGGACCTGGCGCGTGGAAGGCCCGAAATTCCTGGGCCAGATCATCAACCACTTCGTCGCCGATCCGCGTGACGGCAAGACCATGCTGATGGCGGCCTCCACCGGCCACCTCGGCCCCACCATCCTGCGCTCCACGGACGGCGGCGCGACCTGGACCGAGGCCAAGACGCCGCCCGCCTTCCCCAAGGGCGACAAGCTCGGCCGCGCGGTCAACCACACCTTCTGGCTGGAACCCGGCCATGCCGACGAACCCGGCGTCTGGTGGGCGGGCGTCTCGCCGCCTGGCCTGTTCCGCAGCGGCGACGGTGGCCAAACCTGGGAGGGCGTCTCCGGCCTCAACGACCACCCGATGGTCGCGCAATGGTTGCCCCCCGATGGCGGCACCCCGGATGGGGCGATCCTCAACCAGGTGGTGGTCGATCCGCGCGACGCACGACACATGTATTTGGCGAGCTGTTCGGCCGGCGTTCTGGAAACCCATGACCAGGGTCAGACCTGGCGACCGCTGAACAAGAACGTGCGCTGCGATTTCCTGCCCGACCCCTATCCGGAGTTCGGCCAGGACAGCCACTACATCGCCCTAGCCCCCAGCAATCCCGACCGGCTCTGGCAGCAGAACCACTGTGGCATCTACCGCTTGGACCGGCCCGGCGAGACCTGGGACCGCATTGGCGAGGCGATGCCCCGCGAGATCGGCGACATCGGCTTCACCATCGTGCCGCATCCGCGCTCAGCCGAGACCGCCTATGTCTTCCCGATGGACGGCACCGACGTGTGGCCGCGCGTCAGCCCCGGCGGCCGGCCCGCCGTCTACCGCACCGCCGACGCCGGCCGGAGCTGGACGCGGCAGGACCGCGGCTTCCCCGCCGAGCAGGGCTGGTTCACGGTCAAGCGCCAGGCGTTCTGCGGCGACCAGGCCGACCCGTTCGGCCTCTACCTGGGCACCACCGGCGGCGAGGTCTGGATGAGCGGCGACGAGGGCGAGAGCTTCCGCCAGATCGCCGCCCACCTGCCGGAGATCTATTCGGTGGTCGCAGCGCCGCTCTGAGCCATGGTCCGGGTCCTGATCCCCTCGCAGCTGACCTCCTACACTGATGGCGCGACGCGGATCGAGGCCGCCGGCGCGACGGTCGACGCGGTGCTGCGCGACCTCGACCGCCGCTTCCCGGGCCTGCGCTTCCGCGTGGTCGACGAGCAGGACCGCATCCGCAAGCATATGCGGCTGTTCATTGGCCAGGACGAGACCCGCTCGGTCGCCCGGGCCCTGACCGAGGCCGACGAACTGCTGATCTTCGGCGCGCTGAGCGGGGGCTAGAACCGCAGCGTCCGGGCTTCCTTGACGTGCGGCAGGGCGCGGATCTTCTCCACCAGGTCATCGTTGGGCGCCTGGTCGATGCCGACCATGGCGATGGCGTCCTCGCCGGTCGACACCCGGCCGAGGTTGAAGGTGGCGATGTTGATGTTGGCCTCGCCCAGCAAGACCCCGAGGTTGCCGATGAAGCCCGGCTTATCGAGGTTGTTCACATAGAGCATGGTCTGGGAGAACGGCGCGTCGAGCTCCATGCCCTTGACCTCGACCACGCGCGGGGCGCCGGCCAGCACCGAGCCCGCGAACGAGCGCTTGCCCTTCTCCGTCGTCACCGTGATCCGCATCAGACTCTCGTAGATCGGCGAGACCTCCTGCTTCGACTCCGAGACGGTGATGCCCCGCTCCTTGGCCACGGCGGGCGCGGAGACCATGTTGATCTCCGCCAGCATCGGCCGCATGACGCCGGCCAGGGCCGCGGCGGTCAGGGGCCGGGTGTTGAGCTTGGCCACCTCGCCCTCGAAGGCGATGTCGATGGCCTTGATCCCGAAGTCGACCATCTGGCCGGCCAGCAGGCCCAGCTTGTCGGCCAGCGCCACGAAGGGCTTCAGCCGCGGCGCCTCCTCGGCCGTGACCGAGGGGCTGTTGAGCGCATTGGTCACCGCCCCGGTCAGCAGGTAGTCGCTCATCTGCTCGGCGACCTGCAGGGCGACGTTCTCCTGGGCCTCGACGGTCGAGGCGCCCAGGTGCGGGGTGGCGATGAAGTTCTCGGCCCCGAACAGCGGATTGTCCTTGGCCGGCTCCTCGATGAACACATCGAAGGCCGCGCCGCCGATATGGCCCTCGTCCAGCAGCTTGCGCAAGGCTGCCTCGTCCACCAGCCCGCCGCGCGCGCAGTTGACGATCAGCACGCCCTTCTTGGTCTTGGCCAGGTTCTTGGCCGACAGGATGTTGCGGGTCTTGTCGGTGAGCGGGGTATGCAGGGTGATCAGGTCGGCGCGCTTCAGAAGAGCGTCCAGCTCGACCTTCTCGACGCCGATCTCCACCGCCCGCTCCGGCGACAGGAAGGGGTCGTAGGCCACCACGTGCATCTTCAGTCCAATGGCGCGGTCGGCGACGATGCCGCCGATGTTGCCCGCTCCGATCAGGCCCAGCGTCTTGCCGTAGAGCTCGACGCCCATGAAGCGGTTCTTCTCCCACTTGCCGGCCTGGGTGGAGGCGTCGGCGGCCGGGAGTTGGCGGGCCAGCGCGAACATCATGGCGATGGCGTGCTCGGCGGTGGTGATCGAGTTACCGAACGGGGTGTTCATGACCACGACGCCGGCGGCGGTGGCGGCCGGGATGTCGACATTGTCCACGCCGATGCCGGCGCGGCCGATCACCTTGAGGTTCCTGGCCGCGGCGATGACCTCCTTGTCGGCCTTGGTGGCCGATCGCACGGCCAGGCCGTCATAGTCGCCGATGATCTTGAGCAGCTCGTCCTTGGTCAGGCCGGTCTTCACGTCGGCGTCGACGCCGCGCTGCTTGAAAATCTCGATGGCGGCCGGGGAGAGTTTGTCTGCGATGAGCACGCGGGGCATTTGGGTTTTCTCGTGAGCGCCCCTCCCCCTTGCGGGGAGGGGTCGGGGTGGGGTGAAAGCGCGGCGGGCGGGGAGCTGACACCCCCCTCCCAACCCTCCCCCGCAAGGGGGAGGGCCCGGGGATCTAGGCTGACTGCAGCTCGGCGACGGTGGTCTCGAAGGCCCAGTCGAGCCAGGGCGTCAGGGCCTCGAGGTCGGACCCGTCCACCGTGGCCCCGCACCAGATGCGCAGGCCCGCGGGCGCGTCGCGGTAGCCCGCCACGTCATAGGCCACGCCCTCCTTCTCCAGGGCGGAGGCCAGCTTCTTGGCGAAGTCGGCCTGGGCCTCCTCGGAGAGGGCAGTGACGCGCGGGTCGACCACCGTCAGGCACACCGAGGTGTTGGAGCGGATCGAGGCGTCGGCCGCCAGGAAGCCGACCCAGGCGGTCTTCTCCGCCCAGTCCTCCAGCACTTTCAGATTGCCGTCAGCGCGGCGGCGGAGCTCCGCCAGGCCGCCGATCTGGGACGCCCAGCGCAGGGCGTCGAGGTAGTCCTCCACGCACAGCATGGAGGGCGTGTTGATGGTCGAACCCTCGAAGATCTCGGCGTTCAGCTTGCCGCCCTTCGTCAGGCGGAACAGCTTCGGCAGGGGCCACGGCGGGGCGTAGCTCTCGAGCCTCGCCACCGCCCGCGGCGACAGGATCAGCACCCCGTGCGCGGCCTCGCCGCCCAGCGCCTTCTGCCAGGAGAAGGTCACCACATCGAGCTTTTGCCAGTCGAGGGCTTGGGCGAAGGCGGCGCTGGTGGCGTCGCAGATCGTCAGCCCCTCGCGGTCTGCGGCGATGAAGGCGGCGTCGGGCACCCGCACGCCCGAGGTGGTGCCGTTCCAGGTGAACACCAGGTCGGCGTCCTTGCGGACCTTGGAGAGGTCGGGAAGCTGGCCATAGGGCGCGTCGAGCACCTGGGCTTCGATCTTCAGCTGCTTGACGACATCGGTCACCCAGTCCTTGCCGAAGCTCTCGAAGGCCAGGAGCTGCACCGGGCGTGCGCCCAGCAGCGACCACAGCGCCATCTCCACGGCGCCGGTGTCGGAGCCGGGAACGATGCCGATCAGATAGTCGTCGGGGACCTCCAGAACGTCGCGGGTGCGGTCGATCGCCTCCTTGAGGCGCGCCTTGCCGAGCTTGGAGCGGTGCGAGCGCCCAAGGACCGCGTTCTGGAGATTTTCTGGAGCCCATCCGGGGCGCTTGGCGCACGGGCCGGAGGAAAATTCAGCACGGGCCGGCCGCATGGCCGGCTTGGGGGTGGTCATAGCGATGTCTCCCATCCTTACAGATGGGCAGCGTCCCGTTGGGGGGACGTGGCCCGCCGGCCAGAAGCCCTCGTTCGTGTTGCAGCGCAAGAGAAAGAATTCTGACAGCGCCTATAGGGCGACGTCAGGACGCGGGCGCTATCTCGCCCTTGGACGCCTCCGCCTTGGCCGCGCGAATTCGCTGCCGCCAAGCCATGGCCGCGCCGATAATCAGCGACCAGACGACGCCATACCAGTTGATGTTGTTGACCAGCGCATGAAGGTAGTCAGGCGGCCGCTCGGTCACCAGGTAGTAGGCATGCAGGCTGAATTGGGCCGCGTAGAACAGCATCACCGCGCCCATCCAGAGAGCGCCGTAGCGCAAGGTGATGACCAGAAGGGCGACTGCGGCGAGACCGTCGTTGCCGAGGCGAATCAAGCCATCCCCGTCCACGCTGAGCCAATGGCACAGGGAGCCGACCGCCAGGTTGAACAGCACGACGCCCGCAGCGAGGCGTTCCGCCGCGCCGCCCTTCCAGAGGGCGAACAGCGCCGCGGCCACCGAGAAGCCTTGGGAGACCAGATAGAAGGTATCGGACATGACATCGCGCCCCTAACTCACATTAGAGGCGCGACACCAGTTAAGTTATTGCAACCCTGCCGCGGGTCAGACCGCCTTGGCGATGACCTCGTTGGTCTCGAGCAGGTGCGGCTTCGGCTCGGTGTCCATCTTCGTGCGGATGCCGAGGCGCAGCTTGGCTTCGTCGAGCTGGCCGTGCAGGCCGACCATCGCCGTGCGGGCTTCGCTGAGGGCCTTGAGGGCCTCCATCAGCTTCACCTGAGAGTTGTCGGCGAACACCATCGACACGCCCACGTCCTTGCGGGCCTTGAGCATCTCGGCCATCAGCTCGGTCGCTTCGACGAAGGCGGCATCGACGGCCGCTTCAGTTGCGAACAGCTTTCCCGCCACCCGCTTCGCCACAAAAATCTTTTCCATGAAAACCCCCACGGCGGCCGTTAATGAAAACCGCGATCTCACGGTAAATGAACGGTAAAGCTTCCGGCAACCGATTCATGAGTTATTAACCATAAAATCTGCGTCCAAGGGTTGTAGTGTGGCGCAAAGGCCACAAACAGCCTGGGCGCGAACCTCATTTGAGGCGCCGCAACCCCGCCGGGTGGAAGCGAACCGTTAGGACTATTGGGCTAGACCGGAAGCCCGAGTGGCCACCGAACCCATGACGCCAGCTTCCGACCCGCCCCGTTCAGCCCCCGTGGCCACCTTCCACGCCCGCGTCGCGAGCGTCGGCCTGGTCACGACCGTGGTCGTGCTGCTGGTCGCCTGCCTGACCTTCATGATGCAGCAGTGGGCGGTCGAGCGCGCCCAGGCGCGCGCCACCTCCCAATCTCTGGCCCAGATCACCGCCACCACTGCCGCGCCGGCCGTGCGGCGCGGCGACGTGGCCGAATACACCGCCGCGCTCGCCGCCCTGCAGGCGAGCCCGCGGGTGGTCGCGGCCCAGCTCACCGATCCCGCCGGCCGCATCATCGCTGCCTATCGCGCGTCCAAGCCCGCGGAAGGCGACCGCGAGCTGGTGCGTAATCCGGTCCGGCTCGGGGCGCGTGACCTCGGCGGCCTGACCCTGACCGTGGCCCAGCCGTCCTTGGCGCCTGTCCTGCCCAAATATATCGCGCTCACCGCCGTCCTGCTGTTCGGCGGCGTCGGCGTGGCGCTGTTCCTGGCCCGCGGCATGGCCCATCGGGTGATCGCCCCGGTGCAGCGCCTCTCCGAGGCCATGCATAAAGTGGCCGCCGGCGGCAGCTTCGAGCCGGTCGAGGTGCAGGCCGACGACGAGTTGTTCCGCAGCCTCACCGCCAGCTTCAACCACCTGCTGGCCAAGCTCGCCGAGCGCGAGGACGACCTGAAGCGCGCCATGCGGGATCTGGAACAGGCCCGCGACGCGGCCAACGCCGCCAATGTGCTCAAGACCCAGTTCCTGGCCAATATGAGCCACGAGATTCGCACGCCGCTGAACGGCGTCCTGGCCATGGCCGAGGTCATGGCCATGGGCGAGCTCGGCGAGGTGCAGCGCGATCGGCTGGACGTCATCCGCCAGTCGGGCAGCCTGCTCCTGGCGGTGCTCAACGACGTCCTCGACCTGTCGAAGATCGAGGCCGGCAAGCTGGCGCTTGCCGTCGACGACTTCGACCTGGAGCCGGTCATGGCCGGGGCCGCCGAGGGTTTCCGGGTCATGGCCGAGACCAAGGGTCTCGACTTCCGCTTCGACGTCGCTGAGGCGGCGCACGGCTGGTGGCGGGGCGACGCCGACCGCCTGCGCCAGATCGTCGGCAACCTGATGTCAAACGCCGTGAAGTTCACCGCGCGTGGCTCGGTCGAGGCCAGGGTCGACATCAGCCCCGACAACGGCGCCCTGAAGATCGTCGTGCGCGACACCGGCGTCGGCATCGCGCCCGAAAAGCTGCCGACCCTGTTCGAGAAGTTCACCCAGGCGGACAACTCGGCGACCCGCCGGTTCGGCGGCACCGGGCTGGGCTTGGCGATCTGCCGCGAGCTGACCCAGATGATGGGCGGCGCCATCGACGTGGAGAGCCGCGAGGGCCAGGGCTCGACCTTCACGGTCGAGCTGCCGCTGGCGCGCGGCGAACCCGCCGAGCCGGCCGCCGCCCCGGAAAGCCATGGCGACGACGGCGACCTGCGCCTGCTGGCCGCCGAGGACAATCCCACCAACCGCCAGGTGCTGCAGGCGGTCATGGATTCGCTGGGCATCGACGTCGACATCGTGCCCGACGGCCAGGAGGCCGTGGAGGCGTGGCGCCACGGGGGCTACGACCTGATCCTGATGGACATCCAGATGCCGGTGATGGACGGCATCGCCGCGGCGCGCGAGATCCGCGCCCTGGAGGCCAAGGACGGCCGCCGCCGCACGCCGATCGTGGCGCTCACGGCCAACGCCCTGACCCACCAGATCGAGGAATATCTGGCCGCGGGGATGGACGGCCACGTCGCCAAGCCCATCGAGATCGCCAAGCTCTACGAGGCGATCAGCGCCGCGCTCACCGCCGCGGCCACCGGCGCCGCCGGCCAGGGGCGCGCCGTCTCCGCCGGGTGAACGGCGCACAACGCCGGCCTCAGGTCGCGGTCAGCCCAACCGTGTTGTTCTTCTCCACAGCCCTGAGGGTGATCAAAACACGCCTTGGCTGCCGCTCTTGAATGATTTTTCAGGAAACCAAGCGGCGGCCAGTGAGTTTTGAAGCCCACGAACGGGGACGAACCAAAGCAGCGGGATATCCGCGCAGAGGAGAAGACCAATGACTAAGCTCAAGAAGATCGCCGCTATTGCCGTTTCTACGCTGGCGCTCGGCGGCGCCGCGGTGACGGCTGCGCAAGCTCAACCTTGGAACAACTACGACCGCGACCACGGGTATCAAAATCGCGGCTATGAAAACCGCGGCTACAACAACGACAGCCGCCTGACCACGTCCTACGTCGACGGCTTGGACTGGAAGATCCAGACCGCCGCGCAGTACCACAGGATCTCCTGGCGTGACGCCCGCGACCTGCGCGGGCAACTTCAGGCGATGAAGCCGATCGCCTGGCGCGTCCAGACCGGCCAGGCCCGACCCTGGGAAGTGAGCCGCCTAGAGCAGTTCGTGAATCGGGTCGACGCCCTGACCAACGGCTACGCCCAGAACAACCGTCGCTGGCGCTAAGCCGAAACGACCGAGACCGACAGCGCCCCCGGAGCGATCCGGGGGCGTCTTCTATGGGGCGATGCGCAGGCTGGCTTCCAGGATGGTGACCGCCCGGCCGCAGAGCAGCACCCGGTCGCCGCGATGCTCGCACTCCAGGTCGCCGCCGCGACCGGGGTAGGCCTGGTGGAACCTCAGGCGCGGGCGGCCCAGCTTGTCGGCGAACAGCGGCGTCAGGATGCAGTGCAGCGAGCCGGTCGCCGGATCCTCGTCGATGCCCGATCCCGGGGCGAAGAAGCGGTCGACCACGTCGTAGCCGCCTCCGGCGTCGGCCAGGGCCGCCACCCCGACGTTGCCGCGGCCCAGCGTCGTGGCGCGGGAAACATCGTGCAGGGCCTTGATGTCCGGCGCCAGGCCGCGGACCGCCGCCTCGTCGGCCATCACCGCCACCAGATAGGGGCCAGCCCAGACCTCCACGGGTTCCGCGCCGAGCGCCTGGGCCAGGCCCGGCGGGGTCTCGATCCGGCGCGGGGGTTGGGCCGGGAAGTCCATCTCGTAGAGGGCGCCGGCCCGCCGCACCGTCAGCGGCCCCGACTGGGTGTCGAAGACGACCTGATCGCCCGCCAGCCCGAGTTCGGAGAACAGCACATGGCCCGACCCCAGGGTCGCGTGGCCGCACAGCGGGACCTCCAGCGCCGGGGTGAACCAGCGCAGGCCAAAGCGCGCCGGATCACGCGTCTTCAACAGGAAGGCGGTCTCCGCCTGGTTGTTCTCGGCGGCGAGCGCCTGCATCCAGGCCGCGTCCGGCCAGGCGTCCAGCGGCTCCAGCACGCAGGCCTGGTTGCCGCGGAACGGCCCGCTGGCGAAGGCGTCGACAGTCCACTGGCGCATGGGCAGGCTCTCCGGCACGTTGCGGTCGCGCTTCACATAGGCGAGCTCAGGAATTAGCCAAGTGGCTAATTAGCAACAACCAGCTCCGGCCAGCGCGCCGTGGCCGAGGCCGCCGTGCGCGGGAAGCCGTTGGTGGGCCGGTGCGGATTGCGCCGCAGGGTCATGGAAAACAGGTCCTCGAGCCCGAAGGGCGCCTCGATGGTCAGGGCGTCGTCCGGCTCCAGCCGCACCCCCACGGCGAACAGCGGGCTCACGAACCGGGTCAGGGCCTCGGCGGTGCGGGTCAGCGGCGCATAGGGCTCGCCGAACTTGCCCTCGAACCAGACGTGCACCCGGGCCTGGTTGCGCACCTCCACCATCTCCTTCAGCGGGCTGTCGAAGGCGGCCGCCACCCGCCGGATCACCAGATCCTCCGCCTCGTAGGAGATGTCGGCGGGATCGAAGTAGCCGAGGTCGTAGTCGCGGATGCCGTAGTCCGCATCGCGGCCGGTCAGGTGGTTCAGCACCCGCTGGTAGACGGCGCCGGAGAACACCAGCCAGTCGGGCAGTTCGAGCGCCCGGGCGGTGGTCAGCACCTGCATCAGACTCGGGCAGGCTCGCACGATCTCCTCCAGCCGCTGGTCGAGCGCCTGGCTCACGTGCGTCCCCTGAGCGGCCAGCCGTGATCCAGCGGCCCATGCCCCGACCCGAAGCCCGGCGCACGGGCGATCGCCTCCTGCACATAGGCCCAGGCCCGCGCGGCCGCCGCCTCCAGGGACAACCCCTGGGCCAGACCCGTCGCGCAGGCCGAGGCCAGGGTGCAGCCGGTGCCGTGGGTGTGGCGGCTGGCGCTCCGCTCGGCCTCGAAGGTCGTCTCGCCATAAGGGGTCATCAGGATGTCGACGACCCGGTCGCCCGGCAGGTGGCCGCCCTTCATCAGCACGGCGCCGGCGCCGGCTCTCAACAGGGCCTCGCCGGCCCGCCGCAGGTCGTCCTGCGTCGCGATCGTCAGGCCGGTGAGCGCCTCCGCCTCCGGCGCATTGGGGGTGAGCAGGGCGGCCCGCGGCGCCAGCAACCTGCGGATCGGCGCCACGGCCTCATCGGCCACCAGCCGGGTCCCGCCCTTGGCGACCATGACCGGATCGACCACCGTCGGCCGCGCAGCCTCGTCGAGCAGTTCGGCCACCAGCTCCACCACCTCGGCATCGCCCAGCATGCCGGTCTTGATGACGTCGGCGCCAATGTCGCCGAGCACCGCGCGGGCCTGGGCGGCGATGGTCGCCGGGGCGATGGGGTGGACGGCGAAGACGCCGAGGGTGTTCTGCACGGTGATCGCGGTGATCGCGGTAGCCGCATAGCCGCCCAGCGCCGTCACCGTCTTGATGTCGGCCTGGACCCCCGCCCCGCCGCCGGAATCGGATCCGGCGATGATCAGGACTCTGCCGCGAGGCTGCATGGCCCAGCCGGATAGCGACTTTGCGCCCGGCGCGCACATATCTTGACAGTTATATAACTTGATGGATATCTAATGGCATGGACCTCTTCGAAGCTGTCGCCGAACCCAATCGTCGCCGCATCCTCGACCTGCTGCGCGAACGCGAGCGGCCGGCGGGCGAGTTGGTCGAGGCGCTGTCGATCAGCCAGCCCGGCGTGTCCAAGCACCTGCGCCTGCTGCGCGAGACTGGTCTGGTCGGCGTCCGCGTCGAGGGCGCCAGGCGGCTCTATCGACTGGAGCCGGCCGCACTCGCCGACCTCGAAGCCTGGCTCGCGCCCTATCGCCGATTCTGGGGCGAACGCTTGGCGGCCCTCGAACGCCACTTGGAGACCGAGCAATGAGCGTCATGGACGAGGAGTTGGGCGAGGTGCGGCGCACCGGCGACACCGTCGAAGTCGTCTTCCGCCGTCGCTACGGCAAGCCCGTCGAGAAGGTGTGGGCCGCCATCACCATCCCCGAACGGATCGCCGACTGGTTCGCCGAGACGCACATCGACGGCGAGGCCATCGACTTCCTGTTCCCCGACGTGGACTACCGGATCAACGGCCGGATCGTCGCCCACACGCCGCTGCGCACCTTCGCCTGGACCTGGCCCAACGATGACGGCTCGGTCTCGGTCGTGCGCTTCGACCTGGAGGCGGACGGCGACGGCTGCCGCCTGACCCTGACGCAGTCCGGCCTTGTCCCCAAGGATGGCGCCGCGGTCGCCGGCGGCTGGCACGCGCACCTGGCCGGGCTCGCCGACGCTGCCGAGGGCCGCAAGACGCCCTGGGCCACCGTCATGGCGCGGGAGACGCCGCTCGGCCCCATCTACAAGGCCCGCGCCCCGGCCTGAGCCAGCGCTTGTCGCCCCTTCGAAATCGGGGTTTGCTGCAACCCCACGTGGCGACCGACAGAAAGGCCTGTCGGCCCACGCCGAAGGGACGGGGAGGCGCAGCTGTCGGTCCTGACATTCGAAGCCGTGGTGAAGCGCTTCGGCGACTTCACCGCCGTTGACGACCTCAGTTTCGCGGTCCCCGAGGGGGGCGTGTTCGGATTCCTGGGCGCCAATGGCGCGGGCAAGACCACCAGCCTGCGGATGGCGCTCGACATCCTGCGGCCGACCGCGGGGACCATCTCGGTGCTGGGCCAGTCGCCCGGCCGCAAGCTCGGCGGCGAGATCGGCTTCCTGCCCGAGGAACGCGGCCTCTACCGCCAGATGACGGCGATCGAGACCGTGACCTACTTCGGCCAGCTGAAGGGCATGGCCATGGCCCCGGCCAGGAGCGCCGCCGAGGTCCTGATCGACCGCTTCGGCCTCTCGGCCTTCGGGCACGAGAAGGTCGAGCGCCTCTCCAAGGGCATGGCGCAGAAGGTGCAGCTCGCCGCGGCGCTGGTGACCAAACCGCAGCTCCTGATTCTCGACGAGCCCTTCGCCGGCCTCGACCCGGTCAACCAGGCGACGCTGGAGGAGGTGATCCTCGATCTGGCCCGCACCGGCTCGACCGTGGTCTTCTCCACCCATGTGATGCAGCACGCCGAGCGGCTCTGCGACCGGCTGATGCTCATCGCCCGCGGCCGCAAGGTGTTCCAGGGCGACCAGGACGCGGCCCGCGCCCTGCTGCCGGGCCGGCTGGTCCTCTGCGCGCGCCAGGACCCCAAGGCCCTGCCGGGCGTGGCCAGCGCCCAGCCGAAGGGCGCGGCGAAGGACGGCTGGACCGACTACGATGTGGCGCTGGCGCCGGACGCCAGCTCCGCCGCCTTGCTGGAGGCCTGCACCACCACGGGCTTCGCCCTGCGCCGCTTCGAGGAACGCCGGGCCAGCCTGCACGAGGTGTTCCTGCATCTGGTGGGCGGCGCGCCAGAGACGGCCCATGGGACGACCCCGGGGACCACCCCCGAGACCACCCCGGAGATCGCCGCATGAGCCCGATGCTGCTCGTCGCCCAGCGCGAGTTCCGCCAGATCATCCGCACCCGCAGCTTCTGGCTGATGCTGCTGTTCCTGCCCGCCGCCCTGGTGCTGAGCCAGGTGGGCGTGCGCCTGTTCAAGCCGCCGGCCCAGGCCGCCTATGTCATCGTCGACGAAAGCGGTCGCTACGCGCCGGCCATCGACCGCCGCATCCGGCTCAACGCCGAGCGCGAGACCATCGGCGAGCTCGCCCGCTACGCCGCCAAGTGGAAGATCACCCCGCCTGGCCCGACGGCGTGGGGCATCGGCCCGCACTATGTCACCGACGCCGAGGCGATCCAGTTCGAGGCGGCCGGCGGACTGCCCGCGGCGCAGGCGCAGATCGCCCGGCTGAAGCCCAAAGACGCCCCCGATTTCCATGCCGACCCGGCCGACTACGAGGCCATTCCCGCCCCACCGGGCGTCGACGCGCGCGACGGTCCCGAGCGTTTCGGCGCGACGCTCGCCCCGCACCTGAAGGGCGACGTGAAGACCGCCAGCGGCCTGCGCACCCTGGCGCTCGGCGTCTATATCCCGGCCAATCTCGGCGAGCCCGGCGCGACGGTGCGCATGTGGACCAACGGGCGGCCGGACACCGATCTGGTCGACACCATCCGCGAGCAGCTCAATCAGGCGCTTCGCGTGAAGGCCCTGCAGGCCTCCGGCGTCGACCTGGCGGCGCTCGCCCGCGCCCAGGCGGTGGCCGCGCCGGTCGCCCTGAGCGCGCCGCAGCAGGGCTCGGCCCGCGAGCGGATGATCCTGCGCTCCGCGCTGCCGCTGGGCCTGGCCTATCTGCTGCTGATGTCGCTGATGATGTCCGGCTCCTGGGCGCTGCAGGGGCTGATCGAGGAGCGCTCCAACAAGCTGCTGGAAGCGGTGCTGGCCTGCATCACGCCCGATGAGCTGCTCTACGGCAAGCTGCTGGGCGTGCTGGGCGTCGGCGGCCTGATGATCGGCGCCTGGATCGGCTTCGCCGTGGCCGCCGCCTTCGGGGTGCAGGGGGTGATCGCCGACTTCCTGCGCCCGGCCCTCGCCTCGCTCAATTCGCCCTGGATCGCCGTCGCCCTCGTCTACTATTTCGTCGCCGGCTACCTCTGCATCTCCATGCTCTTCCTGGCGGTGGGCGCGGTCAGCGACAACATGCGCGACGCGCAGGGCTATCTCTCGCCGATCATCCTGGGCCTCACCCTGCCCTTCGCCGTGATGATCAGCGCCGTGCTGCAGAACCCCGACGGGCCGCTGCCGCGGATCATGTCGTGGCTGCCGATCTATTCGCCCTTCGCCATGATGGCCCGGCTGGGCAGCGGGGTCTCGCCATGGGAGGTCGCGGGCTCCGCGGCGGTCCTGGCGGTGTTCATCGTGCTGGAGCTGTTCCTGGTGAGCCGTCTGTTCCGGGCCAGCATCCTGCAGGCCGGCCAGCCCATGCGGTTGCGCAACCTCGGACGGCTGCTGCGCGCCAAGCCAGCCTAGCCGCCGCCCCTCGCCATCGCCGCCCAGACGCGCAGCGCCTGCACGGTTTCGCGCACGTCGTGGACCCGCACCGCCGCGACGCCCGCCTGCGCGCCCCACAGGGCCGCGGCGAGGGAGCCGCCCAGCCGCTGATCGGCGCTGCGGCCGCCGCCGTCCAGCGCCCCGATGAAGCTCTTGCGGCTGGCGCCCAGCAGCACCGGGAAGCCCAGGCCGACGATCGCCTTCAACCCATGCAGCAGCGGCAGGTTGTGGCGGACCATGTGCTTGCCAAAGCCGACCCCCGGATCGAGCCAGATCTTATGGCGCGCCACCCCAGCCGCCAGGGCCGCCTGCGCCCGCGCCTGGAGGAAGGCGGCCACCTCACCCACCACGTCGTCGTAGTGCGGCTCGGCCTGCATGGTCGCCGGCTCCCCCTGCATGTGCATCAGCACCACCTCGCAGCCGAGCTCGGCGGCGACGTCCAGGCTCTCAGGCGCGTGGCGCAGGGCGGTCACGTCGTTCCACATGGTCGCCCCGGCGGCCACCGCGGCGCGGGCTACCGCGGGCTTCATGGTGTCGACCGAGACGGGCACGTCGCTCTCGGCGCGGATCGCGGCGATCAGCGGGACGACGCGGCCGATCTCCTCGGCCTCGGCGACCGGCGCGGCGCCGGGTCGCGTCGACTCCCCGCCGACATCCAGCCGGTCCGCGCCCTCGGCGACCAGCCGCCGGGCGTGCGCCAGCCCCCCCGCGGGACCGAGATGGCGGCCGCCGTCGGAAAAGCTGTCGGGGGTGACGTTCACCACGCCCATCGCTTCGACCGGGGAGGTTGCGGATCGTGGTTCTGCCATTGGCGGGCGCAAATTCTTCAAACTTGCGGTATAGTTTGGGTTGTCCCGGGGACCGGGAGGGCGGTCGGAATCTGCCGCTTCGGGGGTGTGTATACATGATCCTCAACCCGCTGCGCCTCTACCGGCGGCGACAGCGCCTTCTGCGTGAGGCGCTGGAGGAGGCTCAGTATCTGCGGCGCCGCCACGGCGACGCGGCCATCGCGGCCGCGCGCGACCAGCTGCGCCGGCCCGACCTGACCAGCTGGGGCCACGAGGTCCTGGAGCGGGCCATCAAGTACCTGCAGAACAGGATCTAGGCGGATACGAAGAAGGCGGCCGCTGAAGCGACCGCCTCGTCCGTCCAAACGCCAGGCCTTCAGGCCGGCTCGGGATCGGGCCTGGGCGAGATCGGCACCGCCACGGACGGGCCCGTGGGCCGCTTGGCCTCGGCTTCCTCGCGCACCGGAGCGATGCCCTTCAGCGCATTGATGATCTCGTCGCCGCTCAGGGTCTCGTATTCCAGGAGCGCCTTGGCCAGGGTGTGCAGGTCCTCGAGCTTTTCCGTGAGGATCCGGCGGGCTTCTTCTTCGCCCTCCTTCACCAGCTTCTTGACCTCCTGATCGATGATCTCGGCGGTCGCCTCGGAGACGTTCTGGTTGCGCGCCACGGAATGGCCCAGGAACACCTCTTCCTGGTTCTCGCCGTACTCCACGGCGCCCAGCAGGTCGGAGAAGCCCCACTTGGTGACCATGGCGCGGGCGAGCTTGGTCGCCTGGCCGATGTCCGAGGAGGCGCCGGATGTCACCTTCTGCTTGCCGAAGATGATCTCCTCGGCGACGCGGCCGCCGAACAGGATCGCCAGCCGCGAGGTCATCTGCTCATAGGTCATCGAGAACTTGTCGCGCTCGGGCAGCTGCATGACCATGCCCAGGGCCCGACCGCGCGGAATGATCGTCGCCTTGTGCACCGGGTCGGTGGCCGGGACGTTCAGCGCCACCAGGGCGTGGCCGCCCTCGTGGTAGGCGGTCAGCGTCTTTTCTTCCTCGGTCATGACCATGGAGCGGCGCTCGGCGCCCATCATGACCTTGTCCTTGGCGTCCTCGAAGTCGCGCATCATCACCATGCGGCGGTTCTTGCGCGCCGCCAGCAGGGCGGCCTCGTTGACCAGGTTCGACAGGTCCGCGCCGGAGAAGCCCGGCGTGCCGCGGGCGATGATCTTGACGTCGACGTCGGCGGCCAGCGGCACGTTTCGCATGTGCACGCGCAGGATGCGCTCGCGGCCGTTGATGTCGGGGTTCGGCACCACGACCTGGCGGTCGAAGCGGCCGGGCCTGAGCAGCGCCGGGTCCAGCACGTCGGGGCGGTTGGTGGCGGCGATCAGGATGATGCCCTCGTTGGCTTCGAAGCCGTCCATCTCGACCAGCAGCTGGTTCAGGGTCTGCTCGCGCTCGTCGTTGCCGCCGCCCAAGCCAGCCCCACGATGGCGACCGACCGCGTCGATCTCGTCGATGAAGATGATGCAGGGCGCGTTCTTCTTGGCCTGCTCGAACATGTCGCGCACACGCGATGCGCCAACCCCCACGAACATCTCCACGAAGTCCGAGCCCGAGATGGTGAAGAAGGGCACGCCGGCCTCGCCCGCGATGGCGCGCGCCAGGAGGGTCTTGCCGGTGCCGGGCGGACCGATCAGCAAGGCGCCCTTGGGGATCTTGCCGCCCAGGCGCTGGAACTTCTGCGGGTCCTTCAGGAAGTCGACGATCTCGGTGAGCTCGTCCTTGGCCTCGTCGACGCCGGCCACGTCCTCGAAGGTGACGCGGTTCTTGTTCTCGGTGAGCAGCCTGGCCTTGGATTTCCCAAAGCCCATGGCCCCGCGGGCGCCGCCCTGCATCTGGCGCATGAAGAACACCCAGACCCCGATCAGGAGCAGGATCGGCAGCGAGTTCAGGATGAAGCCCAGGAGGGTGAAGCCCCCGGCCGCCTTCACCTGCATGTCGACGCCCTGGGCCTTCATGGACTTGGCCAGGTCGTCCTGATTGTTCAGCGTGACCGAGGTGTAGGTCTTGTTGGCGGCGTCATGCACCTCGACCGTCGAGCCGCGGAAGACGGCCGACTTCACCTGGCCCGCGTCAACCTTGGAGAGCAGCTGCGAATAGCTGATCTCCGAGGCGCCGGCCGCATGGCCGCCGCCGGTGACCATCGAGTAGATGCCGATCAGGGCGACGACGACGATGCCCCAGATGACGAGATTGCGCAGGTTCATCGTTTGAAACCGCCTTCAAGGATTGCCGGCCGGAACGTTAAAGATAGGACGCGAACCGACGTTCCACCAGCAATGCGCCTGTCGCGCGACCGAAGACCGCGCCTTGACCATAAATGCGAAAGGCCGCGCCCGGTGGCGCGGCCCTCCAAAATAGGAACTCGACAGGCCGGTTACGAGCGCTACCGGGTCGGCTTTTTCGGCGCGGCGATCAGGCCTTCGCGCTGGGCGCGCTTGCGGGCCAGCTTGCGGGCGCGGCGCACGGCCTCGGCCTTCTGGCGGGCGCGCTTCTCGGAAGGCTTCTCGTAGTGCACGTGCCGCTTCATCTCGCGGAACGAGCCCTCGCGCTGCATCTTCTTCTTCAGCGCCTTGAGGGCCTGGTCGACGTTGTTGTCGCGGACGAAAATCTGAACCAGAGGTCTCTCTCCTGCCTGCCTGCCGGGCCCGGCCCCCTGTCTCCCTGCCCAAGCTGGACGTTCGGGGGCGGCGGCGGGCGAACAAAAAAATAATGGCCCGGAGGCAGCGGCCTTCGGGTCGAGCGCGGCGAGATACACCAAGAGGGGCCCGATGTCCACGCCGAGACGAGCATCGCGCAAAGCGCTAAACAAGCCGCCCATGACGAAACCCCCCGAACGCCGCGATTGGGCCGCAGACACCGAGCAGCAGGTGCTGGACCGCGCGCTGGCCATCGCCGCGCATGAGGGCTGGACCTCGCGGATGGCGCGGCTGGCCGGCCGCGCCGCCGGCCTGTCAGATGGGGAGACCGAGCTCTTGCTGCCGCGCGGTCCGGCCGATCTCGCCGCCCTGCTGTCGCGCCGCCACGACGCGCGCGCCCTGGTCCTGCTGGAGGGGGTGGATCCCACGGCCCTGAAGATCCGCGAGCGCATCGCCCGCGCCGTCGAGGCCCGGCTGGACGCCGCCGCCCAGGACGAGACGGCCACCCGCCGCTGGATGGGCTTTCTGGCGTTGCCCGGCCGTGTCCCGCTGGCCGGCCGCCTGGCCTGGGAGAGCGCCGATGGCCTGTGGCGCTGGGCGGGCGACGCGGCCACCGACGAGAACCACTATTCCAAGCGCGTCCTGCTGGCTGGCATCCTCACCGGCGCCATGGCCGTGCGCCTGAGCTCGGGCCGCGGCGAGGCCCTGGCCTTCGTCGATCGCCGCATCGCCGATGTCATGGCCTTCGAGACCTGGAAGGCGACCACCCGCTGGCGGCCCTACGACCTCCTCGCCGGGGCCGCAGCGGCGCTTGGCCGCATTCGCTACGGGACTAGAGCGGCTTCACCCGATTGACGTGGCCCATCTTGCGGCCGGGCTTGGCCCCGCGCTTGCCGTAGAGGTGGACGCGCGTCTCGGGCTCGGCGGCGTAGCGCAGCCAGTCGTCGGCCTCGTCGCCCAGGAGGTTCAGCATCTCCACCCGCGCGATCGCCGCCGTGGGGCCGAGGGGCCAGCCGGCGACGGCGCGGATATGCTGCTCGAACTGGTCGACCTCGCAGCCGTCCTGGGTCCAGTGGCCGGTGTTGTGCACGCGCGGGGCGAACTCGTTGACCAATAGGGACCCGTCTCGCATCTCGAACAGCTCGATACCGATGACGCCCACATAGTCGAGGCCCGCCAGCACGCGGGCGGCGATCCGCTCGGCCTGGTCGGCGAGAGCCGGAGCGACGCGGGCCGGCGCGATCGAGCGGCGCAGGACGCCGCCCTCGTGGTGGTTCTCGGCCAGCGGATAGATCGCCGTCGCCCCGTCGCGCCCGCGCGCGGCGATGATCGAGAGCTCGCGCACGAAATCGGCCGCCGCCTCCAGGATCACCGGCCCGCCGCCCAGCGCCTCGAAGGCCGCCGCGGCGTCCGACGCATGCTCCACCCAGCGCTGGCCCTTGCCGTCATAGCCCTCGCGCCGGGTCTTCATCAGGCAGGGCGCGCCGAGTTGCTCCGCCGCCGCGACCGCCGCCTCGGCGCTGTCGGCGGCCGCGAACGCCACCGTCGCCGCCCCGTTGGCGTTGAGGAAGGTTTTCTCCTCCAGCCGGTCCTGGGCGACGCGCAACGCCAGCGGCCCCGGCGCGACCTCCATACCCATCTCGGCGAGCCTGGCGACCGCCTGGGCCGGCACGTTCTCGAACTCATAGGTGACGATGTCGGCGGCGGCGGCCAGGGCCGCCAGCCCCTGCGGGTCGTCGTAGGCCGCGACGATCGTATGGGCGGCAACCCGGCCGGCCGGCGCGTCGGGCTCGGGATCGAGGATCGCCACGTCGAAGCCCAGCCGGCTCGCCGCGACCGCCAGCATGCGGCCGAGCTGGCCGCCCCCGAGGATGCCGATGGTCCGGCCCGGTTCCAGCGGCCCGCCTTTGCGCGACACGTCCGGCATGGCGCTGTCTAAGCGTCCTCGACCGTCTCGGGGATGCTGGCGGTCTGGCGGGCGGTGAACTCGGCCACGCGCGCGGCCAACGCCGGATCGCCCAACGCCAGGATGCGCGCGGCCAGCAGGGCGGCGTTCTTCGCCCCGGCCTCGCCGATGGCCAGCGTTCCGACCGGTATGCCGGCCGGCATCTGGACGATGGAAAGCAGGCTATCCATGCCCTTCAGCGCCTTGGATTCGATGGGCACGCCCAGCACCGGCAGGTCGGTGAGCGAGGCGGTCATGCCCGGCAGGTGCGCCGCCCCGCCGGCCCCGGCGATGATCACCTGCACGCCGGCCGCCTTGGCGCCGCGGGCGAAGTCGTACATGCGCCCGGGCGTACGGTGGGCGGAAACCACCTTGGCCTCGTAGCCCACGCCGAGCTCGTCGAGCATCTCAGCCGCGCGCTTGAGGACGGGCCAATCGGATCGGCTGCCCATGATGATGGCGACGGGCGCTGCGGCGGCGGTCATTTGGATGCTCTGGAACCTTCCGCCCCGGCCGGAAAGGCGCGGAGTATAGGCAGGCGCTTTCTTCGAGCAACCGGGAGGTTTAGGATTCGCCTCTGTTCGTGCTGCGTCGTTGATTCTCTTGGACCTTTAGAGGCCTCCCACCTCGATGAAGATTTCCGGCGCGCGCAACGAGCCCTTCTCGACAATCCGTCGGCGAGCCCTGGCCCAGGCCGGGGCCCAGGTGGCCGCCCCGCCCCCCGCCGACACGGCTGCCTTCCTTGGCCTCACCGAGCCGGACCTGACGCCGGCGGTGCAAGCCGCCTTGCAGACCCTGCTCAGCGAGATCGACGACCTCAGGACCGAGGTCGGGCGGTTGAAGGCCAAGCTCATCGAGACCGAGGGCCTGGCCGACCGCGACGCGCTCACCCCGCTGCTCAACCGCCGGGCCTTCCTGCGCGAGGTGGGGCGCATCCGCACCTTTGCCCAGCGCTATGGCGCGCCGGCCAGCCTGGTCTATTTCGACCTCGACGGCTTCAAGGCGGTCAACGACCGCTACGGCCATGCCGCGGGCGATGCGGCCCTGCAGGCCGTGGCCGAGCGCCTGCAGGCCAATGTCCGCGAGTCCGACATCGTGGGCCGCATGGGCGGCGACGAGTTCGCCGTCATCCTGGTGCAGGCCGACCAGACCATCGCCGAGGCCAAGGCCGCGGCGCTGGCCGGCGCCATCCAGCGAGAGCCCATCGCGTTCGGCGACTGGACCGCGCCGCTGCACATCTCCTACGGCGTCGCCCAGATCTCCCACGACCTCGAGCCCGAAGCCCTGGTCGCCCGGGCCGATGCCGCCATGTACGCCGCCAAGCGGGAGCGCGCGGCGGGCTGACCTAACCTAAGCCAATATATCCGGCGTCAGCTCTTCCTCGATCCGGAAGATCTCGTCCTTCAGGGCCAGCTTCTTACGCTTCAGGCGGCCGATCAGCATCATGTCGGGCAGCGGCGACAGCGCCACCGCCTGGATCGAGGCGTCGAGGTCGGCATGCTCCTGGCGCAGCTCGGCGAGCCGCGCTCGCAGCATCTCTTCGTTGAAATCGGAATCATCCATGAGCGTGGCGGCAGACTAGCCCAAGGCGGCGGCGAGCGCAGCCAGCTCCGCGTCCGGCGCGGCCGGTTTCCAGGCCGCCGAGGCCGCCTCCAGGGCGTCCAGCGCATGCGCCCCGCCGGATGACTCGCCGGCGATCTCAGCCAGGGTCTCCAGCAGCGCCCGCTCGGCCTGCAGCTCGCAGGCCTTGACCTCTTCGCGCAGCCGCTCGCGCGCCGCATCGTCGACCGGCGGCAAGGCCGGCTTGAGGCCCCGGCGCACGGCGCGCAACGGCGCCAGCGCCACGGCCTCCCACGCCCGCGTCACCGCCACGGCCCGGGCCAGCAGCGAGGGATCCTTGACCTCGGCCCAGACCGCCCAGAGCAAGAGGTCGGTGTTCTGGCCGAACCGGTCCTGCAACGCCAGGCAGGCCTCCGGCACGCCGGGTCGGCCATAGGCTTTCAGCGTCCAGTCCCAGATCGACATCAGGCCTCGTCCTTCGCGGCGGCGTCGAGCGGATCCCCGAGAGGACCCCCCAAGGGACCTATGTCCTCGCCCCAGCGCTTCACGGGCTTCCAGGACAGACCGAACAGGTCCAGCGCGCGGCCCACCGATTGGTCGACCATCTCCTCCAGGCTCCCAGGCTTGGCGTAGAAGGCCGGCATCGGCGGGGCGATCACCGCGCCCATCTGGGCGAGCTTGGCCATGGTGCGCAGGTGGCCCAGGTGCAGCGGGCTCTCGCGGACCATCAGGACCAGCGGCCGCCGCTCCTTGAGCGTGACGTCGGCGGCCCGCGTCAGCAGCGAGGCGGTCACCCCGGTGGCGACCTCGCTCATGGTGCGCACCGAGCAGGGCGCCACGATCATGCCCAGCGTCTTGAACGATCCCGAGGCGATCGCGGCTCCCACGTCGCCCACCCGATAGACCGCCGCGGCGCGGCCTTGCGCCTGCGCCATGCTGAGCGTGGTTTCCTGGGCCAGCGTCAGCGCCGCGGCCCGGCTCATCACCAGGTGCGTCTCGACGCCGAGCTCGCGGGCCGCGTCCAGCACCCGCAGTCCATAGACGATCCCCGAAGCGCCGGAGATGCCGACCACCAGCCGGGGCTGCTCGCTCTTCGCCATGCGGAAGGTCCTAAACGCCCCGGGTTCCAACGCGTCGCACGCGCCGGCTGCAAACATATGTGATCTGACAGCCGAGCACAGCGGGTGTTCACTGCGTCGCTGTCCACCCGCAAAGGAGGCGCTGCTCATGGCCTTGGAAGCCAGGCTCCGCGAACTCGGAGCTCGTCACCAGTCCCTGGAAAAAGCCATCCAGGACGAACTGCGAAGCCCCTCAGGGGATGACCTCAGGCTCCAGGAACTCAAGCGACAGAAGCTAAAGCTGAAAGACGAACTCGAATCGCTGCGAGGCGCGGCGGTTCACTGATCGCCATCCCTCCTCTTTAGGGGAGGGTGGCCCGAGCGCAGCTCGGGACGGGTGGGGGTCTGCGCCTCGAGCGCCGACTTGGGAGTCTGATCCCGACTTCCCCACCCTGTCCGCTGCGCGGACATCCCTCCCCTGAAGAGGAGGGACGAACTCTCTCAATCCTCGTCGGCCATTTCCTCGTCGTCGACGACGGCGGATTCGTCCTCGATCACACCGGTCTCCGAGGCGGGCCGCAGGGTCGGGCCTTCCGGCGCGATGCCCTTCTTGGCGTCGTCGCGGGTTTTCTTGTCGGCCGCCTTGCGCACCACCTCGTCCAGTTCGAGCTGCAGGACCAGGCCCAGCGTCACCGGGTCGACCGGCTTGATGTTGGCCGAGTTCCAGTGCGTGCGGTTGCGCACGGAATCGATCGTCGCCTTGGTGGTGCCGAGGATGCGGGCGATCTGGCTGTCGGCGATCTCCGGGTGGTTGCGCAGGAACCAGGCGATGGCGTCCGGCCGGTCCTGGCGGCGCGAGACCGGCGTATACTTCGGGCCCTTCTTCTGGGGCTTCAGATATTCGGCGTGACGGCTCTTCTGGGCCATCATGCGGTACTTGGAATCCTTCTCCGCCCGGTCCAGCTCCTCGCGGTTGAGCTGGCCGTTGGCGATCGGGTCGGCGCCGCGGATATCGCGCGCCACTTCGCCGTCGGCGATGCCCTTCACCTCCAGCGGGTGCAGGCCGCAGAAGGCGGCGATCTGGTCGAAGGTCAGGGAGGTGTTGTCCACCAGCCAGACCGCGGTCGCCTTGGGCATCAGAATGTCAGTCGTCATGGCCAGGTCTCGGTTCGAAATTCCGGGTTTCGGAAACAAAGGCGCCCGGCCTTTCGGCCGGGCGGGTGTGGGCTCCATATAGGCCCGATCGCGGCTCGGGGGAACTCAGATTGTGGCGCCAGAGCGCATCCGCCAAAGTGGACTCGATCCTGTTCATCCCGGTTGGCTTGGCTCAAACCAACCGCGACAGGCTTCTAGGCGCCGAAGATCCAACCCGGGTGCAGGTTCGCCATATCGACCCCCACCAGCACCATCTGGCCGCCGCCGGTCATGTTGATCACCGTGTCGGCGCCCACCTGGCTCACCGCATAGACCGTGCCCGGGTCCACCTCGACGTGGTCGCCCTTGGCCTCCGAGAAGCCGAGCACGCGGTCGATCCCGGCATCGGCGAAGGTGTGGAAAGTGTCCGCGCCCGACCCGCCCTGGATGGTGTCGTCGCCGCGGTCTCCGGAGATCCACGCCCTGCCCGCTCCGGCTGTGATGGAATCGTCGCCTTGGCCGCCGCGGATGATCTCATCCCCCGCGCCCCCCACGAGGGTGTCGTTGCCGATGTTGCCGTAGAGGATGTTGCCAGAGGTGTGGCTTTCGATCAGGTCGTTGCCCTGGCCGCCCACGAGCCAGTCGCCGATCTGCGAATGGCCCTCGATGGTGTCGTCGCCAAGGTTGCCGTTGATGTCGTTGAAGCCGCTCCCGCCGACGATGGAGTCATTGCCGTCGTCACCGCGCAGGTAGTTAGTCCCCAAGCCGGCGATGATCACGTCATCGCCAGCCCCGCCGTGGACCGCGCCGGAAACCCCCGTCGCGCCCGCGTAGGTGTCGGCGCCGGCGCCCAAGTCGACCTCCCCGTCGATCCGGCCGCTGTTCAGCAGGTGGTCGCCGCCGGGTCCAAGGTCGATGCGCCCGATCATCCGACCCTGATTGGTGAACAACTCCGGGGTCTGCGTGGAGGCGGGCTGCGAGACCTGCAGGGCCACGTCGCCCTGGATCGTCCCGGTGTTCAGCCAGCTGTGCTGCGGCTGCCACGAAAAGGGGTCCGTGGCGTCGTACCAGCTCACCGCCACGGTCTCGGAGCCCGCCGCCGGATCGCTGATCTGGATCGTGCCCGAATTCAGGAAGGTTCCGGCGTACATCGAGACGGCGTACGGCCCGATGCCGAAGCCGTGCTCGTAGAGTCCCGCGGTGATGTCGATCAGGCCGCTGTTGATGACGGTGGCCTGGTTGGAGATGTCGATCCCGCGCACCATGCCGCCGCCGTCGATGCGGAACACGCCGGAATTCTCGAAGCTCATGTCGCCGCCATGCACGCCGCCGGCGCTGGCGATGGTGAGCGAGGTAAGCTGCACCAGGCCGCGGTTCACGAAGTCCGGATCCGACCCCAGTCCGCCGTCATAGACGTTGGCCCCGCCCTGCAGGGCGGAAATCTTCAACGCGCCGGTCGTGTCGACGAGGATCTGTGAACTGTCGGATATGCCCGAGGCGCCGATGGCGGCCCGCGAGTAGCCGGTGGCCGTTGTCCAGGTTTCGGTGACGGCGCCGGCGATGGTGAGCGAGGGCGCGGCATGGCCCTGGACCTGCTGGATGCCGAAGGCCTCAGCGTCGGTGAAGTCGAAGCTTTCGCCGGAATACACGGTGTAGTCGGCCTGGACGATGACGGTGTCCACGGCTCAGGCCCCCAGGATCCAGCCGGCGGGCAGGCCCGCGAGCTGCACGTCCTTCAACACCAGCTCATTACCGCCGCCGAAGTCGATCACCGTGTCGGCGCCCGACTGGTAGGTCGTGTAAGCCGAGCCCGGGTCGAGCATCACCCGGTCGCCCTCTGCCGAGTTGAAATCGGTCACGACGTCCAGGCCTGCGTCGGAAGAGCTGTGGAAGATGTCGGCGCCTGCGCCGCCGGTGAGGGTGTCGGCGCCACGGTCGCCGGAGAGCCAGTCGTCGCCGGGCCCTCCGATCAGCACGTCGTCCCCCTGGCCGCCGCGGATCAGGTCGTTGCCCGTCCCGCCATCGCAGGTGTCATTCCCAAGATTGCCGTAAACGATGTCGTCGCCGGCGTCGCCGGACAGCCGGTCATCGTCCTTGCCGCCCACTACCCAGTCGTTGCCATCGCCGCCGGAGGCGGTGTCGTTGCCGGCGTTGCCGTTGATGTCATCGAAGTCCGCGCCGCCGGAAAGGCTGTCGGCCCCATCGCCGCCGCGCAGATAGTCCTGCCCGTCGCCGCCCACGATGCTGTCATTTCCCTCGCGGCCGAAGATCTGATCGGCCCCGGCGTCGCCGCTCAGGGTGTTGGCGCCGGCATCCCCCGAGAGCGTGTCGGCGAAGCGGCTGCCAAACGCGAGCTCGAAACCGGAAATCGTGTCTTCCCCGGAGGAGTCGGCCCGGCCGGACACGAAGTCCAGGTTCACCCCCATGGTGGCGTCTTCGTAGGTGACCCCGTCGTTTCCGGGCCCGCCGTCGAGCAGGTCGGAGTCGCGCCCGCCGGAGATCAGGTCGTCGCCGCCCCCGCCGTGGATGGTGTCGGCCCCGTTGCCGCCGGTCAGGCTCTCGCCCTGGGCGCCGCCCCAGATGACGTCGTTGCCGTCGCCGCCATCCACCGATCCCCAGACCACGCCCGATCCGCCGCTGTAGGTGTCGTCGCCCAACCCGAGGTTCACCGCGCCGACGATTTCGCCGCCGTTCACCAGGATTGCATCGCCGGGTCCCATGTCGACGGCGCCGTACATGTGACCGTCATTGACGAACAGCATGGGGTCCCCGGTCGCGCCGCCGGGCGGCGCGCCCACCTTCAGGGCGTAGGCGCCCTCGATGATCCCGTCGTTGATGAAACCCGCCCCGCCGCCTTGGAACGGGGCCGACCACGCGACTCCGACCGAAACGATGGCGGGGTCCGAGACATGAACCCGGATCTCGCCCGAGTTGACGAAGTCGCTGACGCCGCCAAAGCCGCTGACCGAGACTCCCACGCTGTACTTGTTGCTGTCGACTTCGATGACGCCGCTGTTGTTGAAGTGGCCGCCTCCGAACGCCACACCGCTCGCCCCGATGTCGGCGGACGTCACGGTGATCCGCCCGGTATTCTGGAAGTCGACGATTCCCTGCGAATAGAGGCCGTCGGCCGAACCGGGGGCCGAAACCTCGATCGTCCCATGATTGACGACCGTCAGCGCGGGGCCGCTGGCGTCGATGCCCTCGACGTGCGCGCCGTTCGCCTGGGCGTTGACGCTAAGACTGCCGCCCGCGGCGATCTCGATGGTGGAACCGGCGGTGCTCCACTTGTCGACGACGCCGAAGATGGAGTCCGCCCCGGTGCTGTTCGCCACCACCGTCCCCGCGATTATCAGGTGCAGGGGGGCCGGCGTCGGCCACATGCCGCTCTGGTCGACCGCGAATCCCCACTCATTGGTGAAGGTCAGCGTCTGGCCGGGGGCGACCGAATAGTCGCTGTCGACGTTGATGGTGGTCACGGCAATCCCTGCTAGCGCGCGCAATCCGGGGCTGCTCGCCCCCCCTCGAAGGCGCGCCAATATCCCCGGCATAGCGGCGATATTTGGGCGGAGCTTTGCCTTAACACTCTGATTTTATTTCTGAAGCTTGGCTTGTGGCCCGGCGTTACGCGCCGAATATCCACCCCGGCGGCAAGGTGGTGGCCTGCACCCCGACCAAGACCATGTTGTCGCCCGGCCCCATGCTGATCACCGTATCAGCGCCCACTTGGCTCACCGCGTAGACCGTGCCCGGATCGAGCTGCACATGGTCCTTGCCGACCTCGAAGCCCAGCACCCGGTCGAGGCCGGCGCCGGTGAAGCCGTGGAAGGTGTCGGCGCCGGCTCCGCCCTGGAGGGTGTCGTTGCCCCGGTCGCCGGACAGCCACGCGCCCCCAGCCCCGGCGGCAATGGAATCGTCGCCCTGGCCTCCCCGGATGATCTCCCCGCCGCCGCCGCCCACCAGGGTGTCGTTGCCGATGTTGCCGTAGAGGATGTTGCCGGAGGTGTGGCTGGTGATCAGGTCGTTGCCCTGGCCGCCGACCAGCCAGTCGCCGACCTGCGAATGGCCGTCGATCACGTCGTCGCCCAGGTTGCCGTTGATATCGTTGAAGCCGGTTCCGCCCTGGATCGAGTCGTTGCCGTCGTCGCCGCGCAGGTAGTTGCTGCCCGCACCGCCGACGATGGTGTCGGCGCCGCCGTGGCCAAAGATCTGGTTGCCCGCGTCGTTGCCGAAGATCCTGTCCGCGCCGCCGCCGCCGATGGCGTTCTCTATGGCCACGCCCTGGGCGATCGCCACGTTGCCAACCAGGCCGCCGACGTTGGAAAAGTCGCCGGCGCGGAGGTCGATCAGCTGGTTCTGGCCGTAGCCTGAGAAGTCGAAGGTGTCGTTGCCGCCGGCGTCCCACACCGCGAACACCAGCTTGCTGGTTGGCCCGCTCGCTGCGAACCATGGCTCGTCGGCGGTCGCATGGAAGCCGTAGACCGTGTCGCCCGTGCGGGTCGACATGTTCGCGCCGTACTCGAGTTGCGCGGCGGCGATGTCGTCCAGCATGGGCGCGGCCGGATAGACGCCCCCAAAATTGGCCCCCGTGTTCGACTCGCCGAAGTAGCTCATCACCGAATATTGCCGGTCGTCCTCGTAGTAGGAGGCGTCGGTCGCATAGCTCAGGGTCGAATTCGCGCTGGCGTCGTAGTCCGACGGGTGGTCGAGGCCGATCGAATGGCCGAGTTCGTGCACCAGGGTGAGCGCCCCGTAAGTCCCCGGGGATGGGGCGAAGTTGTAGCCGAGGCTGACGTTGACCCAGACGTCGCCCGACGACGAGCTCGCTCGGCTCGATCCGGGGAAGAAGGTGAAGGCCGACGCGCCCGCCTGCCCGGTCGTATAGTCGCCGAGCAGGATGGTGGCGTTGTCCGAATAGGCTGCCGGGCCGCTATCGCCGGCGCCCACCCGCACAAGGCGGATGTTGGCCACATCCTCCCACGCCTTGATGGCCGTCTCCGCCTGGTCGATCTGGGCGGCGTTGAACGGCTGGAAGCCTGCCGTGTCGTCCGGCATCGTGGGTGGCGCGTCGGCGCGATAGGCATAGGTGACCGTGGAGGGCTCGCCCAGGACCCCGGACCAGCCGGGCGCGCCGCGGATGATCTGGTTCGCCGCCTGGTCGATGGTGTAGCTGGTCTTGCCGTTGTCCCCCAGGCCGGCGCGCTGGTCGGCGTCGAGGTAGGCGGCAGGACCGAGCGGCCCGGTCTCGGCCGCCGGCGCATCGGGATAGAGGTCAGCAAGGGAGGGCGCGCGGATCGCGAGCGTGACGGAATCCAAGGGCATCCTATAACTCTACAATGCCCATCCCTTTCATTTTATTAGAGTAAGTAGCCATCGACTGCAATGCATCGAGGTGCGGCGGTTTCCCGCACGCCCGGCCTGCAGCCAGGCTTCGCCATCAGCCGGCTCGGGATTCGTAAGGTCTGGCGCCGGTTAGCGACATCAGGACCTCGGCGTCGAACGGCGCGGCGCTTTTGATGTCGTTGTCGAAGTAGGCGTAGACGTCGCGCCCTGCCGCTCGCCAGGCGCCGATCCGCTCGGCCCAGGCCGCCAGCTCGGCCTGGGGATAGCGGCCCCGGTAGCGCCCGCCCGGCCCATGGCCGCGCACATAGACCCAGGACGCCGTCACCGCCCAGGGCGCCGGCGCCGAATGGTGGTCGGAGATGCACAGGGCGGCGTCGAAGTCGGCGAGGATCTGGAACACCTGCGGCGCGTACCAGCTCTCGTGCCGGAACTCGACGGCGTGCCGCCGGCCCGTCGGCAACAGCTTCAGGAAACCCGCCAGCCGTTCGTCGTTGCGCCGCAGCTGCGGCGGCGCCTGGATCAGCGCTGGGCCATGGTGCTCGGCGAGCGGCGCCATGCGTCCGAACACCAGGGCGACCGAATCCTCGCAGTCCTTCAGCTTCTTGTTGTGGGTGATGAAGCGGCTGACCTTCCAGGCGTAGGTGAAGCCCGCCGGCGCGCGCCTGGCCCAGCCCTCGACCATCGCCTCCGACGGCAGCCGGTAGAAGCTGGCGTTGAGCTCGGCGGTGTCGAAGCGGGTGGCGTAGTACTCGAGCCGCGTCCTGTCCTTCACCTCCGGCGGATAGAACGGACCCTTCCAGTCCTTGTAGGTCCAGCCCGAACAGCCGATGCGAAGCTGGCTCATGCCCCGCGAAACGCGCGAGGCCGCCGATCAGTCCAGCGGCATCCGACCGAGGATCTTCAGGCCGTAGCCGGCCGAGCCCGGCAGCACGGTCTTGGACGAGGTGAGCAGGGTCATGTCGCGCACCCCGAGGTCGAGCAGGATCTGCGCGCCGATTCCATAGTCGCGCAGGATGTTCTCGCTCTGGTTGGCGTCGGGGCGGCCATAGCGTTCCGACAGCCAGTGCGGGTTGGGGTCGCGGATGAACACCGCCACGCCCGCGCCATCGTAGTCGGCGATCGCCTGCAGGGCCTTGGCCACATAGTCCCGCCGCGTCTCCACATGGCCCAGCATGTCGGCCGCCATGTCGACCCGGTGCATGCGGACCAGCGTCGGCTTCTCCGCATCGATCTTGCCGCGCGCCAGAACCACGTGCTCGGTCTCGTCCAGCACGTTGCGATAGACGATCATCCGGAACCGGCCGCCGAAGGCTGAGTCGAACGGCCGCTCCAGCACCCGCTCCACCTGCCGCTCGGTGCGCCGGCGATAGGCGATCAGGTCGGCGATGGTGCCGATCTTCAGGCCGTGCAGCTGTGCGAACGCGACGAGGTCCGGCAACCGCGCCATCGACCCGTCGTCCTTCATGATCTCGCAGATCACCCCGGCCGGCGACAGGCCGGCCAGGCGGCTGATGTCGACAGCCGCCTCGGTGTGGCCGGCGCGGACCAGCACGCCCCCGTCCTTGGCGACCAGCGGGAAGACGTGGCCCGGCGAGACGATGTCGTCCGGGCCCTTGGTCGGATCGATGGCGACCGCGATGGTGTGGGCCCGGTCGTGGGCCGAGATGCCGGTGGTCACCCCCTCGCGCGCCTCGATGGAGACGGTGAAGGCGGTGCCGTGGCCCGACTGATTGTCGCTGGCCATGGGCGGCAGGCGCAGCGCCCGGGCCCGCTCCAGCGGAATCGACAGGCAGATCAGGCCGCGGGCGTGCTTGGCCATGAAGTTGATCTGCTCGGGCGTGGCGAACTGGGCCGGGATGATGACATCGCCCTCGTTCTCCCGGTCCTCGGCGTCGACGAGGATGTAGGGCCGCCCGTTGCGGGCGTCCTCGATGATGTCCTCGATCGGGCTGATCGCGTCGGTGACGCCTTCGGCCATGCCGGAGCCGGGGGGCGGAACGAGATAGGGGCGCTTCATGGCCAAGATCTCACTGTCTCGCTCGCATCTGGGCGAAGTCCATCACCTGCTCGGCGACCGTGGCGAGCTGCCAGGCGTCCTTCGCCTCGCGACACTCCCCCGCCTCGTCGAACAGGCTGGTCCCCGCGTTCAGGGCCGCGCCGAACGGCGTCGGCCAGCCCCGCATGGCATGTATGATCGCCCTGAGCGCCATCAAGGTGGTGCCCGCCGCCTGCCAACCGTCGGCGGTGATGATCGTACCCACCGGCTTGCCCTGGAAATAGGGCGTGGGATCGTCGCGGGTCAGCTCGAGGGTATCGAGGGCGTTCTTGATCACGCCGGAGAGGGAGCCGTGGTAGCCGGGGCTGGCCACGATCACCCCGTCGGCCGTGCGGATCGCCTCGGCGAGCTCGGTCTGCTCCGCCGTCGGCCCGCTCGGCCGAGGATCGAAGATCGGCAGCCGGCTGAGGAATTCGCCCCCCAGGAGCCGCGTCTCCGCCCCTGCGGCTTCCGCCGCCCGCAGCGCGACGCCCAGCGCCCGCTCCGTGGAGGAGCCGGCCCGCACCGTGCCGCCCAGGCCGACGATCAGCGGCGCCTTGCTCACGCGCAATCTCCTAGGTTCACGCCGGCTCGGCTTCCTTGCGCGCCGCGTAGGCCGCCCGCAATTCCTTCAGCTCCTTGGCATAGCGCTTCTGGGCTTCTTCGCGCAGCTTGGGGATGTGGTAGGCCGGGAACAGGTCGTTGTCGGGCCGGTAGTCCTTCAGCACCTGCTTGGCGACCGTCACCTTGTGCACCTCGGTCGGCCCATCGGCGATACCCATCACGAGCGACGAGGTCACCATGTGCATGAACGGCATCTCGTTGGAGACCCCCAGCGCGCCGTGCAGGTGGGCGGCCTTGGTGGCGATGTCGTTATAGACCTTGGGCATCATCACCTTGATGGCGGCGATGTCCTTGCGGACCAGCTGGTAGTCCTTGTGCTTGTCGATCAGCCAGGCGGTGCGCAGCACCATCAGGCGGAAGGCCTCCAGCGCGATCCAGCTCTCGGCGATGTCGGACTGCACCATCTGCAGGTCGGCGAGCTTGCCGTCGCGGGTGGTCCGCGACACCGCCCGCTTGCACATCAGGTCCAGCGCGTTCTTGCAGGCGCCCACCGTGCGCATGGCGTGGTGCACCCGCCCGCCGCCCAGCCGCACCTGGGCGATCACGAAGGCCGCGCCGCGCTCGCCCAGCAAGGCGTCATAGGGCAGGCGCACATCGTTATAGCGGACGTAGCCCTCGTTGCCGCCGCCGATCTCGCCACCGCCGCCCACCGCCACATTGCGGATGATCTCCACCCCGGGCGTGTCGGTCGGCACCAGGAAGATCGAGGTCCGCCGATAGGGGTCCTTGGCGTCGGGGTCGGTGACCGCATAGAGCACCAGCACCTTGGAATACCGCGCGTTGGTGGAGAACCACTTCTCGCCGTTGATCACCCATTCGTCGCCGTCGAGCACGGCGCGGGTCTTGAAGGTCAGGGGATCGGAGCCGCCGGTCGGCTCGCTCATCGAGAAGGCCGAGCGGATCTCGCCATTGAGCAGCGGCCAGAGGTATTTCTCCTTCTGAGCGTCCGTGCCGTAGTGGGCGATGATTTCGGCGTTGCCTGAATCGGGCGCCTGGCAGCCGAAGACAGTGGGGGCCAGGCCGTTGCGGCCCAGCTTCTCGTTCATCAGGCCGAGCTTCACCTGGCCATAGCCCTGGCCGCCCAGTTCGGGGCCGAGGTGGCAGGCCCACAGCCCCTGGTCCTTCACCTTCTGCTGCAGCGGCTTGATGAATTTCTCGCGGCCGAGGCCGCCATAGACCGCCATGCCCAGGTGCGAGAGGGGCTCGACCTCCTCGCGCATGAAATCCTCGATCCAGTCGAGCTTCTTCTGGAAATCAGGATCGGTCTCGAAATCCCAGGCCATCGGCGTCTCCCATCGAATTTCTTGCTTTTCGAAATTTCGGTATGTTTTTCTGGATCGGCTCATTATCAAACGCATGTTCGACCGGCGCAACCGCCGCCGATATGGTGTAGGCTCCGCCGGCAACAGGGGAGGGTCCCATGCGCAGACTCATCATCGCCGTGGCCGCCTTGGCCGCGCTCGCCACGCCGGCCTGGGCCGGCACGCTGCAGGAAGTCACCACCCGCGGCATGGTCCTGACCATCCAGGACATGAAGATCGACGTGACCTTCACGCCCGATGGCAAGTTCAGCGCCTTCGACGGCCAGATCACCGGGACCTGGCGGATCGACGGCGACAAGCTCTGCACCATATCGAACGCCGATCCCAACGAGAGCTGCATCGAATATCCCAAGGACAAGAAGTCCGGCGACAGCTTCGAGGTGACCGGTCCGCAGGGCTCGGCGACCGTCACCATCAAGTAGCCCGGCCTCGGCGCGACGGCGTCAGAAGGCCCCGCCGCGGCCCTCGCCGGCC
>NZ_DASZBG010000003.1:0-26064 GCF_035944335.1 Phenylobacterium sp. | reverse complement strand
AAGGCGGACTGCACGTCCTTCAGCAGTTGCTCGAAGGCCGCTCGGTCGCTGGAGGAGACCGCGATCTCGTCGGCCGGCGAATAGCTCTGTCCGGCGCCCGCGAAGCCGCCGCCCCACGGTCCAGCCTGCGGCGCGGGCCCGGCGTCGAAGGGCGAGGCGAAGCCGCCCGCCATCGCCGGCGTCCGCCGCCGGAACAGGCGCATCACGAAGCTGGCGATCAGGCCGAAGATCAGAAGTTGCAACAGGATGGTCAGGAAGCCCCCGCCCATGCCCATGCCGCCGCCATAGCCCCAGCCGCCGCCGAAGCCATGGCCCATCAGCCCGCCGATCAGGCCGCCGGTGACGAGGCCGGTCACCAGCCCCGTGCCGAAGCCCGCCCGTCGCGGGGCGAAGCCGCCGGCGCCTGGCATGTAGCTCGGACCCGCCGGCTGATAGCCGTAGGGCGATGCGCCGCCCGGCGCGCCCGGGGTCATCGAGCGCTGCACCGGGGCGGTGTAACCGGGCGCGGTCGAAGTGGGGCGCGGCGCCGAATAGGTGCGGTAACCGCGGCTGCCGAAGCTGCCGCCGCGGCGGGCGTCGGCCGGCGCGGCGGCGACGAGGGAAATCGCAAGCGCAGCGGTGAGCGCGCCCGTGAGCGTAGTCTTGAGGTTGGACATCTGGCCCTTTTTCTCCAGGCGCCCGGGTCTGTGACGGGTCGCCAGGGCTCTAGATGGGAACCCCGTGGCGCGGCGTCCAGCGCGCGCCGATCACGGCTCCGCTATCCGAGCGGCCGCAGCGAGGAGATGCCGTCGATGCCGAGGCTGCGGGTGTCGCTGACGCTGTCGCGGATGGTCACGCAGCGGCCGCGGTAGCCGGCGTCCTGACAGACCAGCCAGGGACCCGCGCGGCGGTCGATCTGGATCGAGCGGACACGGTCGTTCAGGCCACTGCCCGCGAGGTCCGGCGTCGGGCCCCAGATCTGCACCGGCTGCCCCCGCCAGCTGCGCTGGCCGAACAGGCTGGCCGTCATCTGCTGGCCGCCGCCGCGGCGGTCCCGATAGCCTCGGTCGCCGTAGGCCGGAGCCGCATGGCCGCGGTCGTAGCCCTGACCCTGGCCGGTGTTATAGCCGGGCGGCCCGTTGCTCACCTGTGGCGGCGCGCCGCCGCCCGGACCGATACAGGTCAGGGCCCCGCTGTCGTCCACGAAGATGCCGGTCGAGCAGCTCAGCACATTGATCGAGGAGTCGCCGCCGCCGTGCGCGCCGCGGCAGGTGGCGTGCAGGAACTGGCCCTCCATGCGTATGTTGCTGCATTGCCGCTGGTAGGCGCCGGGCGGCGGCGGGCCGCCATAGGCCGGCTGGGCCAGCGCGGGGGCGGCGGTGACCATCGCCAGGGCCGCGGCCGCCCAAATCTTCCGCATCGCGGTCATACGCATAGCCATCTCCTGCCAAAGCTCGACAGCTAAACGCGCCGAAGCCTCGCGAGGTGGCGGTCCGTCGGGGACGGCGCCACATTAGGCCATTGTCCGCAGGCGGCCTGAACCTCGCATGAAACGAACCCTGGCCCTCGTGGCCCTCGCCGCACCGCTGCTGATCGCCGCCGCGCCGCCGCGCAGCCCCGATGGCCATCCGGACCTCACCGGCGTCTGGACCAATGCCTCGGTGACCCACCTGACCCGGCCCGCCGGGATGGACCGGCTGGTGGTCAGCCCCGCGGAGGCCGCCGTGATCGCCAAGGGCAACCCGCTGGTCCGGAGGATCGCCGCCGACGCCAAGCCGTCGAAGCTCGACGAGAACGTCCTCGACGATGGCGACACCGGCGCCGGCTACAACCTGTTCTGGATCGAGCCCGGCCAGACCCTGGGCCGGGTCAATGGCCAGTACCGCACCTCGTGGATCGTCGATCCCGCCGACGGCCAGCTGCCGCTCTCCGCGGAGGGCCGCAAGCGGATCGCGGCCTCCGCCGCGGCCCACCGCACCGCACTCGCCGAGGGCCCCGAGGCGCTGATGCCCTGGGACCGCTGCCTGATCTCCTCGCGCGGGTCCGGCGGCCCCGGCATGCTCAACAACATCTACAATTCCAACTACCAGATCGTTCAGACGCCGGGCGCGGTCGCGATCGTCGTCGAGATGATCCACGACGTCCGCAACATCCCGGTCTTCCCGACCAAGGCCGCCGCCCTCGCCGGCCACGGTCCCGCCGTTCTGCACCCCTGGCTGGGCGACAGCGTCGGCTGGTGGGAAGGCCCGACCCTGGTCGTCGAGACCCGGAACGTGAACCCCGAGCAGGGTCGCACCGGCCCGCTCTACCTGTCGCCTGACGCGAAGGTCATCGAACGATTCACCCGCGTCTCGGCCGAGCAGATCACCTACGCCTTCGCGGTCGACGACCCGGCCTACTACAGCCGCCCCTGGCGCGCCGAGATGAGCCTCAACGCCCGCAAGGACATGATCTACGAATACGCCTGCCACGAGGGCAACTACGGCCTTGCGGGCGTCCTCGCCGGCGCCCGCAAGGAGCAGACGGCCGCGATCACCGCCCGCTGACCCCGGCCGCCCGAGCCCGGGCGGTCGAGGCCTTCTCCGTATCGGGGTACGATTTTTTCCGGCAAAGCTGCCCGGCCACAGGGGAAGCGCGAGCGATGTCCACCGTCATGCCGCCGGTCCAGCGGGCCAAGCTGAACGGCATCGAGATGGCCTATTACGAGGCCGGGCCGCGCCCAAAGACCTCATCGGCGACGCCCATCGTCCTGTGCCACGGCTTCCCGGAACTGGCCTTCTCGTGGCGCCACCAGATCAAGGCCCTGGCCGACGCCGGCCGCTGGGTGATCGCGCCCGACCAGCGCGGCTATGGCCTGACGCCGGGGCCCCCCGACGTCACCGCCTATGACATGGAGCATCTGACCGGCGACCTCGTGGGCCTGCTCGACCACCTGGACGTCCAGAAGGCCATCTTCGTGGGCCACGACTGGGGCGGCATCGTCGTCTGGCAGCTGCCGCTGATGCATCCCGACCGGGTCGCCGGCGTCATCGGCCTCAACACTCCCTTCATGCCGCGCAGCCCGATCGATCCGATCGCCATCATGCGCAACCGCTTCGGCCCGGACATGTACATCGTCTGGTTCCAGACGCCGGGCGACGCCGATGCGACGCTTGCCGCCGACGTCGACAAGACCATGCGCCTGTTCATGCGCCGGCCCCGCGCCGTCCAGGTCGCCGCCGAGCCCGCCGAAGGCGGCTCCACCTTCGCCTTCAAGGCGCTGCTGCAGCAGTGGGACGGGAACTATCAGCCCGACGCCTTCCTCAGCGAGGACGAGCTCGGCGTCTTCATCCAGGCGTTCCGGCGCACCGGCTTCACCGGCGGCATCAACTGGTACCGCAATTTCACGCGTAACTGGGAACGCTCAGGGGGACTTGCCTCCCGCATCGACGGCCTGCCCTGCCTGATGATCACCGCCGAGAAGGATGCGGTGCTGACCCCGGCGATGGCCGAGCACATGCCCGCCCTCATCGGCGACCTGGAAATGCACATGGTGAAGGACAGTGGCCACTGGACTCAGCAGGAAAAGCCGGACGAGGTGAACCGGCTCATGCTGGACTGGCTAGACAGGCGTTTTCCGAATTAGATTTCCGCTTCCCGAAGTAGATTGGCCCCATGGAACGCAACACGCCGGCCCCCGCCTTCTCCGCCCAAGGAACGCGGCGCGGCCTGTTCCCGGAGAACGAGCCCTTCGCCTCCGGCTGGCTGCCCACCGACGGTCCGCACGAGATCTACTACGAGGAATGCGGCCGGCCTGACGGCAAGCCCTGCGTCATCCTGCACGGCGGCCCTGGCGGGGCGATCAATCCGACCATGCGCAGGTTCTTCGATCCGGCGAAGTGGCGGATGGCGCTGTTCGATCAGCGCGGCTGCGGCAAGAGCCGTCCCAACGCCTCCCTGCAGGACAACACCACCTGGGCGCTGATCGAGGACATCGAGCGGCTGCGCGAGCATCTGGGCGTCGAGAAGTGGTGCGTGTTCGGCGGGTCCTGGGGCTCCACGCTCGCGCTCGCCTACGCCATTACCCATCCCGAGCGGGTGGAGAGCCTGGTGCTGCGCGGGGTCTTCCTGCTCACCGAGCGGGAGCTGAAGTGGTTCTACCAGGACGGCGCCTGCATGCTGTTCCCGGACGCCTGGCAGCGGTTCTGCGCGCCGATCCCCGAGGCCGAGCGCGGCGACATGATGGCCGCCTACCACCGCCGCCTGACCCACCCCGACCGCCGGGTCCAGGCCGAGGCCGCGGCCGCCTGGAGCCAGTGGGAAGGCGACACCATCTCGATCCGCGGACCCGAGGCGCGGCCCTCGAAGTTCAACGAGATCGATTTCGCCATCGCCTTCGCCCGCATCGAGTGCCACTTCTTCGTCAACCGGGGCTTCTTCGGCGCCGACAACTGGGTCCTCGAGAACGCGGCCGCCCTGCAACGCATCCCCGGCTGGATCGTCCAGGGCCGCTTCGACGTGGTGACGCCGATGGAGGCCGCCTGGAAGCTGAAGGCCGCCTGGCCCCGCGCGCGATTCGAGGTGGTCTGGGACGCCGGCCACGCCTCGACCGAGCCCGGCATCGTCGACGCCCTGGTCCGGGCCACCGACCAGGCGCTCGCCGTCTAGCGCAGGGCATCGGTCTTGAGCCGCGCCCAGATCGTGCGGGCCTATCTGAAGGCCATCGAACAGCGGAAGGACGTCACCGCCTTCTACACGCGCGACGTGGTGCAGGAGGAATTTCCCAACCTCCTCAGCCCGACCGGGGCGCGACGCGAGTTCGCCGACCTCAAGGCGGCCGGCAAGCGCGGCCAGAGCGCCCTGAAATCCGAGACCTATGAGATCGTCAGCCTGGTGGAGGCGGGCGACGTCATCGCCTGCGAGATCCTCTGGCGCGGCGTGCTGGCGGTCGCCCTCCGCTCGCTCAAGCCCGGCGACGAGATGCGCGCCCGCTTCGCGGCCTTCTTCGAGTTCGACGGCGACAAGATCCGCCGCCAGCGCAACTACGACTGCTTCGAGCCCTTCTAGCCGCCTTGCTTTCGGCTGCCCGACAGGGTATGTGTATAATACACATCTGGACTACACATCATGCGTACAAACATCGTGATCGATGACCGGCTCATGGCCGAGGCCTTGAAGGCCACCGGCATCCGGACAAAGCGGGAAGCCGTCGAGGCGGGCTTGAGGACCCTGATCCGGTTGCGTCGCCAGGAAGCGATCCGCGAGGCGCGCGGACAACTCGCCTGGACGGGCGATCTCGACGCCATGCGGACGGACGGGTGATCCTCGTCGACTCCAGCGTCTGGATCGATTTCTTCCGCGGCCGGGCCACGCCACAGACCGATCGACTGGACGCCCTGCTCGCGACCGAACCCGTACTGATCGGCGACCTTATGCTCACCGAAGTTCTGCAGGGCTTCACCACCGAGCGCGACTTCGACCGGGCGCTGGATCTGTTGGGTCTGCTGGACCGGGTCAACATCGGCGGCGAAGCCGTGGCCGTCCAGGCTGCGCGTCACTTTCGCCATCTGCGCGCGGCCGGCGTCACCGTGCGCAAGACCATCGACACCTTGATCGCCACCCGCTGCATCGTCGACGGCCACGCCCTGCTCTACAGCGACCGAGACTTCGACCCTTTCGTCGAGCACCTGGGATTGGTCTCGGCCAATCCTTGAGCGGCCCTACATCAGCGAGCCCTTGCCGCTGGTGACCTCGGAATAGCGGTGCACGCGCACCGCCATCACCAGGCCGAAGCCCACCATCACCGTCAGCATCACCGTACCGCCATAGGAGAGCAGCGGCATCGGCACGCCGACCACCGGCGCCAGCCCCATGACCATGGCGCCGTTGATCAGCACATAGAGGGCGAAGGTCACCGTGATCCCGGCGGCCGCCAGCCGTCCGAAGTGGCTGTGCGAGATGTAGGCGGTCCTGAGCGCCATGAAGATCACCGCGGCGTAGAGCAGGATGATGGAGACACAGCCGACGAAGCCGAACTCCTCGGCGAGCGCCGAGAAGATGAAGTCCGTCTGCTTCTCCGGCAGGAAGTTGAGCTGGCTCTGCGAGCCGAGCCCATAGCCCTTGCCGAGTAAGCCCCCCGAGCCCAGGGCGATCTCCGACTGGTGGATGTGATAGCCGGAGCCGGAGAGGTCGCTCTCCGGATTGAGGAAGGTCAGCAGGCGCGCGCGCTGATAGCCGTGCAGGGCGAACATCACCACCGGCGGCACCAGGGCGACCACGCCCAGCACGCCGGCGGCGATGATCTTCCAGGAGAGGCCGCCCAGGATCATGATCACCCCGCCGGTCATCAGGATCAGCAGCGCGGTGCCGAGGTCCGGCTGCTTGGCGACCAGGGCCACCGGCGCCAGGATCAGGAAGGCTGGCCACAGCAGCCACCAGGACCACCGCGCGGTCCTTCCCGAGGCGCCGTGATAGAAGCGCGCCAGGGCGAGAACGAGTCCGATCTTCATGATCTCGGAGGGCTGAATCTGCACCGGCCCGGCCTGCAGCCAGCGCTGGGCGCCCAGGGCGTGGTGACCCACCACCAGCACCGCCGCCAGCAGTAGCAGCCCTATGCCGTAGATCGGGTAGGCGAGCGCGAACCAGATCCGTAGATCGACCAGCGCCAGCACGATCATGATGCCGAAGAACACCACGTAACGGATCAGGTGCGGGGCGGCCCACGGCATCCACTTTGAGCCGTTGATCGAGAACAGCATCATGCCGCCGGCCGTGGCGATCAGGGTCAGGACCAGGCAGAAGATCCAGTCGATCTCGCCCAGCTTGACGATCAGCCGGTCGCGTTCGCCGGGGCGGGTGAGGCCGGTGCTGGTCATGTGGGCGTGGTCGGCTGCGCGGCGAGGCTCGGGTCCACCGGCTGGGCCGGCAGGTCGGGCACCACATCGCCGCTGCCGGGTCCGCTGGGCGCCTCGGGCAGCGGCAGGGGCTTCTCGATCCGCGCCCGCAGCTCGGGGTCCTTCAGGAGGGCGACGCGCATGATCTCGCGGGCCCGCGGCGCCGCGGCGCTGGCGCCGAAGCCGCCGTGCTCGACCAGCACGCTCATGGCGTAGCGCGGCTCGTCATAGGGCGCGAAACAGATGAACCAGGCGTGGTCGCGCTTCTTCCATTCGCCGACCGCGCCGTGCGCGCCGGTGCCGCCGGAATAACCCTGCGACTGGGCGGTGCCGGTCTTGCCGGCCATCTTGATCGGCCCGAGGCCGAGGTCGGAAGCCGCGCCCGCGCCGGTGGCGCCGGCGATGTGCTCGCCCGCCGCCCCGGTCACCGCGGCCATGCCGTTCTTCACGAAATCGATGTGCGCCGGATTGAACGGCAGGTCGCCCCAGTCGGCGCCCGATTTCTGCTCCACCCCGCCGATCGAGCGCACCAGCCGCGGGTGCAGCGCCTTGCGCCCGTTCGCCAACCGCGCGGCCTGCACGCAAAGCTGCAGCGGATTGAGGTGGGTATAGCCCTGGCCAATGCCCATGGAGGGCGTCTCGCCGGGATGCCACACCGGGTCCTTCTTGAAGGTTCGGCGCTTGTAGGCGGTGTCCGGCACCAGGCCCGCCTTCTGCCCCGGGATGCCGATGTCGAAGAGCTGGCCGAGGCCGAACTCGCGGGCCACCCTGGCGATCTTGTCCGGGCCGACGGCCAGGGCGCACTGGTAGAAATAGATGTCGCAGGAGGTGGCGATGGCGGTGTGCAGGTCCTGGGTCCCGTGCGCCTGGTCGCAGTGCCAGGGCCGCCCGCCCCAGAACCACACCTTGTTGCAGACGTGGGTGGTCTTCGGGTCGTAGCCGTTCTCCAGCGCCGCCAGCGCCACCATGGTCTTGAAGGTCGAACCCGGGGGATAGGTGGCGGTCAGCGCCTTGTTGAACAGCGGCTTGCGTTCGTATTCCGCCAGCGCCCGATATTCCGCCCCGGTCAGGCCGCGCACGAAGCGGTTGGCGTCGAAGCTCGGGCCGGAGAACATGCACAGGATGTCGCCGTTGCGGCAGTCCATCATCACCGCCGCCCCGCTCTGGTCGCCGAACACCTGCTCGGCGCGCAGCTGGATGTCGGCGTCGAGGGTGAGCCGGATCTCCTTGCCGGGCACCGCGGGCAGGTCGCCCTCCGGGTCCTGGCGCACCTCGCGGCCGTTGGCGTCCACCTCGACCTTCTGGGCGCCGGGCTTGCCGCGCAGGTCCAGGTCGTAGGCCTTCTCCACGCCCTGCTTGCCGATCCGGAAGCCGGGGTTGAGCATGATCGGCTCGGCGTTGGGGCCGGTGTCGGTGATGTCGTCCTTGTTCACCTTGGCCACGTAGCCGACCACGTGGGCGAAGGCGCCGCCGTGCGGATAGACCCTCACCTCGCCCATGTCCGCGGTCACGCCGGGCAGTTCGGGGGCGCGCAGGTTGATGGCGCTGAACTGCTCCCAGGTCATGTCCTCCATGACCTCCACCGGCGCCCGCTTGGGGGCCGCGGCGATGTCCTTGGTCAGCCGGTCCATGCGCTTGTCGTCGAGCGGCACGAACTCGGCCAGCGTCTTCAGCGTGCCGGGCACGTCGGAACCCTTGTCGCGCGCCACCATCAGCCGGAAGTTCGGGCGGTTGGAGGCCAGCACCACGCCGTTGCGGTCGACGATCAGGCCGCGCGGCGGCGGCATCAGCTTGAAATTGAACTGGTTGGACGCGGAGAGCTTCTCGTAGCGCTGGGTCTCGACGAGCTGCAGCTGCGCCAGCCGCCCGCTCAGCGCGGCCAGGCCCACGCCCGCGATGCCGCCCAGCACGAACGCCCGGCGATGGAATATCCCCTGCCGCTCGTTGACCTCTTCGAAGAAGATGGCGGGTTGTGCCATCAGTCGCCCCCCGGACGAGCGCTCATCGGAACCGAACGTCGGCGTCTTCGAACATGTCGATGAGCCGGTAAGCAAAGGGATAAAGCACGATTGTGGCGAGGTATTGCCATGCGGTGGCCAGCAGGCTGGGCATGGCCTTGTCGCGCAGCGCCACGATCAGGAAGCCCGCCCCCATCGCCAGCGCGGTGACGACGGCGTACCAGATCCACATCGCGCCGCGGCTCTGGCCGGCGGTCATGCTGCGTCCGCCCAGCACCAGGGCGTAGGCGATCAGCAGGATCAAGGCCCACAGCCCCACAGCCCCGCCCCACAGGATATCCAGGAACAGCCCCATGATCACCGCCGCCACCGGCGCCAGGATCGAGGGCCGGATCACGCCCCATGCGAACACCGCCGCCATCGGGAACACCGGCTCGGGAAGCTGCAGGCCCCAGAGCTGCAGGGGAATGGCGAAGAGCACCGTCACCCCCAGCGCCTGGACCATGGGCACGCCCAGCCAGCGCCAGGGCTCGAGCGAGCGGACCGCGCTCAATGGGGGGGCTCGTCGGAGCCGGCGCCCGTCGTGTCGGCCGCGGGTTTGGGCGCGGAGGACTTGGCCGGGGGTTTGGCGGCGGGCTTGGTCGTCGTGGACTTGGCGGTCGGCGGCTTGGTTGTCGCCGGCGTCTTGGCCGCCGCCGCGGTCTTGCCGTCGGTGGGCTTGGCCGATGCGCCGGACTTCGTCGTCGCGGCCTTGGCGTCAGGCTTGGCGGCCCCCGTCGTGGCCGGGGGCTTGGCCGGCGGCGTCGCGGCCGGTTTGGCGGTTCCGGTCGCGGGCTTCGGTGCGGCGGCCGGCGGAGCCGCTGGGATCACGCCGACCGTCTGAGCGCCCACGGTGGGTGGCGGCACGTGCTTCTCGGCCAGCTCCTTCTGGTTCACCAGCTGGGTGAAGTCCTCGAACAGCAGGATGCGCACGAAGTCGATCGGCGACTTGTCGGCGGCCAGCACCACCCGCCAGCGGCCGTCGAGGCCCTTCACCGCCGTGCCCACCGGCAGGCCGCGCGGCATCACCCCGCCGTCGCCGGAGGTCATCACCCGGTCGCCCTCGCGCACCGGGTTCTGGCCACGCAGGTAGTCGAGCTTCGGATTGGGGCCGCCGTCGCCGGTCAGGATGGCGCGTGCATTGGTGCGGTCGATCATCACCGGGATCTTCGAGGCCGTGTCGGTGGTCAGCAGCACCCGGCTCGCGCCGGTGGTGACGCCCATGATCCGGCCCACCAGACCGTTCTCGCTCAGCACAGGATTGCCGACCTGGACGCCCTTTTCCTTGCCGGCGTTGGCCAGGCGGGTGTTGGCGAACGGTCCGCGGCTGTCCAGCACCACGCGGGCGGCGACCATCGGGATCGGCGGATCGGTCTTCAGGCCCAGGATGGTGCGATAGCGCGTGTTTTCGTTCTTCAGCGCATAGGCCACGTCACGCCACTGGCTCATCTCCTTGAGTTCGGCCTTGAGCCGGCGGTTCTCGGAGATGGCGAAGAAGTAGCCCTTCACGGCCTCGATGCCGTCGCCGGTCCAGCGGCCGGGCGCCGACAGCGCATCGCCCACCGGCGTCAGCACCCGGTCGGCCACGCCCCGGGTCGCGCCATAGGCTTCCGCGCGGAAGGTCTCGCGGCGGTCGGAGACCAGGACCGCGACCACCGCCACGATGGCGACGATCACCGCGATCGCCGCCGTCCAGGTCAGCGGGACCTTCAGTTCACCAAGCGGGCTGTCCCGTAAGGACACTTAGAGGACCTCGTCTTCAGCGGTTCGCGGCAGCCCCCCGCCGGTCCAGCCGGAGCGTGAGTCGCGAGGCCCTAGGCTAGCGTGGATTCGAGCACGCCCTTCATCCATTTCGGATGTTCGAGCACCTTGCCGCAGCCGAGCGCGACGCAGCTCAAGGGGTCGTCGGCCACGGTCACCGGCAGGCCGGTGTGATCGCGGATCTCGGCGTCTAGGCCGCGTAGCAGCGCGCCGCCGCCGGTCAGCATGATGCCCTTGTCGGCGATGTCGGAGGCGAGCTCCGGCGGGGTGGCTTCCAGGGCCATCTTCACCGCGTCGACGATCTGGCCGACCGGCTCCGACAGGGCGTCGGACGCCTGCTTCTCGCTGATCCGCACTTCGCGCGGCACGCCTTGCATCAGGTCGCGGCCCTTGACCTCGATCGAGAGGCCCTCGCCGTCGGCCGGCGCCCGGGCGGTGCCGATCTCCTTCTTGATCCGCTCGGCGGTGGTCTCGCCGATCAAGAGGTTATGGTTGCGGCGCATGTAGGAGATGATCGCCTCGTCCATCTTGTCGCCGCCCACCCGCACCGAGCGCGAATAGACGATGCCCGACAGCGACAGCACGGCCACCTCGGTGGTGCCGCCGCCGATGTCCACCACCATCGAACCGGTCGGCTCGTGGATCGGCAGGCCCGCGCCGATCGCAGCCGCCATCGGCTCGTCGATCAGGCCCACGCGCCGGCCGCCGGCGTTCAGGCAGCTGTCATTGATGGCGCGGCGTTCCACGGCGGTGGCGCCTGACGGCACGCACACGATCACCTTGGGGTTCACGAAGCCCTTGCGGTTGTGAACCTTGCGGATGAAGTACTTGATCATCTCCTCGGCGACTTCGAAGTCGGCGATCACCCCGTCGCGCATGGGGCGGATGGCTTCCATGTGGCCAGGCGTGCGCCCGAGCATCTGCTTGGCCTCGATGCCCACCGCGTGGACCACCTTGCGGCCGCCCACGTTGCGGAGCGCCACCACGGAGGGCTCGTTGAGCACAATCCCCTTACCCTTCATGTAGATGAGGGTGTTGGCGGTGCCGAGGTCGATGGCGATGTCGTTGGAGATCGCGCCGAAGAGGGATGAGATCATCGAGGGCCCTGAAGACTAGGGGCTGGAAGGCGGTGTCCGCCGGTGGCTCCGCAACAACCCTGGCGACGCGTGCATAGTGCGTCGAGTCGTTGCTTTGTCCGGCAGGCTTGTCGTCCCCTTGCCCTGCCCCATGGTCGAATTCAAGGCTTAATGAGCTGTGTGCGCTCTCCCGTCGCGCGCGAGTTTTTTTGCAAGGGCTCGCCTCTCAATCGCCACGAAGCGGGACACTAGGGCCAAACGCCGGTCACAACCGCGTCATCGGGCGGGCGCGCCCAATGGAATCACGCGGATCGCGGTCACCATCCGGGCCGAACGCGCCGGGCGCAGATCGCCTCCTTGGCGCTCAGCGCCGCCCCGTCATCGTCTCACTCCACGGCCAGGATGACGTGCGGCGCCTTGATCAGCGCGGTGATCGGATCGCCCACCGCGATCTCCAGCGCCTTGGCGCTTTCCAGGGTGATGGTCGCCACCAGGGTCTTGCCCGCTCCAACGTCCACGGAGACCTCGCTGTTCACCGCCCCGTCGTCGCGCCCCGCCACGCGGCCGGCGATCTGGTTGCGCGCGGAGGTCCTGAGGTTCTCGCCCTTGGCCAGCAGCACGAAGCTCGACTTGATCAGGGCGATGGCCGGAGCGCCGACCCTGAGCCCCAGGTCCTCGACGCTGCGGCGGGTGAGCACGGCGACGATCTCCACCCCCTCGCCGATGCGCAGGATCACCTCGCTCGACACCGCGCCCTCGCTGATATGGCTGATCTCGCCCCTCAGGGCGTTTCGCGCGCTCGTCCGCATGCCAAGGCTCCAGAAAAGGTCCCGCGCGGTCTCGCCGGCCAGTCCAGCTTCCAGCTTCGCCAGCGCCGCGTCGATCTCGGTCTGCACGCGGTGGAAGGCGGCGACCACGTCGCGGCCCTTCTGGGTCACCGCCGCCGCGCCGCCGGCCTTGCCGCCCGGCGCGGCCTCGATCAGCGGCGCCTCGAACAGGTTGTTCAGCGCCTGCACGATGTCCCAGGCGCCCTTGTAGCTGAGCCCCAGCCGCCGGGCGGCCGCGGTGATGGAGCCCAACTCATCTATCGCTTGAATGAGCTCCACCCGTTCCAGGCTGACCCGCGGCGACAGGCCCCGTTTCATGCCGACGCTGACGTGGATCCGCGGCTCGTTCATGCGCCGGCCTCCAGCCCCGCGGCCAGGGCCGCGCGCGCCAGGGTGCGCACCTGGCCATCCGACAGCCTGGCCAGCGGATCGGCCGAGGCGGCGTCATGGGTCGCCGCCAGCCGGCCGGCCTCCATCCGCACCACCCGATCGGCCAGCCGCGCCACCTCCAGCGCGTCGTGGCTGACGTAGATCACCGGCAGGCGCAGGCTACGGTGCAGCTGCTCGAGATGCGGCAGGACCTCGGCCTTGCTGGCCGCGTCCAGGCTCGACAGCGGCTCGTCCATCAGGAGCAGGATCGGCTTGGCCAGCAGCGCCCGGCCGATCGCCGCCCGTTGCCGCTCGCCGCCGGACAGCGCCTCGGGCGAGCGGTGCAGCAGGGGCCCGAGGCCCAGCATGGCGACCACCTCGTCATAGGCCGGCCCCGGCCGGTCGCCGGCGCGCCGGGCGGCATAGTCCAGGTTGGCCTTCACCGAGAGGTGCGGCAGGAGGCTCGGCTCCTGGAACACATAGCCGACGCCCCGGCGCCAGGTGGGCGTGAAGACGCCCGCGTCCTGCCAGACCGCCTCGCCGACCGCGACCTCGCCCTGCGCCCGCGCCAGGCCCGCCAGGCAGCGCAGCAGCGTCGTCTTGCCCGATCCGCTCGGCCCCACCAGGGCAGTGACGCCGGTGGCCGGGATGACGGCCTGGGCGTCGAGCCGGAAGTCCCCGAACGCGCCCGCGAGGCGGAAGCGGATCTCGCTCATCGCCGGCGCCCGCCAAACAGCCCCGCCTGGCGCCGCTCGAGCATCAGCAGGGCGAACAGCACCAGGAAGGCGAACAGCACAAGCCCAGCCGCCAGCCGGTGCGCCTCGCCGAACTGCAGGGACTCCACCAGCTGATAGATGCGGATCGACACCACCTCGGTCTTGCCGGGGATGCCCCCGCCGATCATCAGCACCACGCCGAACTCGCCCACCGTATGGGCGAACACCAGCACCGCGGCGGTGATGAAGCCGCTGCGGGCCAGCGGCAGGGCCACGGTGAAGACGCTGTCCAGCGGGCTCGCCCGAAGCGTCGCGGCGACCTCCAGGGGGCGGGCGCCGATGGCCTCGAAGGCGTTGCGGATCGGCTGCACGGCGAACGGCAGGGAGTAGATCACCGAGCCGATGACCAGGCCCGTGAAGGTGAAGGCCAGGGTCCGCACCCCGAACGGATGCAAGAGGCTCATCAGCGGGCTCTGCGGTCCGAGCGCGATCAGCAGGTAGAAACCCAGCACCGTCGGCGGCAGCACGATCGGCAGCGAGACCACCGCGGCCACCGCCTCCTTCCACCAGCCGCGCCCCCGCGCCAGCCACCAGCCTATGGGCGCGGCGATCGCCAGCAGCAGCAGGGTCGTCAGCCCGGCCAGCTCGACCGTGGTCAAGACGACCTGCCCCACTCAGCGGACCTCGTAGCCGTAGCGCTTGATGATCGCGATCGCCTGCGGCCCCTTGAGGAACGCCAGGAACGCCTTGGCCGCCGGATTCTTGGCGCCGGTGAACAGCAGGATCGCCTGCTGATCGATCGGCGCGTGGTCCGTGGCCGGGACCAGCCAGCGCGAGCCGCCCGGATCGTTGATCACCTGCGACAGCGCCACGAAGCCCAGCTCCGCCGCCCCGGTCGCCGTGAACTGGTAGGCCTGGGTCAGCGAGGACCCCATGACCATCTTCGGCTTCACCGCGTCATAGACCCCGAGCCGCCGCATCGTCTGGACCGCGGCCACCCCGTACGGCGCCGCCGCCGGATCGGCGATGGCCAGCTTGTTGAACCGGCCGGTCTTCAGCACCGCGCCGGCCGCATCGACCAGGCCTGGCGTCTTGGAGAACAGCACCAGCCGGCCGATGGCGTAGGTGAACCGCGTCCCCGGCACGCCCAGCCCGTCCTGCTCGGCCTTCTTCGGCCGGTCGGCGTCCGCGGAAAGGAACACCTCGTAGGGCGCGCCGTGCGCCATCTGGGTATAGAACTGGCCCGAGGCGCCGAAGCTGAGGATCGCCTTGTGGCCGGTCGCGGCGGTGAAGGCCGCGGCGATCTCCTTGGCGGGTTCGGTGAAATTGGCCGCGACCGCCACCTGGGTGTCCTCGGCCATCGCCGGGGCGGCGAGGCTGGCGAACAGCAGCCCCAGGACGGCGCCGATCCGCGGCAGGCGGCGACGTGTCATGGCGGCGGCGCCTCGCATCAGAAGGCCATCTGCGAACGCAGGGCGACGGCGTGGTAGTGCTGGCCCACCTGGGCCCCCACGGGCGTCTGGAAGGTGGTCGCCGAGGGCGACAGCCGGTCGACCCGCACGTCCTGGACCTCCAGCATGAAGCGGACCACCGGGTTCAGGTACCAGTTGGCGCCCAGGGTCACGATCCGCTGGTCGCCGCCCCGCACGGCGTCGGCCGGGGGCGCGGTCCCCGGCGCGCCCGGGTGGTAGTTCAGGTCGATGTCGGAGTAGCGGGCCGCCAGCTCCAGCGCCCCCCAGGTCCCGTCCGTCAGGCTGAGCGGGTGGTCGACGGGCGGCCCGTCGAAGGAGAAGTTGCCGGTGTTGTAGCGGCGCTTCTCGCCCGTGAGGATCCAACTGGCCTCCACATAGAATCCGGTGAACCTCGGGTTCGAGACCCCGACCGGCGCCAGCCGTCGCTCGATCGTGAAGCGGTCGTATTCGCCCTCGACCCACAGGTTGGCGTACTGGGCGGCGAATTCCAGTCCGGCCACCGAGGCGTGCCGCGCATCGATCGCGCCGGTCGAGACCAGCCGCGTGCCGTCGACGCGCAACTCCGGCCGCTCCTGGATGGTGATCGGATAGCGGCCGGCGACCACGTCGGGTCCGCCGGCGTCGGCGGGCCTCGCCACATAGGCGCCGTGCACGCCCACGTGCACCAGGGCGTCATCGGTGAGCACCGGCAGATAGACCAGGCGGCCGATGTAGCCGAGCTGGCTGTCGAAGGGCTGGGACACGCCCGTCGCCTGGGAGTTCACCACGCCCACCAGCCGGCCGGTGATCGCGGCGTTGGCGTACCAGCGCTCGCCCGCGGCCCAGACCTCGCCGGCCTCGCGGAAATCGCCGCCGGCCAGGCTGCGGGTCATGTCGGCTTCAGCCGGCCGCTCGACGAACGGTTGGCCGTTGGTCGGGCCCTGGTCCTCCAGGCCGATGGACGGCGGATAGGCGCCGATCCGCAGGTGGAAGGGCTTCAACCCCGAGTACTGCAGCCAGAGCTCCTGGACATGGCCGGCGTCCTCTTCGCCGGCCCCGCCGAACTCGAACAGCACCTGGTACTCGATATCGCCATAGACCTTCCCGTCGAAGCCGATGCGGGCGCGGCGGAAATTGCTGCCGGACGACAGGTCGCGCGCATGGGCCGTGTCGGCCGCGGCCGCGCCGCGCCGGAAGTCCGCGGTGACAGGGCCGGGATCGGCCTGCAGGTACTGGGCGACGTCGAACTGCATCACGCCGTGCAGGGTGGCGGAGAAGCGGCCGTCGGCGCTCTGGATCGAGGGCTTGCCGGCCAGGATGGTCGCCCCGCCGCTCCAGTTCGAGGTCTGCACGACCGGCGCCGCCGCGGGCGGCGGCGGGGGCAGGGTCGGAGCCGCGGCCACGACGACCGGCCGGGGCGTCGCCTCATGGGCTTCGAGGTTTTCCACCCGATCGTTCAGCGCCTTCACCTGCGCCTTCAGGATGGCGATCTCTTCGTCGCGGGGATCGGGATTCGGCGCGGCCTGCGCCGCCGAGGCAAGCACACCCAGGCTCGCTCCCATCAGGAGCGCCCTCATCATCAGTCTCATTGCGTCAACCCCAACGCGTTATGTAGTCCCATTGCATAACGCCGGGCGGCAAAGGTCAATGGCGGGCTTCGGCCGGCGGTTTCAGCGCCGCCGCGCGCGGCCTTCGCTGATGGCGCTGAGCGCCTCGAAGTCCTCGTCGGCCAGCTGGATCGCGGCCGCGGCGACGTTCTCGCGCAGGTGCGCGATGCGGCTGGTCCCCGGGATCGGCAGCATCACCGGGCTGCGGCGCAGCAACCAGGCGAGCGCCAGTTGGGTCGGCGAGGAGTCGTATTTCGCCGCCACCCGCTGCAGGGTCTCATTGGAGAGCACGCTGCCCTGGCCCAGCGGATACCACGGCATAAAGCCGACGCCGTGGGCCTCGCACCAGTCGAGCACCGCCTCGGAGTGCCGGTTGGCGACATTGTAGAGGTTCTGCACCGTCGCCACGGGGAAGTGCTTCTGGGCCGCCTCGATCTCCTCGATGCCCACTTCCGAGAGCCCGGCGTGGCGGACCACGCCCTCGCGGATCAGGGTGGCGATGGCGTCGAACTGCTCGCCTATCGGCACCCTCGGGTCGACGCGGTGCAACTGCCACAGGTCCAGCGTCTTGACCCCCAGCCGCCGCGCCGAGAGCTTGGCCGACTGGATCAGGTATTCGGGCCGGCCGAGCGGGATCCAGGCGTAGGGCGCCGGGCGCGCATAGCCGCCCTTGGTGGCGACGACCAGGCCCTTGGGATAGGGCGCCAGGGCGTCGTGGATCGCCTGTTCGCTGGTGTGCGGGCCATAGCTGTCGGCGGTGTCGATGAGGTTGACGCCGAGCTTGGCGGCCTCGCGCAGCAGGTCGAGCGCCGCCGGGCGGTCCTCGGCCTCGCCCCAGACGTCCTTGCCCGCGACCCATAGGGCGCCGAAGCCCAGCCGGTTGACGGTGAGGTCGCCGCCGATCGCGAACTGCCCGCTCGCCGCGGCCGTGGGTTGCGCCATGGGGACCTCCATCTGTCGGAAGGGTTAGCAGCGTTCGCGCCGCGGGGGCTAGCCCAGCGCGGTCATCGCCACGCCGACCGCCGCCAGGGCCCCGCCGGTGAGCTGCCGCAGGCGGAGCCGCTCCTTGAACAGCCGCCGCGCTGTGGCCGCCGCGATCGGCGCCTCGATGACGCCCACCGCCCGCACCGGCCCGGCCGGCGCCAGCGCCAGGGCGGCGAACCAGCAGGCCGAGGCCGCCGCGCCGAAGAACCCCGCCCCCAGCGATGGCCGCCAGGCCCGCGCCACAGCCATGAGGGCGGTCGGCCTGAGCCCGGCCAGCGCCGTCACCAGGATCAGCGACTGGATCGCCTGGGCCACGCAGACCGAGGCCGTGGCCGAAAAGATCGGATGGCCGGGATCGAGCGCCCGGCCCGCCTCGCGATAGGCGTTGAGCGCCACGGCGAAAGCCGCCCCCGAGGCCAGGCCCAGGAGCACGCCCAGCCCCGCGCCCTGCATCTGGTCGCGCCGGGGCCAAGACAGGATCGCCAGGCCTGCCGTGGTCACGGCGATGCCGATCCAGGCGCGGCTGTGCAGGGCGTCGCCCAGCAGGGCCCAACCGAAGATCGCCGCCAGCGGCAGGGACGACTGCTGCATCACCGTGGCCACCGCGAAGCCGGCGCGGCGCATGGCGACGAGCAGCGCCGCGGTCGCCGCCATCTGGGCGATCGCCCCGCTGGTCACGGCGAGCGCGAACCGGGCGCTCAGATGCGGCACGGGCGCCTGGCTGATCATCGCCGCGACGGCGAAGATCGCCAGCGAGAACGGCAGGCCGAACAGGAAGCGCACCAGCGTCGCACCCCACGGCCCGGCGTCGCCCACCAGCCCGCGCTGCAACGCATTGCGCGCCACCTGCAGCGGCGCAGCCGCCGCGGTCAAAACGATCCACAACATCTTCGGCTGTCATCCCGGTTTTCGCGCAGCGTAAGACCGGGACCCCTTGCGCCGGATCGCGCCGTGGGCCCTCGGCCAGACCTGGCGCTGAGGGTCCCGGACAGGCGCTGCGCGCCTTCCGGGATGACACGCGTAGGGTATGCCTAGAACCCGCTCGCCACCTTGCCCGGCGCACTCTTCTCCTTGCGGGCCATGAGGTTGTTCAGCGCGTTGACGTAGGCCTTGGCCGACGCCGTGAGCGTGTCGGTGTCGGCCGCCTGGCCGGTGGCGATCCGGCCGTCCTCCTCGAGGCGCACCGAGACCTGGGCCTGGGCGTCGGTGCCCTCGGTGACGGCGTGCACCTGGAACAGCCTCAGCACGGCCTCGTGCGGCGCCACGGCGTGGATGGCGTTGAACACCGCGTCCACCGGCCCGTCGCCCGTCGCATTGGACGACTTTTCCTCGCCCTCGATGGTCACCGTCAGGAAGGCCTCCTGCGGCCCCTCGGTGCCGGCGATCACCCGCAGGTGCTTGACCTGGATGCGGTCGGCGGAGCTGGCCAGCGCATCGTCCACCAGGGCCACGATGTCGTCCTCGAAGACGTGCTTCTTCTTGTCGGCCAGGTCCTTGAAGCGCTGGAAGGCCTCGTTGAGCGCGTTCTGGCCCAGTTCGTAGCCCAACTCCTTCAGCTTCTCGCGGAAGGCGTGGCGGCCGGAGTGCTTGCCCATCACCAGGCTCGAGGGCGCCTGGCCGACGTCCTCCGGGCGCATGATCTCGTAGGTCTCGCGGTTCTTCAGCATCCCGTCCTGGTGGATGCCGCTCTCGTGGGCGAAGGCGTTCTTGCCGACGATCGCCTTGTTGAACTGCACCGGGAAGCCGGTGATCGCCGAGACGTAGCGGCTGGCCCGGGTGATGTGCTGGGTCTCGATGCCGGTATGGTAGGGCAGCCGGTCGCCGCGCACCTTCAGCGCCATGACGATCTCTTCCAGCGCCGCATTGCCGGCCCGCTCGCCCAGGCCGTTGATGGCGCATTCCACCTGCCGCGCCCCGCCCTGCACGCCGGCCAGGCTGTTGGCCACCGCCAGGCCCAGGTCGTTGTGGCAGTGGGTGGAGAAGACCACCTTGTCCGAGCCCTCCACCGTCTGGATCATCTCGCGGAACAGGTCGGCGTATTCGCTGGGATAGGTGTAGCCCACGGTGTCGGGCAGGTTGATCGTGGTGGCGCCGGCCTTGATGGCGATCTCGATGGCCCGGCGCAGGAAGTCCGGGTCGCTGCGGGTGGCGTCCTCGGCCGACCACTCGATGTCGTCGCGCAGGTTGCGGGCATAGCCGACGGTGCGGGCGATGGCGTCCAGCACCTCGGCCGGCTCCATCTGCAGCTTGTGCTTCATGTGCAGGGCGCTGGTGGCGATGACGATGTGGATGCGGCCGCGCCTGGCCGGCTTGATCGCCTCGGCGCAGCGGTCGATGTCCATCTGATGGGCCCGGCAAAGGCCCGCGACGGTGCTGTCCCTGACGATCTTGGATATCTCGTGGACCGCCTCGAAGTCGCCGTTGGAGGCGATCGGGAAGCCGGCCTCGATGACGTCGACCTTCATCTCCTCGAGGATCTTGGCGAGTTCCAGCTTCTCCTCCAGCGACATGGAGGCGCCGGGCGACTGCTCGCCGTCGCGCATGGTGGTGTCGAAGATGATGACGCGATCGGCCGCCATGGCGGTCTTGGCGGCGGATGCGGCTACGGGTGTGTCGGCGATAGGCATGGGGGCGATCTCTTCGCGAAGTTCAGGTGGGGCGGGCGAGGTTGCTGATGCCCCTGAGCGCCCGGCCGCGAAGGTTGCGCAGCCTAACGGGTCGCCCAGGGGCGGCTAAGCCCCAGCGAGAGAAGAAGCAGGCCGTGAAGCTGCGAACGCATGCGATGCGTGTACTGAAATCGCCGCTTCGCCGCAAGCATCTTGCGCCAAGCGCGGCCTTAAGCCGCCATTTCGGCAAGAACCTTGCGCACGGCAGGCCGCTCGCCGACCCGTTGCGAATGCTCGTGGAGCCGTCGGAACTGGCGCGGATCGACGCCGTCGTCCTGCAGCCAGCCGAACAGGGTGAAGAGGTAGCCGTCGCAGACGGAATAGTCGCCACCCATCACCCAGGGGCCTTCGAACATCTCGTCCTCGATCAGGCGGAAGCAGTCGATCTCGTTCTCCGCGACCTTGGCGGTCATGTCGGCGAAGGAGCTCTTCTCCGTCGCCCAGCGGTAGCCGCGGTGCTTGTGGGCATGGGCCACGTGCACGGTTGCGCAGAGATAGCTGTTGAAGGCGTGCGCCTGAGCCCGCGCCCAGGCGTCGACCGGAAGCAGCCCCGCTGCTGGGTGCGTCTCGGGGATGTAGGAGAGGATCGCCGGCGTCTCGGTCAAGACACCGTGGTCGGTGACCAGCGCGGGCACCCGGCCCTTCGGATTGACCCTCAGGTACTCCGGCTTCCGCTGGTCGCCGTCGCGCGTGCTCATGACGACGAGCTCATAGTCCGCGCCCGCCTCCTCCAGCGCGATCAGCGAGGCCAGCGAACAGGAACCCCAGGCGTGGAACAGCTTCATCATGGCCCCGATATCCCCTCTGGCCCCTCGCGGCGCTTGAGCCAGATCCTCGCGAACCAGCCGATCGCCAGCCAGATCGCCACCACCGCCGCCAGCGCCGCGAAGTGGCCGCCGTGGCCTTCGCCGCGCATCACCCGGGCCAGCGAATTGCCGGCAAAGCAAGTGAGCGCGATCTTCGGCACGATGCCCACGCCCGTGCCCAGCGTGAAATCCATCACCCGCATCGGCGTCACCCCGGCCGCCATATTGACCACGATGAATGGCGCCGAGGGCACCAGCCGCACGATCAGGCTGGCCAGGAAGCCGTTGCGGCCGACCAGCGCCATGAACTGCTTCAGCCCCTCGCCGGAGAAGCTCGCCAGGGTCCGCGCCCCGGCGATCCGGCCCAGGTAGAAGCCGACCAGCGACGAGACCATGGTCCCGATCCAGCTATAGGCGAACCCGGCCCAGGGCCCGAAGGCCACCACCGCGGCGGCGATCAGCATGAACTGCGGCACGCCCACGAAAGCCAGGATCGCGAAGGCGGCCACCGCGACCGGCAAGGCCCACGGCCCGCTCGCCGCCCCCAGCCAGTGCTCGACCGTCGCCTCGCCGTTGAAGCCCAGCACCTGGGCCCCGAACAGGAAGACCAGCCCCACCCCGCCGAACAGCACGAAGGAGACCAGCAGCGCCCGCCAGGCCTTGGAGTCCATGTTCGAGAGGAAGGCGAGGAGCCGGCGCATCGGGGCTCTCATATCCGAGTTGCACCGCGTCGCAACAACGCCGGTTCCCGCGAGGGGCGGCTTAGGCTACACCCGCGCCCATCCGCACACCCCAGCCCGGGAGACCTGCCGGTCATGTCGTTGCAGTCCGCCGCCCTGTCGCGCGTCAAGCCGTCCGCCACCCTGGCGGCCGACCAGAAGGGCCGCGAGCTGAAGGCCCAGGGCCGCGACGTGATCAGCCTGGCGGCCGGCGAGCCCGACTTCGACACGCCGCAGAACATCAAGGACGCCGCCATCAAGGCGATCTCCGACGGCAAGACCAAGTACACCAACGTCGACGGCATCCCGGAGCTGAAGGAGGCGATCTGCGCCAAGTTCGCCCGCGAGAACGGCCTGAGCTACAAGCCCTCCCAGGTGAACGTCTCGCCGGGCGGCAAGCCCGTGATCTGGAACGCCATGCTGGCCACCTTGAATCCCGGCGACGAGGTCATCGTGCCGACCCCCTACTGGGTCAGCTACTGGGACATCGTGCTGCTGGCCGGCGGCGAGCCCAAGGCGGTGATGACCAGCGCCGAGCAGGGCTTCAAGGTGCAGCCCGAGCAGCTCGAGGCGGCGATCGGACCCAAGACCCGCTGGATCATCCTCAACTCGCCATCCAACCCCTCGGGCGCGGCCTACACCAAGGCCGAGCTCAGGGCGCTGGCCGACGTGCTGATGAAGCATCCGCAGGTCTGGATCCTCACCGACGACATGTACGAGCACCTGGTGTTCGACGACTTCGAATTCTGGACCATCGCCCAGGTGGAGCCCGGCCTCTACGACCGCACCCTGACCATGAACGGGGTCTCCAAGGCCTATGCCATGACCGGCTGGCGGATCGGCTACGCGGCCGGCCCCGAGCCGTTGATCAAGCTGATGGCCAAGGTGATGAGCCAGACCACCTCGAACCCCTCCTCCATCTCCCAATGGGCGGCGGTCGAGGCGCTGAACGGGCCGCAGGATTTCATCAAGCCCAACGCCCGCCTGTTCCAGGAGCGGCGCGACCTGGTGGTCTCCATGTTGAACCAGGCCAACGGCATCGCCTGCCCGACGCCGGAAGGCGCCTTCTACGTCTATCCCTCGGTGAAGGGCCTGATCGGCAAGACCGCGCCGTCGGGCAAGGTCATCGGCTCGGACGAGGACTTCGCCGTGGAGCTGCTGGAGACCGAGGGCGTCTCTGTGGTGTTCGGCGCAGCCTTCGGCCTGTCGCCGCACTTCCGGATCAGCTACGCCACCGCCAATGCGGTGCTGGAGGACGCCTGCAGCCGCATCCAGCGATTCTGCGGCGCGGTGCGCTAGGGTCGGCGCCCCTCGACCCAGCTCGGCTGGAAATCGCTGTTCAGCAGCCACTCGACGGGCCCGACCAGCGAGCCGATCACCTGGTCCATGAAGGCCAGGTCCACATGGTCCAGATCGTCGGTGGCGCTGTGATAGGTCGGCGTCAGCGGCCAGGCGCTGACCGTCTGGGCGACCACCCCCTTCAGCGCCAGCTGATAGTTGTCCGAGCGGCGGAAGAAGTTCTCCTGCGGATAGGGATCCGGCGCGATCAGCGCGCCGTGCGCCTTCAGCGCCGGGCCGAGGTCCGAGCGCTCCCAGCCGGTGAGCATCAGGAAGCCCGGCTGCTTGGGGTCGTTGACCCCGATCATCTCGAATTCAAGATTGGCCACGAGGTCGCTGAGCGCACCGGGCGGATGGGCGCGGAAGTACTGGGCGCCGAGGCCGCCCTCCTCCTCGCAGCCGAACAGGGCGAAATAGACCGTGCGCTGCGGCCGGGGACCTGACCCCAGGATGCGGGCGAACTCCAGCACCGCGGCGGTGCCCGAGGCGTCGTCGTTCGCGCCGTGGAAGATCACGCCCTCGCGGACCCCCAGGTGGTCATAGTGGGCGCTGAGCAGGATCGCGTGGCGGTCGGCGTCGCGCGCCGCGCCGTGGATCACGCCCACCACATTGTAGGTCCGCCGCGCCTGGTCGGGCGCCCGCGGCGCCGACAGGCGAGCCTCGCCCGCGGTCACCGCGCGCAGGGCGGCCATGGCCTCGGGCCTGGCGATGATGATCACCTGGCCGGATGGCATGGGCGGCGGATCGGCGCCCAGCACCACCGTCGGACCCGGCGGCCGGCCGACCGCCTGGGCCCAACCGGCCAGGATCCGCGCATTGGGCGGGCTGACCACCGCCAGGGCGCCGCTGCGGAACAGGCTGGCTACGCCGGCCGGGTCGAACGCGGGGCTGTCGTAGATTACCAGCTCGCCCGCCACGTTCGGCGCGGCGGCCTGGGCGTCGGTCACCCGCACGGCGGGCGCGTCGAGCGCCGGCGGCGCCGCGCCGACCAACATGTCGCGGCCCTGCTCCAGGCGGATGGGCGGGCCGCCGGCCGAGATCTCCAGGGTCGGGGTCTGGGCGAAGGCGGGCGTCAAGAGGTCGACCGGCTGCAGATAGTCGCCGCGCGCGAAGGCCCCACGTACGCCCAGGCGCTTCAGCTCGGCGCTGACAAATCGGGCGGCGGCGTTCTCGTCGGCGGTGCCGCACTTGCGGCCGCGCAGCTCATCGCCGGCCAGCCGCTGCATGTCGGCCTGCACGCAGGCCGCGCAGATCGGCGGCGCGCCGGCCGCCAGGCTCGCCGGCGCGGCCGCAGCCACGGCCAGCGCCGCGGAAAAAAGCTTCAACGCCCTCACCCAGGCCTCCCCGATCGCCGCCCTTTGTCGGGCGGACTTGGGGCGCGACCCTGCCATGCGGCCGCGGGGACCGCCAGGGCGAGGGCGTCGGAGCCTGGAGGGGCCTAGTGCTTCTCGCGCCAGGCGTCCTTGGCGGCGTCCTTGGTCATGTTCAGGCAGAGCTTTTCGTCTTCCACATGGTCGACCCAGCTCACCGGGATCATGTGGTGCTTGAAGCCCGCGCCGAGGTCCATCTTGGCCAGCTCGATCTCCTCGCCGATCAGCTTGTCGACCCGGCCGACGTGGCCGCCGTCGGAGCCGACGACTTCCATGTGTTCGCGGATTTCGGAAGATTGGATCATGCTTGCGCCTCGTCTCTTCGTTGAGCTGAGGTAACCAGCGGGATCAGGCGGGAGTTGCGCGCGTGGCCGAGCCAATCAATCTCAACAAGGCGAAGAAGGCCCGCGCCCAGGCCGAGGCCCGGCGCCAGGCCGCCGAGAACCGCGTCCGCTTCGGCCGCACCAAGGTCGAGAAGACCGTAACAAAGCTCCAGGCTGAAAAAGCCGCCCGCGCCCACGATCAGGCCAAGCGCGAGGACTAGCGGGCGGGCGGCCCCTGATCCCGCGCGTCCGGCGGGATCGAATTGTAGATCGCCGGCGCGGGCAGGTTGAGCCGCCGCCGGACGCTCTCCAGCGGCTCGCCCATCAGCCGCTCGTAGTCCTCGCCCAGGAGCCAGGCCGCGGCCTGGCCGCGCCGATAGCCTTCCCAGATCGCGCCCACGTAGGGATAAGTCCTGGCCTTGCGGGCCCTGAGCGCCGAGACCGCGGCGATGAACGCCCAGCCGAGGCCGCGGGTCTGGGCGTAGGAGAAGGCCACCAGGCAGGCCTCGCCCAGGCCGTCTCGGCCATAGCCGCTCAGCACATGCCAGATGTCGTGCACGTCGCGGGTGCGCCGCCCGAACCAGGCGTAGGGATGCGGCTCGTCGATATGGGTGGCGCCGGTGCGGCTCACCTCGGCGAGGCCTTCGGCGGAGAGTTGTTCGGCGCGCACGAAGCTGCGGTAGGCCGCGCCCAGCGAGCCCTCCGGCAGGCTGTCCAGCCAGGCGTCGTCCATCAGCGCCTCGGCGAACTCCGCCCGCTCATAGGCGATGCGCCCGCCCTGCGCCGTGGTCAGCAGCCGGTGGTAGCCGCGCGCCGTGGAGGTCCCGTTGAGCGCCCGCATGATCTCGAACACCTGGGCGGTGTCTTCCTTGTCCGCCAGCAGGCGGCGCATCGCGCGCAGCGCGTGCAGCCAGTCCTGCCTCGGCCGGGTGGCGCGATAGGCGCCGGCGGAGGGCTGGCCAGAGGACTGAACCGTGTCGAGCAGGGCCATGGCGGTATCCCGTGCGTGAGCCATGAAAATGACGCATGCGTCATCTTTTGGCAAGCCTCACCTCACAGGGTTTGATTTTGCCGCCCGAACCGGCGCAGATCAGGTCCATGCCCGGCCTGCGCAAACGCTCCGTCCTGTTGTCCGGCCACGCGACCTCCATCGCCCTGGAGCCGGCGTTCTGGGCCGTGCTCGACGAGATGGCCAAGGCGCAG
>NZ_DASZBG010000002.1:0-14194 GCF_035944335.1 Phenylobacterium sp. | reverse complement strand
CTGGTTGCCGAACGCCGCCTCGGCCGCCCGGGCGCGCTTCAGGTAGAAGCCCGCGTCGTGGGCGTCGGTCATGCCGATGCCGCCGTGCATCTGGACCATCTCGTTGGAGACCAGGTGGAAGGTGTCGCCCATCTTGGCCTTGGCCAGGCTCACCAGCTCCGGCGTATCCGGCGCGTCGTTGTCGATGGCGGTCAGCGCGGCTTCCACCGCCGAGCGCGACAGCTCCAGGTCGGTGAACATCTTGGCCGCCCGGTGCTGCAGCGCCTGGAAGGAGCCGATCACCTGGCCGAACTGCACCCGGGTCTTCAGGTAGTCGAGGGTGGTCTCGAAGGCCTGGGTGGCGGCGCCCAGCATCTCGGCGGCGACGCCGGCGCGGGCCCGGTCGAGCACCTTCTCGACGATCTCATAGCCGCCGGTCAGGGCCTCGGCCGGGGCGCCGTCGAAGGTGATGTTGGCCGCGCCTCGGCTGTCGGCCAGGTGCAGGCGCTGGCGCGTCACGCCGGGCCCCTTGGCCTTGACCAGATAGAGCCCGATGCCGTCGCCGCCCTTGGCCGAGACCACCAGCAGGTCGGCGGCCATGCCTTCCAGCACGAAGGTCTTCTTGCCGGTGATCGTCCCGTCGCGGAACTCGGTGGCGACCTTCTCCGGATTGTGGTGCGGGCCCTCGTCGACGGCCAGGGTGGCCACCACCGAGCCCTCGGCGATCTTCGGCAGCCACGACTGCTTCTGGCTCTCCGTCCCGCCCAGGATCAGGGCCGAGGCCGCGCCCAGCGCCGAGGCCAGCAAGGGCGAGGCGGTCAGCGTGCGGCCGGTCTCCTCGAGGATCAGGCCCAGGCTCAGATAGCCGAAGTTGGAGCCGCCATATTCCTCCGGGATGATCACGCCTGCCCAGCCCATCTCGGCCATCTCGTTCCAGGCCTTGGCGTCATAGCCCAGCTCGACGCCGCTATCGCGCATCTTGCGGAACGCCGAAACCGGCGACTTCTCCTGGACCCAGCTCTTCGCCGCGTCCTTCAACATGCTCTGTTCTTCGGTCAGAACGGCCATATCGGTTTTCCTCGAAATAACTTGGTTTCAATTCGGCCCCGCTGAGCGGCGGGGATCAAGAGGTTTTTCTGCCTCCCCCGTTCACGGGGGAGGGGGACCGCGCCGCAGAGCCGGGTGGTGGAGGGGGCGAGCCAAGCGCACTGCACCGGCTTGCCCCTCCCACCACGCCTCTGCGGGGCGTGGTCCCCCCTCCCCATGAATGGGGAGGGCAGGATCACTTGCTCTGCGTCAGGTCCGGCAGGCCCAGGATGCGCTTGGAGATGATGTTGTTCTGCACCTCCTGGCTGCCGCCGTAGATCGTGGTGGCCTTGCCGCCGAGCCAGCCGCGCACGGCGGTGATCTCGTCGGCGGAGAAGCCTTCGCCCTCCCAGCCCAGGCCCTGATGGCCCATGATCTCCAGCGTCAGCTCGGCGCGGTCCTGGAACACCCGCGTGCCGGCGTTCTTCATGATCGAGGTCGCCGCCGAGGGACTGGAATTGCCCTTGGCCTCGGCCATCGCCCGGAACGCCGTCTGCTGGAAGGCCCGCGCGTCGATGGCGTTGTGGATGATCCGCGTGCGCAGGTCGCTGTCGGCGATGCGGCCCTTCTCGTCGACGCCGACGTAGTCCTTGGCGAGCTGCTCCAGGGGCTTGGTCTGGCCGAACATGCCGCCGCCGCCGGCGCCCGACAGGCCCGAGCGCTCGTGCTGCAGCAGCCGCTTGGCGATGGTCCAGCCGCCGTTCAGCGGGCCGACCAGGTCTTCCTTCTTGGCGATCGCATTGGTGAAGAAGGTCTCGCAGAACGGGCTGTTGCCGCTGATCAGCTGGATCGGCCGCACCTCGACGCCCGGCTGGTCCATGGTGAACAGCACGAACGAGATGCCCTCGTGCTTCTTGGCGGTGTCGGTGCGCACCAGGCAGAAGCACCAGTCGGCGAACTGCGCGCCGCTCGTCCAGATTTTTTGTCCATTGATTTCAAAGTGATCGCCCTTGTCCACCGCGCGGGTCTGCAAGGAGGCGAGGTCCGATCCGGCGCCCGGTTCGGAGAACCCCTGGCACCATTGCAGCTCGCCCTTCACGATCGGCGGGATGTGCCGCCTCTTCTGGTCCTCGGTGCCGTATTCCAGCAGCGTCGGGCCGAACATCATCACGCCCATGCCGCCGATCGGATTGTAGGCCCCGGCCCGGCCCAGCTCCTGGGCGATCACGCGGGCCTCGGCGCCGGAGAGCCCGCCGCCGCCATAGTCCTTCGGCCAGGTGGGCACGCCCCAGCCCTTGTCGCCCATGGCCTTGCGCCAGGCTTCCTGGTCCGCGGAGGGCTTGGAGCGCTCCTCCCGCATCATCGGGTTCGCCTTGCCCTTCAGCGAGGCCGGGAAGTTCGCGGAGATCCAGTCCCGCACCTCGCCCCGGAACGCCTCCAGGTCGCTGCCACCAAAATCGGCCATCAAATCCACTCCTGAAATATCGTCTCGTCGTATCCGGCGCGAAATGACGCCGGCGTCACCGATCTCTTACCCCCACTTGCCTCCCCTGCGAAGCGGGGGAGGGGGACCGCACGCCGCAGAGCGGGCGGTGGAGGGCGAGCCAAGCGCACGGCCTGCCCCTCGCCCTTCCCACCCTTCGCTCTTCGCTGCGCTCGGCGAACGGTCCCCCCTTCCCGTGAACGGGAAGGGCAGGGAAGCTCACCCCTTCTGCGTCGTCTCGGGCAGGCCCAGGATGCGCTTGGAGATGATGTTGTTCTGGATCTCGTAGGACCCGCCCGCGATGGTCCCGGACTTGCCGCGCAGCCAGGTCCGCGTCGCCATGATCTCGTCCGGCCCGAAGCCCTCGCCCGTCCAGCCCAGGCCCTGATGGCCCAGCACCTCGACGGTGAGCTCGGCCCGGTCCTGGCGCACCTTGGAGCCGACGTTCTTGAGGATCGAGGACACCGCGCTCGGCCCCGAGTTCGAGCGGTTCTCCTCCGTCGCCCGCCGCCCTGTGAGCTGGAAGGCGCGCGCCTCCATCAGGTGCTGGGTGATCCGGGTGCGGAGGTCCGCGTCGGCCAGCCGGCCATCCTCGCCCACGCCCACATAGGTCTTGGCCAGAACCTCCAGCGCCGGCCCGCCCACGGCGCCGGCCTGCGCGCCCGGCGTCAGCTGCCCGGCACCGGAGATCCCCTGCCGCTCGTGCTGCAGCAGCCGCTTGGCGATGGTCCAGCCGCCATTCAGCGGGCCCACGAGGTTCTCCTTGGGCACCTTCACCTCGGTGAAGAAGGTCTCGCAGAAGGGCGTCGTGCCGTTGATCAACAGGATCGGCCGCGGCTCCACGCCGGGGCTCTTCATGTCGATCAGCAGGAAACTGATCCCCTCGTGCTTCTTCGAGGGGTCCGTCCTGACCAGGCAGAAACACCAGTCCGCCAGATGCGCCCCGCTCGTCCAGATCTTGCTGCCGGAGACGACGAAATGGTCGCCGGCGTCCGTCGCCTTGGTCGACAGGCTCGCCAGGTCCGAGCCCGAGCCCGGCTCGGAGAACCCCTGGCACCAGCGCAGCTCGCCCTTCACGATCGGCGGGATGTGCCGCTGCTTCTGCGCCTCGTTGCCGTATTCCAGGAGCGTCGGGCCGAACATGATCACGCCCATGCCGCCGATCGGGTTGTAGGCGCCGATGGCGTTCATCTCCTGGGCCAATAGTTTGGCCTCGTCCTTGGAGAGTCCGCCGCCGCCATAGGCCTTCGGCCAGGTCGGCGTCCCCCAGCCCTTCTCGCCCATGGCCCGCTTCCAGGCGTCGCGCTCGGCCGACCGTTCCTCCGGCCCCTCCATGGCCGGCGACGCGCCGCTCAGGCTCTTGGGGAAATTCTCCGCCAGCCACTCGCGCGCCCCGGCGCGGAAGGTCTCCAGCTCAGTGGCGCCAAAGTCGGCCATGGTTTGCTCCTTATTTTCCTCCCCTGCGAAGCGGGGGAGGGGGACCGCTCGCCGCAGAGCGAGTGGTGGAGGGGGCGAGCCACAGGCAGTGCGCCGGCTTGCCCCTCCCACCATCGGCTCTTCGGCCGATGGTCCCCCCTCCCCATTTCATGGGGCGGGCAACAACTGTTCTCACCCGTTCTGCGTCGTGTCCGGCAATCCGAGGATCCGCTTGGACACGATGTTCGACTGGATCTCCTGGCTGCCGCCGAAGATCGTGGTGGCCTTGCCCGAGAGCCAGGTGCGCACCGCCTCGCGCTCGGCCTTGGAGAACGCATCGCCCTCCCAGCCCAGGCCCTGGTGGCCCATGATCTCCAGCGTCAGCTCGGCCTTCTCCTGGCCGATCCAGGTGCCGGAGTTCTTCATCACCGAGGTGGTCGCCGAGGGGTTGATGTTGCCCTTGGCCTCGTCGGCCGCGCGCTTCAGCGTCAGGCCGTGGGCCCGGGCGTCCATCATGTGCCGGGCGAGCCGGGTGCGCAGGTCCGGATCGGCGATGCGGCCCTTGTCGTCGACGCCCACATATTTCTTCGCGAGGTCGACCACGCTCGGCCCGGCCATCATCCGCCCGCCGCCCTGGCCGGAGCGCTCGTGCTGCAAGAGCCGCTTGCCGATCGTCCAGCCGCCGTTCAGCGGCCCGACCACGTCGTTCTTCTCGACGCGGGCGCCGGTGAAGAAGGTCTCGCAGAACGGCGATGAGCCGGCGATCAGCTTGATCGGCCGCGTCTCGACGCCCTTCTGGTGCATGTCGATCAGCACGAAGCTGATCCCCTCGTGCTTCTTGGTGGTGTCGGTGCGCACCAGGCAGAAGCACCAGTCGGCGTACTGCGCGCCCGAGGTCCAGATCTTCTGGCCGTGGACCTCCCAGTGATCGCCGGCGTCCACAAGCTTGGTCTGCAGGCTGGCCAGGTCCGACCCGGCGCCGGGCTCGGAATAGCCCTGGCACCAGCGCAGCTCGCCCCGGACGATCGGCGGGATGTGCCGCTGCTTCTGGTCTTCCGTGCCGTATTCCAGCAGCGTCGGGCCGAACATCGAGGTGCCCATGCCGGCCACCGGGTTGTAGGCGCCGATCCGGTCCATCTCCTGCTGCAGCACCCGCGCCTGCGCGCCGCTCAGCCCGCCGCCGCCATATTGCGTCGGCCAGGTCGGCGCGCCCCAGCCCTTGTCGGCCATGCGCTGCTTCCAGGTCAGCGCGTCACCGGTCGGCTTCTCGCCGCCCGGGATCATCTGCATCTCGGCATTGGCCAGCGACTTGGGGAAATTGGCCTCGAGCCACTCGCGGGCCTCGGCCCGGAAGGCTTCCAGATCCGTGCCGCCGAAATCGGCCATCGGAAATTCTCCCTAATGAATTCAAATATTTATGAAATTATAGCACCGGTAGGCAGGTCTGACTACTTGAGCGGATCGGGCAGCCCCAGGACGCGCTTGGCCACGATGTTGAGGTTGATCTCCGAGGTGCCGCCCTCGATCGAATTGGCCTTGGAGCGCAGCATGGTGCGGACCGCCGACAGCTCGGCCTCGGAAAAGGCCTCGCCCGCCCAGCCCAGGCCCTGCTGGCCCATGGCCTCGACCATCAGCTCGTTGCGCTCCTGGGCGAGCTTGGCGCCGGCGTATTTCATGATCGCCGCGGTGTTGGACGGACCGTTGGAGGCCCGCGCGTCGTCGGCCGCCCGCTTCATGGTCAGCTGGAAGGCGCGGTTCTCCATCAGGTGGTCGGTGATCCGGCGCCTGAGGTCGCCGTCGGCCAGCCGGCCGGCCTCGTCGACGCCCAGGTAGGCCTTGGCCGCCTCCGGGATGGTCGCCATCGCCACGCTCTGGCCGATGTTGCCGCCGCCCAGGCTGCCGGCGATGGAGTCGCGCTCGAACTGCATCAGCCGCTTGGCCACCGTCCAGCCGCCGTTCAGCGGGCCGAACAGCTGGTCCTTCGGGACCTTCACATCGGCGAAGAAGGTCTCGCAGAAGGGCGAGGTCCCGTTGATCAGCTTGATCGGCCGCACCTCGACGCCAGGCGCCTTCATGTCGATCAGCAGGAAGGAAATGCCCTCGTGCTTCTTCGCGCGGTCGGTGCGGACCAGGCAGTAGCAGCGGTCCGCGTTCTGCGCCCCGCTCGTCCACACCTTCGACCCGTTCACCAGGAAGTGGTCGCCCTTGTCCTCGGCGAAGGTCTGCAGGCTCGCCAGGTCCGAGCCCGAGCCCGGCTCGGAATAGCCCTGGCACCACCAGACCTCGCCCATCACGATGCCCGGCAGGTGCTCGCGCTTCAGCGCCTCGCTGCCGTATTCCAGCAGCGTCGGGCCGAAGAAGGCGACGCCCATCCCGCCGATCGGATTGCGGGCCCCGATGGCCGCCATCTCGTCTTGAAGAACTCGCGCCTGCGCCCGCGAAAGCCCGCCGCCGCCCACCTCGGTCGGCCAGGTGGGAACGCCCCAGCCCTTGGCGCCCAGCGCCAGGCGCCAGGCCCTGGCCTCGGCGCTCTCGGGCCTCGCCTGCAGCTTGGCGAGCTGCGCCTCGGCGTCATGCGCCAGGGACTTGGGGAAGTTGGCCTCCAGCCAGGCCTTGGCTTCGGCCCGGAAGGCCTCCAGGTCCGTCGCTCCAAAATCCGCCATCTGAATCCAGCCTCTCGAAATTATTTCGGGTCGGGCAGGCCCAGCACCCGTTTCGCCACCACGTTCAGATTGATCTCCGAGGTGCCGCCCTCGATGGAATTGGCCTTGGTGCGGAGCCAGCCGCGCACCGCGGCGATCTCGGTCGGCGAATAGCCTTCGCCCTCCCAGCCCAGCGCCTGGGCGCCCAGGGCCTCGACCATCAGCTCGGCGCGCTCCTTGGCGAACTCGGCCGCCGCATATTTGATGATCGAGGTGGTCGCCGAGGGTCCGTTGCCGGCCCGCGATTCCGCCGCCGAGCGGCCGATGGTCTGGCGCAGCGCCTGGAAGTTCATCTTGTTCTCGGTGATCCGCCGGCGCAGGTCCCGCTCGGCCAGAACGCCCGCCTCCTCGCCGAGATAGCGTTTGGCGAGCTGCGCCAGGTCGGCCGCCGAGCCGCCGCCCACCCCGCCGCCTTCGCCGAACCCCGCCGAGATGTTCTGCCGCTCGTATTGCAAGAGCCGCTTGGCGATCTCCCAGCCGCCGTTCATGCGGCCCACCAGATTGCCCTTGGGGATCTTCACGTCGGTGAAGAAGGTCTCGCAGAACGGGCTCTCGCCGGAGATCAGCTGGATCGGTCGCGTCTCCACGCCCGGCGTCGCCATGTCGATCAGCACGAAGGAGATGCCCTCATGTTTCTTCGAGGCGTCTGTGCGCACCAGGCAGAAGCACCAGTCGGCCCGGTCGGCATAGCTCGTCCACACCTTCGATCCATTGATCAGCCAGTGATCGCCCTTGTCCTCGCAGCGGGTCTGCAGGGACGCCAGGTCGGAGCCCGCGCCCGGCTCCGAATAGCCCTGGCACCAGCGGATCTTGCCGTGGACGATCTTCGGCAGGTGCTCGGCCTTCTGCGCCTCGTTGGCGTATTCCAGCAGCACCGGTCCCAGCATCCACAGCCCGAATGACAGGAGCGCCGGGCGGTAGCGGCCGGCCGCCAGTTCCTGGTCGAGCACGCGCGCCTGCTGCGGCGCCAGACCGCCGCCGCCGACCTCCTTGGGCCAGGTCGGCGCCGTCCAGCCCTTCTGCGCCATCCGGGCCATCCAGACGATCTGCGGATCGCTCGAGCCCTCGAAGGCGCGGCCGCCCCAGACGGCTTCCGGATCGGTCTTGGCCTCGGCGCTCTTGAGCTCCGGCGGATAGTTGGCCGCCAGCCAGTCGCGGACCTCCGAGCGGAAGGTCTCGAGTTCGGCGCCGCCGAAATCGGCCATGGGGGGCTCCTGAAGCTGGGGATCAGCGCGCCACTCTAGCGCCCCGCGCCCGCGCCCGCCAAGCCGAACCGAACGCTTGTTTCATTTGCACATGTTCTCAATTTGTTCTAGCCTGCTCCTCTCCCAGGCGCGTAGCGCCAAGGGAGAGGCCGGGTGAGGGCGGCGCAGGCGGCTCGACCACACTTAGCTTTGGACCGAGGAGCTCACCCATGGCTCGCATCGTCTCCGTCGCCTGGAAGCTCCGCCGTGACCGCGCGCGCCGCCTCCGTCGCGACCAGACGGACGCCGAGGCGAGGCTGTGGGACGCGCTGCGAGGCGGCCGCCTTGAGGGCTGGAAATGGCGCAGGCAGGCGCCGGTCGGGGTGTTCATCGTGGACTTCCTCTGCCTGGAGGCAGGCCTCGGCGTCGAACTGGACGGGGGCGTGCACGCCGAGCGGGCGGATCGGGACGCCCGCCGCGACGCCTACCTCTCGCAGCGTGGACTGACGGTGCTGCGGTTCTGGAACCGCGAGATCGAACAGGATTTCGACGGCGTCTGCTGGACGATACTGAGCGCCTGCCGGGAATCCGATCCGGCCAGGCGCGCACGCCAGATCGATCGGCGGGCCTGAAGACGGCGAGTTCGCGGGGCTCGGGTCCAAGGCCCGGAGGGTCCCCACCGCCGGCGCCGCCCTCTCCCAACCTCTCCCATGGCGCTGCGCGCCTGGGAGAGGAGCGAACGGAAGGACGCACGCCCTACGCGGCAAATCGGGTCTATAAGGCCGCCGCAACCGAAGGGACCCATGGATTTCCTCCGCAATCTCCGCGACCTGAAGCCCGCCGCCTTCGCCGCCGCGCCCTGGACCGCCGCTGTCCTGACGCTGGCCGCCGGGTTCCTGCTGCTGGCCTCGGGCGCGACGCCGTCGGAGCCAGTGCGCTTCATGCGCTTGCTGGAAGTCGCTCCGGTCTATCTGATCGAGGCCAGCCACTTCCTGTCCAGCATCCTGGGTCTGGCGCTGATCCTGCTCGCCTTCGGCCTGCGCGCCCGGCTGGGCGCGGCCTGGGTGGCGACCATTTCGGGTCTCGCCCTGGCGACCCCGCTGTCCCTCCTGAAGGGCCTCAACTGGGAGGAGACCGCGGCGCTGGCGACCCTGCTGGTCGCGCTGCTGCCGTTCCGCACCGCCTTCCCCAGGCGCGCCCGGCTGACGCGGATGGAGATCACCCCCGGCTGGCTGGTCTCGGCCGCCTGCGCGGTGGCCGGCGCGGGCCTCCTGGGCCTGTGGTCGTTCCAGCACGCCGACTACGCCGACCAGCCCTGGTGGCGGGTGATGGCCGACGCCGACGCCGAGCGCGCCGTGCGCGCCTGGGCCGGGGCCGCCGTCGCCCTCTTCGCCTTCGGCCTGTGGCGCCTGTTCGCCTCGGCCGCCACGCCCGGCGTCACCGGCGAGGCCGATCCGGAATTCGAGCGCGTGCGCAATATCCTCTCCGCCGCCGAGGTGGCCGAGCCGTCCTCCAACCTCGCCTTGCTGGGCGACAAGCGCTTCCTGTTCTCCGCCTCCGGCGACAGTTTCCTGATGTTCGGCGTGCGCGGCCGCAGCTGGTTGGCCCTGGGCTCGCCGGTCGGCAAGCGCGAGGAGCGGCTGGAGCTGTTCTGGGCGTTCCGCGAGCTGGCCGATTCCCACGCCGCCCGGCCGGGGCTCTACGGCCTGGCCGCCGACGACCTGCCCGACGCCGTCGAGATGGGCTTCTCCCTGCAGAAGGTCGGCGAAAGCGCCACCGTGCCGCTGGAGACCTTCTCCATCGAGGGCCGCAAGCGGGGCAACCTGCGTAGAGCCTGGCGCAAGGCGGGCGAGGAGGGCGCCAGCTTCGAGATCCTCTCCGGCGAGGCGGTCCGCGCCCTGCTGCCCGAGCTGCAGGTCATCTCCGACGACTGGCTGGCCCACCATGCAGGCGGCGAAAAGGGCTTCTCCATGGGCGGCTTCTGGCCGGCCTATATCGCCGAGTTCCCCATCGCCCTGGTCCGCAACCACGGCCGCCCGGTGGCCTTCGCCAACATCTGGACCACGGCCGCCCGCAGCGCCTTTTCCATGGACCTGATGCGCTACGCCGACGACGCGCCGAAGAACATCATGGACTATCTGTTCGTCGAGCTGATCGCCTGGGGCCGGAGCGAGGGCTACGCGGCCTTCGAGTTCGGCATGGCGCCGCTCGCCGGCCTCGAGGACCGGCCGCTCGCCCCGATCATGAGCCGCGTCGGCAACCTGCTCTTCGAGCGCGGCGAGGAAATCTACAATTTCCAGGGCGTGCGCCGCTACAAGGACAAGTACGACCCGCTCTGGCAGCCCCGCTACATCGCCGCCCCCCACAAATGGACCATCCCCCTGCTCATGGCCGACGTCGGCCTCCTCTCCTCCGGCGGCGTGTCGGGCCTCTCCAAACGGCCGAAGAAGCCGGAAGACAGCGCGGCGCCCGCGCCATCCCCTCAATCCGCTCATCCCGGTGGGGCGATCACCGCCCCGTCGTCACCCCCAGCAGGTTGATCACGTGCGCCGCCAGGTACAGGGCCACCGCCCCGCAGAGCACCATCAGGAAGCGGTAGGGGATCAGCCGCGGGCCGCGGTGCGGATTGGGGGGCGCGGCGCCGCGCCAGCCGCAGACGCCGCCGATCCCCAGGATGAGGACCATCAGGCCCAGTGTGACAGTAAGGCTCATCCGGCCCCGCTTAGCATGCCGCGGCGGCTCGCCGCAGAGCCGATGTCATCCACAGGAGAAGCCCCCAAACCCCAACATCTAGCGTCAGGGTTGCGTTTACACCCCAGCAATCGGTGCGTAGCCTCCTTGCAAGTGGGAGAGCGATTCGATGACGGCGGGGGCGCCCTGGAGCGTCAAGGGGATCGATCCAAAGGCCCGCGAGGTCGCTAAGGACCTTGCCCGCCGTTCCGGAATGACGTTAGGCGAGTGGCTTAACCGTGTCATTCTCGAGGACGACGTGCCCGAGGAGATCTTCTCCGAAGCGGATTTCACCGACCGTCCTCGCCGCCTCGCCGACGCGCCCCGCGTGCGCCTGGCCAGTGTCGCGGCGGGCGACCGGCCGGACGATCTCGCCCGCGTCGCCCATGCCCTGGACCGGCTGACCGACCGCATCGAGGCCTCCGAAACCCGCACCGGCCTGGCCATCACCGGCATCGAGCATTCGGTGCGCCAGGCGATCGCCCGCATCGAAACCGCCGAGCGCCAGACGCTGGCCGTCGCCACCCGCCTCGACCAGGCCGGCGAGCGCCTCGACCTCGAAGCCCTGCGCGATGCGACCGGACCGCGCTCCGAAACGGCGCTGCGCGCCATCTATGGCGAGGGCGCGGCCCAGTCCGCCGTGGCCGAGGACCTGGCCGGCCGGCTGGCCGAACGCCTGTCCGGCGCGGAGGCCCGCACCGCCGAAGCGGTCGATGCGCTGCGCACCTCCCTGGCCATCCTCGATTCACGCCTGCGCTCGCTGGAAGGCGGCGCGCCGCTCGACATCGACCGCCGGCTGGAAGCGCTCGCCGCCGACCTCGGCGCCCGCGTCGAGGCCGCCCGGGTCGAGGCCGTCACCCGCCTGCAGGCCTCCAGCGCCCAGGGCGTCGAGGCCCGCCTCGCCGAGATGGCCGGCCACGTGGCCGCCGCCGAGCAGCGCTCGGCCCGCGCCATCGAGCGCATGGGCCAGGAAGTCCTGTCGCTGGCCGACGCCATGGCCCGCCGCCTGGCCTCGGCCGAGCAGCAGGCCGCCGTCGCCGTCGAACAGGTGGGCGGCGAGATCGCCCGCATCGGCGCGGTGGTGGAAAGCCGCCTGTCGCGCGCCGAACAGGCCCAGGCCGACGCCCTGGAGAAACTGGGCGCCGAGATCGGCCGCGTCACCGAACGCCTCACCGACCGCGTCGCCCAGTCGGAGCGCCGCACCGCCCAGGCCATCGACGACGTGGGCGAGCAGGTGGCCCTGGTCACCGAGCGCATGGAGAACCGCCACGAGCGCCTCTCCGGCGACGTCGCCGAACGCCTGCGCCAGAGCGAGGAGCGCACCGCCAAGCTGCTGGAGACCGCGCGCGAAGGCCTGGACGCCAGCCTCGCTGGGACCCGTGAGCGCCTCGCCGAGGCCGCCGCCGACGACCCGCCGCCGACGCATGCCTTCGGCCCCGAGCTGTTCGCCCGCGCCGAAGCCGCGCCCGCCGAGCTCCACGCCGACGACAGCGCGCCGCTGGCCGGCGAGGCCCTGGCCGCCGCCGAGGACTTCACGCCACTCTCCGATGGGCCCGACGAAGCCTTCCTCGACGTCGACGCCGAGCCCGAGGACGAGGACGCTGAGGCCGACGCCGCCGTCGAGCAGGGTCGCCCGCTCTCCACCCGCGAGGTCATCGAACAGGCCAGGCTCGCCGCGCGCGGCGAGGCCGCCGGGGCCGCCGGGCCGCACGTCGCTGGCGCCTCCATCTTCGCCACCGCCGCCGAGCGCCGCGCGGGCGGCCGTCCCGGCGCGCGCCGCGTGTTCAGCGCGCTCGGCTTCCGCGCCGCCGCGCGGCCGCCCTCCACCTGGCAGACGGCCCTCATGCTGGCCGGCGGCGCCGCCTTCCTCAGCGTCGGCGCCGCCGGCGTGGTCCTGATGGAAGGCCGCGGCTCAGGCTCGGTGATGCCCGAGGCCGCGTCCGCGCCCCTGTCCGAGACCGCCCCGCGCGCCGCCGTCGCGCTCGCGCCCCAGCCGCTCGGCCCCACCGCGCCCACGGCCGGCGAGATCCCCGCCGAGCCGTCCGCGCCCAAGCCGCAGCCGTCGCTCGACTACGCCGCGGCCGTGCGCGACATCGAGACCGGCCAGGCCGGCGGTCTCGCCCGTCTCAAGGCCATCGCCGAGGCCGGCTACGCCCCGGCCGAGTTCTACCTGGCCAAGCTCTACGAGACCGGCGTCTCCGGCGTGATCAAGAACCCCGCCGAGGCCCGTCGGTGGACCACGCGCGCCGCCGAGGGCGGCGACCGTTCGGCCATGCACAACCTCGCCCTCTACTATTTCCGCGGCGAGGGCGGCCCGCAGGACCTGTCGGCCGCCGCCAAATGGTTCCGCGAGGCGGCCCAGGCCGGCGTCGTCGACAGCCAGTACAATCTCGGCCTGCTCTACGAATCCGGCTCCGGCGTCGAGCGCGACCTCGCCGAGGCCTACAAGTGGTTCTCGATCGCCGCGGCCGGCGGCGACGGCCAGGCCCGCGCCAACGCCGTCGACCTGGAAGCCAAGCTCTCGCCCGCCGCCCTGGCCGCCGCTGACAAGGCCGTCGCCGCCTACCGGCCGAGGAGCGAGATCGCCGCCCAGGCCGAAGCCTCCGGCAGCACCAGGATCGCCTCGGCCCAGCGCGTCCTTGGCAAGCTCGGCTACTTCCATGGGAGCCCTAGCGGCGCCGCCTCGCCGGAGCTGAAGAGCGCTGTCCAGAGCTTCCAGCGCGACCACGAATTGCCGCAGACCGGGGCGCTCGATCCGAACACCCTGTCCCAGATGTCGGTCTTCACCCGCTAGACCCCACAGGTCCTCGGCCCTTTACCTTTGGGCGGATCGCGGGTCATGGTCTCAACTCAAGCTTGCGTTGACCTTCGCACTGGCGGCCGATTGGGGGCTTCGTCCGTGCTTCGGAGGGACTGAATGCTGATGGACGAGACCGAGGTCGGCTCGCGTCACGAGGCGCCGCCCGTCGCGCTCTGGGCCATCGCCGGCCTGGCGCTGGCGCCGTTCCCGATCTCCGCGCTGCTCTATGGCTACGGCCCGCACGACATGGCCCGGCCGGCGCTCACCATCATCCTCACCTGGTCGGCGGTGGTGATGAGCTTCCTGGGCGGCGTCCGCTGGGGGATGGAGACCGGACGCCGGCGGCCCCGCTGGGAACGCCAGGTCATCTCGGTGCTGTCGGCGGTGGCCGCCTGGCTGCTGCTGCTCGCCCGCCATCAGGCGCCGGACAGCTGGATCCTGGCCGGGGCCATGGCCGCCTTCCTGCTGCAGTGGCTGTTCGACCACCAGGGGCCGGACGTGCCCGCGCGCTATCCGCAGCTCTCCACCGCGATCACCACGGCGGCCTGCGTCTCGCTTGCCGTCTGCCTGGACCAGGCGATCCGCGGCTAGGACCGCGCGCCGTGGCGCAGCGACGCCGGGCCGATCAGCGCTTGCCGCCGAAGGACGACGCCTTGGCCTTGTCGACGCTGCCCATGGTGGCGCTCGAGGTGGGCGCCGCCTTGGCCTTCGCCTGCTTGGGCTTGCGGACTTCGCGGTTGGACTTCTTCTGGCCTTTGGCCATCGTCATCTCCAGGGCTCGGCCGGCGCGCTGCGGGGCAGGGCGCGGGAGCGGTTCGATCGGGCCGGTGTGTCTGGGGTGATCCCTTTCGCGCGGAACGGCAAGCCCCATGCG
>NZ_DASZBG010000001.1:0-19672 GCF_035944335.1 Phenylobacterium sp. | reverse complement strand
GCCGGCTACGCCACCGCCGTCAAGGGCGCGAACGGCTTCGTCTGCCTCGTCGAGCGGTCCTGGGGGGCAGGCTTCGACGATCCGGAGTTCTGGAACCCCAAGGTGCGCTCGCCCATGTGCTTCAACGCCTCGGCCGCCGCCACCGTGCTGCCGGCCTACCTCGAACGCACCCGCCAGGTGCTGGCCGGCGTGTCGAGGGCCCGGATGCAGGCGCGCGCCGGGGCCCATGCGCCGCGGCCCGGCGCCGGCGCCATGTGCATGATGATGTCGAAACAGGGCTACCTGGCCGACGCCGTGGGCCACGCCCATCCGCACCTGATGTTCTACCTGGCCCGCGCCAAGGCCTCCGCCTGGGGCGCCGGCCTGCCGGGCTCACCCGTGGCGGCCGACGAGGGCCCGGATGGGGTGACCATCTTCTTCGTCACCGTGCCCCGCTGGTCCGACGGGACCTCGGCCATGGACATGCGCTAGCCGCGCCCGGCTAAACCGCGTCGATGGACCCATCCCTGGACCCCGAGATCGAGGCCCTGATCGCGGCCTTCTACGCCGCCTTCGACAATCGCGGCGGGCGCTTGCCCGCGGTCGAGGGCCTGCGCGCCCTGTTCGCCGAGACCGCGACCATCACCCGCGTGACCTCCGAGGCGGTCGATAGCTGGACGCCCGAGGCCTTCATCGCCCCGCGCCAGCGGATTCTCGCCGACGGCGCGCTCACCGATTTCCACGAATGGGAGACGACGGCGCGCACCGTCGTGCTGGCGAACATCGCCTCGCGCTGGTCGACCTACGAGAAACGAGGACGCCTGAACGGGTCGGACTATGGCGGCGGCGGCCACAAGTTCATCCAGCTCCACCGTCTGGAGGGCCGCTGGCGGATCAGCTCGATTCTGTGGGAGGACCTCTAGCGCCCTAGGGCGTCCCCAGGCGGTAGCTGGCGAACCAGGCGAGGATCGCTGCGGCCTTGGCCGCCGACTGCGAGGGCCGCGCGGCCAGCCCGCCGTGCGAGGCGCCGGGCACGCGCACCAGGGCGGTCGGCACGGCGCGCAGCTGCAGGGCCTGGTAGAACTGCTCGGCCTCCTCCGGCGGGGTGCGGAAGTCCTGCTCGCCCACCACCACCAGGGTCGGTGTCGTCACATTGCCGACCAGCGAGAGCGGCGATCGCTTCCAATAGCCCTCAGGGTCCTCCCACGGCATCTTCCCGAACCAGTAGCGGGCCATGAAGTTGTAGCCGTCGACCGTGAGGACCTCGCTGGTCCAGTCGATTACCGGCTTCTGAGCCGCGGCGGCGGCGAACCGGTGCGTCTTGCCGACGATCCAGGCGGTCAGGGCCCCACCGCCCGACCCACCGGTCACATAGAGCCGCGTCGGGTCGACGAAGCCCTTGGCGATCGCCGTGTCCACGACGCTCATCAGGTCGTCGTAGTCGTGGCTCGGATAGTTGCGGTCGATCTCGTTGGCGAAGGCCTCGCCATAGGAGGTCGAGCCGCGGGGATTGGCGTAGACCACCACATAGCCGGCCGCCGCATAGAGCTGGTCGTCGGTGGAGAACAGGGCGCCATAGGCGTCGAACGGCCCGCCGTGGATCTCCAGGATCAGCGGGTAGCGCTTGGCCGGATCGAAGTCCGGCGGGGTCACCATCCAGGCGTCGATGGGCTTCTTGTCGTAGGACGAGGTGACCGCCATGGCCTCGACGCGGCCCAGCGCCTTGCCGGCGAACAGGTCCTCGTTCAGCCGGGTCAGGCGCTCGACCTTCCCGCCGCGCGCGATGGCCAGGTCCCCCGGCTCGTCCGGCGCGCCTTGGGTAAAGGCCACCAGCCCCTTGCCCACCGAGAACGAGCCGCCCGTGTAGGGCCGGTCGAGGCCCGAGCCCGAGAGGCCCGCCGCCACCGTCTCCAGCCGGCCGTCGAGGCCGACGCGGGCCACCTTGCCGACGCCCTTGTCGTCGTACTGCACAAAGACGCTGCGCCCGTCGGCGGCCCATTGCGGTCCCGTGACCGAGCGGTCGAGGCCGCCGGTCAGCACGCGCTTGTTGGCCCCGTCGCGGTCCATGACGTAGAGGCGGCGGTTCTCGTAGCCGCGGCGGCGCTGGTCGTCGTAGCCGGTGTAGGCGATCTTCGTCCCGTCGGGGGAGACGGCCGCCCCCTCGTCGGGTCCGACCCGGTCGGTCAGCCGGGTCAGCGCGCCGTCGGCGATCGCGGCGCGATAGACGTCGCTCTCCTGCGGGTCGCGTTCCCAATCCTTGGCGCGGTTGGTGGAGAACACCACGCTCCCGCCGTCGCGGTCGAAGCCGATCCCGCCGCCGACGTCATAGGCGCCGGAGGTGATCTGCCGGGGCTGGCCGCCGTCGGCCGAGACCACGAACAGCTGCGGGTGGCCGGGCTTCAGATAGCCCTGGCCGTCGGCGCGGTAGGTCAGCCGGTCGATGACCTTCAGCGGCTCGGCCCATTGGGCGCCGGCCGGCCGGGCCAGCGGCGCGCCCAGCGTGCGGCCCGGGTCGGGGACCAGCATGGTGAAGGCCAGGAGCTTGCCGTCCGGCGACCAGGCGATCTCGCTCGGCGCCTCCTCCAGCGTCGCCACCCGCGCCGAGCGGCCCGACGCCATCCAGCGCACATAGAGCTGCGGCGCCCCGCCGGGCGTGGCCGCCACATAGGCCAGGCGCTGGCCGTCCGGCGACCAGCGCGGATGCAGGTTGGCGTTCTCGTCGGCGACCAGCGGCGATTGCACGCCCGTCGCGGGATCGACCAGCCAGATCGAGGACCGGCCGCGGTCCGTCATGATGTCGTTGGAGACCCGCACATAGGCGATCGCCCCGCCGTCCGGCCGCACCTGCGGATCGGTGGCCTGGCGCAGGCCAAACAGGTCACGCGCGGTGAAGGTCCGGGTCGGGCCCTCCGCCGTCTGCGCCGCGGCCGGCGCGGACATGACAAGGCAGGCGGCGGTGAGCAGCAAGGCCAGACGCATGGAATCCCCCAGCAGGAAATCGAACCGCCGCATAAACGGCTTTTCAATCGCTTGCCGTCAATGGTGGCCCGCTTCCTGCACGCCCGCGTATGTGATGACCCAGAACCGAACGCTCGCCGCCGCCAATCTGCGCCCCGCCGACCTGGCGGGTCTGAAGGTGCTCGTCGTCGACGACCACTCGGTCACCTCGCGCCTGATCGGCGACGTGCTGCGGGCCGCCGGCGTCGGCCAGGTGGAGACCGCCAGCGACGGCCTGAGGGCCCGCGAAATCCTCAAGCGCTGGGACCCCCACATCATCTTCACCGATTGGAACATGCCGGTGATGGACGGCCTGGAGCTCACCCGCACGATCCGCCGCGCCGCCGTCGTGAAGGACACCGTCGTGCCCAATCCGCGGGTGCCGATCATCATGCTCACCGCCACGCGCAGCGCCCGCGACGTGGAGATTGCGCGCCGCGCCGGGGTCAATGAGTTCGTGATCAAGCCCTTCACCCCGGCCTCGGTGATCAGCCGCATCCAGCTGGTGTTGACCCGGCCGCGCGAATTCATCGTCTCAGAGGTCTATATCGGCCCCGACCGACGCCGCCGCACCGAGATCAGCTATTCCGGCGTCATGCGCCGCGCCCAGGATCCGGCCGAGGTGATGGACAAGCTCGATCGCCAGTCCACCCGCGAGACCATCGGCGTCGAGCTCGAGGCCTTGCGCCGGGTGATCGCCTCGCGCGGCGGCATGGACCGCGAGACCCTGCAGATGACCTACCGGGTCATGCAGCACACCCGCCATCGCGCCCGCCAGGTGCGGGACCAGCTGGTGGAGGAGGTCTCCCAGTCGCTCTTGGACTACGCCGACGTGATGGGCGGCGCCGAAGCCTGCGACCCGGCCGTACTGGAGATCCACTTCGACGCCATCCGCACCCTGCTGGCCGTGCCCGAAACCAACGTCAAGCTGGCGACCAACGTCATGCGCGACCTGACGGTCGCCGTGCAGAAGAAGATCAAGGTGACCAAGGCGGCGTGATCGGATCGCGGCTGGTCGAACGACGTTTTTTCAGCTAACGACGTTCGTCTTTCCCCGTTCTCTGCTCCAAAAAATTGCGAGCTGACGAGCCATGATCGCCGCCTTTCTCGCCGTCGCCATCGGCGCCGCACCCGTCGATGCGCCCAAGGCCGCCACGCCTAAGCCCACGCCGATCTCGGGCGTGACCGTCCTCCCAGCGCCGACCGTCAAGCCCAAGCCAAATGACGCCATGGTCTGCGAGGACGAGGCCCCGATCGGGACCAAGCTGAAGCGCACGGTTTGCCTGCCGCGCACCTACGTGGAGTCCCGCACCCGTGAAGCGCAGAAGACCATCGACCGCATGACCACCGGCGGGCCCGTCCTCGACCCGACCAGGTAGAGCCAAGCTTGATCGTCTAACGGACGCGGCGCACCGTCCGGGCTAGAGGCCCGCCGCCAGCCCGCTACGAATGCCCGTCCGGCGCTGCGATCTGCTGGTTGATCAGCGAGGCCACGGCGGTGACGATCTGGGCCGGCGCGAAGGGTTTCTGCACCAGCAGGCTCCTGGGCACGCCGCGCGATGTCCAGTCGTGGGCGCTATCGCCGGAGATATAGAGCACCGGCAGGCCGGGGCTCAGCTCGCGGGCCCGCTGGCCGACGTCCCAGCCGTTCGTCCCACGGCCCAGGTTCACGTCGGTGACCACCGCGCAGATATCCCGCGCGCGGTTCATCTCCAGCGCGGCGATCGCCTCGTCGCCGCCGAGCGCGGTCTTGACCTGGAATCCGCCGTCCTCGAGCGCCGATTGCAACAGATCCAGCACCAGCACGTCGTCGTCGACGGCAAGCACCAGCACGGGGGACAAAGGCTCGGTCATGACGTGGCCGGAAAAAGCCGGGACCTATGTCGACTGGCTGACATGGCGCCAATCATATTCGACAGCTTCACCGAGATGTGACGGCGACCTTCGAGGCGAAGCCATGCCGAAATCCGGCCCGGCCCTATTGCCCGCCGCCCAGCGGGTTCGGCGCGCGGGCGGCGCGCCGGGCGTGCAGGCGCTCGCGCTCCTCCGACAGGCGCAGGTTCTCCGCCGACAGGTCGGTGACGTCGCCTTCCAGCTGCGCGATGCGCGCCTTCAGATAGCTGTTCTCCCGTTCCAGCTCGGCCGGGGTGCGGTCGGACATGGCGGTCTCCGGATCGGTTAGGGGGCGAGCACCAGATCGCGGTGGGCGATGACCTCGTCGCCGGCCAGCACGCGGGCCTGGCCGCCGGTCGCCTCGACCGCGCGCGCGCCATAGCAGGCGCTGCGGATCGCCTGGTTGTGGCTCAGATAGTCGCCGTAGAAGACGTTGTTCTTGGTCACCGACCAGACCCCGGCGCGCAGCGAGGTGCGGAAGGTGGTGTCGCGGCTCGGTCCGCGGTCGATGAGGGTCACGTGCGGCGCGCCAGCGCGGGGACGAGGATGCGCAGGACGGGGCCGGCCACCAGGGGCAGGACCACGCAGGCCATGGCGGCGACGAAGAGGAATGTCATCGGGGAGCGCTCAACGGGCGCCGCGCCGGGCTTGATCGACCGCCTCGCTGGCGGCTCACGCCCGACGGCGCACGTTCAGACATATAGGCAGTAGGGTCGGCAATAGCGAGCAAATAACCGAGCGGGCCGCCAGAAGTTTTTATTATATCGAATTCAGTCAACACCGCCCTCAGGTCAAATAAAATAGATGGCGATTATCGAACTTGTCGGGAACCTATTTAATAGATGCGATTTGTATCTCTCACGAGAAGGATATGCATCCCTCTCAGGAGCCTCAACCATGCGCAACCACCTGCTCGCCGCCGGCATCGCCGCGGCGGCTCTCATTCCTACGTTCGCCTTCGCTCAGACCAGCTGCGAACAACAGCATGCCAACCGGGTCGCCGGCACGGTCGGCGGCGGGGTCCTCGGAGCCTTGATCGGCAGCGCCATCGCCGGCCACGGCGACAAGACCACGGGCGCCGTCATCGGCGGCGTCGGCGGCGCGGTGATCGGCAACCAGGCCACCAAGGGCAGCTCCGACTGCGCCCACGCCTACGGCTACTACGACTCCAAGGGCGCCTGGCACGCCAACGCCGTGGCCCGCACCGACGCCCAAGGCTACTACGACCGCGAAGGCCGCTGGATGGCCGGCGCGCCGAACGGCGCCTACGACAGCCGCGGCCGCTGGGTGTCCTCCAACGCCAACGGCTATTACGACAACCAGGGCGGCTGGACCCCGGCCTCCACCACCGGCTACTGGGACACCCGCGGCCAGTGGGTCGCCGCCACGCCCTCGGCCTACGATCGGGCCTCCAACGCCGCCTACAGCAACCGCACGCAGTGGGACGGCGCGCCGACCGACTTCAGCTCGCGCGCCGCCTGGCTGGGCCAGCGGATCCAGACCGGCATCGACGACGGCAGCCTTTCGCGTGACGATGGCCGCCGCGCGCAGCGCTCGCTGAGGGACATCCGCCGTCAGGAGGCCAACATGCGCCACCGCCACGGCCAGCTCAGCCCGCGCGACGAGACCACCATCCAGGCCCGGCTCGACGGCCTGCGCACCAACATCCGCTGGACGCGCCAGAACAACGCCCGCAGCGACTGACCTCGAGTTCCCCCGCCGGAGCGATCCGGCGGGGTCCAGCGTCGTTCCGGCCCCGGTCTCCGCGATTTGGCGCCGGGTCCGGGGCTGATCCATGTTAGATTACAGCGACGATCAGACGGTGAAGGCCCACGGCGAGCATCGCCGCCTTCACCGCGCCGGGCCGCCCGTTTCGCGACCCACCGTCGTCAGGGATGTCGAAAATGGCCGCCCTCGGCCCCGACGGCGACCAGACGGACGCCGAACATATGGGCGGTCTCGCCCGCGCTCTGATCACCACCTCCGCCCTGCCGCTCCTGCTGCTGGACGGCGATCAGCGGGTGGTGTCGGCCAGCCGCTCGTTCTGCAGCGCCTTCGATATCCTCACCGATCGGGTGGACGGCCTGCGCATGGACGAGCTGAGCGGCGGCGCTTGGAACATTCCCGAGCTTAACACCCTGCTCGAGAGCACGCTCGCCGGCCATGGTGATGCGGGGCCCTTCGAGACCGATCTGCTGCGTCCCGGCGCGCCCGCCCGGCGCCTGGTGATGCACGTCCAGAAGGTCCACTACGATGGTGGCGGCGATGTCCGCATTCTGCTGGCCATCGACGACGTCACCGAAACTCGCAGCGCCGACAGCCAGATCGCCACCCTGCTGCTCGAGAAGGACGGGCTGCTCCGTGAACGCGCGGTCCTCCTGCAGGAGATGCAGCACCGCATCGCCAACAGCCTGCAGATCATCGCCGGCATCCTGCTGATGAAGGCGCGCAACGTCAGCTCCGAGGAATCCCGCCGCCACCTGCAGGACGCCCACGACCGGGTGATGTCGGTGGCCGCGGTGCAGGAACACCTCCAGACCAGCGTCGGCGACGTGGAGATGGGTCCCTACCTGACCAAGCTCAGCGGAAGCCTGGCCTCCTCGATGATCCGCGAGGCCCGCGGCCTGGCGCTCGTAGTGCGCTCCGATCCCGCGACGGTCAGCTCTCACCAGGCCGTCAGCCTCGGCCTCATCGTCACCGAGCTGGTGATCAACGCCCTGAAGCACGCTTTCCCCGCCGAGCGGATCGGCCAGGTCAGCATCGACTATGCGGTCGAGGCCTCCGGCTGGACCCTGTCGGTGAGCGACGACGGCGTCGGCCGTCCCGATCTGTCGACGATCCGCTCCGGGCTCGGCACCAGCGTCATCGAAGCCCTCGCCCAGCAGCTGGGCGCCAAGGTCGTCGCCGACGACGCCCCGCCCGGGACCCGGGTCTCCGTGGTCCGCGGCCCGTCGGTGGCGACCTAGCACGATCAGTTTTGAATTCCCGGTCGGCGGGCTAAGCTCGGCGCGACGACGCGCGCTGGGGACGTGATGGCGCTCTACACCTTCTACTTCTGCCGCCCCGATGGGGCCGCGACCGGCTTCGAGGCGCACGATCTGCGCTCGGACACGGCCGCCCGCGAGACCGCCGAACGGCTGCTCGCCGACCATCCGAGCAGCGCGCGCGTGGACGTCTGGCTTGAGGACCGCCAGGTGCTGGCCGTGAGCCGCGCGGGCGCCGCGCCCGCCGCGCCCGCGCCCGGGGCGGCCGCGCTGGAGACGATCCGCGCCCTGCTGCGCTCGCACCTTGGCGACGCCGTGGCGGTGATCGCCACCCAGGCCGACGGGGCGATCCTGTTCTGGAACCGCGGCGCCAGGCGGCTCTATGGCTGGAGCGAGGCGGAGGCCATCGGGCGCAATGTGGTCGAGATGACGCCGGCGGTGCAGTCGCGCGACCAGGCCGGCGAGATCATGTCGCGCTTAGGCCGTGGCGAGCCATGGGAGGGTGAGATCGTGCTGCGCAAGCGCGACGGCGCCCCGTTCCGGGCCTTCGTGGCCGACATCCCGCTGGCGCTGGGCGGCGAGGCTGCGGCGATCATCGTGGGGGTTTCGGCGGCGGTGGAACGCAAGGCGGCGGTCGCGGCCCATGCGGAGAAACTCCGGCGGGAACTGGCCGGGGCGGGGTAGGGGCGGCCGAGTCCGGGCGTCCCGCGACGGGGCGCCCGGCTTCGTCAGGCTCTAGCGGCGGTAAACCGGGTTGCCGTTCTGGTCGTAGTAGACCTGGCTCGAACGATGGTTGGCCGCGTAGTGCGAATGGCCGCGACGATAGTAGGCGCGGTGGGTGGAGGAGGTGCAGCCGCTCTTGCCGATCTCGTGGCCGAGCACGGCGCCGCCGAGGCCGCCGATGACCGCCCCGCCGCCGCCGTGCGAGATGGAGTTGCCCACCAGGGCGCCGCCGACGCCGCCGATCACCGTGCCGGTGTTGGCGCGGCCGCGGCACGAGGCGCTGGCGCCGGTCGGGCCGGCGATCAGCGGCAGGGCGACGAGGGCCGCGAGGGCGGCGCTGGCGATGGTCTTACGCATGTGGTGTCTCGATTCCTGATGTCCCAAGCCTATCAAACGCGTGGGAGCGGTCTTCGGGTGCAGCTTGGCTTTTGAGCGGCCGGTCCGGCCGCGCTAGCCAGCGGGCCTGAGGCGGCGCTAGTCTTGCGCAGAGCCGCCGCCAGGGAGATCCGCCATGGGCGCCGCCGTTCGCCTGATCCCGCCCACCACCGACCTCGACCGCGCCCGGCGCGACCTGGACGAGCAGGGCTATTGCATCGTGCCGGGCGTGCTGTCGCGCGCCGAGATCGCGGCGCTGAAGGACCGGCTGATCGAACAGGCGGCCGGCGAGCGGGCGCGCGGCCTGGCCTTCCACGACGGCGGGGCGGCGCGGCCGAACCAGCGGGTCTGGATGCTGCTCAACAAGGGCAAGGTGTTCCGCGACCTGATGCTGCATCCGATGGTCGAGGCCCTGATGGGCCACCTGCTGGGCCCCGATTTCCTGGTGTCGAGCTTCACCGCCAACATCGCCCACCCCGGCGGCGAGCCGATGGTGCTGCACACCGACCAGGGCTACGTCGGCTTCTGGACGCCCAAGCCGGTGGTGGCCAACATCGCCTGGATGCTGGACGATTTCAGCGACGAGAACGGCGGCACCCGCCTCGTGCCGGGCAGCCACCTGAACAGCGCCGCAACGCCCAGATCCTCTGCCTATGCGCCGGACGAGCCGGCCAATATGCCGACGCTGGAGGATACGGTGGGCGCCGCGGGGCCGGCGGGCTCGATCCTCGCCTTCGACGGGCGCATCTGGCACGGGACCGGCGCCAACCGCACCGACAAGCCGCGCCACGCCCTGCTCAGCTACCACTGCCGGCCGTTCGTGCGGCAGCAGGAGAACATGGTGCTCGGCCTCGATCCCACGATCCGCGAAGCCGAGCGGCCGGCCCTGCTCAACCGGCTGGGCTGGGCGACCTGGGCCGGGCTCGGGCGCGTCGAGAGTCCCAGGCCGGGCACGCCGCTCTACGTCAGTCCGGGCGCCGTCGGCGCGCTTTCCGCCGACGGGACGCCACAGGACCCCTAACTCAGTTGCCGCGCGCGCCGGTGTGCTTGCCGGCGTTGGACATCGGGCCGCCGTAGCGGGCGCGGTTCTCCGCGGTGTCCGGCACCGGGCCGTTGGTCACGGTCTGGGTCGTGTAGCTGGCCGGCGCCGCGGCGGTGTCGGCCGAGGTCGCGGTGTCATCCGAGGACGACGACGGACCCACGGGGGCGACATAGGCGGTGTCGGCGCCCTCGCCGGTGGGGGCGACCACGGCGTAGGCGGGGCCGGGCGTGCTGAACGACTGGGCGACGGCGAAGCGGACCTGCTGCATCGCATTGTTCACCGCCATGTCCTGGCAGGAGCGGCCGAGGTTGGTCCTGTTGGGACGGTCCTGACCCAGTTCGTCGCAGATCTCGCGGGCGGTGACCTCGATGCGGCGGCGCAGCACCGACTGGTCGGCGGCGAGGCGCAGGTCGAGGTCGTCGTAACTCACGATCCGCGAAAGGGTCGCGGGCGGCTCGCCGCGGCCGTTCCATTGGCCGGTGACGGTCAGCTGCTCCACGGTCTGGGCCAGGGCGGGCGCGGCGGCCGCGCTCAGGCCGGCGATCGCCAGGGCGGCGAGGATCGGGTTGCGCATGGTCAAATCTCCATCGGTTCGCGACGCCGGAGGCGCAGCGTCCGACCTCAGCAACCCGCCGCCCGGCGCCGGTGTTCCGCGCCGACGCGTCCGCCGGCAGTCCGCGCTGTCGAGAAATCGAACCTAAGCTCCACCATTGCGGGTATGGTCGGAGCCTGATAGGCTCAGCTTGTTCATTTTGCTCTCCCCCGGCCGCAAACGGCCGGGGTTTTTTTTGGCCCAAAGGTTTTGGCCTCAGGGGACCCGGTCGAGCTGGTCCCAGACGGCGAGCACGCCGAGCTGCGAGAGGGCGGCGAACATGCGGTGCAGGTTGGCGAGGTTCTCGCTGGAGAAGGCGACCATGGCCGGTCGCGCCAGGGCCTGGGTGGGGACCACCAGCCCGCCCTTGACCCGCACGCAGAGGCCGCGCTCCAGCAACTCGGCGGCGTGGCGGCGCACGGTCTCGATGGGCAGGCCGATGCGCCTGGCCACCGCGGTGATGCTGACCGGTCGGCGCAGGGCGTCGGGGACGAAATCGTCGGGCGAGAGCCCCTCGCCGCCACGCAGGTCGGGACCCAGGTGCTCGGTGTTGTTGCGCAGGACCTCGATCAGGATGATCCCGGTGAGCAGGTCGCCGAGCGCCCGCATCACCGTGTCGATGACCCGCAGGGCGTAGTCGTTGGCGACGCGGGCCACCGTGCGCAGGGGCGTCACGTCCTCGCCCAGCTCGACGCTGGCGGGCGGCAGATCCTTCAGCAGGTCGAGGTCGCGGAGCTGATAGTAGAAGGCCCGCAGCCGCTCATAGCCGAGGAAGGTGTACCGGTAATACTCCGGCGAGGTCACCACACGCGTCGGCACGATCACCCCGCCGTCGCCGGGCTCGCAGATGCCGCGGTCGAGCAGGCCACGCACGCGGCGCCGCACCGTCTCGAACGGCAGGTTGAGGGAACTCGCCAGCGCATTGACGCTCACCGGCCGCCGCATGTCATCGGGCGGCGCCGCGTCCGGCGCGGCGTAGGTCACCTGCAGGTCGGCCTGGCGGGTGATCGGGGCGACGTTGGCCTGGCTGATGGCCGAGATCAGCAGCGCATCGAGCAGGTGGTCTTCGCCGCGGAAGATGGCGACGGCGTCGAGCAGGTAGGCCATCGCCAGCCGGTTGGTCAGCCGGGCGTCGGCGAGCGGCGAGGACGACCGGAGGACGGCGGCCGGGCCTGGCGACGTCGACATGGATATGAATCTCCCGCGCGTTCACGGAACAATGCGCGCCGGAGCCGACGTAGGGTCAACGCGAGCGGACCCCACTCCGGGGAATTGCGACATCCCGCCGCACCCGGCATGCGGCCGGCCGCAGCCTCAGGCGGAGGGCGGCGCGACGACGCCCAGCCGTTCCCAGGCCTCGATCACGCCCCGCTCGGCCAGGGTGGTGAACAGGCGGTGGACGTTGGCGGCGTTGTCGCGGAACAGGGCGACGACGCCGGGCCGGCGCAGCACCGCCTCGGGGACCACGAAGCCGCGGCCGACGCGCGCGCACCAGCCGGCCGCGGCCAGCCCGCCCAGGTGGCGGCGGACGGTCTCGTGCGGCATGGCCAGGCGGCGGGCGAGGGCCGCGGTGGAACTGGCGGGCGGCGGCAGGGTCTCGCCCGCGCTGACCAGCCCGAAGAAGGCCAGGCCCGCGACAAGGTCGCCGGTGAGCGCCATCAGGTTCTCGCCGCTCCTGAGCAGATAGTCGGAGAGCGGGCGCAGCGTCGCGCGGATCGGGACGGCGGGCTCGGCCGGATAGCGCGATGGCGGCAGGGCCTCCATCAGGCCGGCGGCCAGAACCTGGCGATAGAAGCTGTAGAGGCGGGTGTGGGCCGCGATCACCGAGGTCAGATAGGCCGGCGAGGCGAGGAAGGTCTCCGGCACCACCGCGCCCTGGTCGGTGAGGTCGCAGACGCCGTCCGCCGCCAGACGGCGGACCCGGCGGCGCACGGTCTCGTAGGGCAGGCGCAGGGAGGCGGCGACCGCGCTCAGCGAGACGGGTCGGCGCTCGTCGTCCGGCGCGGGCGACTCCAGGGCGCCGTAGCGCAGGCGCGCCTCCGGATCGCGGGTGAGGGGGGCGATATTGGCCTGGTTGATGGCCATCACCAGGGTGGCGTCGCGGGCGTCCATCCCGGCCATGCCGGCCGTCACCTGGTCGAGCATGAAGACGCCCGACAGGGGCGCCAGCGCGCGCTCCTTCGCCTCGGCGACGACATTCGGCGGGTTGAGGGTGTCGGCCACGGACGCGATATTGACCCAGGTTAAGGTTCTCACACGGCCAAACGCCAGGCCGCGCCGTCGCGTACCACATGGCCCGCGGTGGGGCTGGCGAAATGGGTGCCGATGACCAGCACCTGCGAGCCCGCGAGCGCGCCGAACACCCGCCGGCGCGTGGCTGTGGAGGCCTCGGCGTCGAAGTCGACGGTGGCGGCCCACTCCGGATGGGCGAGCTGGCAGGGATGGTGGGCGAAGTCGCCGGTGATCAGGGCCTCCTCGCCGTTCGAGCGGATGCGGACCGAGACGTGGCCGGGCGTGTGGCCGAGCGTCGGCTCCAGGCGGACTTCGGGACAGACCTGGTGGTCGGTCTCCACGAGGTCGACGAGGCCGGCGTCGAACACCGGCTTGACGCTGTCGTGGAACGGCGAGCGCTCGAGGTGCTCCGTATCGGCCTCCTCCTGCTGCCAATAGTCGAATTCGGTGCGGCCGATCAGGTAGCGGGCCTTGGGGAAAGTCGGGACCCAGCGGCCCTCGACCAGCCTGGTGTTCCAGCCCACGTGGTCCACGTGCAGGTGGGTGCACAGAACGGTGTCGATGGTCTCCGGCGCGAAGCCGGCCGCCTCGAGATCGTCCAGGAAGCCGGTCTGCAGGTTGGACCAGGTGGGGATGTCGCGCTGCTTGTCGTTGCCGATGCAGGTGTCGACGATGATCCGGCAGGTGGGCGTCTCGACCAGCAAGGCGTGGATGCTCATCCTGAGCTTGCCGTTCTCGTCGGCGAAGTGGGGGCTGAGCCAGCCCATCTGGCGGATCACCTCGGGCGTGGCTTGCGGCAGGATGAAGCGCGTGCCGCCGGTCGCCTCCAGTTCCAGGATCCGGATGACGGTGACCTCGCCGACGCGCCACTTGAGCATGGTGGACGTCCCTCCAAACAGCCTTTAGGCACAACCTAGATCGGCCTGCGGCATACCGCCACCTGCACCGCGAGGCGGGGCTCTGGCTTTGTGAGGTCCGAGGGGCGGCTGAGGCATCTGGAAGGTGGGGCGACATGCCCGAAGCGACCTACGTAGCGTTTGTCACCAAGGCCAAGCGCGCCAAGCTGCGCACCATGCTGCAGACCGAAGACATGGGCGAACTGAGCTGGCGCGAGAAGAAGCGGCTGTTCGGATCGGAGTTCTACTTCTCCGGGCCGCCGACGCTCGCCCGCCAGGCCCACGCCTACGTCACCAAGTGGCTGGCCGGGAACTAGCCAAGACGGGCCGGCGCATCGGGGCCGACGTGCCCTGGTCGGTGGCCTGGTCCGGCGAGCAGGCGTTCCGCGTGCAGCCGTCGACCGACTTCCCAGGACTTCTCGAGCTCGACCAGCGCCAAGCGCCGGGCGAGGGCGAGCCCAACTTCGCCGCCGTGCACGTCACCCGCCAGCGGCGCGGGATGATCGACCTGAAATGCCACATCTGCGGCGCGCCCACCTCGGTGGAGGACCGCTGGGTGTTCCCGGTGGCCTCGGGCGGCTTCGTGACCATGACCGATGGATCGGTGGGCTGGGGCTGCAACGTGCCGCCGGTGCACGGCGCCTGCGCTGAGGTCGCCCGGCGGGAGTGCCCGCACCTTTCGCACCTGGTGGAAGCGCCCCTGCAATGCGGCCCCGACGAGGGCCGGCTGATCCACCGCACCGACGTGACCCCGGGCCTGGAGGCGATCGCCGCGCAGATGCCGCCCGGCCAGGCGGTGGTGTTCTCCTGCTACCGGCTCTATGGGCCCGAGTTCACCGCCCGGGTCGAGCAGGCCCGCGCCGAGTGGGAACGGGCGGCGCGGTCGAGGCGGGGTTAGGGTCCGCTCGCCGAGCTTGGCCGTGCGGTGCTAGGGTTTCCCCTCCGAAATCCTTGAGGGAGGGTGCTTCATGTCTCGCAGACACTTCATCGCCGCCGCGGTCGCGGCGCTCGCCATCGGCGCCGCCGGGGCGGCGACCATCGCCTATGCCGCCGTGCCGCCCGGCCTCGCCGCCGCGCTCGCCGACAAGGGCCGGCCCGAGGCCGACGTGCAGCGCGACGCCGCGCGCCATCCCGGCGAGATGCTGACCTGGGCCGGTGTGCGGCCGGGGGATAAGGTCGCCGACTTCATCATGGGCGGCGGCTATTTCACCCGCATCCTGTCAGTGGCGGTGGGGCCGAAGGGCCACGTCTATGCCTACCAACCCGCTGAATTCATCAAGTTCAGCGCCAACTACGGCGTGCAGCAGAAGGCGATTGCCGCCGCCTACCCCAATGTGACGGCGATCGACAGCCCGTTCGCCGCCCTGAAGCTGCCGGACCGACTGGACCTCGTCATGACCGTGCAGAACTACCACGACCTGCACCTGAAGCCGTTCCCGGCCGACAACGCCGCCAAGCTGAACGCCGAGATCTATCGGGCGCTGAAGCCGGGCGGGGTCTATCTGGTGGTCGACCACGTGGGCCTGGCGGGGGTCGACATCGACAAGCTGCACCGCATCGATGCGGCCCAGATCAAGAGCGAGGTCCAGGCGGCCGGCTTCAGGCTGGCGGGCGAGAGCGACCTGCTGCGCAACACCGCCGACCCGCACACCGACAACGTCTTCAATCCCGCCATCCGCGGCAAGACCGACCAGGTGATCCTGAAGTTCGTGAAGCCCAGGGGCTGAGTTCGTAGTCATCCCCGGCCGTTCTCCGCAGGAAGGGATGAGCCGAGTGAAGGGCCGCGCGCGCGGCCCTTTTTTCGTGGCGCGAGGTAACGTCTGGAGTTACGGGTGACTGTTACCTGTCACATTACATGCGTTTCACAGTCTACGATCCAATGTAATTGTGAATTCGACGTCATTACTCAGCCTTAACAGGACGTCGTCCAAGTATAGACCTAAACCGCTCCCGTCGGCCGGCAAACCCCCCACCCCAGCCGACGAGGAACGGAGCGAACCCATGACCCATTTCGCCGCCAAGCTCGCCGGCGCCGCCACCCTGGCGCTGGCCGCCCTGCCAGCCCTCGCCCTGACCACCGCCGCCCACGCCGCGCCGGATCCCGTGAAGGTGCGGCTGGCAGACCTGGACCTCCTGACCCCCGCCGGCCAGGCGATGTTGGCCCAGCGCGTCGACCGGGCGGGCGTGGAGTTCTGCCGCAGCGAGCGGTCGCTGACCCTGCGGACCAGCTGTCGCGACGGCGTGCGCGCCGAGGTGCGCGAAAAGCTCACCGCCTACCCGGAAGCCCGCGCGGCCGCCCGCACCGAGATCGCCGTCGCCCGCTGACCTCTCCCCGAGCAGCCGACGCAGCGAAGGCCCGCGAGCCCCCGGGGCTCGCGGGCCTGATCGCGGCTGTCCTGGCCCGACGGCGCCTAGAGCCAGCCGGAACGCCGGAAGGCCGCATAGAGCCCGCAACAGAGCACCAGGATGGCCGCCAGGGTCGTGGGATAGCCGAACTGCCAGTGCAGCTCGGGCATGAACTGGAAGTTCATCCCGTAGATGCCGGCGATCGCGGTGGGCACCGCCAGGATGGCGGCCCAGGCGGCGAGCTTGCGGGTGATGATCCCCTGCCGCTGCTGTTCCAGCAGGTTGGAAACCTCGAACACCGAAGAGAGCACGTCGCGCAGGCCCTCGACCCGGTTGGCGACGCGCCGGACGTGGTCGGCCACGTCGCGGAAATAGGGTCTCACCTCGGCATCGAGACCCGGCAGGCTGAGGTGCTCCAGCTTGCTCGCCACCTCCTCCATGGGCCCCAGGATTCGACGGAAGCGCAGCAGCTCGCCGCGCAGGGTGAAGATCCGCCGCACGTCGGCCCGCAACAGGAAGGCGTCCAGCGCGCGCGTCTCGGTGGCCAGGACCTCCTCTTCGATCTCCTCGACGATCGGCTGGTAGCCGTCGACGATGAAGTCGAGGATGCCGTGCACGACGTAGTCGGGACCGTGGTTGAGCAGCGCCGGCGAGGCCTCGAGGTGGGCGCGCAGCGCCGTATGGGCCCGCGCCGAGCCGTGGCGGACGGAGACCACATAGCTCTTGCCCATGAAGATGTGGGTCTCGCCGTAGTGGATCTGGTCGCCGGAGAACTCGGCCGTGCGGGCGACCACGAACAGTTCGTGGCCGTAGACCTCGACCTTGGGCAGCTGGTGGGCGGAGAGCGCGTCCTCGACGGCGAGGGGGTGCAGCTTGAATTTGTTCGCCAGCAGCCGCAGCTCCGCCTCGTCGGGGTCGACGAGGCCGATCCAGACGAACTCGCCCGGCCGAAGCTCCAGTCCGGCCTCGGTGAGCCGCGCTTCCCGGACGCGCAGGCCCTTGCGATAGACATAGGCCGAAACGACGGTCATGGACGATTGCTCCGGGTCACCGGCCCTGCCGGATGAAGAGGCCGATGGTAAGGGCCACGCCCAGGAGCACAACGAAGCCGCGGATCAGGCGCTCGTCCACGCGCCGCAGGGCCTGGGCGCCCAGATAGCCGCCAAGCATGGCGCCTGCGGCCACGACCCCGACCCGAAGCCATGGAATGCCCGGCGTGAACAGGAAGATCGCCACGGCCGCGGCGTTCATGATCGAGGCGAGCACGTTCTTGGTCGAGCCGGCGGTGCGCACGGCCAGCCCCGCGGCTGTGAGCGCGGCCAGCATCAGGAAGCCGATGCCGCCGCCGAAATAGCCGCCGTAGATCGAGATCAGGAACTGGATGACGCCAGCGGCGGTGCGCGACAGCGGCGGGCCGGTCCCGACCGGGCGGCGCACGAAGCTGCCATAGGCGAAGAGGGCGGTGGCGAAGAGCACCAGCCAGGGCACCAGACGCGCGAAGAAGGACGACGGCGTGAGCAGCAGCAGCCCGGCCCCCAGGGCCCCGCCCGCCAGGCTGATCGCCACCAGGGCGCGGAACGACAGCCCCGCCGCGCCGGAGACCAGCCTGCGGCCCACCCAGCCGGTGGTCACCTGGCCCGGAAACAGCGCGATGGTGGAGGCGATGTTGGCGGCCCGCGCGTCGAGGCCCGAGAGGATCAGCGCCGGCAGGGTGACGAACGAGCCGCCGCCCGCCAGCGCGTTCTGCACGCCGGCCCAGACCGCGACCCCGAAGAGCAAGCCGAGCATGGGCGGTGGTTAGCGGCGCCGCGTTGCGAGGGCTAGCGCGGAATGCGTCCTATCCCCCAAAGCGGCGCAGCTCGTCAGGCTTTCGGGATACGCCGCCAGAGCGCGGCGAAGCGTGGACTGTGGTCGGCGCCGAAGGAACGCGACTCGCGGGGGATGGCGTCGGACGGCTGCAGCGGGACCTGCCGGTCGGTGATGCGCGCGAGGCGCCGCTCAGCGCGCATCAGCCAGGTCTCGGCCTCGTCGATGAGGGCGATGCGCTCGCGCTCGTCCTCGGCCGCGCCGGCGCGGATGAAGGCGCGATCCGCCTCCGCCAGGCAGCGCTTGATTTCGTCATATCTCTGGTCGCGTTCCGGCGGTCCCATCGTCCGAGGAGAACGGCCGAGGCGGCGGGTGGTTCGGACGAAAATCAGGCGTCGCGGCGGCCGAAGGCGAACAGCGCCCAGACGCTGGTCACCGCCAGCCAGGCGCTGACGAAGGGATGCGCGGCGGCGAAGTCCCAGGCCCCGCCGAGCAGGTTCGGCAATCTGTCCATTGCGGTCTCCGCAGTCCGTGGAGTCCGTCCCTCATGCGAGGAAGTATCGTCGACGAGCGTTCACCATCCGCCAACAAGCGCGCTTAACCGGAATTAGCCACGCGCGGGCCCATGGCGCGGGCCCATGGCGCGGTCGGATGGCGAGATCGCGGACCGGACATTCACCTGGTTGATTGCACGGGCCTCTGACGGGCGCCCAGATGAGCGCGACGGGAGGAGGTGCGGGGTGCGCCAATACCGGATCTACGGCCTCGGGTTGGGCGGCCGTTTCGTCTCGGTGCTTGAGATGGAGCGCGACACCGACGACCAGGCGCTGGCCGAAGCTCGAAACCTCATGCCGCAGGGCGAGTTCGAACTCTGGGAACATGGGCGCTTCGTGGCCCGCGTGAAGACCAAGGGCCCCCCGGAGGCGGGCGCCGCGGGCCTCGCGCCCGGCGGCTAGGCCGCAGACAGATGCAGGTAGTTGGGATCGAAGCCGGCGAAGGCCTCGAGCTCGATCACCTTCAGCACCTGCAGCACCCGGCCGCGCCAGGCGATCAGGCCCTCGTCGCGCAGCTGCTGGACCATGCGGTTGACATGGACGGGGGAGAGGCCGGCGCTGTCGGCGAGGTCGGTCTGCGACAGCGGGAAGTCCATGACCGCGCCCGGCGCGAGGCCCACGGCGTCCAGGCGCCGGCGAACCTCGCAGAACATGTGGGCGATGCGCTCGTGGGCCGGCCGGCGGCCCATGGTGACCAGCCATTCGCGCAGGATCGCCTCGTCCACCAGGGTGGCCCACCACAGGGCGCGCATCAGGCTCGGGCGATCCTCGGCGAGCGCCTCCAGCCGGTTGCGCGGCAGGAAGCAGATGCTGGAAGGCGTCAGGGTGGCGATGCCGTGGTCCATCTCGCCCAGCAGGGAGACGTGCAGGTCGCAGAGGTCGCCGGGCAACAGCCAGGCCATGATCTGGCGACTGCCGTCGGGCAGGATCTTGTAGCGGCACGCAAAGCCCTCGAGCACCAGATGCACGTGCTCCGGCGCCTCGCCCTCGGCGATCAGGTCGCAGTGCGCCTCGACCGCCTGAGGGCGGGAAATCAGGGCCTCCAGCAGCGCCTGTTCGTCGCGCGAAAGGCGGGCGCCGTGCTCCAGCTTCCGCACGAGAGGATTCGGCATGGGCCCCGTGCTCCGGTGAGGAAGCACCTTAACCTATGTGTGGGGTCGGTGGGGGGAAAGCCGCTAGGCTCGCGAGCGATCGGCCGGACCACCCCGAGGCGGCATGCGCCCCCTCAAGGCCTCCCGCCCGCCCGCGGGAGA